>JAZRBU010000028.1:0-100003 GCA_045635265.1 Akkermansia sp.
TTACCATTGGTTCCGCATCTCTGCGGTCCCGACGCCTCGGAAAGTCCGTGCATTGAAAACTGCCTTGCCCGGCTGAGCCTGCCTCGGTGACTTTCACCGTCGGCTTGCTCTTTCGAGCTGCCCCGTAGTGGGTGCGGGGCAGAGTATACATGAAACCGCCGCTCACGTCAAGCATATTTTTGAAGAAATTTTCAAGCAAGTCCCGTTTTTACGTCACAACTCGCTTATTTTTGCACGACTTGCAGAAAATTTATTTTTTTACACATTCTTCTATACAAACACAGTCACCGACCCACAGAACCCGACACCAAAACACCCCGCAAACCCGCATCACAAGCGAAACGCGAGCTTTAATATACAGACATTCAAATAATTAGAACTTTCTAATTAAATGCCCGAGTTTTTGTACGAATTTTCCGGAATATAATCCACCACCGCAGCATCACACCCACTCCAGCATAGCAGCGCTCCCCGGCGGCAGCGTGATACACAGACCGGACACATCCAGCGTTTCGTCGTCAATCTCCATCGCATCATCTTCCGGATTCAGGAGATTTTCAAAGCTGTACACACCGGGTTTCTTTGCCGCCCATTCCTGCGCGTGACGCGGAATGCGAATGCGCGCGTGCATTGTCTGTGCAGAATCCAGATTACATACCACCAGCACCGTAGATTTCGCCTTACGGAAATGACGAAGACAGGCATAGAGTCGGTGGCCGGAGATAGTTTCCCCGGGAAGTCGTCCGAAATCCGGATTATCTCTATTCCCCCAATTCAGCCCGTAAAAACCACCCTTACTAAGCGCGGGATGCTGCAACAGAGGAAGAAGTCCTGCCGTGAATGCCCGCAGTTGCCGCAGCGATTCGGGAAGTCCGGCTCCGTCAAATGCACCGTTGTTGGTCCATCCTTGGAAACGGGGCAGCGATGTGTAGTCAAAAATAGACGTGCGTCCATTATCCCCGCCGAATCCGCCGGGGCCTTCTGCCGCCTCTGCCGTTTCCTGGCCGTTATATACCAGCACGGGCCCGCAGGTAGTGGCATACTGCACAACCATAGCCGCCGGCATGACCTTCTGCCCTACTCCGCCCCAATGCCGTGGAGATGCCACGCGTGGCTCATCATGATTTTCCACATAGCGCACCCCACCGCGGGCAAGCGGAGCATCCGGGTTCTGGTGAGCATCCAAATCATTTGCCCAGCACCCGGACTCATACAGAGAACGCACCCGCTGATAAGCAGAAGAATCATACACCCCGTCAAACCCGGCAGCCAGCAGAGCCTCGTGAGCGTCTCCGCTGCAGAGCTTCATGTGGTCATTGTATGCTTCTGCCATGAAGAACACGTTTTCATCCCTCAGACGGGATTCTGCAATAACCCAACTCCAGAACGGCATCGGCACCAAATGAGCCATATCACAGCGAAAACCACCCACCCCCAAATCCTGCCAGAATTCCAGCACACGATTCATCTCATGCCAAGTACGGGGCAGATAGGACACCGGCGCCAGAATACCGGGCAAAGCATCCGCCGACGGACTGCCGTGCCGATAATCCGAGCCGTAATTCAGCTTCACCGTTTCATACCAATCATACACGGAGGGCTGCCAGGTGGCGGCATTATTCCCCGTTACCCTGCCGCACCCCCGCTCCGGCTCAAATTCTCCCTCCGGCAGCTGCATGGGAGCATTCCCGCCGTGCGGCTCCAGATAGTAAAAGGCATTATCTCTGGCAAAAAAGACCTTCTTATTGTCCATTGCCCCCAGATTATCTCTAACTGAATGGTAATTGCGCGAGACATGGTTGGGAATAAAGTCCAACAGCGGCACCATTCCCCAGCGGCGGCAACGCATCAGCAAAGCCTTGAATTCCGCCATCCTCTCAGCAGGATTTTCCGCCAAATCCGGATCAACATCATAATAATCCGTGATTGCATACGGACTGCCGGCAATTCCCTTGACAATACAGGCCGGATCCGCCGGGAGACCGGGATGCGGTGTCTGAGTGGCGTGGCGGATAACTCCCGTGAGCCAGAGGTGGGTGACGCCCATGCGGGCAAGAGCCTCCAATGCAGCGTCATTGATACCGCTGAACGTGCCACAACCGTTCTGTTCACGAGTTCCCCATGGCTGCCCGCCCCGGGTATGATTGGAAAAGTGCCGCACGAAAAGCTGGTAAATGACAGGTCTCATATTGCGGCATACTAGCACATGAAAATTCCTCTTTCAAGAGAAAAGGGCTCAAAACCGCAAAAACAGGTGGTTTCTACCTTGCGGAAAGCAGATTTTTCAGGTATACTGGCGGGCATGGCAAGAGTGGTACAGCAGCTGCGTTTCGGCTGGAAAAGTTTCCGGAACTACATCTCCCGCGGGCTCATAGACCCGCTTCCGGCGCGGCATGCCATCCGCGGCTACACCCCGGCCAAAGCAGGCAAGGATTTGAAAGCCGCCATCGATGTAGCACTGGTGGGCCTGCCGCAGGGCATGGCCTTTGCCGCCATGGCCGGGCTTGACAGCATCTACGGCATCATGGCAGCCACGGTGGGCACCTTCATTGCGCCGCTGTTCACACGCTGCAGTCTCACCGTGAGCGGTCCCAGCAACGCCACCGCCTTCATGTTGGCCAGCTTCTTTCTGGCGGCCTCTCCGGCCATCCAGGCCCAGCCCTTCATCTTCGTGCCGCTCATTGTCTTTCTGGCGGGATTGCTCTGCGTCATCTGCGCCTTTGTGAAAGCCACGGAGATGCTGCAATTCGTAAGTCGCAGCGTGCTGGTAGGCTACATCACCGGCGCGGCCACCCTCATCATCGCATCCCAGCTGCGGTACGTCATCGGGCTCAACGATGTCAACGCGGGCAGCTCCTTCTTCTCCATGAGCGGGGCCATTCTGCAAAACCTGCAGGATGTCCAATGGCAGCCCATGGTGCTGGGAGCCCTGTCTTTTGCCCTGTTCATTCCGCTGAAAAGATATTTCAAATTCCTGCCGACCTTCGCCATCATCCTGGTGGTGATGAGCACACTCAACTGGATACTCTGCCAGCCATGGACAGGAGCCATGTTTACCAACGTGCGCATGCTGCGTGATTTCACCATGAGCGATTTGGTCTGCACCCCGCCCGATATCCTGGAAGTACCGGCGCATCTGGTGGAGTTGTTCCCGATTGTGGTGGGTATCTCCTTCCTCTCCACCCTGGAGCAGACCGTCATGAGCAAAACACTTTCCGCCAAGACCGGAGAGCCACTGAATCTGAACCAGGACACCTTTGCCGTGGGCATGGCCAACATCGGTTCTGCGTTCACCACCTCCCTGCCCTGCTCGGCATCCCTCACCCGCTCCATGCTCAATTACAACGCAGGGGCAGCCACACGATTTTCCGGGGTAATATGCGGGCTCATCTGCCTGGGCATCACCTTTGTGCTGGCCAACTTCCCGCTCATCTCACGGATTCCGCACTGCGTACTGGCAGCTCTGGTACTGGCCAACGCCGTATCTCTGTTTGACCGCAAGCTGCTGCGCATCTGCTTCCGCTCCACCCCGGGGGATGCCATCGTGCTGCTGATTACCTTTGTGGCAGCGCTTCTGCTGCCGCTGCACATTGCCATTTTCGTGGGCGTAGTCATCTCCGTCTCCCTTTTCCTGCGCAAAGCCGCCAAGCCGGAGCTGGTGGAATACACCATCGACAACGAAGGCACGCTGATGCAGGTGAATGACGAGGTAAACCGCCTGCCTCAGATTTCCATCGTGCATGTGGAGGGCGACCTTTTCTTCGGCGCAGCGGACCTCTTCCGCAAACAGGTTTCGCGCATTGCAGAAGATCCATCGCTGGCCGTGGTCGTGCTGCGTATGCGCAATGCCCGCAATCTGGATGCCACCTCCGTCTGCGCGCTGGAAGAACTCATCAAGTTCATCCGCGAGAAGAAACGCCATATTATCATCTCCGGCGCCAGCCGAGAGGTATTCCGCATTCTGAAGAAGAGCGGCGTGCTTGAGGTGCTGCAGGAAGGCTGCGCCAAGGGTGAGAGCAACATTTTCCTCATTGAGCCCCGCAACCCCAACATGTCCACCCGTAAGGCCCTGATGCGGGCGCAGAAACTACTCGGCACCTCCCGGGCAGACATCTCCATCTACACCACTCAGAACACCACTCCGGCCTGATGCCGCACCCTCACGCAGCAGATATCGCCCAGGAACTGGTCGATTGGTTCACCACACACGGCAAAGATTACCCGTGGAGACGCACCACGGACCCGTGGGCCATTCTGGTGAGCGAAATCATGCTGCAGCAGACCACCATTCCCACTGTACTGGGACGCTACGAAGAGTGGATGGCACAGTTCCCCACTCCGGCACATCTGGCAGCCGCCACAGAACAGGAAGCCCTGCGCTCCTGGGAGGGGCTGGGGTATTACCGCCGCGTGCGCGCCCTCAAAGCTGCGGCTCACGCCATAACGGAACAGTTCGGCGGCCGCTTCCCGGAATCTGCAGCAGACATCCGCTCCCTGCCCGGCATCGGCGATTATACGGTGGGTGCCGTACTGAGCTTTGCCTACAACAGACCTGCCCCGCTGGTAGATGCCAACGTCTCTCGGGTCTTTGCCCGTCTCTTTAACGATTTCACGCCCGTTGACTCCCCGGCAGGCCGAAAACTGCACTGGCAGTGGGCGGCGGAAATGGTGCATCCCACCAATCCACGAGCATACAACTCCGCACTCATGGAGCTGGGGCAGACCATCTGCACCGGGAGCGAGCCAAAATGCCTCACCTGCCCCATCCGCACCCGGTGTCTTGCGGAGACCCCGGAAGCACTGCCCATCAAACTCCCGAAAAAGGAAATCACCGCCATTGAGCACCGGGATATTCTCTGCGTGAGCGGCGGTGCCATTCTGCTGGAAAAACAGAGCGAAGGAAAGCGGCATGAAGGCATGTTCCGCCTGCCGCGCAGAAGTGAGCAGGAAACCGCAGGTCTCCCCCTGCTGGCAACGCAGAAATACAGTATCACCCGCTACAAAGTGACCCGCCATCTCTACCGGGCAGCCGCAGACTGCACCCCGGCAGCGGGAGAACAGTGGATACCGCTAACAGAGTTGCCGGATATTCCCCTAGCCTCTCCCGACCGCAAAATACTGCAGAAAATGGGCTATTGACAGGCTCAGAGCTGCACTTTGATACGCGGGGTCAGGATACAGCGGCGGTACACCCCCGGCTCCACATGCGTGCGAGGCCAGACAATGCAGTCATCCAACACACAGTCCGAAGGGATAACGGCATCCTGCCCCACCACACAATCTTCCCCCAAATCCGCCCCGGAGGCAATTTTAGCCGTGGGGTGAATTCGCTCGCGGCTGCTCATCTCCAGCACCGCGTCCAGGTACATCTCCGGAGAGCCTATCTCATGCCAGGCAGCCCAATCGAACACCACACCGCCCACCTTGCCGCGTTTGATGAGCTCCAGCCAAATGGGAACAATGGAAAATTTATCCTCCGCCGGGAAAAGCTCCGCCACACAGGGCTCCATGATGTAGACCCCGGCAAACTGGTGCGTACCGGGATTCACACCCAGAGCATGGCGCATATCCGTCACCTTCCCGGTAGCTTCATCAAATCCCACATTGCGCTTTCCGTCCAGGCTGCGCAGCGCCAGCGTGACCATGTTGCCATTTCGCTTGTGCTCCGCCAGCAGCTCCGCCACGGGAATATCCGTCAGAATATCTCCGTTATGTACCAGCAACGGTTCATCCAGCGGCACCAGCGGCATGATTTTCTTCACCCCGCCGCCGGAATCCAACGGCTCCTCCTCCTGACTGAAATACACGGGGCAGCCGCGATAAGTCGGTTCCGGGAAAGCCCGCTCCCACATGAGCGGCAGACAGGAAGTGTTGACAATGAAATCCCTGATCCCATTGCGGATATAAAAATCCATAGTATGCTGAATGAGCGGCTTCTGAAATACCGGCACCAGCGGCTTGGGAAGAATATGCGTGAGCGGTGCCAGACGCGTACCCAACCCGGCTCCAAGAATAAATGCTTTCATTGTTCCTTCTTTTTGATTTATGCAGCAACAGCTTTTCTGCGGCGCAGTCTGCGGATGAACAGATACACCGGAATCGCCATGATAACAAGACCTATCACTGCCAGCACCGGCAGAATAACAGCCAGCACAGACCCCACAACCGCCATAATATTCTCCAAAGTTGCCACAATAAAATTACCCAAACCTCCGGTTGTCGCCGTGCTGGTGGCACGTACGGTGGCAGTTCCCGCCTGCACCACACCGGCAGTTCCGGCGCCCGCCACAATAGCCACGCCCCACTGCATCACATCCGGCAAAGCCTCCATCTGCCCGCCCATCATCAGTGTGCCGGCCACCAGTGCCAGCGGCGTGCTCACCGTATCCAGAGCATTATCCACCCACGGAATATAGTAGCCCAGCGTTTCCACCAGCGTGGCACAGCCCAGGCACACCAGCCCCACCGTCGTTGATGTCCACGCCAGCACATCCGTCAGCGGCATATCCGCACAACGCCCCATCAGGCCCAACACAAGCAACGGCACAAAAACGCGGAACCCGCAGGCCGCAGCCAGAGAGATACCCAACGCTACACTCATTATTGTTTCCATACGCTGACTTGCAGTATATGACAGAGCCCCGCAGGAGTCAACACCAAACAGGTATACGCCACGCAGCGGTGAGTTGTAAACTTCCCCATACATTATTTCTTTACAAGGAGGCTCCGCTGTGCTACTCTTCCCGGCGCATGAAATCACGTCAACTCTTATATACTCTGCTTACCGCACTAGTGATGCTCTTTGGGTTCGTCTCCTGCCAGCAGACGAACAGATTTAATTGCATCCCCCGCAATGGTTTCATCACCAACTTTGCGAAAAGCGACGGCAAACGTATGCCCTTCATATCCTATTGGGATATATCCGACAACACAGACTGGAATGAACGAGTACAGGGGATAAACAACAAATCTCAGGCCGTCTACATAAAGCCCATTACCCTGAAATACTTTGTAGAAAACAAAACGCTCAAAGCAGATTCGCCCGAGGTTATCCGTCTCCGCGACTATTTCCAGGAAAAACTGACGGAGGAACTCAAGCGACAGGATGCTTCCGCCAACTCTTTCCACCTGCTTAATGCACCCGGTCCCGGGGCATATACCGTGGAAATTGCTCTGCTTTCCGCCACCCCCACACGGCTCCTCAACAATGCAGCCGCCGCTGCCGCCGGTGCCGTTATAAGAGGCGGTGGACTCCTTGTATCACAATCAAAGGACAAGGGCTCTCTGAGCATGGGTATACGCTTTTACGCACCGAACGGAAAACTCGTTGCAGAAACGGCAGACTTTGAATACGGGCTCCGCTCCATCCCCGGCATGATTCTGGTTGACAGTAAGGACTTCCGTCCCTACGTCTACCACAAACGCATTATCGATGAGTGGGTAAAGGAAATCTCCTCCATTTTCACCACGGTTCACGAGCACCGCATCAAGCGCCCCTGGTTCTCCCTGAATCCCTTCTGATAAACATCCCCGAAACGCAGGCGGCAAGACCTGCCATCGGACTAAAGAAGAAAGGCAAGCCCGGGCGGGGCTTGCCTTTCTTCTTTTTTGCTCATTAGCGGCAGGAGCACTTATTGAGGGCTAATGGTAATATCACCCCATGAGCTGCGCTTATTCGGCTCATTACCATAAGTTATTTCCAAAACAGGTTTTTTGAGCGTCTTCTTTACCTGGAAGGTGTAGGTAACCTGCGTATTTTGCCAGGTTACATGGCGCGGAGACTCATCCGCAACAACACAGGTCTTATCATCCAAGAGACGCAGGCTGTTGATTATGATACCATCACGCCCGGTGGTTAATTTAAAGGTGATGTTGTATGTCCCGGGTTTGGTGACGGGGACATCCTGCATCAATACGGGAATGGGGGCGGAGGGAAGAATTTGGTCGCTCCAGCCCTGCCCGTAGCGATAATATTTCACCCAATCACGCATCACCACAGGGGCGGAAAGCCCCAGAGGAGATTCAGGATCGAGCTTTTGCATGATTTTGGCATATTTGGTAATAAGCGGACCGCCCGCAATGGAGCCGTAAGCTCTGCGGATGTGGCCGATAACCGTGGCACAGGCCCTCTGTTTTTGCCATGGAGCAAGATTCCCGTTTTCAAGGGCATTCTCCAGACGTTCGATAATGGAATCCAGGCTCTCATTCGCCTGAATACCGAAGCCGAAGTTGAGTGCGGCAAGGCATCCATGCTTATCCTCCGGGTCAACACTCTTGAGAGCAGCTTTCACGCCATTCGGCCACTCAACACCGCTTACTCTCGTGGCATCTAGCAAGAGCCGAGTCTTCTTGGCAGTATCTGTCGTTTTACCGGATTCATCAAGCAAAGCCTGTTGCTTTTTCCGAGCCTCCATCCTTTGCTTCACCAGCTCTGCAACCTCTGCAACAGTGGCATCCATGAGTGCTTCACCATGCAAAGCGGAGTATTGGCGTCCGTTCTTATCATAGAACAGAAGAGCCGGATAGGAAATATCCGCCATATCCCCGGGATACCCTAAAGGCCCCATCACTTTCTTGGCCTCAGCATTGGTCTTTTCCGTACGGTTTTGATAGATGGGGGCAAGAATGAGCGCAGCTTTACCGGCCGCTTTTCTCACACTCTCATCAGCAATCAGCTTCTTGCAGAGCTTTTCGCCGTAGCGATCCCACCCATCAGGGTGAATGAACAGGATGTAGCCATCCTCTGTCACTCGTTTAGCAGCTTCCTCATAGCAGGAAAATTGCTGCGCTGCCGTAGCGGTACTCACCGGAAGGGAAAGCAGTGCACAGGCAAGCAGAACAGAATAAGTTTTTTTCATATAAATATCTGAATGTTTAGGGTTATCAGGCTGCAGGTTCGCCATAAATATAGATACCGTTGGCATGGAAGAACTCCGGACCACCGGGGCGCAGAACGCGCACATACAGAGCCTTGGGGCGTTCTTTCTGCAAATCGAAGGAGATGATATAGTTACCCGTATTTTGGATAACCGGGCCTACATCATGCCAATCATCATCGCGACCGGTATCAGAAACCTGAACACGCAACGGACGGAAGCGGTGAATGAGCTCCCACACATTCGTACCGGCAAACACAACGCCCGTGATGTAGGCGTGTTTGGGCAGCTTCACGGCAATCCACGCATTTCTATCCTTGGCGGTGTGAACTTTGCCCCCCTTCTTTGTAAGCAGACCGGAGTGCGTGTGGGGGCTATCCCACTGACTCGTAGAGCTGGCAAAGGGCAAACCACCCTCAGAAACCAGCTTACCCGGGAAGGTCCTAAAATCCGGAATGGCAGCATCCCCGTGAATCTCCTTGGGGTCAATCATCTTGCTGATAGCGTAGAAAGTGGTGATATCCCGAGCTTTCTCCGCAGACAGAATCAGCCCGCCCAGCAATTTTGCCTTCTGAGCAGAGTCGAGCTTCTTATCACTGCCCAAAGCCTGAACCATAGCGTCTGCCAACTTTTGCTGAGAGGCCTCACTCAAGCCCTCCGACACCTTATTACCCCAACTCATCATCGTGCCGGAGTATGCATCATGCGGAGCCGCAGCCTTCAGAACAGCAATGAAAAAATCTATTGCAGAATCTTCTGTATTACCGGCTGCTGTTTTGCACATCTTCAACTGTTCATTGGCAAAGTTTTCTATATACCAACGGTCCGGCCCCATAGTTTTGGCATTTTTCCAGAACTGGGCGCATACCGCCGTCAGTTCTTTTACCCCCATATCAACTTTACCGATTCGGCCATACACATATTGCTTGAGCAGTTCGGCGCACTGCTCAGGGTACTCGGGAGACATTCCCTTGCACAGCACCGTGTTAAGCTTTGTCCAAGCCGCCTTATCCCGGGGCAGTTTGTCACCTAAGAAACCAGCATATTCGCGCCACAGCGGGTAATTCAGCGGCGCAGCCTTGGCTGCAACTTCGTAACACGTAAGCGCGCGTTTCACATCTCCCTTGTTCCCGTACATACGAGCCAGTACACGACCGGAATCAGACACTCGCCGCTTTTCCACATTCTTCTTGGCATACAAACTATCCGTAAGATGCAGAGAGCTGTACCGCCAGTTGTTATCCCAGGGATTCCAATGCAGGCCACGCTCCCAACTAAGAGAATATGCAGGTATCCATTTACCGTCCACCAGCACAATGTATGCGCAGTGTCCCGGCTCACCCGCGGTAAGCGCAGGTACACCGTTGGCACAGGCAGATGCCGCCCCGAAGTGGGAGAGGCCTCCGCACACGGCACCCACGTTTTTGGCAAGCCACATGTGGTTATCCGTCTTAACACCGACCCAAGGTGCATAGTAGTGGGCACCATGAATACTATCACCGTACACGTTATCCAAAATGTAACCACAGCGCCAGCAACTGGCAGGGTACTGCCAATCCGGCACGTGTACATTCTTCAGAGCCCATTCAAAGGCCTTCACCGTACCGGAATTGTGGTTAGGCTTCCACCCGCACGCAATACGGCGGTGGTGCATAGGCAATTTGTCGAAAGAGGTATTCAATCTGCCTTGGCGCCAGTATTTCAAAAAGTACTTGGCGCGGTCAATGGCATCCACCGTCCGGCAATTATGGCGGGCATACTCCAAAGCCACTGCCGTCGTTATGTCTCGGGCCACACCTTTTTTCAATGCCCCGCTGTCAGCTTTGGCTATGGCATCCATTATTTGAACAACTCGGGCAAAACGATGCATTTCGCCGCTGAATGCGATATCATCCATCCATTCATCATCTGCCAGTACGGCTTGCAGAACCTTGCCGTACTTCTCCATCGCAATGGGGTATTCTGCTTCCTTCTGCAGTCTTTTCAAATCATCCCCGGCGCACTTCAAACGATACTCAGCATTCTTTTTCTCTGCGCCCTTCTTGTTTTTAACTTCATTTTCAAGTCGGGCAATCTCATCCTTCTTGCCTTGAACATTCCGTTTCAGCGCTTCATTATAATTGCGGTATTCATCTTGTCTTGCAATTTCCGTGTATGCCAAGTGATACATCAACAAAAGACGCCAATTATCTTCATTCTTGATGAAGGCCTGTATTTGTTTGGAATCGAGCCCTGTCACTCGCGCGGCAATGTCCGCTGCCAATTTATCGCAAATTTTGCCCGGGGTTTTCCAAGCCGCTGCTCCGGGAACGGTCAGAGCAGATGAAGTCTCCGGCTGTTGAGCATACGCCATTGGTGTGCCACCCAAAAGCAATGCCGCCATGGTTGTAGATAATAAAAAGCCTTTCATGGTTGTAAACATTGTTACTGGTCAAGTCTAGCATTTTTAACCTGTCAGCTCAAGTTTTTTGGACAAAAACAGCAAAAAGAATACATTTCTCCGCTCTTTCAGAATACCACGCCCCCCATGTATTCCTCCGGCGGGCCTAAAATATAACTTACTGCAGCAATGCAAGCAAAGTAAAGCCCCGCAGCTTTCGCCACGGGGCCGGCACTTATGGAACAACAAATCTGCTTTTTATCGTAGTTTGAAGGGATCAGCGGCTGAGATAGCCGGACACGCCCTCATGGGTGGGAGCCATGGCTTCCTTGCCCTTCTGCCAGCCAAGCGGGCAAACCTCGCCGTACTGCTCGAAGTGCTGGAGGGCATCCACCATGCGGATGGCTTCCTCTACGGAGCGCCCCAGCGGCATATCATTTACCACCATGTGGCGAACCACGCCGCTCTTGTCGATGAGGAAGAGTCCGCGGTAGGCCACAAGCTCACCCTTGATGCAGCAGTTACCCTGCTCATCCGTGCAGCGTTCACCGGCCAGCACGTCGAACTTCTCTGCCACTTCCTTGTTAATGTCTGCCACGAGCGGATAGGTCACGCCACGGATACCGCCCTGGTTAAGAGGCGTGTTGGTCCATGCCCAGTGGCTGTATTCCGAATCCGTGGAGCAGCCCACTACCACAGTATCACGCTTGCTGAACTCTTCCAGCGCAGACTGGAAACCCACCAGCTCCGTGGGGCAGACGAAGGTGAAATCCTTGGGGTAGAAGAAGAAGACCACATACTTCTCGCCGATGTAGCGGCTGAGGCTGAAATCCGGGACGATTTCGCCGTTGATGACTGCGGTGGCCTTGAACTCCGGTGCTTTCTTTCCGATTAACATGTCCTGTATTCTTTCTATTGTTTGACGTTTTGCTGAACGATTCTCCGTTTTTCTGCCGGAGGTGTTTCGTTGCCGAGAAATTATCACAATTCCGAATGTTTGGCAAGAACTTTTTTAGAACTTTTCTAATTTTGTTTGTCTTTTCTGACTTTTCTTCCTTGAAAAAGGCGAAAATGAGGGCTAAAATGGGAGAAATGGAGGAAAACAGGAGCAAAAATGAGCCTAAAAGCGGCAGAATGGTATCTGTGGATGCGTTGCGAGGGTTGGACATGCTGTTCATCATCGGTCTGGATGCGCTGGTGTACCGCCTCGCGCCATTATATCCCGACAACGCAGCATGGCGGCTGATTCGAGAACAGATGGGGCATCGCGTTTGGGAAGGACTGACACTATACGACACCGTGTTCCCCCTCTTTGTCTTTCTGGCGGGAATATCCATGAGCTTTTCCCTGCAGCGGCAGATGGGCAGCGGGCGTTCCATAGGGCGTATTCTGGGGAAACTATGGTGGCGGGCGCTGGTGCTGGTGATGCTGGGCTGGATTATCAACGGACCGCTCAGTTGGGATACCTCACAGATGCGGTATGCCTCTGTTCTGGGACTCATCGGGCTTTCCGGCGCATTGGCCGGCAGCTGGGTCGTGCTGAGCCGGAGTCGAATGAAAGGGGTACTCACCGCAGCAGGCGTGATACTGGCAGCTGTGGGTGCAGCCCAATGGTTTGGCGGAGACATGATGCCGGGCAGCTGCTTCAACAGCAAGGCAGATACCCTGCTCTGCCCGGGAGTACTGCACAGCGGATGCTACGACCCGGAAGGGCCGCTGTGCATCCTTTCCGCCTGTGCGCTGAGCCTGCTGGGATATGCCGGCGGGCTGCTCCTGACCCGCCCGGACAAGAGAGCGATAAAACGTTGCGCAATTCTGCTAAGCGCAGGCATACTTCTGATGGGCGCGGGCATGCAGCTGCCGGTCATTAAGGGAATCTGGACTCCGGGTTTTGTGCTGAGCTGTGGCGGCATCGGCATGCTGCTGATAGGGGTACTGCACCCGCTGACGGATGTGATGGGTATCACCACCTGGTGCAAGCCGCTGGTGATAGTGGGCAGCAATGCCCTCTTCATCTACATGGTGACCCACCTGTTCTCTTTTACATCTCTGGCAGAGCGGCTTTCCTGCGGACTGTTGCGTAGCATGCTGCCGGCAGAGCTGCTTCCCGCCGCTTATGCCGCAGGGGCTTTATTGCTTGCCTGGCTGCTCTGTCTGTTCCTGTATCGCCGCGGAATCTTCATCCGGCTGTAAGCCACGCATGCGGTCCAGCGCATTAAACACGCCGGCCAGCAGCGTACCGGAAACGGAATGCCACACGCAGCAGAGAGCGGATGCAACCGCTGCCTCAGGCAAGGCGGCGAAGTGACGGCCTGCCAGCACCGTGGCCAGCCCGGCATTCTGCATCCCCACCTCAATAGAAAGAGTACGCCGCCTGGGGCGATTCATTCCCACTCCGCGCCCCACCAGATACCCCAGCACATAGCCAAGGGAATTATGCAGAAAAATGGTGACAAAGATGAAGAAACCACTCTCCAGGAAATGAGCACCGCAGGCAGAAATCACCCCGCCCACAATGCAGGCAAGCCCAATAACGGATGCCCCGGGCATGGCAGAGCAGAAACGGCGGTAGCCCTCCCTTCGGCTCCAAAGAGCATTCCCCACAGTACCGATGGCCACCGGCAGAATGGTAACCAGCAGAATGCTGCGGAACATTCCGGCAGCATCCACATCTATACTGGCTCCGGCCAGCCACAACACCAGCAGCGGTGTCACCACCGGGGCCAACAAAGTGGAAACGCTGGTCATACCCACAGAAAAAGCCACATCTCCCCTGCAGAGAAAGCTCATAATGTTACTGGAAACACCGCCGGGACAGCAACCAACCAACACCAGCCCCATGGCAATGCCGCGCGGCAAATCAAAACAGGCCACCAAAGCCCAGGCCAGCAACGGCATGATGGTATACTGAGCCGCCGCACCCAGGGCAATATCCAGCGGACGCTGCGCCAGAATGCGGAAATCCTGCGGTGAGAGAGTCATGCCCATGGTGAGCATGATAAACCCCAGCACGGCAGACTGCACATTGCCGCGCACCCAGTCAAAAAGCCCGGGCTGCCAGAATGCCAGCACCCCCACCAAAATCACAAAGGCAGAGGTGTGCGCGGACAGAAAGCGGCTCAACTGCAGCAGGCGGGAAAACATGGCTCAGCTCTGAATTCCCTGCCTGTCGTAAAGCTCCTTGTAAAGCGGGCAGGACGCATACAGCTCCTCATGCGGGCCATCTCCCACAATGCGCCCGCCTTCAAACACCAGAATGCGGTCTGCATTCCGAATGGTGCTGAAACGGTGCGCCACAATGAGGGTGGTGCGTCCCTTTGCCAGCTCATCCAGAGATTCCTGAATCTCGCGCTCGCTTTCCGCATCCAGAGAAGCCGTGGCCTCATCCAGAATCAACACGGGCGCATTCTTCACAAACGCACGGGCAATGGCCACGCGCTGGCGCTGACCACCGGAAAGCCCGGCACCGCCCTGCCCCAGCTCCGTATCAAGCCCTTTACTCTGAGAATCCAGGAACTTGGTGACCGCAGCAGCATCTGATGCAGCGGCAATCTCCTCATCCGTGGCATCCTGCTTGCCCAGACGTATATTATCCCGTATGGTGCCGGAAAAGAGCAGAGCCTGCTGACCCACCAGTGCCAGTTTTTCACGCAAATCATGCTGGGTAACCCGGCGGACATCCAGCCCATCCAGTTCGACCGAACCGGAGCTCACCTCATAGAATCTGGGAATGAGCGAGGCAAATGTAGTCTTGCCTGCACCGCTGGGGCCCACCAGGCCGACAATCTGACCGGCGGGGATGCGGATATTGATATCCCGAAGAGCAGGAGCGGCATCCGGCTTGTAAGAGAACGACACATTGCGGAACACGATATCGCCCTGCACCGGCTGCGACCAATGCTCCGGATTCTCCGGCTCAGGAATGTTGTTCGGCTCCTGCAGCACCTCACCCAGACGCACAATGGCTCCCTGAGCCTCATTGAAGCGATTGAATGCCGTGCCGGCACGCTTCATGGAATCAAAGGCAAAGAACAGAGCACCGGCCATGGCAATGAAGTCCGTCAGGCTCATTCCCATGAGCTTGCCACGCACCAGCAGGAAGGCCAGAGCAACAGAGGTCACAATCTCCATAACCGGCACCAGCGCCTTCTGGTACTTGACCAACTTCACATAGTTACGGCAGTAGTTATCGGACGCGCCCCTGAAATCCCGAATTTCACGTTCTTCCAAAGCATAGGCGCGCACCTCACGCTGGGTTTCCAGATTTTGCTGCACGGCGGTATTCAATTCACCGAGCCCCTGCTGCGCCCGGAAAGCCTTCTGCGAGATACGCTTGCCGAACACAATGATGGGCCAGGCCGCCAGCGCAATGAAAGCCAGATTGATGAGGAACAGAATACCGTGCCCCGTCTGTACCAGCAGCCAAACGAAGGCAGACAGAGCGCAAACGCAGGTGATAGGCTGCTTCACCAAATCATTGGCAACAGAGGAGAGAATGTTCTGCACGTTCTGAGTATCTGCCACCACGCGGCTGATAATATCTCCCTTCTGCCGCTCCTCAATGAAAGCGATGGGCAGCTCCTGAACACGATTGAACACGGCCATGCGCAGCGTCTCCAGAATACGGAAGCCAAGAAGATTCACCAACACAGCGTTACCCCACAGAGATACCCCGCGGATAATGAAGAGAACCGGCAGGGTGGCACAGGCCAGCATCAACAGCGTCCCGGCATCCAACTCTGCCAGAGAGGGGAAAATCTCCAGCAATTCCGGTGTTTTTCCGGAGCTGCTGCGGAACACCACCGGGAACACATACTTAACCATAAGCGGCACACCCAGACCGCTGGCCGCCGCCGCCATGATACCGGTGAACAGAACCGTCACAAACAGACGGATATGCGGCATCAGGAACCGTTTCAGAAAATATGCCAGTTTTTTCATGCTTCCACCTCCTTATCCTGCTGCACCTGTTCATCATACAAGCCACGGTAGAGCATGCAGCTTTCATACAGCTCTGCATGCGTTCCGTCCGCCACAATTTTGCCTCCGTCAAACACAAGAATGCGGTGTGCCATGCGGAGCGTACTGAATCGGTGCGCAATGATAAATGTCGTGTGCCCTTTAGCAAGCTCATCCAGAGAATCCTGAATAGCAGCCTCACTCCGCATATCCAGCGCAGAGGTGGCCTCATCCAATATCAGCACCGGAGCATTCTTCAGAAACGCGCGGGCAATGGACACTCGCTGGCGCTGGCCGCCGGAAAGTCCGCCGCCGCCCTCACCCAGAACATGGTCAAAGCCCTCCGGCAGAGAGTCCACAAACTCATCCACCCTGGCCATGGATGCAGCCTTGGCTACAGCGTCATCATCCGCTTCCGGGCGGCCCATGCGGATATTCTCACGGATGGAGTCCCGGAACAGCGCGGAGAACTGGGAAACCAGGCCAATGCTGCGGGTACGGTCATCGCGTGAGATATTGCGCACATCCACATCATCAAGTTTCACTGAGCCCTTATTGGGATCATAAAAACGACAGATAAGATTGATGAACGTAGTTTTGCCCGAGCCGCTGGGACCCACCAGACCGACAATCTGCCCGGCCGGCACATGCACAGTGATATCTTTCAACACCGGGGTATCGGGCACATAAGAAAACGACACGTTTTCAAAATCCACGCGTCCGTCAATCTTCTCCGGCAGCTTGACGGGCTGTTCAGGCTCCGGCGTCTCATCCCGGGCATACAGAATTGACTCCAGGCCGGCAATAGGCAATCTGACCACCTGAGCCTGGTTGGTAACAGCCCCCAGATGCTTGATGGGCTCGTAACAGAAATAGAAAGCCGTGGCAATGGCGGTGAACTGCTCCAGGGTAAGACCGTCACTGCAACCGCGGTAGAGAGAATACGCCAACGCCAGAGCACAAACCATTTCCACCGCCGGAGAAACACTCTGCCGCCAAGCAGCCATGCGAATCAGCATGGAATTGAGTCCGTGAATCTGTTCGGAGAGCATGCGGGTCTGACGCTGCTGCAGATTAAAGGCCCGCACCTCCCGCTGTGCGGAAAAAGTTTCCTCCACCGTAGAGGTGATGGCAGACATACCACTGAGAGCCTTTCTCATCTGCCGCACCATACGCTTACCGACAGCACGCACAATGGGAACGCAGGTGGATGAAATAATGAGATTGAACAGCAGAATAGCACTTTCATTACTGGTGAGCGCGGCATACACCAGATACGCCACCGCCGCCACCAGCGTGAGCGGCTGAATCACCAAGTCATTCATGATAGTGATGATAGCCTGCTGCACCATCTGGGTATATTGAATCAGGGAAGTCATCAGCCCGCCGCGGGTGTTGCGGTCATGGAAGGAAAACGACAGCCACTGCAGACGGGCAAATAAATCCGAGCGCAGATTGCTCAGCGCGTTCATACCGGCGCGTGTGAGCAGATAGGTGTTCAGGTAAGTGGCAATGCCCCGCAGCCCCATCACCACCGGGATAATGAAGGCAGCCCCCCACAGCACCGCCTCACCGCGGAATGGCTCCGGCACATATAAATCAATCGTCTGCTGCAACCAAGCGGGAACGGCAGCATCTTCAAACACCATGGGAAACACATGCTGAATCATAAACGGAAGACCGAAACCGGCCGCCGCAGCCGCTACGGCACCGAAACAAATTCCCGACGCCAACAGACCCGCTTGTGGCAGCATATACCGCTTTATCATCGGCTTGAATGACTGCCACATTGATTTTTCCTTTGTAGAGCTCATGAATCTTCATGAAATACTACCACACTCACCGTCTGCCTGCAATCTTTTTCTCTACTCCTGAGCGGCAAATCAGCCGGAAAAGCAACGGGCTCTTCATCAACCATTCAAAAATGTGACATCAGAAGTCAGTCTACATAGCAGAAAACTTGACAACCCGCCAAAAATAAGGCAGAATGTTTCCCGCTAATAAAAGCTGATTTACCAACCGAGGATATGAAAAAGCAACTGATTTACACCGCAGCCCTTGTTACATCTGCTGTAGCTTTCACATCCTGCTTTGAGGAGAAGCAGAAGCCCGCAGACCCTGTCAAAGTGCAGGAGCCGGCTAAACCCGAGCCTCCTTCTCAGCCTACGAATGAGGAAATCAGCCGCCTGATTCTGGAGCAACTTCCCGTTTGTGAACGCGCCACCTCCGGCGAGCTCACCTGCGATACCCCCGGCAAAAATGATGACGGCAGCCTCAATATCACGGCTCATCTCTCCATGATTGTGAAGGAAAACCTTTACACGAAAGAAGCTGCCCCCGAAGCATTCAACACCGAACGCAAGGGCGTAAATGAGGCCGCCAACAACGCCATGAAGCCGGATTCCTCCTATCTGATGCAGATTGGAGCAGAAACCTCCATGATTACAGAGGAGGACCGCCTGGCCAAGGCGCTTCCCGCAGAATTACAGTCACTCCTCAACGAGCTCAAGGAGCTGTCCGACGGTACCGTCTTCCGCAAGACTGTGGATGCAGGCAAGGAAGTACCCGTCACCATCAATTTTCACGCCACTTACAAAGAGGGTACCGGCTGGGAGTACGACAACATTGTGCTGGATAACGCCAACCTGCTGGCGCTGGATGCACTGACCCCGGAATCCGCCATCAACCCGGAAAAGGACAACATCCTGACTCCGGAGTTTGAAGAAGTGCGCAAGCAGGTTATCCGTCAGAAGACAGAAGAATTTAACAACGCCGCCCGCCCCTACATCCTGAGCCGTGAAGAGGCCGCACGTGCCCAGCTCACCCAGAAGCAGGCCAAGGCAGAGGAAGAAGCACGCGCTGCCAAGGAAGCGGAAGAGGCCGCACGCGCAGCCAAGGCTAAGTGGAACGACGGCTGCGCCGCTTTCCTGGCGGATGATAAGGAATTTGCCGGCGAATGGGTTCGCGGTGAGAAGTTCGGCGAAATCACGCTCGTTGTCCGTCAGTCCAAGCTGGTGTCCGAGGACGTAATTCAGTTCTTCGGCTCCATCTACGACACCAAGCTTCCGGAAGCCAGTCTCCGCATTGAGGGCCGTTGCGAGCTGACTCAGACCGAACAGGGAGCCAAGGTCAGCATCACCATCTACGACGGCCAGTATGATCCGGATCAGCCCACGGCAGAAGTGTATGATGCCAAGGACGGCCAGCTCGTGCTCTACCTGAATGCAGAGGGCAAGCTGACCGGCGTCATGACCTGCGCTGCCTGGGGCGTAGAGTCTGAAAAAGCCTTCCGCATCAATCTTTCACCGAAGAGCGGTCAATAATGTCACCGGAACAGTTCAGTCATCTGTACGACAGGCTGCCCTTATGCGGCACCGGCATCATCATGGGTGCTGTGCTTGCACTGCTGCATCTGGCAGCTGTCATTTATCCGGAAGAAACCAAGAAGTTTCTGAACAGCCTGCACCTGCGCCTCAAGCTGGGAATCGGGCTGATGGTAGTGAATTTCGCATGGATTCTGCTGTTGCTGGCAGATTTCAAGTGGAACCCCCTCTGCATGCCCCTGTTCAGCTTTGAGGCTTTCCGGTGGAAACTGTTCTTCGTAGCCATTCCCGTGTGCGGTGTACTGTGTTGCTACTCACGGGAGCACATTTTTGCCCGTGCGCTGGGTCTCTTCCTACTTCTGGCAGCCATTGTACCGCTCAGCGCCGCTTTCCTGAAAGACCCGGTAACACGCCTGCTGATTCCCATCTGGTGGTATCCCGTTCTCACGGCAGCCATGTTTTTGGTGGCCAAGCCCTACCTGCTGCGGGACTGGGCAGCTGCACTGAGCAAACACCCGAAAGTGTACCTGCTCTCTGCCTGGTTGGGGCTCGGGTACGCCGTTGCCATCATGGCATGCGCCATTCTGTTCTGGTAATTCACGTCTACTGACATGTTGACCAAACCCACCTGCGACACCCTCTACACGGCAGACTACGTCGTCACCCAGAACGCCGCCCGCGACATCATCCGCAAGGGAGCCGTGGCCGTCTGCGGCGACAGCATCCTGAGCGTCGGCCATGCAGACATACTCACCATTCTGTACCCGGATGCACGGCGCGTAGATTTGGGAGAATCCGTCATTCTTCCCGGTCTGATTAACGGCCACACGCATGTGCCCATGAGCCTTCTGCGCGGCTATTCTGATGATAAGGCCCTGATGGACTGGCTCACGCAGGATATATTCCCGCAGGAAGCAAAACTCACCCCCGAACTGGTGGAGCTGGGTGCCACGTTCAGCCTGACAGAAATGATACGGACCGGCACGACCGCGTTCTACGACATGTACATGCTGGAGAACAGCGTCTTCCGCGCCGCAGACAAATTGGGAATGCGCGCCGTCATGGGTGAAAGCGTCACGCAGTTTTTCCCCTCGCTGAGCTGCACGGATAAAGAGGCCTATTTTGATTTGGTGCGAGCCCGGACCGAGGAGTGGATGAATCATCCGCGTATCCGGCAGGCAATACTTCCGCACGCACCGTATACCACTAATCCGGACTTCCTGCAGGAGTGCTATGCACTGGCCGGTGAGTGCGGTGCGCTGTTTGGCATGCACTTGGCAGAAACCCGCACAGAGACGGAAACATGCTTAAAACAGTTCGGCAAAACACCCATTCGTTACTGCGCAGCGCTGGGGCTGCTGAGCCCCATTTCCACCTTCTTCCATGTAGTGGAAGCAGATGATGAAGAACTGCAGCTACTGGCGGCAAACGGATGCGCCGTGGTGCATAATCCTGCCTCCAATATGAAACTGGCCAGCGGCGTAGCCCGAATCGGCGCCATGCAGAAGGCCGGCGTTTCCGTAGGTCTGGGAACGGATGGCCCTGCCTCCAACAACGCACAGAACATGGTGCGGGAAATGTATATGGCAAGCCTGCTCCAAAAGGTGAACGGGCCGGATTCCACCGCCTGCCCTGCGCAAATGGCTCTGGATATGGCCACCCTCGGCGGTGCCGCTGCGTTGCATGACCCCTACATCGGCTCACTGGAGCCCGGCATGCGCGCAGACTTCATTGCTCTGAGTCTCACGGCCCCCAACATGCAGCCGGTGCACCGGATTGTATCCAACATTGTTTATGCTGCCACCGGCGCAGAAAACAGGCTCACAGTAGTGGCAGGACAGGAACTTTACCGCGACGGCGAATTCCTTACCTGCGACTACGAAGCACTCCGCTCCGAAATCAAAAAAGCAGTCACATGGGCCGCGAAATGATGAACGAACCGCTGGCGGGGCTTCCCTTTGCCGCCATCGATTTTGAATCAGCGGGCTCCGCTCCCGGAGAGACGGATCAGCCCGTTCAGATTGGAATTGTGCGGGTCGAAAACCTGTTTGCAGAGGAGCTGTGCTGTTTCGATTCCTATATTGCCTGCAATCGCCCGGTGCGCTGGAGTGCCGCCCGCGTCCACGGTATCACCACGGAAATGCTGCTGGATGCACCCTCTTTCCACGACTTATGGCCGCAGATTAAAACATTGCTCAGCGACTGCGTCGTTGTGGGCCATAATCCCTCCACAGAAATCCGCTTCCTTCGGGCTTTCCCCGGCCACGACTTCGGCCCCTGGCTGGACACGCTTGCGCTCGCCCGGCAAGCCATGCCCACCCTGCATGACCATTCACTCAGCAACGTCTGTCAGGCACTGAGAGTAACCCCGGATGTGGAACGCATGGTACCGGGAAGACGGTGGCATGATGCCTTGTTTGATGCCGCAGGCTCTCTGGCTGCACTGCGCGCCATTATCCAGGGACTGTCCATGGGGCAAACCTCACTCAGCCGGATTTCCTTTGCCGTGCCTCATCTCTAATACCTTCTTGTTTACCATGCCTGCCCCTCTTCTTCAG
The DNA here is from genome assembly GCA_045635265.1 of Akkermansia sp. Taxonomy (GTDB): domain Bacteria; phylum Verrucomicrobiota; class Verrucomicrobiia; order Verrucomicrobiales; family Akkermansiaceae; genus Akkermansia. The sequence goes on from JAZRBU010000028.1 coordinate 22,097, forward strand.
GTCCGCAACCTCAGCGTAGAGTTTCACACGAGAGCCGGCATCAACTATGCCGTCAATGATGTGAGTTTCGACCTCCACGCCGGGGAAACACTGGGAATTGTGGGAGAATCCGGCTCCGGCAAATCCGTCACCTGCTCCACCCTGATGGGGCTTTTGCCCAGCCCGCCGGCCGTTATTCCGACTCACTCACGCATTCTGTTCGACGGAATGGATTTGCTGAAGCTCCGGGAAAAAGAGTTCAACAAACTCCGCGGCCAGAGCATTTCCATGATTTTTCAGGACCCGATGACCAGTCTGAATCCCTGCATGACCATCGGTGACCAGGTGGCGGAGCCGCTCATTATTCACAAGGGCATCAGCAAAAAAGAAGCAAGAAAACTTGCCGTGGAAGAACTGGCCCGCACCGGCATACCGGAACCGGAAAAACGAGCGCTGGCCTATCCGCATGAGTTTTCCGGCGGCATGCGCCAGCGAGTGATGATAGCCATGGCGCTCATCACACGCCCGCGGATTCTCATTGCAGACGAGCCCACCACCGCACTGGATGTTACGGTGCAAAAGCAGGTATTGGACCTACTGCAGCAGCGCCAGAAGGAACTGGGAACGGCCGTCATCCTGATTACCCATGATTTGGGAGTCGTGCGGCAGTACGCTCACCGCATTCAGGTGATGTATGCCGGCAGCATCGTAGAAAGCGCTCCGGCGGCAGAGCTCCTGCAGCACCCACGCCATGCCTACACCCGCTCCCTCATGGCCTCCATCCCCTCTGCTCAGGCCAAGGGAACACGTCTGCAGACCATTCCGGGACTTCCTCCCACGCTCCGCGAACCGGTGAAAGGCTGTGCCTTCCGCCCTCGCAACATCATCGGTAATCCGGAGCTCTGTCTCACGGATAACACGCCGGAGCTCACGGAAATTTCACCCGGGCATTTTGTACGCAATTGCCCCGGCTGCCTGGCATGAGACAGTATTGCGCCCGCCGCAGGCTTCAGTTGCGGGAATCGCAGTGCGGGCACACGTTCGGAGATGAAGGAGTATCCAACAGGTAGCGGTATCCGCAGATGCGGCAGGTAATGTGCGTGCTCGCACGCCGGACTCTCCGAATTTTGGCCGCTATTTTCACCGGCACAAACACCAGCACCAACAAAGCAACCCCGCCAAACATCAGCAGAGCCATAAACTCAGACGGAGAGAACGGTGCTGTAATCATGGTGCCACCTCCTGACTATCTTCCGCCGGCTGCGCGCCTTCTTCAGGTGCGGCCGGAGTTTCCGGCGGCAGCTCCAGCAGATTTTCTCGGGAAATAATTGCAGAATCCGCTACGGGAGGAAGAATTTCCATGGGCGAAGCCTGGCGCAGCTCAGCCTTGCGTTTCGTGATTTCGCGGAGCGCATGAGACTCTTCGTAATAGGACTCCAGAAAAGTCGGCAGGCTCAACAGCACAAGCGGACTGGTTCTCTCAATCTCATAGCGGAACAACTCATCACAGCCGTAATACACCAGTCCCTTTCCGGCGGGCTCCGGCTCCGACTTCTCTTCTATGGGCACCAGCCAGAGAGCGGTGCAAAGGCAAACCAAGCTCCCCACCATAAACAAAGGCAGGCAGCCATGCAAGGACCGCGGAGCGGTCAGCTTCTCTTCCCCGTTTGCACTCATATCTTCAGTTACAGGCCGGTGCCGCGGCATAGCTGCAGGACATTCCCCGCTCCAACACCTTTTCCGTCATTTGCTGAACCGTGCCGAAAGCAACGGCGGAATCCGCAACCAGCACCACTCCGCCTACGCAGCCTTTAGCCTCATTGTTCTTCTTCCATTGATCCAGCATGGCGGCAAAGGCAGACAAACCGCCATCAATTTTGCGGGAGCCCACATAGATTCTGGGCGTCTCTCCGGCGGCGACGGAAACAATCAAAGTATTATCTCTGTTGTACTGCTGCATGGCAAAGTTTGACGCAGCGGGGCGGACACTGTACCCATATTGCGGGACGATATGGTGAGTGAGCAACACAAACGCGCACAGCCCCACAAATAGGCTCACGCCGCACATCATCAGAATAGTGGTACTGCCATCCGTCAGTCTGGAACGTACTTTGCGCATAGCCGTGTATCGTTGAGGGGGTGATTACGCGTTCTGTCCGTCCTCCGGAGTGCAGGAGCAGCAAGACTTCCGCACAGCCTGCTCCGCCTCCTTCTGGTCACGGGCATCGCAGATGATGTAGGCACACTCAATGCCGGCGCGCTCCACTTTGTTGATGATGCGGCGGGCGCGGGCGGCCATGTACACATAGAAAAGATACGAGGGAATGGCCAGCGCAATACCTGCTGCCGTGAGCATCAGCGCATTCTGCACGGCTTCCGCCGCTGCCGGTGTGGAGGAAGCACCATCCACAACCCCGGGCTGCTCATAAAAGCTCATCAGCGTCAGAATCGCTCCCAGGAAACCCAGCATCGGCATTACTGTGGCGCAAGCCTGCAGAATGCGGATGTTGCGCTCCACGCGGTACACCTCCATATCCGCCGTCTCAAGGGCTATGTTGCGCAGTTCTTCGCGGCTGAGACGCGGACGCGTCAGCACAGCTTCCACCACTCGAGCCATCGGACCGGGCAGGATGCGGGCTTCGTGCAAAGCTTCATCGTACTGGCCGGAGCGCAGCAGCGAAGACAGACCACGCAGAAAATCACCGGAGTTGATATTCACCCGGTGGAAATAGAACAGGCGTTCCGCCACTACTGCCAGCGACAGCGCGGCAAAGACGATAATCAGCCAGAAAATCGGCCCCATTTTGATAATCGTTTCGCTCATTGCTCAGGTATCGGTTTCAGGTTTCAGTTGTGCAGCTTGGAGAGATTGCGGCAGGAGAAAAGCGGGCATCACCGTTCGCCCCGGTGATGCCCGGAAATTTTTATGCGCGAGGCGCGATGCTCTCTGCGCCGAAATACGGCACCAGAGCAGCAGGAATCTTCACGGAACCGTCCGGCTGCTGGCACTGTTCCAGCAGAGCCACGTAGAGACGCGGCAGTGCCGTACCGGAGCCGTTGAGCGTATACGGCACGCGGATGCGGCCTTCCGCATCTTTGTAACGCAGCTTCATGCGGCGTGCCTGGTAATCCGTAAAGCAGGAGCAGCTGGACACCTCCAGGAACTTGCCCTGGCCCGGGGCCCACACCTCAATATCGTAGGTTTTGGCGGAAGAGAAGCCCACATCACCCGTGCAAAGCTCAATCACACGGTAATGCAGACCCAGCTTCTGCAGAATGCACTCGGCATGGCTCGTCAGCTTCTCCAGCTCAGCAAAACCATCCTCCGGGCGGCAGATTTCCACCAATTCCACCTTGTCAAACTGGTGCACACGAATCATGCCCTTGTTCTCACGACCGGCGGAACCGGCCTCGCGGCGGAAACAGGGCGTGTAAGCCGTCATCTTGATGGGCAGCTCCGCTTCCTTCACAATCTGGTCACGGCAAAGGTTGGTCACAGGCACCTCTGCGGTGGGAACCAGGAACATGCTGTTACCTTCCAGCCCGTACATATCTTCCTCAAACTTAGGAAGCTGACCGGTGCCGTACATACACTCACGCTTCACGATGAAGGGAACACCCACTTCCTGGTAGCCGTTCTCCTGAGTCTGCGTGTCCAGCAGGAAATTGATGAGCGCGCGCTCCAGACGGGCACCCATTCCGCGGTACACGATGAAACCGGAACCGGAAATACGGGCGGAATCCTCAAAATTAATCAGCCCCAGACTCGTACCAAGCTCCACATGGTCTTTCGGGTTTTCAATCTCCGGAGCAGTTCCCCAGCGGCGGATTTCGGGATTGGCGGAATCATCACTGCCCACCGGAGCGGCATCATGCGGCATGTTCGGGATGGAAAGCAGCAAAGCCTCCTGTTCCTCTGCCGCAGCGGTTACCACGGCATCCAGCTCCTTGATGCGGTCGCCCACCTCGCCCATACGCTTCTTGAGGTCCTCCGCCTCTTCACGGCGGCCTTCCTTCATCATCTGACCAATGAGTTTGGATGAACTGTTACGCTCCTTGGAGAGAGCCTGCTTCTCCGTCTCAGCATTACGGCGCTTCACATCACACTCCAGCACCTTGTCCACAAGCATCCAGTGGTCTCCGCCACGCAGGCGGACACGCTCCTTGACATATTCAGGATTTTCCCTGACAACTCGGATATCTAGCATAACACAGATATTCTACTCCATTACCGCACAGATTCAAGCGGAAAGTGTGTTTCAGGCATATAAAAATACGCTTTGCTTAACTTTCTTCCTTTTGTTATGCCGGAGCACCCCATTTCCGGTAATCCACACCTCAAAAAAAGCCCCGGAAAACCGGGGCTGTGTAAAAAAATCACTGTTGAGCAGCTTTCCGCTTTCGGCGGGCACGAACACCTGCCGCCAGCGTATCCAGCATACCGAGAGTACCCGGCCAGTCAATGCAGGCATCCGTGATGCTGACACCGTACTGCAACGGGGGCACACACTTCTGATTGCCGGAATTGATATTGCTCTCAATCATGACGGAGCCGATGTACTCACTGCCGTTTGCCAGCTGCTGTGCGATATCGGCAGCCACTGCAGGCTGCTCCTGCCAATTTTTGTGACTGTTACCATGTGAACAGTCCACCATGATACGGCTGGAGATGCCGGATTTCTGCTGAGTATCCCAGGCATGCTGCACATGCTCGGCACCGTAATTCGGTCCTTCGGAAGAACCACGCAGAATCAGGTGGCAGGAATCATTACCGGAGGTAGAGACAATGGCAGAAACACCCTGCTTGGTTACAGACAGGAAGCAGTGCGGATGCGCAGCGGAGACAATGCCGTCCACCGCAATCTGCACATTGCCGGACGTACCGTTCTTGAAACCGATGGGCATGGACAGACCGCTGGCAAGCTCTCGGTGCACCTGACTTTCCGTGGTTCGGGCACCGATAGCTCCCCAGGTGATGAGGTCACTGATATACTGAGGAGTAATCGCATCCAGGAATTCCGTTGCCGAGGGCACGCCCATTTCCGCCAGGCGGAGAAGCAACCCGCGGGCCATGCGAAGCCCACTGTTGATGTTGTAGGACTCGTCCATAAAAGGGTCATTGATTAACCCTTTCCAACCCACCGTGGTGCGCGGCTTTTCAAAGTACACACGCATGATGAGCAGCAAATCCTCCGCATACTTCTCCCGGGCTTCCGCCAGACGGGAAGCATAGTCAATGGCCGCAGATGAGTCATGAATGGAACAAGGCCCCACCATCACCGCCAGGCGGTCATCTTCCCCCCGGAGAATACGGCCGAACGCCTCGCGGGTCTCATACACCAGACGCGTAGCCGATTCGCTCGCCGGAAAATCCTCCATGAGAATCGCCGGAGATATCAGCGGACGAATATCCGTGATACGGACATCATCAGTTACCGGAGAATTCATCACTTCTCTTTTTTCCAGGAGTATACATTGTCCAGAACCGCTTCTTCGCCGTCCAGACTTCCCTTGCCCTTGGCATGACCGCTACCTACGCCGGTGGCATCAGGACCGGTGCTGTAAACAAGGCACTTCTTGCCGCGATAACGCTTCTTGCGCACAAAGGGGTCATAGCAGCCCTGGTCTTCCTCACAGATAACCACATAGTAGGGACGGCCCCAGGGGTCATAAAGGCTCACGCCGCCGGAGCTTTCTACATAGAGACCGTCGCGGCGTTCATCCTGCTCGTTGGATTCCATGTAGGTAGAACGGGTGCTGTTGATACGCTCGTCACCTTCCTCACGGTTGGTAAGAATCGTCACAAGCTTGGCATCCTTGCCGTCCTCCGTGGTGAGGAAAATCTGGTCGCGGTTGTCAGCCTTAGCCTCATTGAAATCATACGGCATGGAGCCGTTGTTATCCTGCCCGAAACGGGTGCATGCCTCCACAATATCCGTGCAGACCTTGCGGGCTGCCGTCTTGCTGGCATTGGTCTGGATGCTCATGTAGGTAGGATAGGCTATACCGCCGAGCGTACCGAGAATGGCGATAACGATGAGGAGCTCAATGAGAGTAAAGCCCCTGTTCTGAGAGTCACGAAAAGTCATTTTCATACGCACCTATGCTACCATATATTGCGGGGTTGACGCAAGTAGAAAAGCCGCATACGCGGTCAGTTTGGTCTGTTTTTTCAGTTTTTTCGGCGCAGCAACCCGTATTTCGGAGAGAAAACGTAGGCCAGCAGAAACACCGCTCCGAGCACCACAATGATGGTGGCCCCCAGATGCCATTCCAGCGGATAGGACAGAAAAAAAGCCAGCACAGAGCCCAACCCGCCGATGAGCCCGCCACCCCAGAACAGGAGCTGTGCCCGGTCTGTCAGCAGGTACATGGTCGCTGCCGGTGCCACCAGCAATCCCAGGGTCAGGAACGCTCCCACAGCCTGCAGAGAGGACACCAGCACCAAGATGATGAGAGCAAATACGCCATAGTGAATGAGGCGCGTGGGGCACCCCATGGCCTTGGCCGCGCGGGGGTCAAAGAGAGTGATGAGTAAGGGGCGCTGAAAGGCCGTAATACTCAGCACCGCCACAGCGCCGATTCCGTACGCAATCCACAAATCAGCATCTCCCATGCTCATGATATTGCCGAACAGCCAGTCATCCACCTTCTGCTGAAGGCCTAGGCGGATAAGGATGATGTAACCGATGGCAAAGGCCGTGGTGTGCAGCACGGAAAGTGCCGTATCGTGGTCCATGCGGGAGGTGCGGGAGACAAACAGAGAGCCCAATCCAACCATTAGCCCTGCCAACACTGCCCCCAGCAGGATGCTCATGAGCGTGAGCCCGAACAACAGGATGGACAGCGCTATACCCGGAAGCAAGGCGCACGAAAGAGTGCCGATTTGCAGAGAAGAACGCCGCAACAGCACCAACGCGCTCACAAATCCGTTGGAAAAACCGATGATGGCACAGGCCCACAGGCTGCGCTGGGCAATGGGTTCTCCCAAAAATTGCAAAAATTCGTTCATGGCTTGAATCGGTAGTTACGCCCGAAAGTCCGGTAGATATGTTCCTCTGTCAGCAGCTCCCCTGCGCTGCCGGCCGCCACAAGCTGTGTATTAAGCAACACTGCACGGTCAAAAAGGCTCTGTGCAGTAGCCAAATCATGATGAGAGGCAATCACCAGCCGCCCTTCATCAGAAAGAGAATGCAGCAGATTCCCCAGCGACTCCACTCCGGGCATATCCAGCCCGGTAAAAGGTTCATCCAGCAGAAGAATGTGGGCCTCCTGCGCCAACGCACGCGCCAGAAAGGCCCGCTGTTGCTGTCCGCCGGACAAAGCACCTATCTGTCGGTTCTGCAAATGCTCCAAATTAAGCGTTTGCAGAGATTTATCCACTATATCACGGTCATGTTTCCGCATGGCTTTCCAGTTACCGAGGGCGGGATAACGCCCCATCTCCACCAATTGCCGCACCGTGATGGGAAAGGACCAGTTCACCTCCGACCGCTGGGGCATATAGGCAATTTCATGCGGAGTATCATGCAGCGGCTTCCCGTTCCAGAGCACCTGTCCTTTCCTCGGCGTCAAAAGCCCTGCCAGCACATTCAGCAGCGTGGATTTACCGGCACCGTTGGGGCCGATGAGAGCCACCCGCTGTCCGCATTGAGCGCGAAAGCTGATATCCGCCAGCGCATCCTGTCCGGCACCGTAGCCTGCGCTGATACCGCACAACTCCAGGCGGTGTGCCTTGTCGTGGCGGTGTCCACCGCCCCAGCAGATATGATCATGCGCCTCTACCATACAAAATTGAAAACATCATGCATTGTTCCGGTCCCCGCCCAGCGCGTGCACGAGCGGGCATCCCGCCCATCAGGCTCCAGCGTCAGCGTTACGGCCTGTTCCCCCGGTTCCGGCCAAGCGGCCTCCACCTCAATATCCAGAGCCTCGCACCCCTCCGGCAGAGACAAATCGCCCTCCCACGGCAAGTCCCCGGTCACTTCCGCCAGCAGCTCACCATGAAACCGCAGCTGCAGTTTTTCCGGCTTACCCGTTGCACGAAGCGTGGCATACACAAGCTGCCGGGCAGACGGCGCAGCCTCTGCTGCAGCCGGCTCAGCCGGCGACGCTGCCCCCGTCAGCCAAGGCAACGGAGCTCCGGCAATCAACACCCCCACCAGGGTCAGCAAAAAAGCAGCTCTGGGTGACATAGCGTCAGCGAGTTTGCCCCAATCCGTCAACAATGTTGCGGATATTGAAGCGGAATATATCCCGATACGTGGGCATATCCGGGTGAATACCATCCATCACCAGCGGGCGGGTAGTAGCCCCCACCTGCCCTGCCAGCGTCTCCATGGCACGCGGGGAACCCGTGGCCTCCGTAAAAATGCACCGCACCTTCAGTTCGCGCAGACTTCTGAGCAGCTGCGCCATGGTGGCCGTATCACCCTCACTCTCCTGAGCAATCCCATGCACCGGCACCTGGCGGAATCCGTACACCTTGCCGAAATGTCCCATTGCGGCATGCTCTGCCACCAGCACGCGCGCCTCCTGCGGAATACGGGCCAGGGACAAGCGTGCCACATGATCCAGCGCCTCCATTTCCGCTGCGTAGGCTCTCTGTCCGGCGCGGAAAAGCGATTTATGCTCCGGAGCAACGGCAATCAACGCCTGCATGAGAGAGCGGGAGGCCCGTTCCATGTTCTGCGGCGCATTCCACCAATGCGGGTCTGCCAACTGAGTCCCGGGCAGATAGACAGGAGGAATGGATTTACCCAACTCCACCACACGAACATTCGGCAGAGTATCCTTCAAATCTTCCAAATACGGCTCCACGCCCATGCCGCAGGCCAGCACCAGCTTAGCATCGTAAACCAGTGCCAAATCAGCAGCCGTAGGGTTGAACGTATGCAAATCCGCACCGCGGGGGAAGAGGTTCACCACCTCCACCTGCTCACGGCCTACCGCCAGAGCCATCTCACTCAGCAGCGGATGCAGGCTCGCCACTTTCACCCGACCCTGTGCCGCCATCACACCGAATACCAGCAAAAGCAGACAACTCAGGAGCTTTCTCATAGAGAGGATTGTACCGCAGCGGCCTGCATCTGTCAACGCTGCGCCCTGCGACTGACGCACTTACCTGCTCGGTAAGCGAAACCGCCGCCTCGCGTGACATTTGCGCCACAATGCATGTGGCGTTTCTTTCACCGTAGAAAACTTGCCGGATGGTGATTGTTACGGTTATACTACAGGTGTCGCAAGGCTATGGAGACACCCCCTCCGCAACCGGGCGACTCAACCGAAAAAAAAGTATGAACAAGAATATACTGACCATGATGGCACTCACTCTGGGTGCAGCTTCTCTCTGCAAGGCAAGTGATGCGGCAGCCGCTCCTTCCCCGCAGCAACAGCCGGCATTCGACCTCTGCAAGTCCATTTCCGACAGACTGGATTTGTTCAATGCTGAGCGGGATGGGGCTGAGAACCCCTGGATTCAGGATTTCCGCGTGAAGTTCCGAGCCCAGTACCAATACGGGTATGTTGACCCGGCAGGCGGCGACGACCGAGAAAAAGGCGGGCGCGAGCATGGTCGCAACACCAACAGCGAATGGAGGCGCTTCCGTATCGCCGCGCAGGCAAAAGTGCTCAACCGTTTCACCCTCGTCTCCAACTGGAACATCGGCGGGCTGGAAGGGCGAGACGAGTTCAAAAACGGCAAGTGGAATCAAACTCACACCTCATCCTCCGTGGATGAGCTCTACATCTCCGGCAAGATAGCCACCCCCGTCAGCTTTACTCTGGGTAAACACAAACCCGCCTTCATGGGTGAATACCGTACTTCCAGCGCTAAGATTGCCACCATTGAGCGTTCCCTGCTGGTCAATCAGCTCAAGGCAGAAAAGGCCTATGGGCTCTCGTTCAAGAATGCAGACAAGAAAGCAACGTGGGGCTGGGAGGCCGGGCTCTGGGTGAACGGTGCGCGCGACAACCAATGGCTTGAACCCGCCTTTGACAGCGACACCGGCTACATGTTCGGCGGCGGTATCAACTACGCCACCGGAGATAACAGCCGCCTGTATCTGGACTACATGCACTCGTTTGCCGACTGGAGCGATGTGAACCGCACCGACCTCTCCTACGAGGGCTGCGGCGCGCGGGATATCGTGGCTCTCACATGGGAAGCCAAACAGGACAAACTGAGCTTCACCGCAGAAGCCATTGCCGCCTTTAATCTGAACTCCGAACAGGCTGAGAACGCCTACGGAATCGTGCTGATGCCCACCTACCGCATCTCCCCGCACTTCGAGGGCGTGTTCCGCTACCAGCTGGCCGCCGGCAGCAATGCCATTGCAGGAGATGGTCACTTCTACACCAAAAACAGCACCTACAACGGCAGCGCCGACCTCGTGCAGGGACTCTACTTCGGCATGAACTACTACGTCTGCCCCAAGAACCCGGACGGCATGAAACTCATGCTCGGCGCAGAATACCTGAACTCCCACGGCACGGATGCCGACGGCAACAAAGGCTTCACCGGCTGGGGCTTCACCGGCGCCATGAGAGTCAACTTCTGATACCCGTCATTTGAATCCATACGGGGCGGCGCAGAACGCCACCCCACACCCTCGAAAACAACAAACCCAGGGTTAAGTTCCCTTAACCACACACTAGAACTATGCTTAAAAATACCATTATTACTCTGTTGGGCATTTCCACCCTTGCCCAGGCCGATACCACCATCACCGGCGCCGGTGCCTCCTTCCCCGCCCCGGTTTACCAGAAATGGACATACGCCTATACACAGGCAACTCCGGGCACCACCGTCACCTACCAGAGCATCGGCTCCGGGGCCGGGCTCAACCAGATTAAATCCGGCACCATCGACTTTGCCGGGTCGGACAACCCGCTCACGGCAGAACAACAGGAAGAAGCCGGACTGACCATGGTACCCATGCTCACCGGGGGTGTCGTCGTCATCGTGAACCTGCCCGGGGTAAAGAGCGGCGCGCTCAAACTCAGCCGCAAGGTGCTGGCAGATATCTACCTAGGCAAAATCACCGTCTGGAACGACAAAGCCATCGCCGCGCTCAACCCCGGCATCAAGCTGCCGAAACTCAAGATAACAGTAGTCCGCCGCGCCGATTCCAGCGGCACCTCCTTCATCTTCACCAACTACCTCTCCAAGATTTCTCCGGAGTGGAAAAGCAAAGTGGGTCAGGGGTCATCCGTCAAATGGCCCGTTGGCATCGGCGGCAACAAGAATCCGGGCGTCTGTAACAATGTCGCAAAAATCAAGGGAGCTATCGGCTATACCGAATACACCTATGCCGTAGAGGCAAAGCTCAACTGTGCCACCTTGGAAAATGCCGAAGGCAACTACGTACGCCCCGGGCTGAAGACCTTTGCCGCCTCGGCCTCTGCCGCCGACTGGAAGAACGCCCCCGGCTTCTACATGGAGCTGACCAACGTGCCCGGCGCACAATCCTGGCCCATCACCGGCGTGACCTACATCCTGCTGCGCAAGGATACCCCCGCCGATAAGAAAGCCGCCATGGGCAAGTACTTCAAGTGGTGCTTCACTCAGGGTGCTGCCCAGGCCACGAAGCTGAACTATGTCGCCCTGCCTGCCGATGTGGTCGAGCTGGTGAGTGAAAAGCTCTGAGTGGCAATCCAGCCCTCACCCAACGCCCCACCATACACATCCATAACATCCTCCCCGCTGTTCGCGCAGTCGATACAGCGGGGATTCTCTATTCTCCCCACAACAAATCCATCTGCTTGGAGCGGAAGTAAGCCGTTACCCGTATATCCGGCGGGACTCTCCGGCGCACATGGCGGCCAACCTCAAAACAATCCAAACCCTTCACCGGATTTTTCCGGCAAAGCGACAGGGCAAGGTAAAGCCCCGGGTAAAAAAATCGGGCGGCTGCGACCATTTCTGTTCTGAATAGGACATCGAAGGCGGTATTGTATCCACTTCCATTTTGATTCTGGCAGTTCGTCATCACACCCTTCGCTATACAAACTGCTTCTCGATACAGGGGAAATACACCACCGGAGAAGAAATCCCCCGGTCTCCGGCTGTAATCCGCCTGTATCACACTTTATGAATGACGTTCCGAGCCTTTTCTCGACCTTCCATAAGGAAAAGCCGGAGCTCTATTACTCAAATCCGCTGATTATTTGACTAACTGGGCGAGGCGCTATCAACAAAATATCCCCACATACCGCAAGGGCACATGGGGATATGATCACCGAGCAATATCGGCTCAAAGGCTATGCCGGATAATTTTTCCTGAGTGCAAATAGATAATGTGTTCGCAGATATCGGCAGCGAAATCGGCTATTCGTTCTAGGTCTCGGGAAAGGCCTATGCAGGCGATATAGTATTCGGCAGCGGAGGGAAAACGGGTGATGGCTTGAACGGCAAACAGCTTATTATTGTGTCGAATGTTATCAACGGCATCATCCCGATCTATCACGCGATAAGCCAATACGGCGTCAGCAGTCCGGAGAACCGCCAAGGCATCACGCAGCATGCTGAGCACCAGTTCAGACATGGTACTAAAGTCAAGGCGCTCCGGTGCAGCATCATCTCGGAAGCGGGAAATTTCCTGCGCACGTTCGGCAATGTGGGCCCCAAAGTCGGCCATGCGCTCCAGAGCCGTGTTAATTTTGAGGATAGCTGCCACGGTGCGAAGATCGGAAGCAACGGGTTGATAGAGAGCCAGTGTTTTGAGGCACTCTTCCTCAATTCTGATTTCTGCAGCATCAATTTCCGAATCAGCGGCAATGACACTCTCGGCCAAAGCGGCGTCACCGGCATTGAAAGCCTCAAGAGCTTGGGTAATGGCTTGTTCCACCCTACCGCCCTGCTCTGCAATCAAGTTCTGCAAACGCAGCAATTCGCGAATAAAATGTTCTTTCATGATGGTAATGTCGTAACGTATTATCTATTTTTAACCGAAACGTCCGGTGATATATTCCTCCGTCTTTTTGCAAGAGGGATTGGTGAAGATGCGGGAAGTTTCACCCACCTCGATGATGCAGCCTTTGTAAAAAAAGGCCGTAACATCAGAAATGCGGGAAGCCTGTTGCATGTTGTGGGTAACAATGACAATAGTGAAGCGGTTTCTGAGTTCCAGCACCAGTTCCTCGATTTTGAGGGTCGCGACGGGGTCAATGGCGCTAGTAGGTTCATCCATAAGCAGCACTTCCGGCTCTGCTGCAATAGCTCGGGCTATACAGAGCCGCTGCTGCTGCCCGCCGGAAAGCGCCATTCCGCTCTCACGCAGCTTATCCTTGACCTCATCCCAGATGCAGGCGCTGCGGAGAGCCTGCTCCACGCGGTCAGCTATTTCTCCTTTATTGAGCTTATAGTGCAACCGCAGAGGATAAGCCACATTGTCAAAAATACTCATGGGAAACGGAGTGGGTTTCTGGAAAATCATGCCCACACGGCGGCGCAAGTCCAGCAAATCCACCCCCGGAGCCAGAATATTCTCCCCATCTAGCAGCACCTCCCCGGTTGCTCGCTGGTTGCGATGCAGCTCAAAAATGCGGTTATACACACGCAAATGGGTGGATTTTCCGCAACCGGAGGGACCGATGACCGCCGTGACCCGATTGGCGGGGATATCCAGCCAGTTGTCGAACAATGCCTGATTGGAGCCGTAATAAAAGTTGAGATTACGGACTGATATTTTAGTGTTGTTTTTCATGGAAAATACTTCTGGTGAGGATATTGATAAGAAGGATAAGCAAGCAGATGATGAGTGCCGCCCCCCAACCGGCAGCATGCATGCTCTCAAAGGGGGAATTCATGGTGTACTCGTTGATTAATACCGGAATGCTTGCCGTAGGGCGGGAGAAAAAGCCGCCGGGCCAGGCATCCGCAAACATGGCGGTAAACAGCAGCGGGGCTGTCTCGCCGCTCACTCTCGCCAGAGCCAGCAGCACCCCGGTCACCAGGCCATTGCGCGCCGATCTCGCCACGATGCAAAGAGTGGCACGCGCGCGGCTCATGCCCAGCGCAAGGGAGGATTCCCGAAGCGTTACCGGAACCATGCTGAGCATATCTTCCGTGGTTCGCATGACTACCGGGAACATGATGACAGCCAATGCCACAGCCCCTGCAAAGCCGGAAAAATTCCCCGTACTCACGACCAGCAGCACATACACAAACAAGCCCACGATGATGGATGGCACCCCCATCATCACATTGGCACAAAAGCGAAGGACGGCGGCAAGTCTGCTGCCCTGCCCGAATTCTGCCAGATAGATACCACCCGCCATGGCCGGAGGCACGGCCAACAGAGTGGCGACACCCGTCATCATCAGGGTACCTAACAGGGCGTTGGCGATGCCGCCTCCCGGCTCTCCATAGGGCTTTGACGGGGAGGTCAGGAACTCCCACGAGATGCTTTGCGCCCCGTGTGTCAGCACAGTGCAGAGAATCCACCCCATGCCCCCGACTGCCAGCACCACGGAAAACAGAGAAAAGACTGAGAGTACCTTATTTTTGAGTTTCCGGAATAATAACGGTCTGCGCTGAGCCGCTGTCAGAACGGATGTTTGTTGATTGTTCATCATGGTATATTGTTGAGAACTTCTAATAAATCGCCAGATGGGACTTTAATGTACAAGGGACAAAGTACGATGTACAAAGGAAAAGTCAGGCGCGCCTCCGGCTCGCAGTAGTAGAATAAAGATTTGGTTGCAAAGCGTGCGGATTCTGCACCTTGTCCCTCGTCCATTTGACTTTGTACTTTCCGTTAATTTTCCCATTCACCGAGCTAATCAGACTTTTTAGAAATTTCTTGTTTTTTTGTTAACGGGCTTCACCGCGTTTTGCACCGGTGAGATGCAGATAATACTGGGCCGCTATCTGGATTCCGAGACAAAGTACCAGCAGTACCAGACCCAGAGCAAAGAGCGAGCTGCGCTGCAGGCCATCGGACTCCGCAAAATTGCAGGCAAGCGTTGCAGCAATGGTTGTGCCGCCCGAGAAGAGCCCCGCAGGCACCTCCATCAGGTTGCCAATCACGAATAACACCGCCATCGTTTCGCCCAAAGCTCGCCCCATGCCGATGAATATTCCGCCCAGCAATCCGCGCACACCATAGCGCACCACCACATCGCGGGTCACCTCCCAACGCGTGCAGCCCAGACCGTACGCGGATTCCCGCAGCACCGTCGGCGTCATGCGAAACACATCGCGCATAACGGCACTCATGTAGGGCAGAATCATCAGCGCCAGAATCACCCCGGCCGTCAGGAAACCAAAGCCATTGTAATCCTCGCCCAGTAGCCAACGGCCCCCCGGGAGCTCCGCAAGACCAAGAGTTTCCGCAAAGAAGGGCTGTACATGCTCCAGCATGAGAGGCACCAGCACAAAAAGCCCCCACATGCCATAGATAACGGATGGTATTGCCGCCAGCAAATCCACGCAATAGCTCAGAGGACGCCCCAGCCACTCCGGACTTTCCACAACAAACAAAGCCGCCACAAACGCCAGCGGAATTGCCAATAACAAAGCCATCCCCGTGGTATACAACGTTCCCAACACGCTGCTCCACGCACCATACGATTCTTGCGCCGGATCCCACTCCGCAGACCACAGAAAACCGACACCAAACTGCTGCCAAGCATCAGCCGAATGCCACCCGAGCTGAACAAATATGCCCGGGACCAACACGGCAATAATCAGCGCACAGCCCAGACAGCACCACTTAAATATCTTATCCTGACGTTGCATATACAGATAAACTCCGGCCTTCATGGCCTGCGTTCATCCGTAACGTAACACCCGGACGGTAGATTTTCAATCTTTTCTCTGTGAAAGAAATGCCACCTACAATATGGCTATTCTGTCACAAAACGGTCTCGCACTTATCAAAGCGGCAAGCGGAAGAAGCTGCAGGCGTTGCGCGTGGTGGCTGCTGCAACCTCCTGCCAATCCATACCGCGCAGGGCTGCTATTTTTTCCACCACAAAGCGCGTGCGGCCGGGGATATTCAGCTTGCCGCGGAAGGGCTCCGGAGAGAGGTAGGGAGAATCCGTCTCCACCATAAAACGGTCAAGCGGGCACCAGGCCGCCACGGCCTGAACATCCTCTGTCTTTTTGAACGTGAGCAGCCCGGTAAAGGAAATCATGCCGTTAAGCTCCCCGAACACCAGCTCTGCCTGCGCCTGGGAACCGATGAAGCAATGGAACACGGGGCGCACCTTCGGGAACTGACGCGCAATCGCCACGGCATCGTCAAAACAGGCAGACCCCGCCCCTACTTTGTCACGGGTGTGGAGAGAGATATTCAGCCCCAGCTCCTCTGCCAGCGCATAATGCTGCTCCAGCAGCTCCCACTGGCGGGCACGGAAATCCTTTTCACTCCACCCCTCCGGCGCATCCCAGAAATAATCAAGCCCCGTCTCGCCGATGGCCGCAAGAGAATGACTGCGGCACAACTCTGCCATCCGCTCCATCGCCGCAGCATCAGCCTCGTGCGCATCGCTGGGATGCACCGCCAGACAGGCCGACACGAACTCCGGCATCTCTGCCGCCAGCGCCAGATGCTTCTCCCAATCCCACGGGTTTGTGCCCTGTGTGATGCAGTGCCCCACCCCCAGTTCCAGGGATTCGGACCGCACCTGTTCCATGGGCGGGTACTTGGGCGAAACAAGATGGCAATGCGTGTCGATAATCATGCCGCAGGTTGTACCCCGCCGCTCCGGAAAAGTCAAGTCTATTCGATTACCCGGCTCTCCCTCACTTTCGCGTAAGATGCTTGATAAAGAAGCGTATCACCTCCTCCGCTGCCGGGCGCACCCGCAGCAGACGCGGATTCCACGCCAGACTCAGCTTGCGGCTCAGCGAGTCCAGCGCCGGAGATTCCAGCTTCAGCACATCCTCCGGCAGCTCCACTTCCGCTATATCCGGCAGAAATGCCGCATAGCCCCCCGTCCGCAACAGCCGCAGAGCAAAGGGAAACGACTGCGTGGCATTCATATTACTCATCTTCAGCCCATCTGCCTGCAAGACCTCCTGCAAGCGAGTGTAGAACGAGCCGCTGCCAAGAGTCGCAATCGGCAGAGTGGTTACCGCTTTCTCAAAACTGAGTCCTTTCCGCTGCAAATGCGCCGGCACATACAGCGCATACTTCACCCGCGCCACCGGCACACTCTCCAGCAAATCAGAGGTGATGGCACTTGTGCGCAGAATCCCGAAATCCAGCTCCATATCCAGCAACCGGCCGGACACATCCGCATTCCGCAGATTCACAAAAGAAAACTGCCACGGCAGCCCCGCCTGTACCGCCTGCCCCAGCACAGGTGCCACCATCCAGGCGTGAATACTGTCACCGCTGCCCAGTATATAGCGGTACATGGTATCAGACGCTCGGCACTTGAAATCATCCAGCGCACAAAACGATGCGTTCACAATCTGCAGCAGCTCCTGTCCCGCAGGGGTTAGCGTCAGCACACGCCCCTGTCGCCGTGTGAGCGTGATGCCAAAAAACTGCTCCAGCTCCTTGAGCTGGCGGGAATACTGGCTCTGCCGCGTGGCATCCCCGCGCGCAGCTGCCGCAATGCTCCCCGCCTCCGCCACCTCCTGCAAGGTGCGGAGTCTATCCAGTGATAAACCGTGTTCTGAAAACAATTGCTCAAACATCTGCCTTTATAGTACTGTTTTTAGGACTATTCTCAAGTATAAATACCATTCTGATTGAATTTTTCACGCGCCCGCGTTATCATACGCTCAACACTATGAGCCAATCCTCTGAACACGGGTCCCCGGGCATCCCCTTTTTCAACGAAACCGTCGCTGCCGGTTTCCCCAGCCCGGCCATGGGCGAACTCAACGGCACGCTCGACCTCAACGACCTCTGCATCCGCCATCCGGCCGCTACCTACTTCATCCGTGCGCGGGGTGAAAGCATGATAGGTGCCGGCATCGGCGACGGCGATATACTGGTTGTTGACCGCAGCCTCACCGCCCGTCACAGAGATATCATCATTGCCGCCGTCAGCGGTGAATTCACCGTTAAACGGCTTGATATGCGCCCGGACTCCCCCATCCGCCTCCTCCCGGAAAACCCAGCCTACGCACCCATCACCATCACGCCTGAGCTCAATGCCGAATTCTTCGGCGTTGTCACCCATTGCCTCAAAAACCTGAGGAATTAGTTCTTACGGGATTTTACCCAGCAGATTCCCTTACGGACAAGGCTGCTGATACAGAAGTAACAGATAAGGGAGAGAATGAGTATAACAGCCAGTGATTGACCTCCCTCATTCGAGTCTTTGAACAGCTCCGGGTCTGCGGCCAGATTGAGCCGCGCCATCAGCTCCCTTGCCGCGAAAAACAGGATGACAAGCGCCGGAAGCAGGCTCCACAAGGTCGGGCGCTCCGGCGGGGCGGTTTCGGGCTCCGGCAGCTTGGGCGGAGCATCCGGCAAATGGGTATGAATGGCGTACTCCAGTTCGCGCACATTCTGCACAAAGAGAAAGCCCAGCGGGATGCAGTGAGCGCCATGTGCCCATAACTGCTCCATGACAATATCACCGCAGCCTCGGCCGTATTCCCGCACTTCCTTGATTAAATCATGTGCCAGCGGGTAGCTTCGGGCGACAGGGCGGCGGCGGAAGGTGGAGGGACGCAACACCAGAGCGCGTTTGTCGGTGAGCACATATACTGTGCGGCGATCCAGCTCCCGCTCCCACCACGGGCTGATGAGAAATCCCACCCCCACCAGGACAAAGGGCAACAGGAGAAGCAAACACACAAGAAGCGGCAGCCGGACTGCCGCATTATTCCAATGAGAGACTATACCCAGAAAAGCAAGCGAGAGCGTCCCATTCCATAATAAGGCAAAGAACATACGGTAAGCATAGCCCGGTTTCCAGAGCGAGGTCATGGGCTTCTGCACCAGAAGCAGCTGCTCATCCGCTCCCAGAACCCGTTCAACCCACTCCCTGTCCTGCACAGGTAATTCCTTATCGCTGAGTTTCATTGGTACTGTCATTCTGTCATTTTTCCGTATTTGTCCCCTCCTCGGTCGCAGAAGTTGTGTAGGCCTGGTCTTTATGGGTTGTTTCAGCATGCAACCTGGTCAGCCGTCCGTGTCTAATCAATGGAGCAAGGCAATTATGTCTTAACGTATATGCGGCTCTATCCAGCAAAACGCTCATTTGCGTCAAGCTCACATAACGCCCCTTACACAATGACAAAATCATGGAATCCGTCTCCTCCGGATGATGCCGGGGCTTTTTCCTGAAAACCGCCAAAGCCTGACATAATGCATCCGGCAGGCAAAGCTCTCGTGCCATTTTTTCAGCCCGAGTAACCACAGAGTCGGCATCATTAACCACAGAGCACTTTTCCGCATTAACCACAGAGATAGGGGAGTTAACCACAGAGCTTTTTTCGGTATTAACCACAGAGTCGAGGTTCCTTTTCTGCCTCTCAACAGGAGGGAACTCCTCACCCACAGTTTTTACCAATTTTGCCAGTCTATCCACTAATCCGTATCTGGTTGCAATACTTCTACCTTTGCTTTGCAGATAGCCCTCTTCCCGGAGATGCGACAACATTCTACCTAAATCAAACGAGTGCAGACGGGGAACGAACAGGCGTAGTTCCTGATTACTGACATATCGGTCATACGGTATCATCATCAACAGTATTTTTTCAGAAGATGACAAGCGTGCGTATTTTTTGTATCCAAGAAAGTCCTGCTGTATCAGCATCACATTCTTATCCAGCATGGCCAGATACGGTAATTGCCACACGACCTTAAGAGCTTTTCTATCTTCCTGCAACTTGGGTACGCACAAAAAATTCTCAGACCACCCATTCATCAACACATCTACACCGGAACCTGCATCCTCCACGATTCCTATCAACTTGAACATGGTTTGAATATTCTTGTTGCGGCACAAACTCTTGCCACCGGCATATACCTCCTCCTCACTCATCAACAGGGTTCCTGCATTCTCCAACAATAATCCATCCGGTTGCTTTGTTATTTTAACGCCTCCGGCTTCCCTGTAATCTGCATGAATAATGGCGTTTGCCAATGCTTCACGCACGGCCTCATACGCCGTGGAATCATCCTTACGGGTGAGATTAACACCTAATTGAAAAGGACGTTTCAGATCTGATGTTAAACGCGGCAGAACCTTAAAGAAGAACTGATACAAGTTCGGCTCCCACGTACCGTCAGCAGTAATACGGTCAATCCAGCGTTTGCCGGGAACAATCTTTTCACTCCCGTCCAGCTCAAAGTAATCCAGCCGAAAAATCGGATGCAACTCGCGTATCGTTTCCGCTCTGCCAAACATGAGCAATCCGGCCAGAGTCACCCCCTTCTTCCCGGTTTTTCTATCTCTTCGATAAGCCCCCAGTTTCGTTAACAGCGTCTCATCATCCAGAGCAGCCCACGGATGTTGTTTTCTATTTGCCGTCAACGAATCACGATAATCTTTCAACGTTTGCGCATCTAAATCATCGAGACTGCTTTCGGGAACGATTTCCGCATCGGCAGAATACTGTTGGGTAACAACATCCTTATCCCGCAACATGCGACTTACCTCATCGGCCTTACACAAACGGTCTCCTTCCCCGACTCGCACATAACAATTCATCGGCTTACCATCCAGATAAACAGGCTTCTGTGCCACAGATGCAGGTTGCACACGTATCGCCAACACTTCCTTATCATCCAACGCAACAATGGCAATATCATCAGCCCCACTCAGAACTTCACTGCACTTTGTACCACTACTCAGGACATTGGAAAAATGATCCCGATATAAAGCAGCCTTCTCTATTCCCTCAGGATTTCCCTCATTATCAACCCCCACTACAATAATACCACCATCCGTATTGGCAAAGGCACTATATGACTCCCAGAAAGATTTAGGAAACCCAACCCTCCCGCTCTTAAACTCGAGAGTCCACACCGTCTCGGTCCATTTGTTACGATTAGCGTACAACCCGCATACAACATCGGCAACCGTTTGATTCTGCCCCTTTCGCATAATCATATTCTATCATGTAATGAGCCGGAATCAATAGCAAATTTCGTTTCCATTTCGCGTCAGAACACCTTGGGATTTTTCGTGATGTTGCGGAAACGGCGCAGGAACGTGGGGGGGAGTGTGTGCCAGGGCTGGGAGAGAATAATGGCCGTATATGAGTCTTGAGCACCGGAGGTGATGATTTCCAGGCGGCCCGGACGGTAGCGCAGGCGGATGAGGCCGTCCTCATCACGATAGGTAAGGCGGATGTGTCCAGAGGCTGCGGCGCGGCCGCCGGCATCTCGGCAGATGCGGCGCAGGTGTTCCTCTGCGTCTGCCAGGGTAGTACCGGGACGGGCAAGTGCTACGGCAAGCTCATACTGCCTGCTGATGAGATTGCCCATGGCGACCGGGCGCGGAGGGTTGGCATGCACACGGCCGATGACGGCAGGAACGGGGCGGGCGGTCAGGGTAACATTGACGGTAAACTGTTCCCCCCCTCGGCGCAGGCGCAGCTGCAGAACATCACCTGCTCCGCTGTGCCGCATGCACAGGAAGAGCCCCTCACGACTGTGCACTTTCTGTCCGTTGACGCTCAGCAACACGTCCCCACTGCGAATATCTGCGCGGGCGGCGGGGCTCTCCGGAGCTACTGCAGAGACTCGCAGGCAATGGGTCTGCGTATCTGCGGCTGTACGGATGCCCAGGAAAACATCGCTCGTAATCATTCTCTGCGTCGCGGGCACAGTAAGGCTGTTGCCTGCGCCGCCGGGAAGCGCCGCGAGAAGGAACATGCTCAGA
Organism: Akkermansia sp.; assembly: GCA_045635265.1. Taxonomy (GTDB): domain Bacteria; phylum Verrucomicrobiota; class Verrucomicrobiia; order Verrucomicrobiales; family Akkermansiaceae; genus Akkermansia. The sequence goes on from JAZRBU010000028.1 coordinate 43,880, forward strand.
ATGATTAAGAGACGATTCATGGTATCAACTCAGATTAAAGGAAGCAGTCGTTGATGGTAAAGGGTAACTCTTCCTCGGTTTCGATGTGGAACTCTATACCGTGGCGGGTGACGGCTTCGCGTTCCGGCGCGGGCGGAAAATATTTATCCCAGTCAGCAGCGGCAATGGTCTGCACCTCTGCGGGGGGGAGCGCTTTCACTGCAGGAGCGGCGGTAAGTTTCTGCTCCGGCTGCTCCAGCAGAGAGAGGCAGCACAAAACAAGCGTGATGGCAGCGGCACAGGCCAGCATACACCTATAGGCATAGCCTCGTTCCGTAAGCCTTCGGAAGCGAGATTCCAGGCAGGTTTCCAGGCGCGCGGTCATGGCAGCATCCATCTTCACGGAGTGCAGCTCGTGAGCGGCCAGCTCACGGAGCATTTGCTCCATGTCATGAATCTGTTGTGACGAATTATTCATGGCGGTGTTTATGAGTTTTCGTTCATCATCTGTTTCATTTTACGGAGTGCCGCATCATAGCGGGCTCGAACGGTGGATTCTCCGACACCGAGCATGCGCCCGATTTCGGCAAAGCTGAGGTCCTCCCAGAGATGCAGGGTGACCACCTCCGCCTGCTTTTCCGGCAGGCGGGAAAGAAGCGCACTAAGGCGGCGGTGGGTATCTTCCGCAGGAAGCGGATCCGGTGCAGATTCCGCCGACCGGTGGCTGCTGTAACGGGCTTCCGCCCGGCGGCGGCGACTGTCTGCCATGTTCATTTTCATGGCTTCATTCGCAAGTGCCCGCAGCGTGTATGGCAAAAGTGATTTCTCCTCTGCGGAAACGCGTCCTTGGTAGACAGCCTCCGCAACCCGCTCCAGCGTGCGGGACAGCAGCAGCTCTACATCCGCAGAACTGTCCGCCCGGCGGCGGGCATAAAGGTAGAGACGGTGGCGTGCGGCAAGAAACCAGCTGCGGCACTGCTGCCGCGCGGCTTCATCACCTTTTTTGTGCCACCATTTAAACATGGGTCAGTTGCATCTTGCAGACGGGGAATCCGCGCTGCCTCCCTGCCCGCACCCATGCGGGAGCAGGCAGGTGAATTGAGGCAGGCAACGGAGTGTCGTCTTCATGGGTATGGCGTGTGACTCAGGGTAGAATGTTAAAGCATGTCCTGTACCACATCCGGCAGCGTTTGTACCGGAGCGTTGGCATTATCTTTCCATATCTTGATTTTCAGCATCGGCTCCGGCAGTTTCTCCGGCTCTTTCGCGGCGGCAGGCTTCTTCTTCGGGGAGCTCCAGGGCCGGCTCTCGTAGAAGGCCTGCTGAGGGCCGGAGAGGCGGCTCATAAGCTCCTCTCGGCGTTTCTTCTCATCTACCCGCCGCTGCTGCTTCTCTGCGGCAAGCTCTGCCACAGCTTCTGCCGGCACCCAGAAGGTCCAGCTGCGGCCGGACGGGATGTGCTCCTGCATGCGCCGGATGGGCTCCGGCAGCTCCGCAAAGGTCATCTTGCGCGTGGTACGGGTATAGAATGCAACGCCGGTTTCCCGAGTACCGCGGTTGATATCGCTCAGCGCATCATCTCCCGGCTCCACCTGCATCTGCACGCCGTTGGGCAGCACCGTTACCCCCGGGCGGCGTCCGTTTGCCGCCAGAATCTCTTTTTCTTTCTCTGCCTCACGCAGGCGTAGAACGGGACGGTAGGCTGCCGCCATGCGGTCATAAAGCTTCGTGTACGTTTCCCACTGCCGTTCCTTTTCCTCATCCGTGGCCGGCGCGGGCTGCGCAGCCAGCTCCGCCACACGGGCAAGGGCGGTTTCCGCATCAAAATCCCTCGGTTCAAAGCGTTTGAGAACATCATTGGCAATATCCGCAGCCATGGGACAGCGGGTAGCATAGATATCCCCCACCGGCTGCCCGGAGCGAAGCCCGGCTGCCAGCGTTTCTACAAAAACATCCTGGTGGAATGCGTCTGCCAGTCCGCTGCGGAGACGCTGCAGACGTGCCGCAGCATCCGCCGCCACCACCTCCGTGATGTCGCGCCGCAGCTCGGGTGTAACCTCCTGTGCCGTGAGGGCACTTACGCCCCCCGACAGCAGGAGTACCATGCTCAGATATATTCGTATGGCCATAGAACGAGTACTATCTACCTATAATAATCCATTTGCCCCCCAAATCCGCAACTTTTTTCTGCATTTTTCTCAAAAATTCGCAAAAAAAACCGCCGCAGAAACCTGCGGCGGTCGAAAAAAGCAAAAAATTGCAGAAAAGGCTCTTTATTCGTCGCCCTCGGCATCAAATTCCTCGGAATCGGCATCGAAGTCCTCTTCCTCGTACTTCTTGAACTTGCGCACACGCTGGGCAGCGGGCAGCGGGGCCAGCACCATGGTGACGGTATTGCCGGCAAGCTTGGCGGGCTGGTCCACCTGGCCCATGGTCTTCATATCCTCCACCACCTTGGCCATCACATCCAGACCGAGCTCGCGGTGGGCGTTCTCGCGGTTGCGGAAGCGAAGCTGGAAGCGGACCTTGTGACCGTGGTCAAGGAACTGCTCCGTGCGACTCATCTTGACGTTGTAGTCGTTGACATCCGTACCGACGCGGAGCTTGACCTCCTTCATCTTGACGGCTTTTGTCTTGTTGTTCTTCTGCAGTTTGGCCTGCATGTACTTGTACTTGCCGTAGTCAATGAGACGGCAGACAGGCGGGTCTGCATTGGGAGCAACCTCTACGAGGTCGAGACCAATTTCCTTGGCCTTGGCGAGAGCATCGCGGGTGGCCATGACGCCGAGCTGGTCACCCTTGGCGGTGACTACTCGTACTCTGGGAGCGCGGATACGGTCATTGACACGAATCTGCGGAGTTTTGCCGGCCTGATCGCGACGATTGTTGCGGTTGGCGGGCTTGGTTGGTTTCTGTGGTGCGGGCACGTGTGTGTGTTCTGGTGTTTGACTGCCCCGGCGGGATCAGATGCGCCGACTTGCGAATCCGGCGCCGGGGCGGAAGAGAGTTACGATGGTAGATTTACTGCTTATCTGCCGGTTTTTCAGGTTGCAGGGCGGGGCGAATGAGGCGAGCAGAGATTTCTGCCGTAACAGCCTCTACAAAGGCATCCACGGTCATGGTGCCGATGACGTCCAGCTCACGGTGGCGGATGGAAACAAGCCCCTGCTCTGCCTCTCGCTGACCAACCACGACCATGTAGGGAACGCGGTCCAGACGGGCATTGCGAATCTTGGCGCCAATCTTGTCCGGGTCGGCATCCAGCTTGACGCGGACGCGGGCTTCAGCCAGCTTTGTGCGCACCATTTCGGCAAAGTCTGCCACTTTGTCAGAGATGGGCAGCACGCGCACCTGCTCAGGGGCGAGCCAGGTGGGGAACTTGCCGGCAAAATGCTCAATGAGCAAGCCGGTGAAACGCTCCATGGAGCCGAAGGGGGCACGGTGAATCATCACCGGACGGTGCGGCTTGTTGTCTGCGCCGGTGTAGGAGAGGTCAAAGCGCTCCGGCAGGTTGTAGTCCACCTGCACGGTGCCCAGCTGCCAGTCACGGCCGATGACATCGCGCACGATGAAATCAATCTTGGGACCGTAGAAGGCGGCCTCGTTCTCTGCCTCGATATACTCGAAACCGCTTTCGGAGAGCACCTCGCGGAGGGCGGTCTCTGCCAGTTTCCAGTTTTCAAAGGTACCGACGTACTTCGGGTCTGTATAATCCTTATCGCGCAGGGAAAGACGGACGCGGAAATCAGTCATCTCCAGCGTGCCGAGGATGTGCTTCACGATACCGATGCACTGTGCCACTTCTTCCTTAATCTGGTCGGGACGGCAGAAGATGTGGGCATCATCCTGCGTGAAGCCGCGCACGCGGGTCATGCCGCCCAGCTCGCCGCTCTGCTCCCAGCGGTACACGGTACCGAACTCTGCCAGACGCACGGGGAGGTCACGGTAAGAATGCGGCTCATTGGCATAGATGCGGATGTGGTGCGGGCAATTCATGGGTTTGAGCATGAAGCCCGTGATGGTGCGGGTATCCAGTGCGTTGAAGAGGTCGGCGCAGCTGGCGTTCTCATCGCGCAGTTTCTTGAAGTCGTCCGGATCGGGAATGGGCGGGAACTGGCTTTCCTTATAGTGCTCCCAGTGACCGGAAGTCATGTACAGGTCCAGTTTGCCGATGTGGGGGGTGAACACCTGGGAGTAGCCGATGCGGTCCAGCTCCTCCGTGATGAAATCCTGAAGCTCGCGGCGGATGATGGAGCCCTTGGGCTTCCACAGCACAAGGCCCTGCCCCACCATCTCATCAATGGTAAAGAGTCCCATCTCTCGGCCAAGCTTGCGGTGGTCGCGCTTGCGGGCTTCCTCCAGACGGGCGAGGTGTTCGTCCAGCTGGGTGCGGTTCGGGAAACAGGTACCGTAAACTCGCTGCAGACGCGGGCCGTTGGCATCGCCCTGGTAATAGGCGGAGGCAACGCTCATCACCTTGAATGCCTTGCAATTACCGGTGCGGCCCACGTGCGGTCCGGCGCAGAGGTCGGTAAAATCACCGTTGCGGTAGATGGAGATTTCCTCACCCTCGGGAATGCGGTTCAGGAGGTCCACCTTGAACTTGGAAGCCACATCACGCGGGCCTACGGAACCCAGCTCGCCGCTCTGAGCCATCTGCATGGCCTCATCACGGGAAATGGTAGTTCGCTCAAAGGTCTGGTTCTCCTTGACAATTTTCTTCATCTCCGCCTCAATCAGCTCAAACTCGGCGGTGGTGATGTTGTGATCCAGCTCAATATCATAGTAGAAGCCGTTCTCAATGGCGGGGCCGGCGGCAAGCTGGGCCTGGGGCCAGATACGGCAAATGGCAGCAGCCAGAACGTGTGCGCAGGAGTGACGCAGACGCTCCAGATCGCTGGCCTGATTTCTTTCCTCCAGTGTCTTTCGTTCTTTCTGTTCAGACATATTGTACTTGGTGAAGCTTTAATATGACCCTTTTGCGCTCATTTTTCAAGCTTAATCAGTGCCACATTGCATAAAATGTCTTAAAAATCCTTATTTCTCAGGCATCTTTCTTAAACCCGGGAAGCCCGATACGCAGGGCTCTGCGCTTTGTTCGTCCGGAATTGAGCCTATTCTTCATGCGGCTCAGACAAGGGAAGCAGAACCGAACAATGCCGCGGATGGACCAGGCCGAGCGCGGCGGCAGGGTGCTGGACATCTCTGCCCCGGAAACGCCGGTAAGCGCAATATCCGATGGCTCGTCTCCCTGTCGGGCCACCTGCGGATAGAGGGCGTATATTCTCACGCCGGGCAACAGAGCGATAAAATCCCGGTACAAAACATCCACCGCCTTGTACTCAGAAATCCATTCCCACACATTATCGTTGGTAGGCAGGTAATTCAACACCGTTTCATACATGGACTTGGGTACCACATAAGCATGCGTTGCCAGCACCCCGGCCACGCGCCACACCTCTGCACCCTCTCCCTTTCGGATGCGGTAGCCCAATGGCTCCGGCTGGTTATACCCCAAGTAGAAAAAGTATTTTTCCGTGACGGGGGGCAGACTTTCAGCCAAGCAGTCAATGGCAGCGTTTTCCAGCGAGAATCGCACATCATCTTCCAGAATCAGCACGTTGTCCCACCCCTTATCCTGAGCATATTGAATGGCAATGCGATGAGACAATGCACAACCTGCGGTACCGCCCCAGAACGGTGCGCGCTCCACCCCTCGGTCCGTAAACCACGGTTTCTCACCGTAACCCGGCCACGTCTGTCCGTTCACGGCATCAATACGATGCAGTTTACCTTCCGGAATGGTCGCACCGATTTTTTTCTGAAAATTCTCCCAACGCCCTACGCTGGATTTCAGGTTAATCACCAGAACCCCATCGAACAGATTCCAGAATTTATTATAATCCGGTGTCTGAGAACTGTCAGTCTGCATAATTTATTTACCGAGATTTTCCCGGATACTGGTTGTAGAACGCACCGGCAAGGCTCCGTGGGGAATGCGCTTGCTGGTCACATACTTGATTCCCTTCGACTCCACAAACGCCTTCTTCTCATCACTGGTACCGTCGGCGTTCACGAAGAAAATATCCGGCTTTACCTCATCCAGCAGTGGCGCAAAATCCAGATGTTTGCCGGTATCAGGGCCAATGTAAACTTTTTTCACAAAACGAATAGACTCAAGCATATATTTACGCTCGTCCTCCGTATACATAGTCTTGCGGTTCTTGAGTGCCATGACAGTGGCATCCGAACCGATGGAAACGTACACATCTCCGTAGCCGGCAGCTTCCTCAAGGAAAGCTATATGACCACTGTGCAAAACATCAAAACATCCTGATACAAAAACCTTAGGCATATTCGTTTATGAGTTGAGGGTGAAACATTATTATTCAATCACGCCGCGGTCACGAAGACGCTGCAGGTACTTGGGAGCCCATTCCACGGGCTCATCCTTACCAAACGTGCGGCAATAAGGCTCAATGGGATACATATCCTCGCATGCTTCCAGAGCTTCCTCTCGGGCTTCCGGAGTCTCATACAGGTAAACAGCATAACCGCCGTGACCGCCGCCGCAATACTTATGTGCCAGGCAGTCGCCGATTTTCGGCAGCGGAGCCATACCTTCCGCCAGCTGCAGCTTGTAGCTCATCTGCACGCCGATGGCAAGCACGGCAACATCCTGCTCCTGAATACCGAGACGAGCCACGCGCGCAGCTTTGGCAATCTTGTCGAACTGACGCACCAGCCCCGCCAATCCGGGAGTGTTATGCTCAATACGGGTATCATATACTGCCATGCGCCCACGGAGGAAATCCCCTGTATTCTTGAAATCCAATACCGGCTTGGGTCCGGACTTCCACACGCAGGCACCGGTCTCTGCAATAACGGCCGGGTCCTGCCAGCCGACCCCCAATCCAAGCTCCGACGCCACGGGGTCCCAACCGTTCAGCACGCTCCAGCCGCCGCTGCCGCCCATACCGGCACCCTTGCGGTACAGCCACTCTTTGAGTGACACCGTGGGAGACACGGAACAATTAACCACATACTCCCCGGGAATGGCGTTCTCCGGCACATCCAGCCAGCCGCCGGCAAAATCAACACGCAGAGGGGCATGGGTGGGAGCCTTGATGCGATCCAGCATCGCCGTACTGCTGGCAGACTTGCCCTCCGGTGCGGCTTTTTCCAACACGACAAACTCCACTCCGTTTTCCTCACAGAATCGGCGTTTTGCATCCTTGTAGCGGTCATCCGTGGTCACAGCCAGAACATCCGGCTTCACCTGCAGGAAGGCTGACTTAAAGGAAAGAGCCTTATCCTCATCTGTGGACAGCACAACCTCATCCACCTGTTCCAGAGAGGAAATCACGGACATTTTGTCCGCGTCATCAAGCAGAGACTTGCGTCCATACAGCTCCCACAGCAAATCAGACGGAGGGAAAGACACAATCAGATAATCTCCAAGTGCTCTTGCATCCTGAAAAAACTTGATATGGCCTGCATGCAGCACATGAAATGCACCGGATACGAATACTTTTTTCTTTTCCATTCGATAATAAGTAGTGTTAAAATTATTTCAAAAGCCCCAGCCAGCGGTAAAATGCACCGCTCAGGCCGGATTCATGGGCATCTGCCACGGGTGTTTTCTGCTCAGCGGGAGTCTGAGCGGCAATCCCGCTGCGGCTCACCAGCCAGCGGTGCAGGAGAGGCACCGCTACGGCGGAAAGCAACTGGAGTGCCACGGTCCGCCCACTCATTTCTCGCTCCAACGCCTGTTTCTTTTTCCGGCGCGCGGCAATTCTGGAGCTCACCACACCGGCGGCCACCAGCCCCGCCAGTGCAACACCGGATGCCTTGAGCACCCCTGCAGAGACAGGCAATGCCCTCACGCAGCCTGTCACCCCACGGCGAACAGCCTCCGTTGCATCCACTGCCCGCACGCGTGAAGCCGCAACCCGTGTCAGGGCTTGCTGTCGGGCTTGATCATTAACTTGAGACATTGCTTATCGTTCTTTAATTCCTGAATTGTTGCGGGTGCAAAAGGTACTCTGCCATATTTGCGGGCAAGCTTCAGCAACAAAATACCGCTGCCCAGCAACAGGCACAGCACTGCTGCCAGAGCACCTATCCAACCGAGCCATATCTCCAGCACCACGCACAACAACGCGCAACCTACCAGATACGCACCGGCCAGCAACACACACCCGGCAGCCAGCAGGCACGCCCGGCGCACCTGCAGCCCGGCATACTCCTGCAGCTCAACAGCAAACAGTTCTGCAAGCGAGCCCAGATGATCTGACACCTGTGCCGCCACGGCACGCACCCCCGCCAAGGCAGCTACTGCCTGCCTCTTACACTCAGAAGGCTCCGGAGAGGTCTTTTTGAATAACCCGAACATACTGCTGTCTGCACGGCACACGCTGTGCGGTCACCGCGCGGCGGCAACCACACAGCCTGCTCAAAACTTTCGCAATCAGCGCTTGGATACACCAAGCAGCAAACCGACGAGCACGCCGACGCCGAGAGCGCCCAGCATGGAGCCGGTGGGATTTTCCTTCACGTAGGCCTCACCGGCCTTGTGCAGTTCCTTGGCCTTGCTGCAAGTCACATCCCAACCCTCATTGACCTGCTTACGAGCCTGAGCTGTATAACCGCGCACGCTGTCCATCTGCTCAACAGCCACGGCGCGAAGCTTCTCATACTGCTCGCAGGCATACTTGCGGGCAGCAGTCAGGCGATCGCAGGCATCTGCAGTGGGAGCAGGAGCCGGCACCGGAGTCTCGATTTTTTCTTCGTTTTCCATGATTAAGTTATGATTCTGATTTTCCAGAAAAGGTTCAATCCCGGGAGCACTAAGCTCCCGCGTACCCTACTATATACCACACAGCTCAAAGGAAAGCAAGCAATCAACGCAAAATTATGACGTTTTTCCTAATCCGTTTGAACTTTCCCGCTTCCCTGCTCCATTTTTGCGTCTGCGCGCATTATTGCCTTGCCTTTACCGCGCGGGTGCGTTATAATGCCACAGCTTCAAATAACTGGCATGAAAGCAATTCTTGCACTCGAAAACGGAATTATCTTCGAAGGCACCTCTTTCGGTGCCACTGGTACTGTCACCGGCGAACTCGCCTTTAACACAGCCGTTGTAGGCTATCAGGAGCTCATCACTGACCCCTCCTGGAAAGGACTCTTCCTCACCTACACATACTCCCACATCGGCAGCTACGGCATTAACGAGGAAGACAATGAGAGCGATCGCGCGCAGGCTGCAGCCGTCATTGCAACCGAACTTTCCCGCCTGCATTCCAACTGGCGCTCCACAGAATCCCTGAGCGACTGGCTTGCCCGCTACGGTGTACCCGGCATTGAAGGTGTAGACACCCGCAAGCTCACCCTCATCATCCGCGAGCAGGGCTCCATGCGTGCCTGCATCACCACCGAACTGAGCGCAGAGGAAGCCGTCGCCGCAGCTAAAGCCGCGCCCTCCATCTCCGAAACCGCTCCGGTGAGCGCCGTTTCCACCGCCGAGCCCTACCATTGGGACGGCGAATCCCGCGGCTGGAAACTGCCGAACAAATCCCGCGGCGACCTGTCCTACTACACGGAGCTTCCCGCAGCCACCCGCAAAGCCGTAGTGCTTGATTTGGGCGTCCAGCGCAGCGTGCTGGCCACCCTCCGCCGAGACGGGTTCGACCTCACCGTTGTGCCGGCTGCCACTTCTGCAGAGAATATCCTGGCTCTGGGCGCAGACGGCCTCTTCATTTCCCACGGCCCCGGCTCCCCCGAGGCTCTCTCCGGCGTTGTCGCAGAAGTAACGAAACTCATCGGCAAGCTGCCCATTTATGCTATGGGGCTGGGTCACCAGGTGCTTGCCATGGCTATGGGCTGCAAGAGCGTGAAGCTTCCCTTCGGTCACCACGGCGGCAACTACGCTGTACGAGACCTCCGCAGCGACGCCGTCTCCATCACCACGCAGAACAACTTCTATGCCGTAGAGGCAGACTCTGTCACCGGCGACGCCGTCATCACCCACACCAACCTGAGTGACAGCACCGTGGCAGGCGTGGCCTCCAAGAGCGCACCCGCTGCAGGCGTGCAGTTCCTGCCCGTTCCTCCTCCCACCGGTGAGCCCCGCATCTTTGCAGAGTTCATCGATATGGTTGACTCCTTCAAGAAATAAACACCGCCCCTCGGGCCCAATCACATTACATCATGAACACACTCGTTATCGGCTCCCAGTGGGGCGATGAAGGCAAAGGCAAGGTCATCGACTTCCTGACTGAAACCGCCGACTTCGTTATCCGCAGCCAGGGCGGCAGCAATGCCGGCCACACGGTCATTGCCAACGGCAAGAAATACGTCCTCCACCTGGTACCCTCCGGCATTCTGTGGCCGGGCAAGGTAAACGTCATCGGCAACGGCGTTGTCATCAACCCCACCTCTCTGGTGGAAGAAATGACCTACCTGCGCGATCTCGGCGTCTCCATCACCCCGGAGAACCTCATCATCTCTGACCGCGCTCATGTGGTGCTGCCCATCCACAAGGAAATTGATGCCGCCCAGGAAGAAGCTCTCGGCGAGCACAAAATCGGCACCACCAAGCAGGGTATCGGACCCACCTATGCCGACAAGGCACGCCGTATCGGCATCCGCATGATTGACCTTGCAGACCCCGACCGTCTCCGCAAGGTGCTGGAAGCCCGAATCGAGACCGCCAATGATGAGCTGGCTCGTCTTGGCTGGCCCAAGGCAGATCCGCAGGTGACTCTGGATGCCGTGATGGCTGCAGCCGATGTTCTGCGCCCGCACATCACCAACACCATCCCCACCGTCAACAAGGCTATCAAGGCCGGTAAGACCGTTCTCTTTGAGGGTGCTCAGGGTGCCATGCTCGACATCGATTTCGGCACCTACCCCTTCGTCACCAGCTCCAACACCAGCGCCGGCGGCTGCTGCACCGGCTCCGGCGTGGCCCCGACCCGCATCGACAAGATTATCGGCGTATGCAAGGCTTACACCACCCGCGTGGGTGAAGGCCCCATGGTCACGGAAGATGCCGAGATTGCCGATTACCTGCACGGCCTCGGCCGTGAGTTCGGCGCCACGACAGGCCGTCCCCGCCGCTGCGGCTGGGCAGACGGCGTAGTGCTGCGCTACTCTGCCATGTTCAACGGCTTTGACGAGATGGCCATGACCAACCTCGACGGGCTCGATGAGTGCGACTCCATCAAGATTTGCACCGGTTACCGCTGCGGTGATGAGGTGCTGGAGTATCCCCCCGCCCTCATGGACGACTGGGCCAAGTGTGAGCCCGTGTATGAGTCCGTTCCCGGTTGGAAGCAGGACATCTCCAAGTGCACCACATGGGAAGAGCTTCCTGAGGCCTGCAAGGCATACGTCAAGCGCTTCGGTGAGGTCATCGGCTGCCCCGTAGGCACCGTGGGCGTAGGCCCCGACCGCGAGCAGACTATCAATGTTCCCCTGTAAAGGAATAACAAACGCATTTAAACAAAGAACCGCGTCCGAAAGGGCGCGGTTTTTTGTTTGTGCTTACAGGCAGCGACAACTCAGCGCGCAGCCTTACTCCTTCGCCAGCTCACCCCACACACGCTTCTGATAACGATACGACTTAGCCGTCAGGCAACCTCCGCTCAGGAACATGAGCCCCCAGCACGTCAGAAACAGAGGAACAGCGAAAAGATTGACGAGACTCAGCGCATGAGCCTCCTCCGGAGCATCCGCAAAATAGAGCAGCACGGTTTCCCTGCCTTTGGGATTATTCTGAAAAAGCTCGGCGTCCTTTACCTCCCGGCAATAGCGCCGACCATCCGCAACGGTATATTCGTAAATGGGGCGATATGCGTCCCCGTCCTTCTCCGCACGGACCACTTTCCCAACTGTTCGCTCGGCTTTCACAAAATACTCCAGAGGCTCTTCCGCCAGCGAAATCCCGGCATACAGGGCAAGCGTTCCGCCAACTATCATTACCACGGAAATTACACCCCAACATTTCTCCGGCGGTTGCACACTGGAGCGTGGGTCTGCCCAACTCAGGCTGCGGGAATGCTCCGCATCCATCCGTGGAGGGAAAGCTGCTGCCGTCGTCTGCAGAGCCTCCAGCACAGACCCCATATCGGCCAAATTAAGGAAACCCAATCGAGGACGCCTACCAAATGCATCCGGAGCGGTGTTCTCGTATGCCAGCACAATATCACCGCGGCCTCCTTTCCGCTCCACAATCTCCACCACCATATTAGATGCCAACGGATATAGCGTCATCTCCCAACCCGGCAGCGGCAGCCTGCTCTTCGCCACCACAGCATGCCGATTCGTCACGGCATAAAATGTTCGCCGACGATTCCCCACCGTCAGCACAGGTATCAACAAAGTCAGACCGACCAAGAGCATGCAAAAGGAGGCAATCAGGTAGCCCACGGCATCCACCTCCTGGCTACCCAGGGACACCAGTATGAAGATTCCGGAAAACATAGACATGACCAACGTCAGCAGAATCCAGTGCTGCAGCGCTTTCTTCTCCGGAATACACCGCGGGCGAACATACCAACGCACGGCCTCACCGTCCGACAATACAGACCTCAGAGCTACCTTTTCTCCCTCTCCTAAGACTTGTGTTGACATGGTAGATTCCTTGTTTTTCTGCCTCAATTCTCTCATCGGAATCAGAGCATCATCTCCGGACTCCGCACTCATCCGCCCCCATTCTATGCCCTTTCAGACCGCCTTGCAAGCCAAAATCTCACTACTCAATTTAGAAGCCTCCACCACTTCACTCCCGGATAAAAACTGACTTTTTGCCGGCAATCAACATTTCTCCCGAAACACCTTTTTCCACACCTCATTTTTCTATCAATAATTCACCCGCTGCAGAAATTAAATTTCCGGGCAGACACATTCCATCCTCCTCATATCATTCCAAACTCCGGCCACCGGATTCGATGTTAGTCTACCCCCAATCAATTCTTCTTATCATATCAGCATTTCTGAATTACGCACTGTTAATTATTATTGTCCATTTTCCTATTTTTTCATATTTTTACTCCCATCTTTTTATTTTGTTTCAATAACTGCTACGTTTTCTAAACTTATAAAACACCCACTCCCTTTCGGCATCAAAACAAGGCTTATTTTTACCTCATGTCAAAATCCCACACCACCGCAGGTTCATTTTTCACCCAACATCTCAGCACCATTCTGCAGGAACGCCCAATTGCTCATTTTAAACTCTCAAACTAACGTCTCTGAGCATCTCTACATACTTGCTTTCCCTTAAGCGTCTCTTTTCACTAAGAATTTCTTCAGACTTGTAATTTATTCTATTTATTGCATATAGATTAAACTCTGCAATATGCCCGTTTGTTTAATTTTCGCACTTGTTATCGTTTCTAAACTTATAATCAACAGTCTCCATTTCAATCTGCACACAGAGAAAAGATGACGCCTTCGTGAAGGATTACCCACCGCTCCAAAAGCCATCTTTTCGGGCTTCAAAACCACAAAAACGAGACTTTCTCAAGCCAAATTACCCCCGCAAAACACCGTATTTTCTCCTCATCAAAAAGAAGATTCCACTCAAAAATAATGAAAATATCGCAAAATTCGGATTTTTATCATGAATATCATCTTTTTTAGCATTAAATTGATATTCTTGAGCCTATTTTTTCTTTTGTTCATCACATTTCCTCTATCGGCAGAGTTAGATAGTTTTGCACTCTGAGAAATTGCTACGACGTTCGCTCTTTCATCCCTATCATTAGTGGCAAAGCAGCGTTCTTCTTTAGCGACACACACACAGCGCATTTATCCTCATATAATGCACAAAACAGCCGCTAAACAGCGACAATTCGCCATGATTTCCAGGCTCGCACTAGAAGCACTGAATATCAGCCATTTACAATAAAACGCCGCAAGAAGCGCGAGAATCGCATATTCCGTACAAAAGTACGGGCGCGTTTCAAATTTTCGATTCTCGCGGCACTTTAAATTCCGCTTTTTCGCTTTTGTGTGGGTTTCTTCTTGGACTTTTTCACGGGTTTGGATTCTTCCCGCGTCTCCTCATCCGAAGCGTCTGACGGAGACACGAGCTCCAGCAATTCCTTGTAGGAAGCCAGAACAGCCGGGCCAACCCATTCATTGCCACTGTAACTACCCGTGCCGATTTCTTTCATGTTCCCGGTTTGCGCATCCATCATCGTAATAGCACCATTGGCATATTTGAAATAGGCCAGAGGTTTTCCGGAGGCATTGACCGCCCGCAAATCGTACGTACCATAGCTGTACTCCTTGCCACGGGCATCCTTTTGAAAGAGCGCCTCGCGAGCCTTGGCGTGATAGATATTCACAACGGGGCAAGGAATACTGCCGCTGGCGGCAGAGCCTCGTGACTTCCCCTTCTTCTTATTTTTCCCGGATTTGCCCTCATTTCCATTCTGCTCAGGAGGGAAATCGAGATACAGGACAAGAGCTGCACCGCTGCGCTCTATCTCCTCATGCGTCGGAATCAGCGGGGCACAGACTTCGCCCAACCTATCCTTCACATTATACCCCAGATAGCACAGGAAAAAGACCTTGGCTTTGCGGTCATATTTGGGGGTATTGATGACATATCCCTTACCGCGCCGCCCCGCCTCTATCATCCCGGAAACGGAAGGAGACGCAGCTTGCAAAGGCACCGACAGACAGGTCAGAAGCCCCAGAAAAATACAGCAGAATTTCAGATATTGATACATATTATTATCAGGTACGATAGTGTTTATTATTACAACTCACGAAAGAACTTTTCCACGGGCTCCATGGGAATGTCAGCAGGCATATTGCCGATATCCTGCACCTCGCCGGTCTCAAAATTGAAATAATGAAGGGCACCGGATTGCTGGCGCAGGTAGAGCTCCGTGGGGTACTTCTTCCAGCCGGCAGTACCTCCCTGAAACCCGATACAGGTATACCACGGCTCATAGTACCCCTGCCCATCATCCCCGGGCAGCCCCTCGGTCGGGCTTACTTGGACACTATAAAAAAGCGTATCGTCGATATGATATGTACGCATATACCAGCGGCGAGTCCCATCACAGTATAGCGTTTTTGTGCTGAAAAAGGAGCTGATGATACTCCCCAGAACAACCAGACAAATCACCCCAAAACACCCCAGAGAACAGCCATGAGAGCACCCGCTCTTCTTCCCCTGCAGGCGCATTTTTATCAACGCTCGTCCTATGATGACCAGCACCACTACTGCCGCAACAGGCATCACATAAGGAGCAATTTCGTACCACATATTATCAAGCACAAAAGGTTTGTTCCGACGCTGTTTCCTCACATAGCGGATATCGGGAATGCCTTATGCCCTTTACCGATGGAGAACATCTCCCTTGCGGTACAGAGAACGACACCCGGCTGCATTTCGGCATTACCGGTGGGGATGCCGCCCACCGCTTTTAAATCAGCCGATGTCGGACTGCTGCTCCGCTTGACTTCCATGGGATAGATTTTCCCGCTGTGTTCAAGCAGGAAGTCCACTTCGGCTCCATTGCTGTCCCGATAGTAGCTCAGCCGAGAACGCAGCCCGCGGCTGCCCAGAGCCCGATATAATTGCCCGAACACCCAGGTTTCCAGGATAGCTCCACTCATGGCTCCGCTTTGCAAAGAGGCCGGAGTAGGCCAGCTGCAAAGCCACGCACAAAGGCCGGTATCCATGAAATATAGCTTGGGGGATTTGCTCAAGCGCTTAATCGTATTGATTGAATATGGCTGCAGCAGAGTGACGATACCACTTGCTTCCAGAATACTTACCCAGCTTTTTGCCGTCTTGGGAGAAATCCCGGCATCCTTTGCCAAATCAGCATACACCAGTTGCTGCCCGGTTCGCGCGGCGGCAGATTGCATGAGCACCATAAACGCATTTTTGTCACTTACCTGAGTCAATGCCTGAACATCTCTCTCCAGATACGTTTGCAGATAGGAATCAAAATATTGGTCTACATTTCGATTGAGATCCCGGTGCAGTGCCGGATAGCCCCCGCGCCAGATGCGTGCATAGAGTTCATTGATATCGCACGAACGACGCGCCGGCATCAATTCCGTCAGACGCTCGAGCGTGGGAAAAAAGTCGGCCTCGTTGCTTGTACGGGTTATTTCGCGCTGGGAGAGAGTGCAAAGCTCCAGAATCCCCACTCGCCCGGCCAGGCTTTCACTCACCCCCTTCATCATGTGAAACCGCTGGGAACCGGTCAGCCAATACATGCCCGGGCGGTCTTCCTTATCCACCATCCACTTGATAGCTCTCAACAGTTCCGGTGCATACTGCACCTCATCGATACAGAGCGGTGTCCCCTTCTCTTCAAGATACCCGATAGGATCATTTTTGGCCTGTCGTAGCTCTCGAAAATCATCGAGATTAACATAATTCATATCCCCGGGCATGATTTGCTTCAACATCGTCGATTTGCCCACCTGCCGAGCACCGGTTATCAGCACGCATGGAAAACTGCGGCTCATTTCCTCAACCGTAGAGAGTGCTTTTCTGGGAATGTATTCGTTCTCGTTCATCTTCCTGTCCCATTCTGCCCCCGCCCGCAGAAATTGTCAAGCAAAATGAACTCCGCTTCTATGCAAAACAGGAATCGGATTCCCGTTTTGCATAAAATTTTACCAAATTGACCCTCTTTTTTATGTAATAATGGAATTAGATTCCCGTTTTGCATAAAATAAACCAAGTCATTCAGCTTAAATTCCAGTACGCCTTGGCCTGCTTCACCTGTGGCAGATTCAGGTAGCGGCTCAGGAGCAAATTGGCACTGCGGTGCCCCATCTCCAACTGCAGCGCTCCCAAATTCTGAAAATACGCCGCATGATAGCTGGCAAAAGTGTGGCGACACACATCCGGCACCCACTGCCCGGGTGCAAATCCGGCTGCGCGTCTCAGCCGCCTCCAGCGGTTTTCCCAGTTACCGGGAATGCGCAGCGGCACCCCGCGCAGCTTCCCTTTATTACGCAGCGGCACGGCACGCCCGCCGCCGGTCTTACTGCTACTCGCCGGAACAATCACCCTGCCCTGCTGCGGTTGAATATGCGTAGTCTCCAACCGCGCCACCTCCTGCGGTCGCAGCCCGCAATACAGCAACAAATGCAGCGATAACTGCATGTCGCGATGCTGCGGCATCTTGGCGGCAGCCTCCAAGCGCTTGATTTCTTCCGCGCCAAGAGGCTTGATTTCCTGCTCCCTCACCCGGCGGCATTCTATGCGTGACACGGGATTTTCGCTACACCACTCCTGCTTTTGCCCATAAGAAAAAATGCTGTGCAGAATCGCCCTGCCCTTGTTATAGCTATGCACACTTCCACCGAAAGCCGTCTGCAACAGCTCCCGACACTCACGGCTAGACATCGCCCGCAGCGGTCGCTCCGCTACACCTTCCACCCGCAGCATTCGCCGCACAAAATGCCGCAAATCCCGCAGCGTCACCGCCCTCCGCCCCGCCCGAGCCTGCACACTCGCCCAAGCTGCCGTCTCAAAAGAAACCGTATGCTCCTCTGCCCTGATTGCCGCCACCCCCGCATGCAACACCCGCCGCATCAACCGCATCATTTCTCCCCTCTCCATCCCGGCACACCTCTCCCCCAGCTCCTCCGCCGCCTCCATCACTAGGCGGGATATATCGTTGAGATTCAGTGGTAACTCCTTAATTATTTCTTTTGCTGTTTTCATAGTTTTGGTAGGTGGTTCAGCATTTTTAATGCTGGTCAAGCAGAAAAATCTGTTTTGCACTCTTAAATGCTGAAAAAAACACAATACTATGTGCACAGTGCTGGTTCAAGATAAATCAAGTCGATTGCACTTCATGCCCGTTTTATAAACAAGTCATAAATGTACAGGTTCATACAGCATTAAAAATGCTGATAAATAGAGCCATGTGAAATCCACTCTCCGTACCCTACTTGATTCCATACGCGAAGCTACCCAACAAACATCTGAAGCTGATAAAGGGCACCGTTTTGAGGTACTCATGAAGCGGTATCTGCTGACTGACCCCACCTATAAGGCTCGATTCTCAGATGTCTGGCTCTGGAATGAATGGCCCTATGCCAAAGGTCACGATGTGGGTATTGATATCGTGGCCAAAGAGGCTGATTCTGACCGTTACGTAGCCATACAGTGCAAATTTTATGAGCCTACACACCTGATGAGACTCCCTGATGTGCAGACTTTCTTCGCGGCTCTCAATGCCACCATCAATACTGAGTACAGCAAAAAGGACTCATTCGTACAAGGCATCATCATTGCCACGACTGACCATTGGAATGTAGTTCTGCTCAATAAATTGTATCAACAACACATTCCCTGCCAACACATCGGACTCTCTGACCTGGAAGAAGCCGCCGTGGACTGGTCTACCATTCTCAAAGGACAAGGTGAAATCGCAAAGTATCAGCCCCGCCCCCATCAGCGTGAAGCCATTGATGCCGTATTGGAGGGGTTCATGACTACTGACCGTGGTAAACTCATCATGGCCTGCGGTACCGGTAAGACTTTCACGGCTCTCCGACTGATGGAAGAATTCACAGGTGGTAAGGGTTGTGTCCTGTTTCTTGCTCCGAGCATTGCCCTCGTTGCCCAAAGTCTGCGTGAATGGATGGCTCAAACAACTTGCAAAATCCATCCCATTGCCGTGTGTTCTGATGGTGAAGCATCCTCCATTGATGACTTGGTGGATTTGTCTGCTCGTGACCTCCCTGCGAGAGCTACCACAGACCCCACGACTATTGCTCAACTGTATGCCAGATTCAAGGATAGCCATCTGACTGTTATTTTCTCCACATATCAGTCCATAGAGAAATTACATGAGGCTCAAAAGATCGGTGCATTGCCGGAATTTGACCTCTGCATCTGTGATGAAGCCCACCGCACGACAGGTGTTTCCCTCTATGATGAGAAGAAGGGTAAGCACCATGAATCTCACTTCACCAAAATTCACAAGCAGGACTACATCGCATGCCGTAAGCGAGTCTACATGACTGCCACGCCGAAGATTTATGCCGAATCTGCGCGACAAAAAGCAAAGGATACCAATGCAGAACTGGCTTCAATGAATGACCGTTCCTACTTTGGGGATGAATACTTCCGTCTGCCCTTCTCCCGTGCTGTTCGCGAGGGTCTGCTCACCGATTATAAAGTGCTGGTGCTCTGCGTTGATGAGGATTACGTAAAGGACATCATGGGGGAGCAACTCCAACAGGATGAAACAGGCGCCATTGAACTGGATGATGCCGTGCGACTTGTTGGCTGTTATAACGGACTGCGTAAAAAAGTCTTGTTGCCCGCCAATGCTGCTGCAGGTAATGCTGATTCCTACGACCCATCTCTCCCCGAACTACTTTCTCACGATGAGGACTTCCTTACCTCTGACCCGGGGCCGATGAAACGTGCGGTATCCTTTGCCAATGTCATCAAGGCTTCCAAGAATTATACCGAGATGTGGGGTAAGGTTGTGAATGCCATCCGCAAGGATGAAGAGGACGATTCTTCTTTCCTTGATAGCGAGATGCAGCATGTGGATGGCAACATGGACATGGGAGAACGCGCGGCTCTGCTCTCGTGGCTCAAAGGTAATGCAGGAACAAACGCCAATCATGGTGTACCCGAATGTCGTATTCTCTCCAATGCTCGCTGCTTGTCAGAAGGTGTGGATGTTCCGTCTCTGGATGCGGTCATGTTCCTTGCACCTCGTAAATCGCAGGTGGATGTGGTGCAGTCCGTGGGGCGAGTGATGCGAATTGCTCAGGGTAAGAAGTTCGGTTACATCATTCTGCCCATCGGTATATCTCCCAGGGATAAGCCCGAAGAAGTGCTGGATAAGGATGAGAAGTATCGTGTGGTTTGGGATGTTCTGCAAGCTCTCCGCTCACACGACGACCGCTTCAACGCTGAAATCAACTCCATTGAACTCAACAAGGGCCGAGGTAAACGTATCGTAGTAGGTGGTGTTACCGGGAAAAAGGGCAAGAAGCGCAACCCGAAAAAGAAGGATGGTTATGATGAATACGAGGAGGATGTACTCGTTGCCAAAGAAGGCGATGACAAACAGCTTTCCTTTGATTTTGACTTTGAGAAAGAATTACCCGCATGGACGGATGGTATCCTCGTCCGCACCGTTCAGAAGTGCGGCGACAGGCGTTATTGGGAGGATTGGGCAAAGAACATCGCCAAGATTGCAGAAAAGCAGACAGCGGCTATCAACACACTTCTGGATAAGGGTATTGGTTTGGCGGAGTTCCAACTCTTCCTGTCAGGTCTGCGAGAAAACACGAACCCTGCCATTACCGAGGCTGATGCCATTGAAATGTTGGCACAGCAATTCATCTCCCGACCTGTGTTCAATGCGCTCTTTGAGAAGTATCAGTTCGCAGAGAACAATCCTGTCTCCAAGACCATGAACGACATGCTGGACATCGTGCAGCAGAACACCGATGCCAATGACTTGCGAGAACTACGCCGCTTCTATGATTCAGTGAAAGACCGAGCCCAGAGCATTGATAACGCTGCCGGGCGTCAGCAGGTGGTCGTAGAACTTTACGACAAGTTCTTCAAGCAAGCATTCCCCAAGTTGGCCGAGAAACTGGGTATCGTTTACACCCCCATCCCTGTGGTAGACTTCATCGTGCATTCCGTCCACAAGGTGCTGCAACAGGAATTCGGGGTCAAAGATGGTCTGGGGGCCCGTGGTGTAAAGATTCTTGACCCCTTTACAGGAACAGGCACATTCATCGTCCGCGCCATCCAGAGCGGCCTTATCAAACGCAGCCAACTGCCTTACAAGTATCGTAACGAACTCTTTGCCTGTGAAATTGTGCTGCTTGCCTACTACATCGCGTGTGTAAACATTGAGGTGGCTTATCATGGTGTCATGAAGCAGGAGGAATACGAACCGTTCAATGGTATCTGCTTGACCGATACTTTCCGCATGGATGGTAACAGTGCTGCTGATAAGGACTTGTTCGCAGCCTTTGAGGATAACGGCGAGCGTGTGAAGAACCTCTGCAAGCAGGACATCCGAGTGATTATCGGTAATCCTCCTTATTCTGCCAAACAAGAGTCTGCAAACGATAACAATCAGAATGAAGCCTATCCATACTTGGATGAGCGTATCGCTAATACATACGCTAAGAATGCCAAGGCTACTAACAAGAACAGTCTCTACGACTCATACATCCGTGCATTCCGATGGGCATCCGACCGCATTACCGATGATGGTATCCTCGCCTTTGTAACCAATGGTGCATACATTGATAACAACGCCATGACTGGCTTCCGTCAGTCCCTCATGGACGAGTTTGATTCCATCTACTGCTTCAATCTCCGAGGAAACGCTCGCACATCAGGTGTTCAGCGTCAGAAGGAAAAGGGTAATGTGTTCGGTGAGGGGTCTCGCACACCGATTGCCATTATCATCCTCGTCAAGAAGAAGAACCGACCTGCTGGTCAGCTGGCTACGCTTCATTATCACGACATCGGTGATTATCTCTCTCGTGAGCAGAAACTTGAAATCATCCAGGGGTTTGGTAACTACTCTGGTATCCCTTGGCAGCCACTCATCCCTGATGAACACGGAGATTGGCTCAATCACCGCACATCTGGTTATGATAAGTTCCTGTCCATCGGTGATAAAGCCACCAAGGGTAAGCCTGATACCAAGGCTCTCTTTACCTTGTTCTCCAATGGGGTAAAGACGAACCGTGACACATGGTGTTATAACTATTCTCGCGTTGCGTTGGAAAGCAACATGCGCCGTAGTATTGAGTTCTTCAATACTCAATCAGGACTTGCAGAATTTGACTACGACCCCACCAAATTCTCATGGGGAAGACAGCAGAAAAAGGATGCAGAGCGTGGTAAGCAATACTGTTTCTCTGCTTCATCCATCGTCCCTGCTGTTTATCGTCCGTTCTGTAAGCGTCATGGATACATCCATAAAGACATGAACGACATGCTTTATCAGATACCTAAACTGTTCCCTACACCACAGCATAAGAACTTGGTAATTCAACTAACAGGTAATGGTTCTAGCAAACCGTTCTCTTGTCTTATTAGTGCGATAACGCCAGATTTACAGGTAATGTTCAATGGACAGTGCTTCCCCCTCTACTGGTATGAGGAACGGAATGCCGATGCGCCGATGCTTGACCTTGGTATGGAAGCCGATGCAGGTGATTACATCCGTCACGATGGCATCTCAAACTTCGGACTCAAACAGTTCCGAACAGCCTACGGAGACCCCAAGATTGGTAAGGAGGACATCTTCTATTATGTGTATGGGCTGTTGCATAGCACAGAATACCGCACACGCTTTGAGAACGACCTGAAAAAGGAACTTCCCCGCATCCCCTTTGCCAAGGATTTCTGGGCATTCTCCAAGGCCGGCCGTAAGTTGGCAGAACTCCATCTGAACTATGAGACGATAGAACCTTGGCCAATCAAGGAATACTCCCATGGTAACTTCCGAGTGACCAAGATGCGTTTCCCCAAGAAAGGAATTCGTCACACCATCATCTACAATGACTCATGTACGCTGAGTGAGATTCCCGAAGAGGCATACGAATACATCGTGAATGGCAAGTCCGCCATCGAATGGGTCATGGAGCGCTATGCCGTCACCATAGATAAAGATAGTGGTATCACCAATGACCCGAATGACTGGTGTGACGAACAAGGCAATCCCCGCTACATTATTGACCTCGTGAAACGCATCGTCCGTGTCAGCATGGAAACCATGGAGATAGTAAAAACCTTGCCCCCGCTGGAGGAGATGTGATATAGTATCTATATGGGAGAAAAGAAGTATACGAGATTATCACGCCAAGAAATCGAGTTGGCGCTCGCAAATACGCAAATGAAAGTAGGCGAATTAGCCCAGCTAACTCTGAGCAGTATTCTTCAGCATCCCGATTTTCCCTCTGAATACTTAGAAAAGTTCAGATGTAAAAATTTTAGCAAAAATACTTTCGGTCTTTCCAGAGCACTATTAATCAGAAGAAGAGAATGGGCCAAAACTCCTCAATTACCTTACTATGCGGAATATCTGGAATGTAATGGCAAATATTACTGTCTTTGTTCAGAATGGACAGAACGACAGCTACCAAAATTAAAAAATTGGGTTAATCGTCACAAAATCGATTTGAGTGAACGCCGGAACCTTTGGCAACTTGAAGAAGCACATCCTCAACAGAAAAACCGATGGGCTGTAGTTGAATTAGAACAATTGTGCCAGGATAAAATCATTCCCTGTGGCAGAATCAAACGAGGAAAAGGAAATGATAGATTAATAAAGATTTCAAAAACCGATTGGCTGGGAATAGTGGATAAAGAACCAAATCGCATCGTCTTCCGTTTCAGAAAGAATAATATATATAGGCTATACGCTGTTTCTACGAGTTTGATTCGCGAAACAATAAATGCTTTCCCGCATAGATTTTCAAAAACAACAGCTAGCGAATACTGGAGTTTTTCATTAAATATTTTATCTGGCAAACTTAGTAATACTCAAGGTTCACCGAGAACAGCATTTGCTACATGTTATGTATACATTGCGAGACCGACAGCGTCTTCCAAAATTCAGTCTCCACAGAAAAATATTAACACCTGATTTCTTATCCGTCAAAAAGCAAACTTTAAAAAAACTACATTTTTGATATGAACTACCTCTCAAAAGTAGAAGCAAAGAAAGCCGTCTTATCTGATGG
The DNA here is from genome assembly GCA_045635265.1 of Akkermansia sp. GTDB lineage: Bacteria > Verrucomicrobiota > Verrucomicrobiia > Verrucomicrobiales > Akkermansiaceae > Akkermansia. The sequence continues at coordinate 67,607 of JAZRBU010000028.1, forward strand.
CAAAAACATTTGCAACATGTCTTTCAGCCTCCGTGATGACGACGAATTAGCATGGTTGGCAATTGAACACGGAGCGTCTATCAATGATGTCTCTTACAGACTACAAAATGACCTTGCCTTTTCTCTTAAATATGCGAGATATTGCGCCAAATTGGGAATAGTTGAACAAAATTTCTTCAGAGCATTATTTATTGCACAACATTCTCTTGAATTCCTTAACACTTACTGTTCACTATTTGCAAATGAGCCGGAGTTCATTATGTACTTGAAGCTTGCTCATGGAAAGAATTATAGATCTCCCATAGTCTCACTCAACAAATATGAAGGAGAAGAGCTGGCTCACATCATCAATCAATATAAGCGCAACCTGATAAAAGAATTGAAAGAGGAATATTATTCCCATTCTTATCAGGAAATGCATTTAAAAACAGGTTACAATGCAGCAAATGAACTGCGTAATTTCGCCCTATTGTCACGTGGTGACAACCTTCCGTTCTGCGAGATTCCTGAGCTGATAAAAAAACAAATTGAACGCTTAGATACACAAGTTGATTGTTTGAGAGCAACTAGCAGGAAAGGCTCATTTCCTGAACGCGTCATAGATGCCATTCTTAAGCAACTCAATGTTGCATTTGACCGAGAAGTTGTTTTCCAGTGGAGTCGCCCTAATAATGCAAACAAATTAAATGGTTACAAGCGTTATGACTTCTATCTTCCTGAATACAATGCAATAATAGAAGTGCATGGAGCTCAACATTATTCGGCAGGGTTCGAAACATTCGGCGGGCGTTCTCTGAAGGAAGAACAGGCCAACGATCACTTAAAACAAGCATTAGCTAAACAAAATGGCATTACCAATTATATCGTCATTAATGCCGCAGTTTCCAACTTTTATTATATTAAAGAATCAGTCATTTCGAATAAAGATTTCTCTACTTGCTTCGATTTATCAAAATTAAACTGGCATGAGATAAAAATAGCAACTATAGAGGAACCAGACATAAGCTTACCCTTATATCAATTACAAAAATCTTTTTATGAAGAACTGAGTTCTCTATTCAATAACACCTTCTCTGTTATCCCAATCCAACAACCATCTAAAGATTTTGGTGAAGGGTGTTCGGAAGAGACTTCCAAACTGACAATATGGAAAAAAAGCATCAAAGTCAGTATGCGAGGTCTGTATCCTCATGAAATCATATTGCTAGAGCGAGCCAAGCGTTCATCGGCACCGGAAATGACATGTCCAGTTGATGCTGACAATGTTATTGGTAAGTGGTACTATGAATATGGAATCTCAAATGTGCGTCCCATAGTTGAACGATTGGCTGATTCAGGATTTATACAAGTAGGAGGACTACGATATACACTTCAACGCACAGAAGCTAATAAACTCAAACAGTTTGCTTCCAAACAAGGCATAAAGGCTCATGGCAAGAAAGAAGAAATTATCGCTCGAATTCTCGAAAACATTCCCGAACACATTATCAAAGAGACCTTCACTAAACAGTACTATGAGCTAACGGAATTAGGCAAACAAGAGCTGAATGAAAACAGCTACATTTTTGATGCCATTCAAGTTCCGATTCTGGACGCAATGACTCGAATCAAATTAGCGCAGCAACATCCCGATCAGGACATCTATGAAGTCATACAGAGACACCTCAAAGGTCATGAACCCTCTACCGGCTGCACAAATACAGACTCCGCACAAAGTGCTACAAACTACGATGAGGGTGATAAATACCAGATCATTTGTACCCTGGACAAAAAGACTTGCGAGCGATGTGGTTCGATGGATTTGAAAGTTTTTGACTATGCACAAAAGGAAATAGGTGTTACTTACCCACCATTCCACGATGGTTGCCGCTGCTGTGCAGTACCGTATTTTGACGGAGACGAACATAATGAGCGTGCAGCACGAAACAGAGACGGCAAAACCATCTTTGTGGAAAATATGAATTGGCAAGAATGGAGAAAAGTATATGGCAGCAACTAAAGCCTACTAATCAGTTCCAGCGCATGTCTATTGTCTCATATCTGCTAAAAAAGCAAGAGATTTTACGCAGATATGAGACAAAATCTTTTTTTCTGCACCTTTCTCCATGTGGACACATTCTGCTGTCCGAAACAGACATTCGTTTCTGCGGCAAACAAGAGTTTCCTCTCTCATTTCCTTGGAAAGAAATGACACAACGCCCCGCGCTTCGGGATGAAGGCGGGGCGTGAATTGTTTTATATTACAGGGTAGTCAGGCAGTGTGACTTTTTGGGGGGCTGCTTACATCATGCCGCCCATGCCACCCATGCCGCCCATGGCGTCAGCGCCGCCGTGGCCGCCGCAGGAGCAGGACTTCTTCTCCGGCAGATCGGCGATGAGGCATTCGGTGGTAAGCATGAGACCGGCGATGGAAGCGGCGTTCTGCAGAGCGGAACGGGTCACCTTCGTGGGGTCAACCACGCCGGAGGTGAGGAGGTCCTCATAGGCATCCGTCACCACGTTGTAACCCATGGTGGGGGATTCCAGGCCCTTGACCTTCTCCACGATGAGAGCGGCTTCGCGGCCGGCGTTCTCCACGAGCTGGCGCAGGGGAGCTTCCACGGCGCGGTAGACGATGGCGGCACCGGTCTTTTCATCGCCGCTGAGGTCAAGGCCGCAGATGGCCTTCTGAGCGCGGATGAGGGCAACACCGCCGCCGGGAACGATACCTTCTTCCACTGCAGCGCGGGTGGCGTGCAGGGCGTCGTCCACGCGGTCCTTCTTCTCCTTCATCTCGGTCTCGGTAGCAGCACCGACCTTGATGACGGCCACACCGCCGGCGAGCTTGGCAAGGCGCTCCTGGAGCTTCTCGCGATCGTAGTCGGAGGTGGTGTCCTCAATCTGGCGGCGAATCTGGGAAACGCGGGCAGAGATGTCGGCGGAGGAGCCGGCGCCTTCGATGATGACGGTGGTGTCCTTGGTGATGACCACGCGCTTGGCCATGCCGAGCTGGTCCATCTCCACGTTCTCGAGCTTGAGGCCGAGGTCCTCGGAGATGCACTGACCGCCGGTGAGGATGGCGATATCCTGGAGCATGGCCTTGCGGCGGTCGCCGAAGCCGGGAGCCTTCACAGCGGCCACGTTGAGGGTGCCGCGCAGGCGGTTCACCACGAGGGCGGGGAGGGCTTCACCCTCGATATCCTCTGCAATGATGAGGAAGGGCTTGCCGCTCTTGGCAACCTTCTCCAGCACGGGGAGGAAGTCCTTGAGGTTGGAAATCTTCTTCTCGAAGATGAGGATGTAGGGGCTCTCCAGAACGGCCTCCATGGTGTCGGCGTTGGTCACGAAGTAGGGGGAGAGGTAGCCCTTGTCGAACTGCATACCCTCTACCACGTCCAGAGAAGTGTCGATACCCTTGGCTTCTTCCACGGTAATGGTGCCGTCCTTGCCCACCTTGTCCATAGCCTCGGCAATGATGTCGCCGATTTCGGAGTCCCAGTTAGCGGAAACGGTGGCCACCTGAGCGATTTCCTTGCCGGAGTCAACGGGCTTGGAGATGTTCTTGAGCTCCTCCACGATGGCGGCGGCGGCCTTGTTGATACCGCGCTGCAGGGAGATGGGGTTAGCACCGGCGGTCACGTTGCGGAGGCCCTCGCGGTAGATGCTCTCGGCCAGCACGGTGGCGGTGGTGGTGCCGTCGCCGGCGATGTCGTTGGTCTTGCTGGAGACCTCGCGCACGAGCTGGGCGCCCATGTTCTCATACGGGTCTTCGAGCTCCACTTCCTTGGCAACGGTCACGCCGTCCTTGGTGATGTTGGGGGAGCCGAATTTCTTGTCGATAACCACGTTGCGACCGGCCGGGCCGAGCGTGCTCTTGACAGCCTTGGCAATTTTGGTAACGCCGTTGAGCAGGCTCTGGCGTGCGGATTCGTCGAATGCAAGTTGTTTAGCCATAATATGAATTACAATTTATGAGTTAAAATGATATTTAGTCGATAACGGCGAGGATGTCGCTCTCACTGAGGATGGTGTAGGTGGTGCCGTTGTAGGTGACCTCCGTGCCGCCGTACTTGGCGATGAGCACCTTGTCATTCACAGCCACATTGAAGGGGATGAGGTTGCCGTCCTTATCACGGCCGCCGGTACCGATGGCGCGAACGATGGCTTCCTGGGGCTTCTCCTTGGCGGTATCCGGAAGGAAAAGGCCGCCTGCAGTCTTGGTTTCGGCTTCTACACGCTCTACGAGCACTCGCTGTCCTAATGGTTTAATCATGGTATGTCTGTTTGGTTATTTGTTAAAAAATTGTATAGAAAGAGGGGATTCCCGGGCGGGTGTTCCGGCACCGCGCCCGGGAGGGATGAATGATTTTTAGTTGTCGTCAACCACCTCGGCGTCCACAACCTTGCCCTTGGCCTTGCGGGGACCTTCCTGAGCACCGGAATCGGCGGGGTTGCCGTAGGGAGCGCCGCCCTGCTGGGCACCGGCTGCCTGAGCGGCCTGAGCAAGCTCACCGAGCATCTTCTCCAGCTCTTCCGTGAGCTGCTTGGCCTTGGCCACATCCTTGGCTTCGGCGGCGGCCTTGAGAGCCTTCACCTTCTCCTCGATGGGCTGCTTGACCTGCGCGGGAGCCTGGTCGCCCATCTCGTTGAGCTGGCGCTCTACGTTGTGGGCAAGAGAGTCGGCCTTGTTGATGACCTCGATATCCTCGGCCTTGCGGCGATCTTCCTCGGCGTGCAGCTCGGCATCGCGCTTGGCGCGCTCGATTTCTTCCTTGGAGAGACCGGAGGAACCCTGGATGGAGATGTTCTGCTCCTTGCCGGTCTTCTTGTCCTTGGCGGTCACCTTGAGGATACCGTTGGCATCGATGTCGAAGGTCACTTCAATCTGCGGCACGCCGCGGGGAGCGGGCTCAATACCGTCCAGCTTGAAGTTGCCGAGCAGCTTGTTATCATTGAACATCTTGCGCTCACCCTGGCAGATGCGGATGTCCACAGCGGGCTGATTGTCAGCAGCGGTGGAGAACACCTGGCTCTTGCGGACGGGGATGGTGGTGTTGCGGTCAATCATCGGAGTGGCGATGCTGCCCATGGTCTCGATGGAAAGCGTGAGCGGGGTCACGTCCAGCAGCAGCACGTCATTCACGGAACCGGAAAGCACACCGCCCTGAATGGCAGCACCCACGGCCACCACCTCATCCGGGTTCACACCCTTGTGGGGCTCCTTACCGGCAAGGCGCTTGGCCATCTCCTGCACGGCGGGCATGCGGGTCATACCACCCACGAGCACCAGCTCATTGATGTCACTGGTGGAAAGACCGGCAGCGGCGATGCAGTTCTTCACCGGGGCAGCGGTACGTTCAAGGAGGCCCTCCGTGAGCTGCTCCAGCTTGCTGCGGGTGATGTTCATCATGATGTGCTTGGGACCGGTGGCATCCATGGTGATGAAGGGCAGAGAGATGTCATAGCTCTGCGTGGAGCTCAGGGCAATCTTGGCCTTTTCTGCCTCTTCCTTGATGCGCTGCAGGGCGTCCGTCTGCTTGGAGATGTCCATACCCTCGTTGCGCTTGAACTCGTCCAGGATGTAGTTGATGATGGCGTTATCCCAGTCATCACCGCCCAGGTGCGTATCACCGTCGGAAGCCTTCACCTCGAACACGCCGTCACCGATTTCCAGCACGGAGATATCGAAGGTACCGCCACCGAGGTCGTATACGGCAATCTGCTCGTTGCTCTTCTTGTCCAGACCATAGGCCAGAGCAGCGGCGGTCGGCTCGTTGATGATGCGGCGCACCTTCAGACCGGCAATCTCACCGGCAGCCTTCGTGGCGTTACGCTGGGCATCGTTGAAGTAGGCCGGCACGGTAATCACAGCCTCCGTGATTGTCTCGCCGAGCTTGGCTTCGGCATCAGACTTCAGCTTACCGAGAATCATGGCGCTGATTTCCTGCGGGGAATACACCTTGGTCTCGCCGCCAACTTCCACCTGAATGTGGGCATCACCATTGGGAGCCTCCACGATGGCATAGGGAACCTTCTTGTCTTCTTCCGTCAGCTCGGCATACTTGCGGCCGATGAGGCGCTTGGCAGAGAACACCGTGTTGCGGGGGTTGGTGACAGCCTGACGCTTGGCAGCCTGCCCCACGATGCGCTCACCGTTCTTGGTGAAAGCAACGATGGAGGGAGTGGTGCGGGCGCCTTCGCTGTTTTCCAGCACCGTGGCCTGCCCACCGTCCATGACAGCCATGCAGGAGTTGGTCGTACCGAGGTCAATTCCGAGAATCTTGCTCATTGTTCTGTTTTCTTTCTATTGTTATGTTGTTTTGTTTGTTTAGAATCTTCGGCGTCGTGATGAGACGCGCTCTTACTTTCTTATGTTGCAAATTGCGTGCCAACTTTGATTTTTTTGTGATTTTTTATGCCAAAATCGTCAAAAAAGCTCATTTTTCAGACTTTTTGACTGCGTCTTACCCTACCCTCGACAGCTAAGATAACCGCTGCGACACACGCAGATGCGGCATTTTGCCCCACCGGCATGCGACAAAACGCACCATGCGGCATTTTGCCGCACATCGACCGTCCGATTACAAATCGGGTGCATAAAGTATCATCTAAAACGTGTTGAATCAAGTTGCAGGCTTGAAGAGAAGCCGAAAATATGCTAGAATACTGCCACAGCATACAAGTTACATTATGGCAACACAGCTTGAGCAATTGAAAAAGTACACGACCGTCGTGGCCGATACGGGTGATTTCCGTCAAATGGAAGAATTCTCTCCGCAGGATGCCACAACCAATCCTTCTCTGATTCTGGCCGCAGCCGCCAAGCCGGAGTACCGCCCGATTCTGGACGCGGTGGTGGCGGATTTCAAGGCCACGGTAAGCAACCCTGCCGAGCGAGTGGGCGAGCTGATGGATCGCGTAATTGTCGCATTCGGTCTGGAGATTCTCAAGCGCGTGCCCGGTCGAGTATCCAGTGAGGTGGATGCCCGTCTTTCCTTTGATACCGAGGGCACCGTGACCAAGGCCCGCGAAATCATGGCACTGTATGAAGCCGCCGGGATTCCGCGCGAGCGCGTGCTGATTAAGATAGCCTCCACCTGGGAAGGCATACAGGCAGCCCGCCAGCTGGAGCAAGAGGGCATTCACTGCAACCTGACCCTGCTGTTCAGCCTGGTGCAGGCCGTTGCCTGTGCAGAGGCAGGCGTGCGCCTCATCTCCCCCTTCGTGGGCCGCATTCTGGACTGGTACAAGAGCAGCACCGGTCAGGATTACACCTCTGAGACCGACCCCGGCGTCATCTCCGTGCGCACCATTTACAATTACTACAAGAAGTTCGGCTACCCGGTGCAGATTATGGGTGCTTCCTTCCGCAACACGGGTGAGATTCTGGCTCTGGCCGGCTGCGACCTGCTGACCATTTCCCCGAACCTGCTGGCTGAGCTGGCCGGCAGCGAAGAGCCGGTGACACCGGTACTGACCCCGGAGGCTGCTCAGGCCAGCGATATCGAGCGTATCCCCGCAGACGAAAAGAGCTTCCGATTCCTCTTCAACGAGGACGCCATGGCCACGGAAAAAACGGCTGAAGGCATCCGTAAATTCTCTGCAGACATCCGCAAACTGGAGGCCCTGCTGGCTTCCATGCTCTGATTTCCATTAGAAAAATCAACCCAAAGCAAGAACGATGAAAGTACTCGTTACCGGCGGTGCCGGATATATAGGTTCCCACACGGTACGTCAGCTGGTGAAAGCCGGAGCAGATGTCACAGTGCTGGACAGCATGGTCTACGGTCACCAGGCCGCTATCGTAGACAAGGAAGTAACCCTGGTGAAAGGTGATCTGGGTGACCCCTCCGTGGTGTACCCGCTGCTCATCAACGGCAAGTTTGATGCCGTGGTGCACTTTGCCGCCTTCATTCAGGTGGGTGAGTCCGTAACAGACCCCCTGAAGTATTATGAGAACAATATCGCCAAGCCGCTGGTGCTGTTGCGCGCCATGATTCTGGCCGGCACCAAGCGCTTCGTGTTCTCCTCCACCTGTGCCACCTATGGTGAGCCCACGCAGATTCCCATTCCCGAGACGGAGAAGCAGGACCCCATCAACCCCTACGGCGGCTCCAAATTCATGCTGGAGAAAGTCTGTAAGGACTGCGACCGCGCATACGGTCTCAAGAGCGTATTCCTGCGCTACTTCAATGCCTCCGGCTCCGCCGTGGACGGCGCCATCGGTGAAGACCACGAGCCGGAGAGCCACCTCATCCCGGTAATTCTGCAGGCCATCAAGGGCGAGCGCCCCGGCATCACCGTGTTCGGTACGGATTACGATACCCCGGACGGCACCTGCATCCGTGACTACATCCACGTGGATGATTTGGCAGATGCCCACCTGCGTGCGCTCGACTACCTGATGAAGGGCGGAGAGACCAACTGGTTCAACCTGGGTACCGGCAACGGCTTCTCCGTGAAGCAGATTATTGACGCCGCAGAAAAAGTGACGGGCATGAAAGCCCCCGTCTCCTACGGCCCCCGCCGTGAGGGCGATCCGCCCCGTCTGATTGCCGACTCCCGCAAGGCTGCAGAAATCCTGGGATGGATTCCCAAGTACCAGGATGTCACGCAGATTGTGGAGACTGCTTGGAAATGGCACAACGGTCCCCGCGGCGGTCACTATTAATCCCCCGCAGCACAACCTTATCCCCTGCCCCGCAGTGAAAACTGCGGGGCTTTTTTTTACGGACAAAATGAGGCAAAAAAAAGCGCGTACTGCTCCGAATCGGAACAACACGCGCTGTAAATTACAGAGGCGCTACTATCAGAACTTGATAGAGGTATTGATGTTGGCGCTGTAGTTGACAGCGTCACCCATGACTTCCAGAGCGGCGTTGGCGCCGACACTCCAGGAGGCATTGATATCATACGCAGCACCGACGCGCACACCGGCGCCAACAGTACCGGGATTGGCTCCCTCTGCGCACCAGCCATTGACGGAGGGCATGGGATTATCACGCATGAGATCACCCAGGAAGCGGGCTTCCGCATACATCACAGTAGAAGCATAGCGGCGGGTAATACCGGTACCGAACTCAGCGCGAAGGTTGCGGATTTCACCGCTGTCAACCCCGGCAACAGTATCGCCCGTGTTCATGTAGTACTCCAAGCCGCCGAAGACGTTGACCGTAGTCGTATCGGAAATGGAGCGGCTCCAGTCCAGACGACCATTCAGCTGAAGGCTGTCCTGCTCCCAGGACATGGAGGAAGCACGGGAGGGCGTAGATTCCACAGAACCGTAAACGGCAGACCAGCTGAAGGTGATACCACTGGTATCACTCAGCCGCTTGATGACGGATGCACCGTAGACACCAACATAAGTACCGTCCTGCTCCATCTCATCCAGCATACCGTCGGGAGTCACATCCGTGGTATTCACGCCGATGGCCAGACCCACACAGGAAGTCTTGCCCAGCATGGTCTCGATACCGAAGGCGGCACCAAGGGTGGAGGTATCACTACCGCGCTTCACGCCGTCGTCTCCCACAGACATGCTGTTATAGAGAGCGGATACCCAGACGGAGGGACCATTCTCACCCACAGAACCGGAAGCGGAACGCTGGCCCTGCAGAGCATCGGCAAAGGCGTGAGAAGCGGCAAACATACCCCAGTTGCTCTGCACCATAAGATCACGCAGCTCACTATTGGAGATGGACCACTTGCCGTTCGTGTGCTCATACACCTTGTCAAGGTCAAGAAGCACCTGCACCTTGCCTTCCGTCTCCTTGAGCGTCAGGGCATATTCGGTGTTGGGATTACCGTCATCGTAGTTCAGCACAAGCTGCCCGAAATCACCGGTAAGAGAGGAAGATTCCATCAGCACGTCGCCGTCGGCATACTTGCCGGCTTCCAGCTGCACAAGCGTATCTGCCGTGAGCGTGATGGAACCGGAAACAGTCAGCTTGCAGCCATCGGAAACAACAGCCATGCTGCGCTTCTGGGAATCCTTCATGCCATTGAAGTAAACCGTACCGCCATTGAGACGGAGATTGCCGTCCAGTTTGGCATTGCGGTCCAGAACAATAGCCGTGGCATTGCCGGTGCGGACATTGCCGGTAAGGCTGCCGCCGCGGAAATAGAGTCCCTGCTTGCCGGAGAGTACCAGCTGCACGCCCTCATCCGCCACCATACGACCGCCGTTCAGGTAGATATTGCCGGCACCCAGAGCTTCCTCACGTGCAATGCGAAGAGCGCCGTCGTTCACAGTCATATCACCGGTGGAAGAATTCTTGCCGCGCAGAACAGTCTCACTGTCCATCACGGTAATAGAGGTATCACCCTTGAGCGCAACATCGATAGATGCAGGACCGGTGGCAATGATATCCGTATCCTTGAGGGAACCGCCCTTGACGGAACCGCTCTCCAGAGCAACCTGTGCAGCGGTGGTATCATCCCCCACGGTCACATCACCCATGATGGAAAGCTTGCCGTCATAGGCCGTACCGGAGAACTCACCGCCGCGGGCAATGACATTGTTCTTCACAGCGTACTCACCCATATTGAGCTTACCGCCCGTCAGTTCAATATCACCGGAACCGAAGGAATCTGCACCGCCGGCATTCACCGTGCCGTCTTCGATGGAGGTACCGCCTTCATAGGTGTTCGCGGCGTTCATATTCAGCGTACCCTTACCGCGTTTGATAAGAGAAGCCTTGCCAACGATAGAGCCGGAACCGCCGAAGGAGACATCCTCAGAACCCTCCACCTCAATGGAAGCAGGACGCACATCACCCACGATTTCCACCGTACCGCCGTTATTGAAGACAACCTTGTCTCGGTTGTAGAAGCGTGCATCATCGGCATCGGTATCCCATTCCTGGTCACCGAGCTGGGACCACACGCCCACCTGACCGGATTTCCAGTACAGCGTGGCGGGATTCTCCTCCACCTTCAGCATGAGAGAGGAACCGCTGACGGCGAGCGTATTCACGTTACGCGTATCCGTCACGGGAGTCAGCATGGCAAGGTCACCGCTGATGCTGCCGGCATTCACCAGCACATAGTTTCCTCCGTTCTCGTAGTTATTGACGTCAAGAACCGTATCGGAGAGAATCGTCAGAGCACCGCCCACCTGAAGCGTGATGCCGGGTCCGCCGGGAATCAGCTTGCCGCCGTTAAGCGTCAGCTCACCGGAAACGGAAGAGATGTCCGTGTAGGAGATAGAAGAATCGGCAGCAGATTCCAGAGAACCCTGCAGATTACCGCCGCTGAACTTGACATCCTGACCGGAAACAAGCACCAGGGGAGTCTCAGGATTCAGAGAACCGCCCTGCAAGTCCATATCTGCGGTAGTGCTGCCCTGCAGAGAGAGCATGCCGTTCTGAACCGTAATCAGGCCGGTGGTGGAGTGGTCGCCGCGCAGCACCGTGTTCCCCAGCACCGTGAGGTTGGTCTTACCAACAAGCAGAGTCTCAATCGTCACGCCTTCAGCGGTGATGGAAGTATCCTTCAGGGAACCGCCGGTGATAGTAGCAGCCTTGAGCACCACGGAAGAAGCGGTAGTATTCTCACCAATAGTAGCCGTACCGGTCACGCTGAGCGTACCCGCATAGGCCGTACCGGAGAACGTACCGGAATTGACCATCACGTTGTTGCTCACGGCATATTCACCCAGCTCCAGATTACCGCCTTTCACAGTGATATCACCCGTACCGAAAGCCTTTTCATGACCGGCGATAAGCGTACCGTTAAGCAGCTCTGTTCCGCCGGAGTACTCGTTTGCGAGAGAAATCTTCAAGGAACCGTCACCCTGTTTGGTGAGCTTCATGTCACCGGCAAGCTTACCACCGGAAGGATCAGCCACCCATTCATAGGCACCGGCGGTGGTATTATCCACCAGCACCATGGACGGACGAAGCTCGCCCTTGAGAGTGACCGTACCGGCAGCGGTGTCGGTAAACGTAGCGGATGCACCGTTGGAGAACGCGTAGGCCTGACCGTTCTGCTCCCAGTTGATAGCTACGGAGCTCCAGACGAAGTCGCCGTCACCGTTGGCCCAGGTAGCATCCAGAAGCGCAGGCAGCGTGGTGTAGTAGTACAGAACGCGGAGGGCACCCTCAGTCTCCCAGCGCAGATTGGCATAGGTCACATCAAAACCAATCTCAGGAGCACCGATTGCCGTCAGATTAGCAGATGTCCAGCCATCCAGAGCCACGGCTTCAGCCATTTCCATGAGCTTGTACTTACCGTCCGTCAGCGGAGAATCCACTACAAGATTGATTGTAGAACCGGCATTGAACGTCACCGATGTCTCGGAATTCAGAAGCACACCGGAAGCGGTGAGATTCAGGGCATTCACCTCAAAGGTCAGCGAGTTGTTACCGTCGAAAACAATACCGACGGCTTCGATGGTGCTGCCGGTGCCCTTGACATGAAGCTTAGACCCAGAGGAGAACACGACACGACCGTCTCCCTGATTCACTTCCAAATCTTCAAAAACAGAAGCGGCAACTGCACCGTTATTCAGATACAGCGTAGAATTGTTGCCGGCAATAAAAGCACCGGTCAGGTAAACTGCACCGTCCGTCACCATCATGCGGCCGCCGTGAACCGTAGTCACGCCGAGTGCCAGAGAGGTGGAGGAAAGAGTCACCTCCTCTGCGGAAGGAGTGGTCGGGTTTGCCTCCTCAGGATTTGCGCCTTCAGCCTTGAATGCCGTCAAATCTTCCAGCACATTACGGGCGGAGAAAATCACATCACCGGCAGCCTGCTCTGTTGTACCGGCTGCGTTGGTGTACGGGGCATTGATGCTGACCGAGCAGTCCACATTGATGGGGTCATAGAACGTAACCGAAGAATTGGCACCTGCAGAAACGTTAAGAGCACCTTTGTAATCGGTCTTCATACCGATACTTTCGAGGTAATAAGCCTCACCGTCACGGAAGCTGGCATAAACACCGTTATTGCGGAATGTCACAGAATCATTACCGGCGATGGTAATAGAGTTCAGCGCACCGACGGCAGCACCCAGAGCATCACCGCCGCGAGCAGAGGTCACGGAAAGGCGGTTTCCCTGGAAGACAACGTCCTCGTTGTTGACAATCCGTACATCGTTACCGAAAACAGCACCGCCGCAACCGAACGCCTCAGTCCCATCCCCTCCGTCCACGCTCAGAACCAGCTTATTGGCCTGAATACTGACGTCCTTATTATTGGCAATCTCCATCGTCACGCCGCCGAGCGTACCACCCAAAGCGTGCCCCTTGCGCATCTCATTTCCCTCGGTAGCAACGTCCACCGTCGTAACATTGCGGGTGATATTGATATTGCGGTTATTGCGGATAGAGAAGGTATCCCCGTTGTCTGTAAATCCGGCCAAATCACCCAGGGTATCCGTCTCGTCGCTGATTTCAGGCAAACCGGCCGCCATCACGCCGCCCATAAAGGCAAAGTTCGTCTTTACACCGACATCAACCGTACTACTGTCGACCGTGAGATTATTGAGACCGACAAAAGTCAAATCACCGACAGTCAGAAGCTTACCACCGGAAGACATATTGATACTGCCGGGGTTATCATTGCTCCAGCTGGTGAAGAGGACATCCTTCACCCCATCAGTGAACAGAGAGTATGCCGGGTTCCAAGTAATGGTAAAGTTCGACACGTTATTGGCCGATTTGAGCAGGAAGGCGGCCTGCTTCTGGCTACCGGCCACATCGCTGGGCTGAGTCACAGTAATCTGGGCATAACCATTCGGCACATCACTGATTCCGCCGAACGTTACGGCGGGGAATGCCACCACGGCTGCTACAAGCGCGTGGAACAAAGACACGGGGAGGTGTGGTTTCATATATGTATATAGTTGAAATATCGGAAGATAGGAGCCCCGAACATAAATCGGGGAGGACTCTGCTGCTGATTCCGCACATCTTCCGGGCACAAAAACCGGCAACAAAATCTCTACTTTGTCCATTCTACCCTATCATCTTATGGAGTCAAGCTAAAAGAAAACATTTACCAAGATTATTAGTTCTTTCTTTACGCAACACAAAAAAACCGCAAGCCGACACCAGCCGGCTTGCGGAAGAAAAAGGCGGTATTCAATCGGCTCAAGCCTCCTGCACCGTCACCTTGGCATTGCGGGACAGAAGATCCAGCACCTTGGAGGTCACAATGGAGAGACGGATGCCCGTCACGCGATTTTCGCGATACATCTTGCGGATGAAGTTCTTGAGGTTCTTCTCCTGAGCCTGCTCAGCCATGCGGGACATAGCCGCAAGCAGCTCCTGATCAGTCACCTCCACATTCTCACGGACAGCAATCTCCTGCAGAGCGAAGTACACACGCAGATTGCGCTCCGTCTCCTTCACGGAATCGGCACGCAGAGCATCCATATCCTTGGCTACATCATAGTTGCCGGACTGAATGGCGGCATACACCTTGCGCTGCACCGTATTATCATTTTCACGCTCGACAAGGTCAGCCGGAAGAGCGAAAGTGAGCTGATCCGCCAGCTTCTCAGAAATCTGGTCAGCCTTAGCCTCATCATTGGCGCGCTCCTTGTTGCTCTTCAGATTCTCACGCACAATCTCCTTAATCTCGTCGAGAGACTTCTCCGGCAGAGCAGCGGCGAAGAGCTCAGCCGTAATCTCCGGCACCTGCTTCTCACGAACCTCCTTCACCGTGCAGGAGAACGTCACTTCCTTCCCGGCAAGGTCGGAAATGGGGAAATCTTCCTTCATGGTAACCACAACGTCCTTGGACTCACCGGCAGAAAGACCGATAAGACCTTCCGGCAGACCGGGAACAAAGGAATCCTCCTCAAGAGACATCCAATGACCGTCACGGCCTTCCATGAAACCAACAGGCTTGCCGCAGTACTCAGCAGTGGGCTTACCCTCAACGGTGGTCTTGAAATCAATCACGGCGATATCGCCCTTGGCACCGGCGCGCTCCACAACTTCATGCTTGGCGGAAGCCTCTGCATACTTCTGAAGCGTCTCCTGCACCTCGTCATCGCTCACCTCCGTGGAAGGCACGGAAACCTCAATACCCATATATTCCGGCAACTCAAACTCAGGAACAATCGTGAGAGTGGAGCTGAGCGTCATCGAGCCGTCTTCGTTCGTCACAACGGAAGGCGTACCGAAATCGAGTACCTTCAAATCAGGATTCTGCTCGAGGGACTGCTCCTGCACATCGGACTTAATGCGGTAATCCAGCTCTTCAGCGATAGCGGAAGCGTAGCGCTTGGCAATCACGCTCTTGGGAGCCTTGCCGGGACGGAATCCGGGGATGCGGGCGCTCTTGGAGTAAGAAGCCATGATGCTGTCCTTCATGGAGGACACTTCCTGAGCGGAGGCGGTAGCAGTAAGCGTTGCCTGGCAATCGCTTGTCTTGTTAATACTGATGTCCATGGTTTAACGGAGTTAGAAAAACTGTAAAAAAACGCGTGGCGATTATGCCGCAAGGGCAAAAAAAAGGCAAGCACAGAATAAATAATGACGCAAATATCTGCACCTGCGCCATTTTAAGCTTGCCAAAGGCAACTCAGTTCAGCAAAAAATCCAGAGCACGCAGCTCCATACTTCCGTACCATTCAGCCTTATCCAGACGAGCTCTCTGCTCACTGAGAGATTTCGCTGCACGCAGGAGAGCCGCAGAAGCTGCCTCCATTTCCGGAGTATCCGGCTTAATATGCCCCTGCAGCAGCAGACTGCGGGTGGGCAGCGTTGTATCATGTAACAAAAGCAAGTACTTCAACTCCGTCTGCGCCTTCAGGGCAGACGGAGCATCCTGCACAGTCACAAGAGCCTCAGCAGCCTTGAGCTGAATTTCCGTATACAGCTTAATATCCGCCAGAACTCTCTTATTGCTGAGAGTGAGCAGCGGAATCATGTTAAAAACAGCATGCAGCGGCAGCACCTTCAGCACCGCCTCCGACTGCTTCACGTCCGCGCCCAAATAGTCCAGCAGCAGACGCATCTGCAACTCATCCACGCCATACCCACCCTGCATGTACTCCCGAGCACTCCGCAAAGCATACTGCTGACGCCGTGACAAATCCCCGAAAGCCTGCATTTTCAGTATTTCAGCAAACACCGGAGGCATTTTTTCCAACGCGGCAGCTTCCCGCGCCATAGCAGCAAGATTCTGCTCCGTTTCACGCCAGCGGGCAGCGCGGGTACGCGCCATACCGCGGAAAAGAACCTGCTTCATGGCGCAAGCCTGTTCCCGGCGCTGAGACTCAGACAACTCCAGCATCTGAGATTGGGAGGGAGGCAGCGGAACCCCGGCAGAGGCATACTCCGCAAAGGGTTCCATCCCCAGCACTGCCTGTGCAGCAGGCGGCAACTCCTCTGCCATGAGCATAGAAGCGCCGCACAACAGCAAACTCAGGCAATGCACCCGGGTCATGCAAACTCACCCATGTAGAATTTCTTCTTACCGCGGCGAATAATCACCACAGCCCCTTCCAAGGCACAGGCGGGAGACACCTCAAAGGCAACATCCTTCACCACATCCCCGTTCAGGGAAATTGCGCCGTTATTGATAAACTCTCTGGCTTCTCGCTTGGAGCTGCACACACCGGCCGATACCAGCACATCCGCCAGCGGACCGCAGGAAAGCTTCACGACAGGCACATTTTTCATACCGGCCTTGATATCTCGCAGGCTCAGGCTCTTGAAATCACCGGCAAAGAGTTTTTCACTGATTTCCACTGCATGTTCAAACTCTTCCGCACCGTGCAGGTCCGTAATAATCTCACGAGCAAGAGCTTTCTGAGCAAGGCGCAGCTCCGGATGCTGCAGATGCTGCGCTTCAATCTCCATAATCTGTTCCGGCGTCAGGAACGTCAGACGCTTCAGGTAGGTGATGACGCAGGTATCATCCGAATTGAGCAGGAACTGGTACAGCTCATAAGAGGACGTCTTATTCTTATCAAGCCAAAGAGCATTACCTTCACTCTTACCGAACTTATTCCCCTGAGCATCCGTCACCAGCGGCATCGTAAGGGCGTATACTTCATCCCCCGTCGTCTTACGAATCAGCTCAATACCCGTGGTGATATTGCCCCACTGGTCACTGCCGGCCACCTGCAAATCCACCCCGCGGGTCTCATGCAGATGCTTGAAGTCCAGTGCCTGAATCAGCATGTAGGAGAATTCGGCATAGGAGATACCCGTCTCCATCTGGCGCCGCACATGATCCTTGGAAAGCATGTAGCCCACATTGATGTACTTACCGTAATCACGGAAGAAATCAATGACGGTCATATCCTTCACCCAGTCATAGTTATTGACAACCTCAAAGCCGAACACCTTTTCCACCTGGTCACGCAGAGCCTCATAGTTACGGAACACTTCTTCCTTCTGTTTCAGCTCGCGCTCAACGGTACCGCGGGGGTCACCAATCAAGCCCGTGGCAAGACCAACCAGCAGAATGGGAGTGTGCCCGGCCGCTTTCAATCGGCGGGTAACCAGGAAACTGGAATAATGACCCAGATGCAGACTGTCAGCGGTGGGGTCCGTGCCAATATAGAACGTGAGCCCGCCCTGGTTCAATTTTTCAATCAAATCCGGGCTGGAAATCTGATTCACCAGTCCACGCCATTCAAGCTCTTCGTAAAAGGTCATAACTCAAGAAAAAGTACAGTGAGCATCGTAGCACGGACGGAGCGGCCTGTCAATGTTGAGAGCGCGTACTGACACTCTCTGAACTGCGCTTTTCCGGCACAAATAACCGGGTAGAACATACTTTAGACTTCACACGCGCGCGAAAAAATGAGAAGATACACCCCATGAGATTCGCCAGATTCCTGCTTCCGATTGCCCTATTCCCGCTGCTGACCGGCTGCGGGGGCGAAGATGAGGAGGAGCAACGTGAAAAAGCAGCCCGCTTTACCACCTCCACCAAACCCGCGCCCAACCCACAGCGGGAATCCTTAGAATCTCTGGTACGTACGGATCGCAACGCCGCGCCGACATCACTCACCAAGGCTCCGCAGTTCGAACTTTTCAGCTATTACGCAGGGGAAGACATCCGCCAGGTGACCGGCGTTTCCGGTCGCACCCTGATTCTCTGTTTCGCCGCACCTTGGTGCCCCTACAGTAACAGAATGCGCACCGGGCTCCGCCAAATTGCGGAACAGGGCAAGGGAACCGTGCAGGTCATCATGGTCAACCCGGACGAGTATGACAACCTCGCCAATTCCTTCTCTCTCTCCAAGGTACCCACCACCATCTTCTACACGGAAGGGGTCCGCTTACGCACCATCGAAGGCGCCTATACCGCCGACAGCGTGAGAGCCTTCCTTCAGGGGCTACTCTCCCAGGATGACCAGGCTCGCGGAACGGCCGCACCGGTTCTGGTACCCATTTCATCCATTTCTAACTAAAAAACATTTCTTCAAATTATCATGAGATATCTTACAGGTTTACAACCCAGCGGACAGCTGCACATCGGCAACTATTTCGGAGCCATCCGCCCCGCTGTCGAGTTGCAGAAAAAAGGTGAAGCATTCTACTTCATCGCCAACTATCACGCCATGACCACCATGGAGAGTGCTGAAAAGCTAAAGGAAAACACCTACGGTCTGGCCGTAGACTTCCTGGCTTGCGGGCTCGACCCGGAAAAATCCGTTTTCTTTGCCCAGTCCGCAGTGCCGGAAGTGCATGAGTTGGCTTGGATTCTCTCCACGGTGTGCCCCATGGGCCTGCTGGAGCGCTGCCACTCATACAAGGAAAAGACAGCAAAAGGGATTGCAGCCAATCACGCCCTTTTTGCCTATCCTGCGCTGATGGCTGCCGACATTCTGCTGTACAACGCAGACGCTGTGCCCGTGGGCAAGGACCAGAAACAGCACCTGGAAGTCACCCGTGACCTGGCCGGAAAAATCAATGATACCTTCGGGGCAGACATCTTCAAGCTGCCGGAGCCCATCATCAGTGAAGTAACGTCCGTTGTCCCCGGACTGGACGGACAGAAGATGAGCAAGAGCTACGGCAACACCCTACCCATGTTCGGTGAGGAAAAACCGCTCCGCAAGCTCATCAACAAGAAGGTGGTCACAGACGCCACCCCCCTGGAAGACCCCAAACCCACGGAGGGTTCCATCATCCTGCAGCTTTACAAACTCTTTGCCAGCCCGGAGCAGTATCAAAGCATGGTAGATGCCCACGTGGCCGGCGGCGTCGGATACGGACAGTTCAAAAAAGACCTCTTTGAAGCCTACTGGGAGCATTTCCGCACCGCCCGAGAACGCCGCGAATGGCTGCTGGCCAACCCGGACTACGTGCACAGCGTGCTGAACAATGGTGCAGAACGCGCCCGAAAGGAAGCCGCTGCCACCCTGACTAAGCTCCGCAAAGCAGTGGGTCTGGCCTGGTGCTGATTTCCCCCCCTGCCCCGCCATGAGCGATCGCGCCCTCATCTACGGCACTATTGCCATTGATACCCTCATCACCCCCGGTGGCCAGGTCAGCTCCGTGCTGGGCGGCTCCGGGGTCTATGCGGCGCTGGCGGCCCGGCTCATCACCGGAGAGTCTGATCTCGTCGGCGTGGTGGGAGACGATTTTCCGAAAGAGTTCAGCATGGCGCTGGAAGCCAGGGGAATCAGCCTGCAACACGTGGACAGAGCCCCCGGACGCACCTTTGCCTGGACCGGGAAATACGAAAAGGACATGAACCTGCGCACCACGGTGGAAACGGTGGAAGGGGTGCAGGAACACCACCGCATCTGCCTGACGGACGACCTGAAAAAAGCACGTCTGGTAGTTGCCACCAACGTGACACCGCCGCTGCAATACCGGCTCGTTGAGCAATGCGGTGCCGCTCAGTTCGTGATGGCGGATTTCATGAAATCCTGGATTGAGCGGGAACCGGAATACACCCGCATGCTGCTGCAACGCACAGACTTGGCCCTCATGAACGATGAGGAAGCAAGGGCTTTTTCCGGCACGGATGATTCCATCGAAGCCGGCTACCGTATTCTGGAAGCAGGGCCGCGCTATGCCATCGTCAAGCACGGCAGCGCCGGTGCCACTCTCTTTCACCGCACCCCGGCAGGAGCCACACGCCTGTTCCGCTGCCCCGCATGGCCGCTGGCAAATCCAAAAGACCCCACCGGAGCGGGAGACTCTTTCATGGGGGCTCTGGCCGGGCACCTCACCTCCTGCCTGAACGGCGGGAATCCCTCTTGGGAAGCCATGAAGAGCGGTGTGGCTCTCGCCACGGTCGTTGCCTCTTTCACCTGCGAAAAATTCGGCACGGTAGCCCTTTTTGCTCTCTCCGGGCAGGAGCTGGCAGAAAGAGTTCTGCAGTTTCACACCATGACCGAATGGAAATTGTAATCAGCAGCAGATATCTACCGTTTTCAGCGTCTTATAATCATTTCTTCCTTGCCGCATGCGGGCGGCTGTGCTAACCTCATCCACGTTCTCATTTTACTTATTATCCCTTATGAGCGAAACAGAAAACAAGCCCATAGATGTAGACCATTCCACCGTATCCGTACCGTTAGGTGAGCGGCGCTCATTCGTCAACATGCTGTTCCTGATGCTCGGGTTCACCTTCTGTTCCTCCAGCATGATGGTGGGCGCCAAGCTCGGCAACGGATTTGACCTTGAAGGGTTCATTTACGCCGTTGCACTGGGCGGTCTTTTCCTGGCCGTCTATACGGGTCTGCTCGGCTACATCGGCAGCCGCAGCGGGCTTTCCCTGGACCTCCTGTGCCAGCGCGCCTTCGGCCGAGTGGGGTCCTACCTTCCCTCCACCGTCATTGTCATCACCCAGATGGGATGGTTCGGCGTGGTACTGGGGCTTTTATCCGTGCCGACAGCGGAAGCGATGCACATCAACCCGTGGTGGGTGGTCCTGGTTGGCGGGGCCCTCATGACTGCCTCCACATACTACGGCATCAAGGGGCTCGTTATCGTGAGCATCATTTCCGTACCTCTGGTAATTCTGCTGGGCTGTTATTCCGTCATTACCGCCACCGTTGACGGCGGCGGAATTGTCTCCGTATTTGCCAAGAACTCCGGGCAGCTCACTCTAGTGGCAGGCATCGATTTGGCGATTGCCTCCTTCATCAGCGGCGGCACCACAACCCCCAATTTCACCCGCTACGCAAAAACGCCGAAAGCCAGCATCATCGTCACAACAGTTGCTTTCTTTATAGGCAACTCCCTCATGTTCATCTTCGGTGCCGTGGGCGGTGCCTTCACCGGCAAAGACGATATTTTCTATGTGATGATAGCTCAAGGGCTGATTCTGCCGGCTCTCTTCGTTCTGGGCACCAACACCTGGACCACAAATGACAACTCTCTCTACTCCTGCGGTCTGGGCCTGACCAATCTGACGCGTATGGCGCCTCGCCCCATGATTCTCATTTCCGGCACCATCGGTACGCTGGCATCCCTCTGGCTGCGTGACAACTTCGTCAACTGGCTGGTATTCCTCTCTGCCATTCTTCCGCCCATCGGCATTGTGCTGGTGCTGGATTTCTTCATTCACCCCAAGCGCTACGCCCCCAAGGCCCGTCCGTACCGTGGACTGTTTATCGGGCCGATTGCAGCCGTGGCGTCCGGCGTGTTAGCAGGCACCGTGCTGAAAGAGCACTGGGGCATCAGCGCCATCAACGGCTTGGTGGTTTCCGCCATTGTCTACCTCTTCTGGAACTTTGCATTCTCACGCAAGTCCAAATAACCTCCGTTGATTTTCAGCAGAACAAACAGCCGCATTCGTTCACCCGAATGCGGCTGTTTGCGTATGGGACTGGCCCCTTATAATGAGGAAAGAATACGGGCGACATGCAGATGACTGCGGCAGAGCTTCAGCGTCACTCTCATACGCCGCCAGCCCTTGAACGGAAGCAAAAGCCCCTGAAGCACGGCACGCCGCCGCAGACGGCGGCATATCTTTTCCCGCACGGTCGGCTTGATGACGGAACGCAGCCGCGCCAGCAAATCATCCAACGCCTTCAGCACATCTCCCTTCACCGGCCAGTCACAGCGCACTGCGTGGCGCAGGATTTCGTGCACAGCACGAATGGCATAAGAGGGATGCTGCCGGCACTGAACCAAAATTTCCTCTGCATGAGATGCGATGAAACGCAGGAAATCCACATGAAAGTCTTCCGACTCTCCCGCCGGTCGATAGTAGTGCCGACAGGTACTCAAGGGAGCTACACGGTAACGGCACTCCGCTTCCAATGCCCTGTGCATGAAATCACAATCTGCCAACACGGGATATTGCTGCCGGCGGAAGCCGCCGAGCCGGCGCAGCAAGGAAGCAGAACAGAAAAAAGACTGCAAATGGCAGGGCGTACGCAGGAAAAGATGGTCCGTATGCGGCGTTAGCGGGCGGGCCTGGCCGTTTGACGGGTTCACCTGAATGGCGGAAGAAAACACACAATCCACTTCTCCGTTCAGTATGGGAGCACAGCATGCAGCTGTATTTTCCACCATCACCTCCGACTCCGGGGTCAGGAAAAGGCAAACTTTACCCTTTGCCATCCCCAGGCCCTTGTTCATGGCATCGTATCGGTTCTCATACGGCTCAGACACATAGCCGGAGATATGCCAGCTGTTTTGCTCCGCCGCCAGATACTCGGGTGTTTCATCCTCTGAGCCCATATCCACGACCAGGCATTCCGTCCGCAACTCTCCCTGCAACATAAGAGGCTGCACCGCTTCAATGCAATGCGGCAGATACCGCATTGCATCCCGGCAGACAATGATGACGGAGAGATCCATTTCCGAGTTCTGAGCAGCAACAGTCATGGCGTATCAGGTACAGACTGAGTGTACCGCAACGTGCCCCCTTTAACAAGAAAAATGACGCATTTCCGGTGCTATTCCGTTACATTCTTCCCGGTCGTTTTCGCCATACGGCGCAGCAGCTGCTCCGGCTCCTGCCAAGCATCTGCCGGCAAATGCAGAAAGCCCTCCGGATCCGGGCGTCCGTTGGTTGAAGAAATGTTGCTGGTGCCCAAAATCAGACTGACAGTGCCATCAGAGTGGATTCTGCGTTCTTTCGGCTGATTCTCCAAATCAAAGAAGCTACGGAAGTCGTATTTCCCGATGAGGTAGCGGATGATAAGGGCTCGTCCGGTCGTGATGGCATACACAACACGCCGCTGCCAGCGCAGGCCAATCCACGGAGCCGCCACAACCAATAAAACAAGGGGAAACCCGGCGCAGAACATAGCGAGCAATAATTTACTCGCCGGATTTGAACCATCGTACGTCTGCACATACACCACAGCTCCGATGCCTCCCAGCAATGAAAGCATACCGCATAAAAACAGCAAGCGGCTCATCACCGTCCACAATCGCGGCTTCGGCTGCCCCACCCAGAGCAATTCCTCATCTTTTTTGAGAGCACTTTGCAACACCGCCCGCTCCGGGGGATTTAAATCATCTATATTCATAAGGCATTCAGGTGAAAACAAACCGCCCGCAGATACCAAGCAGCACCTGCGGGCGGTGAAAGTTAAGGATTAGTGGATGCGCTTGAGCAACCAGGGCAGCAGCTCCTTGATGGCCACACGCTCCTGCTCCATGGAATCACGGTGACGAATAGTCACCGTATCCTTGAGCGCGGGATCGCCTTCCTCACCCAGCGTCTCAAAGTCCACCGTGATGCAGAACGGCGTGCCGACCTCGTCCTGACGACGATAACGGCGACCCACAGCCCCCGTCTCATCGTAGAACACATTCATGAACGGGCGCAGCTCTGCCTCAATCTCACGGGCAATACGCACCTGCTCTGCATTCTTCTTGAGCAGCGGGAAAATAGCAGCCTTGATGGGCGCCATACGCGGATGGAAACGCATGACGGTGCGGATGTCGCTCTTGCCGTCCTTGCCCAGCTCTTCCTCATCAAATGCCTCACAGATGACGGCCAGCACCGTGCGGTCGCAGCCGGCAGAGGGCTCCACCACATGGGGAATGAACTTCTCACGAGTCACCTCGTCGAAGTACTCCATGGGTTTGCCTGAGCCCTTCTGATGGGTAGAGAGGTCGTAATCAGTACGGTAGGCGATACCCTGCAGCTCCTGCACACCGAAGGGGAACTGGTACTCCAGGTCATACGTCTTTTTGGAGTAGAAAGCCAGCTCATCCTTGGGCACGTCCAGGATGTGAATCTTGTCGCGGGGGATACCGATGTTCTCATAGAACACCAGGCAGTTCTCCAGCCACTCATCCGTCAGACGGAAGCCATCCTCCTCGCGGCAGAAGTATTCAATCTCCATCTGCTCGAATTCGCGGGAGCGGAAAGTGAAGTTGCGCGGGTTAATCTCGTTACGGAAAGATTTACCAATCTGAGCGATACCGAAAGGCACCTTCATGCGGGAGGAATCCAGAATGTTCTTATACTGGCAGAAGATGCTCTGCGCAGTCTCAGGACGCAGCCAGCCGGTGGCCGAGGGGTCATTTTCATCGGACGTGGCACCGATGGTAGTCTTGAACATCAGGTTGAAGGAACGAGCCTCCGTGACCAGAGAACCGTTGGCGGGGTTGTAGCGCACGGAATCCGTCACCTCCTCCGTCGTCTCCTCTGCCAGCTCAATATCGGCGGCCTGCAGCTTCTTGCCGGAAATCTGAGCATAATACTGGGCAGCCCCCTTGCGAGCCGTCTTGGCGCTCTTTTCATCCGCGCCGGGCACCAGCATGGAGAACTCCTTCTTCGTGCTCCAGGAGCCATCCTTGGCCGCTGCACCCTTCCACCAGTAGGCCACACCGCTCTGAGCAGGAATCTGGTCAGCACGCAGGCGCTCCTTGGTGAGCAGACAGTCGCACAGAGGATCAGTAAAGCCGTTCACGTGGCCGGAAGCCTCCAGCACGGAATTGTGGGTGAGAATAGCACCATCCATGCCCACAATGTCGGGACGCTCCTGCACATGCACGCGCCACCAGTAGTCCTTGAGATTGCGCTTCAGCTCAGCACCGAGGGGACCGTAGTCCCAGCAGCCGTTGAGGCCGCCGTATATCTCTGCTGCCTGAAAAATGAAACCTCTGCGCTTGCAAAGGCTGACGATTTTTTCCATTCGGACGGGATCCGTCTGCGTACGATCTGCCATAACGCGGCTATTCTATCCTAATTCCGCAGGCTTGCCAAGTCTAAAGCGGGTTGTCACTCACTTTCAATGTCAAATCATGCTCCGTTCACAACCTCCCGCTGCAAATACATCTTGACATCCCTCCTGTTTTTCAATACGCTACCGCTCAGGGAAAAGCGACTCCCGACTAATATCATGAATCGCAACATTCTCATTACCGGCGGGGCCGGATTCATCGGGTCACATGTGGTGCGGCTCTTTGTCAGTAAATATCCGGAGTACCGCATCATCAATCTGGATAAATTGACCTATGCCGGCAATCTGTCCACACTCAAGGATGTGGAGAACGCCCCAAACTACACATTCATACGGGAAGACATCTGCCATTTTGAGAAACTTTGCGAGCTGTTCCGCCTGCACCGCATCAGTGATGTGATTCACCTGGCTGCGGAAAGCCATGTAGACCGTTCTATACGAGACCCGTTCACCTTTGCGCAGACCAATGTGATGGGCACCCTCTCCCTACTGCAGGCAGCCCGGCTCTGCTGGGAGGGAGACGGGAAAGAGCACCGCTTCTACCATGTCTCTACGGATGAGGTGTACGGCGCGCTGGAAATGGATATCCCCGGAGACACCCCTCCGTTCGGCACATCATTTTTCAGAGAAGATACGCCCTACTCACCGCACAGCCCCTACAGCGCATCCAAGGCGGCATCCGACCATTTCGTGCGTTCCTTTCACGACACCTACGGTCTTCCCACCCTCATCAGCAACTGTTCCAACAACTACGGTCCGTACCAGTTTCCGGAGAAGCTCATTCCCCTGTTCATCAACAATATCTGCAAAGGAATGCCGCTGCCTGTATACGGAAAAGGCGAAAATGTGAGAGACTGGTTATATGTCGAAGACCACGCCCGCGCCATTGATACCATTCTGCACCGCGGCACCGTCGGAGAGACATACAACATCGGCGGTGGCAATGAATGGAAAAACATTGATTTGGTCAAGCTGCTCATTCGCACCACAGACCGGCTGCTCGGCAGGCCGCAAGGCAGCGGAGACAGTCTCATCACCTATGTGACGGACCGTGCCGGACATGACCTCAGATATGCCATAGATGCCTCCAAACTCCGCCGCGAACTGGGCTGGCAACCCTCCCTCCGCTTTGAAGAAGGAATCGAAAAGACGGTGCGTTGGTATCTGGAGAACAGAGAGTGGCTGGATAATATCACCTCCGGTGACTACACCCGATACTACGAGGAAATGTACCTCCGGCGTTGAAAATAAAGTGGGGCAGCTGCACCGAATGCAACTGCCCCTGTTTATTGAAGTTCTATTGCGCGGATATCAGTCTTTCTTCTCACCGGCGATACCCATGGTGTAACCATTGTACTCGCGGGTGTTGTAAAGCGGCTGACCTTCCGGCACAGCGTAGCCGATATTTTTGCGAATGGCCAGGAAATCAGCTATACCGGCTTCATTCACCTGATTGAGCTTGCCGCCGTGCATATCGGCGTACAGCACCATCTTGCAGTAAGCATCGGCATTTTCCATGAACCACTCAGCCTCCTCAATGTGGCGGGCACCGGTGATGACACCGTGATTCTCCATGAACACCACCGTGCTCTGGCGGGATGCCTTGGCTACGGCCTCTGCCGTCTCCGGAGAACCGGGCGTACCGTAGGGTGCCAGCGGAATCTGCCCCAGGAAGATATCAGCCTCGGGGTTAATGCCGTTGGGCGGTACCAGGCCGGCAAAAAGGAAAGCATTGCAGCAGGGAGGATGCGCATGGATGCAGGCGTTCACGCCCACTTCCTTCATCATGGCAATGTGGGTCTTCACCTCACTGGTAGCAGGGCGATAACCGCAGAGCTGACCTGCGTTCATGTCTACCAGGCAGATATCCTCCACAGTCATGAAGCCCTTGGAGCAAAGAGTCGGGGAGCAGAGAACGAGGTCCTTGGCCACGCGGACGGAGAGGTTACCGCCGTTACCGTCCACATATTCGCGGGCCCAGAGACGGCGTCCCATATCGACCATGCGCTGCTTGATAACGAGGATTTCCGGGCTGTTGAAAAAAGCGTCGATTTCCTCACGGGTCTGCGGGTCGTAGTTCTCCCAGGGGAAAATGCGGTCCGGCAGAGCGGGTTTGATATAAAGTTCAGGATTAGCCATAGTAATTGAGAGTTGTGATTATTGGTAAAGTTCCGCGTAAGCAGCCTGCTGCTCACCGGGGTTGATGGTTGTGTAGGTGATGCCGAAGGCATCGCGGCAGGCTTCCGGGGATTCGAACACCCCTGCACCGGCAAAGGCGTACATGGAGGCCCCAAGCACCGTGCTTTCCGATACATTTGAAATGCGGATGGGCAGACCAAGGATATCGGCACGCATCTGCGTCCACACCTTGTTGCGGGCACCGCCGCCCACCAGCAGGAGGTCTGTGGATTTGAAACCGCCCACCTTCTCCAGTTTCTCCAGACGCTGCTTGAGACGCAGAGTCAGAGCCTCCATGGCGGCGCGGTAGATGTGAGCACGGGTACGCCCAAGCACAAGCCCCTGAATGCTGCCCGGCACTGCATCACTGGGCAGGAAATCGGGGATGAGTTTTACGCCGTCGCAGCCGGGGGCAATCTTCTCGGCCTCGGCATCCATGGTGTCAAAGCTTTCCCCGTTGTAACAGGTGGCTTTCACCCACTCAATGATACCGCTCGCAATCCACTGCAGTCCGGGATTGAGCAGCCCGGCCTTGCTATCATATTCCACAGTGGCGCCGGCAGCATAATCAGAGGGCTCCAGAGAAGCCTTGGCCGTGCGCAGCATGAGAATTTCCCATGTTCCGCTGGAGAGGAAGGGTTGATTCTCCTGCACGCCGCTGCCGAAGAGAGCAAACTGCGTATCATGCCCGGTAGAAATCACCGGAACGGCATTCGGCAGGCCCAACAGCTCGCAGGCGGACGGGGTAAGCGTTCCGATGACATCCCCGGCATTCACCATGGCCGGGAAAAGACTCTTACAGACGCCAATGGCATCCAGAATCTGCTCCGACCAATCGCCTGTGGTCAAATCGGTCATCTGAGAGGTACCGGCCATGGTGCGGTCCGTGGCCATCACCCCGGTGAGCCGATGCGCCAGGATGTTGGAGATGAAAAGCCAGGCATGGGCCTGTTCCAGCAGTTCCGGACGGTTCTCTCGCAGCCAGATGAGCTTGTAGATGGTGTTAAAGGCAAACTCACCCACACCGGAAACGGCATTGAGCGTCTCCTGCGGTATGTACTGAGCCACCCGCTTCATCACCTCTGCCGTGCGCGGACACTTCCAGGAAATAACCGGATACAGCAGCTCACCGGATTCATTCACAAGCGCACCGTCCACACCGAAGGTCGTGATGGTCACACCCTTCACCTGCGTGGCATCCACCTGCGGCAGAATCTCACGGGCACAGCCCGCCAGCTGGTTCAGTATACGGTCAGCATTCCAGACATGAAAATCCGGATTCTCGGCTCCGGCATCAGTAGAATTGGGCTGGCTGGATTTGGCCACCAGCTGCCCCTTGTCATCAACAAGTATGGCGCGCACGTTGGTCGCGCCGCAATCTAAGCAAAGTACGTAGGCCATTCGCGGAAAAACAGGCAAGCTGCCGGGAATCTTCCCGACAGCCTGCCGTGGGGTGAGGATTAATACTTACCGTAGATGGGGCCGAAGTTGGCGCAGGCGCGGAAGTCTGCACCCTCGGGGTCTGCGGTACCGAAGAGATCCCAAGCGGCGGGACGATACACCTTATCCTCCGGCACGTTGTGGGAGTACACGGGAATGCGCAGCATGGAAGCCAGGGTGATGATATCGGCGCCAATGTGGCCGTAGGTCCAGGCACCGTGGTTGGCACCCATGTTAGCCATGACGGTGTACACATCCTTGAAGCCGCCCTTACCGGTCAGACGCGGGGCAAACCAAGTGGTCGGCCAACCCGGGTCAGTGCGCTGGTCAAGCTTGTCATTCACATCCTGCGGCAGGTCGCAGGTCCAGCCTTCCACGATGGTGAGCACGGGGCCCTGCCCCTTCACAAGATTCATGCGAATCATGGTCACGGGTACATTGCCCTTGGACACGAAGTGGAGAGAGTAACCGCCGCCGCGGAAGTATTCGCGGTTGGCAGGGCACCACTCGGAAGCACCCATCATGGCTTCGATATCAGCCTGCGTGGTCTCACCGGTCTTCTTCATGATGGGGGTACCATCCTCTGCGGTGGAATGCATATTGCCGTCCAGCGCGGTGGAACCGGAGTTGATGAGGTGCATGATACCGTCCTTGGCAAGACCTTCCATAGTGTAGCCGGTCACACGCTTCACGGCGGCGGGGCTCCAGTAGGTGCGGATATCGGAGAAGCAGGCAGCACGGCCGGTCAGCTGGTGCAGCAGAAGCATGCACACGCCGTTCATGGCGTCGTTCTCAGTAGCAAAGGGAATAGCTTCACGCGGGCCGTTCCAGTCGAAGGTACTGTTGAGGAGGGACTCAGCCATGTCGCCGTTCGGGTAGAAGTCCGTCCAGTGACGCTGGCCCTGGAAACCACCGCAGATGGCGTTGAAGCCAAGGCCCTCTTCCTCGCGGTCAATGGTCTTGAGGTAGGGATTACCGTGCATCATGTCGCGGAAGATGATGGTCATCAGGATAGATTCACGCAGGGTGCGCTCCTTCTCCTCGGGGGAAAGGACGAGGTCGGGGCGGTTGCGGTCCGGACCAATCTTCACGAACTTCTTGGCCCACTCCATGGCGAGCTCGAACTCAGCCTTGTCATAGATACCAAGTTCCATGCGGCGGCGAACCTCCGTCATATCAACAGCCTGCACACGCATGCCCATGTAGCTTTCCCAGAAGGACTGGTCAACGATGGAACCGGCGATACCCATGGAGCAACCGCCGATGGACAGGTAGCCCTTGCCACGCAGGGTGGCCACGGTAAGACCGGCGCGGGCGAAGCGCAGAATCTTCTCAGCCACGTCCTCGGGGATAGAGGTATCGTCAGCGTCCTGCACGTCGTGACCGTAGATGGAGAATGCGGGAATACCCTTCTGGGCATAACCGGCCAGAGCGGCGGCCAGGTACACGGCACCGGGGCGCTCCGTGCCATTGAAGCCCCAGATAGCCTTGGGCGTGGTGGCATCCGTCTCAAAAGTTTCCGTAATGTAGCACCAGCAGGGGGTCACGATGAGTGAGCAGCCCACGTTGTTCTCGAGGAACTTCTGGTTGCAGGCAGCTGCCTCTGCAGGACCGCCGATAGTGGTATCGGCAATGATGCACTTGACAGGCTGACCGTTAGCGTGGGTCACATTCGCCTCAATGAGGGCGGCAGCGGCCTTGGCCATGTTCATGGTCTGGTCTTCCAGAGACTCACGAACGCCGAGACGGCGACCGTCAATCGTCGGACGAATACCGATTGTGGGTAATGTATCGTATTTCATAATGTAATGATGATAAAATGTTTGCTTATTTGTCGGAAGAGGTGAGAGGCTTGCGGAAAATGAGACTGTACACCAGCACCACCGCAAAGCAGATAGCAGGCACAATGAAGGAAGCACGCACCGCAGCGGAAGAAGTGCCCAGATTTGTGTCCCATGTGTTGTCGAAAGCAGAAGTCAGGGCAAGCCAGCAGCCCTCGGCATCGCCGATGATACCGGCCATCCACGGCGTAATGAGAGCACCACCCAGAATGGCCATGATAAGACCGGCAGCACCCAGTTTCACATCACGCTGGCTGAGCCCGCCCAAAGCAATACCGTAAATGGTGGGGAACATGAGGCTCATGCAGCCGGACATGGCTATCAGGCTCAGCACGTTGGCAGAGAAGCCCAAACCGCCCACCGTGAACAGGATATCGGACGGCAGATAGATGACACCGGCACAGGAGGCAATGGCAGCCAGCGCGAACAGGCTCATCATGCTGGCGGGGTTGAACTTCTTCATGTAATAGGTAGCCACCCAGCGACAGGCGATGAAGAGAACTATGGAGATAAGGTAATAGGTGGCAGCCGTAGCGGGGGTCACACCCAGCTCCTTGCAGCAGTACACGTTCAGGTAAGTCCAGGCGGCAATCTGCACACCCACATAGAAGAACTGAGCAATCACACCGCACCAGTAGCGCGGCTGGCGCAGCAGAGAGAACAGCATGGCGCGGTAGTCACCCACCAGGAACAGGTACACAATCGGCCCCAGCGTACCATAGAGAATCCAATGCACCTTATCCATGTCCGGGAAGAGGAAGTACAGCACCGTGAGCGGCACCACGGCAAACAACGCCGCAATCAGCACACGCACGCCACCATTGCGGCAGCTCTCGGCAGGAGTGCTCGTCTCAGTCTCCTGCTCCTCCTTCGTACGCAGGAAGAACACCCAGATAAGGAAAGCAATGGCGCACAGCCCCACATACGGAGCACAGACCCAGAAAAGCTCCTTGTGAACAATCTCACCCAACTGCTCGGCAGGCATGGCGGCACGCTCATCTGCCGTAGCAGGGTTCAGGTTGCTGAGAATAAGCTGCTGAGCCAGCAGAATACCGCAGATAGAACCCACAGGATTGAATGCCTGTGCAAAATTGAGACGGCGAACCGCCGTTTTCTCCGGCCCCAGAGAAATCACATAGGGGTTACAGGTTGTCTCCAGCACGGAACACCCGGCTGCCACCACGAAAATGGCCACAAAATAAATCTCAAAGCTCTGGTGGATACAGGCCGGAATATAGGCCAACGCACCGGCAATATAAACACCCAACCCAATGAGCACACCTTTCTTATAGGAAAATTCCTCAATGAGAATAGAAGCAAAAATAGCCAGCACGGCATACGCACCATAGAACGCAACCTGCACCAACGCAGCCTGCTCCTGAGGAATCGTAAAGATATTCTTAAACGCCGGCACCAAGTTATCCGTCATGTTGTTGAGCAACCCCCAAAGGGCAAAGCAGCTCACCAACATAAAAAAGACGGGACGGAACTTGCGCGGCACAACGGGAGTCAAATCACGTTTCTCGCTCGTACTCATAACAGCATTAGTTTACCAACTTCATTCACCATGTCAACCCAGAAAAACCCATTAAAAAGGCCTTTCCTATTTTTTTTGCCATTTTTGAAAAAAAGTCTTGCTTTCGCAAAACATCACCGATATAATTCGCCCGCACCCGCCGCAAGGAGGGAGCAACAAAGGCAAGGAGCGGTAGCTCAGTTTGGTTAGAGCGCAGCCCTGTCACGGCTGAGGTCGCGGGTTCGAGCCCCGTCCGCTTCGTGTACAACAAAAAAGGATGTCCCGTCGGGGCATCCTTTTTTGTTGTCTACGCAGCAGCGGCTCTTCACCCACAACCTCGACAAGTGACCCTGCCCCCC
>JAZRBU010000029.1:0-5192 GCA_045635265.1 Akkermansia sp.
TCCGTATAAAACGAAGAAAACAGGAAGCCATATGATGAGAGATTTTACAACCATCAGGGCCAGATGCAGCAGCAGGTAAATGCTGATGACTCTTTTAGTTACAGGCTTCATAGCTTTTTACTCTTTGATAGTTAGTCTGAGCCCCACCGCCGCAAGGCACAGGGCTGTGGTGGCGAGGATTCTGGAGAAGATGGACATGGGAGGAAAGACGGTGGACTATTCGTCGTGTTGGCTTACCTGCAGATTCTCGAGGGCTCCCTCGACCTCGGGCGTGCTTCTTACGGCCTCCATCAGCAATTCCAGCGAGTGGGGGGACTCAGTAGCCGTTGAGGCTTTCCACGGGGCACGAATGCGGTGTGGCGGAGTCTTGTGGTCGGCAAGAACGTATGTTAAATATAGTGGCTTACCATTGTTGACTTGCGCGTCGGGATGCTGAATTTCCAGTAGGGCTTCTACACTGATAGTTTCCAAATTAAATGCTTTAGCTCCTGGCTTGAAATACTCATCCCATAAGCAGCGAACGGCCATCAGCTTTCCCGTGTGAACAGGGACATGGTACAAATCGCTCACACCCTCGGGCTGCGGTTTGTTGTCTTGTAGTTCGTAAGAGGTGCCGGCCTCGTAATCGATGCGTTGGATGGCGAGCGGTGAGAGGAACTTCACCTCTTTGCCGCAGTATGGACTAAATTCCGGCAGCTTTGAAAAATCAATAACATGTTTCGTCAGTCGTCCGCCGTCGGGAAAATCATGACGCACCTTCCACAGCTTCTTCGTGGAAAAATCCCATCCTGCCGGGATTTCTGCTCCCCCGACTTGATTGTTTACATATTCATGCTCAGGATCACAGCTCACACAGCCCCCCGCAGCCGCAAGGCACAGGGCTGTGGTGGCAAGGATTTTGGGGAAGATGGTGGGCATGGTCATAACTTTAAGCGTGTATCTGTTACGAGGCATTATATCAATTCCCGCCCCTCTATTCAAGCGCGGCGGGCATTTTGTTAATGCCTTCGAGCCTGATTTTTTAACAGAGCTTACATTCAAAATCCTGCATTCTACATTCAAAATTCCACCTCCCTTTACCGGCTCCACCCCTGCATCAGATACAGTTGGCTGTTCACGCAGCGGGATTCGCCGCCCTCCGCCGGGGTGAAATGCAGTTCCCAGGTGCTGGCATATAGCTCGCCCCATTCGCCGCTGTACACGGTGAAATCATCACTGACTGCCAGCTTGCAGAATTCGCGGTAGGGTTCTGGGGCAAGCTCCACCGGAGGCATGCTCAGCGGGGTCTTTCTGGTATACTCGCAGGCCTTCAGCTGAAATGTACCCTCGGGGTAATCCAGCGGCACCAGCAGAACAACCGAGTACATGCCGGGCTGGAATCCCTCGCGCAGCACGATGACAGGTTTATCGGGCAGCGGAGGCAGCAGAGCATCCAGCCCCGCGCGGGTAGGATTGGTCGCCAGCGCAGCCAGCCCCTCGTCCAGTTGCTGAAGGGCCTTGAGGTCAAAAACAGAAGGTACTTTTTTATCACCCCAGGAGGAGAAGCTGCGCTTGAAGATATTCCATCCATTCGGAAGCTGTTTATGCCATATCAGGTCATCCTCATGCTCGAATTGGTCTGTGGCGCACAAGAGATGTTCGCCCGCGTGGCGCAGGAGGTCGAGATGCGGTGCCACCTTCACCCCGGGAGTCAGCACCATATAGCAAGCCGCGCGCAGCTTATACTCCAGCAGCAAATCCGGAGCCTCTGCCGCCAGTTTCTCCACATTCGGAGCAGCATCGGTAAGGTGTTCATCGCCGGAAATGCACATCCCGGAATCCGCTGGCAGCAGGTTCTTCCAAGCCTTCTCCGCGGGGGACATCTTGTCTGCATCCAGCGTATAGAAACTGAACCCCAGCGGCACCGCCATGCCGGGCGTATTCGCCGGCGTCATCTCGTCCGGCAGACGATGTTCCAACGCAAAATCATCACAATACGCAAAAGCCGCAGCGAAAGAACTCGTGGCAAGGCAGACAACCATGCCTCCCCCCGCCAGAGCTGACCACAACCAGGCCCACCACACATGGTGCTGGTGCCTGATGAGACGCATGACCGTTATCACCAGCAGCCAGAGCGGCAGGCCAAGGAAAAGCAGAATCTGCACAATCTGCACCGGAATGAACAGCATCCCCAGTATATGTCTGGTCTCGACATCAACCCCTACTGATGCGGCACACATTCCCATCTGGCAGGCACAACTGATGGCACTACCAACCAGCGCCACCACCGGCATCACCCAGTTGCGCCCCAGAACAAAGCGCAACACTTTCGCAAACTTTTTCATAACTTATTTTTCTTTACTTAAGATAATACTTCCCGTCACCGAATCCGCAACTTAAAATTGCAGAAAGTGCGTTTTTTCTAATAAATAGACGCTCGCGGCGGGGCATTTTGTTGCGCGTTTCCTGCATTTTTGTTGCCGATGGCGCCCAAAAACGGGCTGCAAGGGGAGGATGGAGCTCGCAGTGGAGCCCTTGGTCTGCCTAGGAGGAATCCTAGGCTGCAAGATGGTGTTTTGACTTATTTATTCAGCGCGTTCTCCAGCAAGGGGATGAGCTCGGTGCGGTTGAGCTCGCGGGCATATTCCAATGCTGTTTTTCCGTGTTTGTCCTTCTGTAAGGGATTGCAGCCGATAGAGAAGAGATAGCGGAGTTCTTTCTCGCCTTGTTCCAAGTCTTGAACAACTTGAATGATGGGCGGAGCATCGTACCCGGTATTCCCATTCACGTGAGCTCCACTTTTCAACAGCAAGTCGAACAACGGGAGGCGGTCGGTCTCACTGTTCCTCCATACTGTAGCCATCCACTCGGATGACTTATCAACCTCAATGCCGGAGAAATCCACGCCATTCGCCAAAATCTGCCTGATTGCGTTGTCGGAAGCACCATGCGCCGCACAACACAGAATTTCCTCCGCGCACAGGTTCGGATTTGCCCCGGCCTCCAACAGCATGCGCACCATCTCGTTTTCATGGCGAAGGCCATAGGTTCCTACGCTGAGGCTCAGGTGTAAGGCTGCGGCATTCGCAAAATTCGGGTCAGCTCCGGCAGCCAGCAAGCGTTTGACGTCATCCGGGCAGTCTTGACCGGCTGCCATGGCAAGCTCTGCGCCCAGCTGGTGAGTGAGCCCCAACTCGCGGAGGTAGGCCAGAACTTCCTCGTCTGACTCATGGGAACACATGGCTACCTCTAGCGCATTCTGCCCGGCCGCATTACGGGCATGCACATCCACCCCTCTCTCCACGAGAAAACGAACCACATCCATATCCCCCGGCACCTCATGGCAATACCACCACACACGGCAGGCTCGCATCAGCACGGTATTACCGGCATTGTCTCGGGCGTTGATATCAGCCCCGGCATCAAGGAGTTGCTGCACCTGCTGAACGGTTGCGTCCTCACGCCCCACCAGCTTCATGAGCGGCGTACGCCCCAACGGGTCGCGGGCTTCACTCTCGCCCATGGTGTGCATGGAGAGCAGGAACGCGGAAGCGAGAACAGAACATACAAAAGGTCTCAGATTCATAGTATTTGGAAGATGGTTATTTGTTACGGTGTCATGCTACCAGAATCCGGGAGCCTCTGCAAGCTGTTAGTGCGGAAAGCGCAAAAACAGGCCCGCAAGCCTAGGAAGCCCCGCCGGTGGAGCCCTTGGACTGCCGGGTGCCGGTCATGGTCTTGCGGGTGGTGTTTTGTGGGGTTTGGAGATAAATTTTCAGCGAGCGTCCGGATGCAGTTTGGCACCACGGGCGCGGAGCTCCGCTCCTATGGCTTTCGCAGCAGGAGTGTTCTGCATCCCGTAATGAATGCGGAGCGAGTTACCCGCTGCATTCAAAGCATTGATGTCTGCGCCGTTGTCCAGAAGTAAGCGCAGAATGGAAACGGCCGCCTCCGGGGTATATACCCCGAGCCGAGTTTTAATCATGAAAGCATACGGGGGAAAATACCTGCTCCTCGTAGACTCGCTGTCCACACGAGCACCTTTCTCTATCACTGTTTTGATGAGCTCTACAGAGCTTCCGCGACGCAGTAACACATGCATGAGCGTCTGTGCCTTCTCGCCCACATAGCTGTTGGGGTCCACACCGCCTTCTACCAGTTTACGAATCACATCATCGGTGTACCAGAACCACGTTAAATGCCAATCCTTTGTGCGCTCTTTCATATTCTGATTGCCGTACTCAAGCAACAGCGCGCGCATGTCATCATTCTCATCGTACCCTCGCAATTCGCAGAATGGGGAAATTTTCTCGCCATGGCCATACATGGGGGCATCCGGGTCAGCACCGGCATCCAACAAAAGCTTGGCTATGTTCACACGACGGGCGGCGGACTCCTTATCGGTAAACCCAATCAGCATACCGAGGGGAGTATTAGCGACATCCTGTATGCGCTCCCACTCAGCCGGGCGGGCATTCACATCTGCCCCTGCGGCAAGCAGTGCGCGCACAGCTGCCTCGTCCCCATACATACAAGCCACCTGCAAGGCACTGAAACCGGAGGGCGAGCGCCAATCGGCTTCACCGGTGGAGATAACGTGAGTGAGCAATTCCGGCACCTCGGCCTTCCATGCAGGGTGAATGTAAACCGGGCGGATATACATGGGAGCACCCTTCCGGCCCGTTGGATTTTCCTGAACCTGTTGAGCAAGAGCTTGCAGCGTTTCCTGCTGCGCAGAACTCCATTCAGCAGCAAGCACAGAGGAAGCTCCCAATGCCATCAAGGCAAGCGCAGAACATACTAAAGGTCTCAGATTCATAGTATTTGGAAGATGGTTATTTGTTACGGTGTCATGTTACCAGAATCCGGGAGCCTCTGCAAGCTGTTAGTGCGGAAAGCGCAAAAACAGGCCCGCAAGCCTAGGATGCCCCGCCGGTGGAGTCCTTGGTCTGCCGGGTGAGGGTCATGGTCTTGCAGCCTGTCTGGGCGTATCAACGAGGAGCCTGAGTGGTGTTTTGTGCGTTGGTTACAGTTCGGCCAGTATCTTGAGGAACTCGCTCATGGGGTAAGCTCCGGTCATGCTGATATCCTTGTCTTGGAATACGAGGAAATAGCGATACCCCGGCCCGGCTTGTTCCTGCCCTGCTCTGCCCAAGTGCAGCTTGGCCAGTGTCTCCTCATTGGCCAGATGGTCGCCCTTGGTCTCGATGATG
>JAZRBU010000030.1:0-17290 GCA_045635265.1 Akkermansia sp.
TTACCATTGGTTCCGCATCTCTGCGGTCCCGACGCCTCGGAAAGTCCGTGCATTGAAAACTGCCTTGCCCGGCTGAGCCTGCCTCGGTGACTTTCACCGTCGGCTTGCTCTTTCGAGCTGCCCCGTAGTGGGTGCGGGGCAAAGTATACATGAAACCACCGCTCACGTCAAGCATATTTTTGAAGAATTTTTCGATTTTTTTACACAAAAGTTACAAACCTTTCATTTTTCAATGCTTTTAAATTTGATTTTTTGACAATTCAGCAACACCCACTTCGAATTTAGGATTCTTTTGTGCGGCTCCGGTTAAAAAAACGCCGCTCATCCCGAAAAAACGGAATGAGCGGCGGAAAATAGACCTCAGGGAGACGTCTTTAGAAGTTCAGGCGATAACCAACCGTACCATTGACGCTGGTGTAACCGGTGGAGAACTCAGCAGAAGCATCTGCGAAGATGGAGGAGTGGTCTGCGCCCAGCGGGATGACGATACCGGCACCGATTTCAATACCGATAGCGCCCATCTCTGCACTTTCTACAGTGCCACGGCTCATGTTGGCGGCTGCGAAGCCCACCTCCGTCTCAGCACCACGATCACCGGCGCGGAACTTGGCCAGGGCGCGGCACTCGAAGATAGAGGCGCGGTTGTAGAGGTTCTCACCAACGGTTGCCTGGATACGGGCACCGGCGCCAACCGTGAAGCTGGTCATCTCGATGTCATCCACATCCAACGCAGCATCGCTGCCCTCTTCCGTATAGCCGTCCAGAGTGGTCTTGGTCAGCGCGAAATTCATGACCGGCTGAATGCAGGCAGAGCCGGACTCGTTAAGAGCCTTCACATAGCCCACCTCATACATAAGACCGAAGCCCATGCCGTCCGTCTCTCCCTCCGTCGTGTAGGAACCCAGAGAATGGGACACCGTGCGCTCCAGGCTCACGTCTGCACGACCAACACTGGCAACGAAGGTGTGTACCCAGGAACGTTGACCGTAGCGAGCGAAGGCGGTGACATACTGAGTATCGAAGTCGCCCTCTGCCATATCCGGAGCGTTGGAGGAGTAATCACCATACATAGCGGAGATGGCGATACCGGCGGTCAGACGCGGTGAGAAGTCCACATCAAAGCCCACGGTACCACCCCAGCTGCTCAGGTCATAGCCGGAAGCCGTGCCGTCCTGGTCAAGGTTGCGGTTGCCGCCTTCAGCGTTAATCCAAGCGTTGAAGTAAGGCATATCCTCATTGACGGCCCCCTGATCCACACCCATGGTGGTGGTTCTGTTACGGATAGCCTGCAGCTGGCGACCAATATCGTCCGTGAAGGCCACGCCCATAGCCGGGAGGGAAGCACCTGCCACAGCGGCGAAGAGCTCATCCAAACCTTCCTTGCTGTTGTTCACCATGAGCTGCTGGTTGATAGCCTCCATGGTCAGAGCAAGGTCACCATTGGGATACTTCTCAAGGATTTCAGCATTCACATACAGCTCATCCAGGAGTTTACCGCCCGTGATACCGTTGGGGGTCTCTGCCACATAGTTCTCGAAGAGGTCCGGGAACTTAAGGTCTGCCTTCAGCACCACGCCATCGCTGACGGTATAGACGGAGTAGTCATAACGGTCGTTGCTGGAGTACAGCACGGAGGGATCCTCACCTTCCTTCACGTCGAAGACGATGTTGGCCTCCAGACCGCCGTCATCACACTGCAGCAGATAGTACTCCTGACCATCGCTCAGAATCTTAGTGGCAATCATGGCCGTATCCACATTCATCTTCACGTTACCGGAGGTAGACGTGGAGTACACGTTCTCTCCCACCTGAATCATTGCGTAGTTGCTCTTCAGGGTGAGAGCCTTGTAGGTGATGGAACCCACATTGAGCGCACCGTCGATGGTAACCGTGTCA
The DNA here is from genome assembly GCA_045635265.1 of Akkermansia sp. GTDB lineage: Bacteria > Verrucomicrobiota > Verrucomicrobiia > Verrucomicrobiales > Akkermansiaceae > Akkermansia. The sequence continues at coordinate 1,897 of JAZRBU010000030.1, forward strand.
GAAACGGCAAGGTCATTCTGCACCATGACGTTACCGGAGGAAGCAAGCTTGGCACCAAGGGTAAGAGAAGAAGCCGTCAGGTCACCAATCTTACTATCGGAGGAGAGCTTAAGGTTATTCTTCGTAGAGAGAGCACCGGCACCCTGAAGAGCCTTCAGAGATGTAGTTGTCTTCTCACCATTGGGATTGATGACCAGCTCACCGCCCTTCATGACGCCAACAACGCCGCCATCAATGGCTCCAATGCTGCTCAGGCCATCCACCGTAAGAGTGTAGTCCTTGTTATTCTTCACGGCGCCCTCCACCTGGAGTTCGCTGAAGGAGGAATCACCGCCCACGGTCAGGTCACCGCCGTTCACCACAAGTGTACCGCCGTTTTCCGTCTCAGATGCAATGGAGATATTACCATTCACAATGACGGTACCCTGGCTTTCCAGCTGGAAGATATCTATATCGTTGTTCACCTCCAGCATACAGGCGTCATCCTGAAGAGCGATAAGAGTAGTCTCTGCGCTCGTATTCAGCTTCACAAAGTCGGTGAAGGTAGCCTTTGCGCCCTCCATCAGCACAATGCTGCCGCCGGGAGTAATAACTGCCTCCTTACCTTCACCGGTGAAGGTGTACTCACCATTCTGCACATAGATATCATACGGAAGCACCTCCTGGTTCACTGTGATAGTTGCGGTGTTGTTGGAGAACACCACGTTATCAGAGTTGGGCTCATTGTTGAACATGGTGTTGGGCTCACCCTCATCCGACTTAGACCAGGCATTCTCAGACATCCAGTAACCGCTGGTACCACCCTTGAATTCCCAGTAGACGGAACGGCGGGGAGCCTTGGTCAGCACGAGCGTGTCGCCCTGCAGGAGGAGGTAGCTGTTCGTAAGAGCCACATTGCTGTCAATGTACTGAGAGGCACGCACACCGTATCCAAGCTCTTCCAAATCACGCATATCCAAGCCTACAATATCAGCCTTGGTCAGACCGGAGAACAGTTCCACCACATAGGACTCGGCACCGGAAGGCACAGAGTTGAGCGTAATCATCACCTTCTCAGAATCATCCCAGATAAGGCGCTCAATAGCGGTGGGAGACTTGATACCACCGAGCTTGATGGTAGAGCCGCCTTCAACAACCAGGTCACCGTTGATACCGCAGTTACCTGCCGTCAAATCAAGAGTTGCCCCCTTGCAGAGATTGAGCTGTTCAATCTTGGTACCTTCCGCCGTATTGCCGCTATTCTTGGCAAGCTTCAGCGTACCTTCAGCAACGGTCAGCATATCCAGCTTGTTCTGCACACCGAGTTCCAGAGTACCCGCACCGCGCTTGGTGACATAATCACCCAGCAGCGTGGTGTTGTGAGGAAGAACGACATGACCGGCTTCTTCCGTCACCTTAACGACATCGAAGAAGATGAAGTTCGTGTTGGCAATGTTAGTATACTTGCTTGCGCTGGTGAATTCCAGAGTGGTATCACCATGCACGGAGGAAGCACCGGAGCCCATATAACCGCCGCTCACGGTCACCTTGCTGCCGAACACAACCTCATCAGAAATCTTCACCGTAGTACTTTCCGTGTACAACTCTACGTCGGAATACTGACTACCGGCTGCGTAAATGTTGCCGTTAAACGTACCGCTCAGCAGGTCCAGCACGATGTTACCCTGACGCACACCGCCCATACCGGCCTGAGCGCGCAGAATGAAGGAACCGCCGAGCACAATACCGTCCACCGTATTGTCAGCAAGCGTAATGTTGATATCACCCACCGTTGCGGAGGTATCAACGCTGTGACCACCGGCGGAAGCATAGGCTGCGTTTACTTCATCCGTATGAATCCATTCATCGATGTAGTAACCGCCGGCAATAGCAATATCATACTCATTGTTGCTGCCAATCAACTTGGTGTTGCTGGCATTGATTTCAACCTTACCGGTATACATGGTCACGTCATCCCAGCCATCGTAGTAGCTGGCACCGAGCACAGTACCACGATAGGTACCGCCGGTCAGATTGATATGAGTCGTTCCGGTTATGGTCAGAGTATCCGGCTCAGTGCCTTGGCGCGGGTGCACCGGCACCTGACCGGGGTTATCCGGCAGAGCATCATGAATGAAGTCCTCGTAGTAATGGCCACCGACAATCATGCCCTTGTACAGGCCGCTGTCGATATCGGTATAGGTATCACCATCAATGATACCGACATAGGCGCGCTCATAGTGCTGGTTAGCCGGAATCTCGGTGCTGTTATCCCACGCCTTATCACGGGATGCCGCGTGACCGGCAATCACGTTGGTATTGAACACACCGTTCTCTGCATCGGAGATGCGAATGTGCGTATTACCGATAATAGTGTAATTGGCCGACGTTGTATAGCTGCCGGCACCGGTCGTCATGGCGAGATGACCGCCCACAACAAAGGGATTATCCTTGCTGAAGCTCTTGCCGCCCACATAGGTGGCCGTACCGAGATTTCTGAACACAATGTCGGTGTCACCGGTCATCATTGTGCTGCCGGTATCAATCACCAAGTCACCACCCACAACGAAATTGGAGAACAGGCGCTCATCACCACTGCAGGTATTGGCAATAAGAATCGTGTTGTTACCTTCACGGGTGATGATATCATTATCCTGCCCCAAGGAGGCAAAAGAGCCACCGATGATGGACTTGGACATGCGGTTCGAGGTGGTATCATCCTTCAGGTCCACCACAATCAGGCCATCACCGCCAATCCACTGGGAAGACTTAGCCGTGAACAGACCACCTGCAATGGTGTTCATGCTAATCTCAAGGCCCATACCCAACTCCGTATCACCCAGGGTGAAATCCGTCATCTTTGTGGGCGTGTTGGTCTTAAGAGCCTTGTACACATAGATGGTGCTGCTGCCTTCGTGACTGACGGAGTTGTAACCGCCGCCGAACACGGAACCGGTCAGCCCCTTAGTATTGATGGACACATAACCGTCACCCTTCCAATGGGGGTCATAGGCATTGAGGAAGTTACCGGAAATAACGGAACCTATGGAGTCTACGGCTTCATCCACCATGATGTGCGTATCACCCTCAAGGCTCCAGCCGGCAACAGCGGTATTACCGCCGCACATACTGCCGCCCACAACAAGAGAGAAATTACCATCAGACACCTTCAACCACACGTTGCGCTTGATGATGGCGCCTTCGGGGTCCACACTGTCATAGGCGCCGCCGAATACGTTCACACCGGGCTGCACCTCCTGATCGGTGACAGGGTCCATCGTGCCCGTGCCGGGAGCACCGGTCGGGTTGGTACCCACCAGATTAGAGGCAATGTAGTAGCCGTCATCGTCATAGGCACTGCCATAAAGGCCGGTATCATCAATAGAGGTGTATACCCAGGGACGCACCGTCTCAGGAGCGGTAGAAACTTCGTCCTTACCCCAGTTGATATCCCAATCCGTGGCTGCGGTCTGCCCCTTGAGCGTTCTCAGGTAGTAGTAGCCATCAGCCCCGGTTTCAATGACATAATCCTGCCCTTTGACACCCAACGTGGCAGCATACATGTGTTCAACACGGGCACCTACGCCGTCAGACTCAATACCCAGGTTAATACCGCGGCTGAGATCCGCAGCAGTCACATCAAACACATCCGCAAAGATGTAACCAAGATTGCGGCTGGCGGAATCACGGTTATAGCCCAGCTTAATCACATTGGAAGCACCGGAGTAGTAAGTCAGCACAATACCGTCCTGCGGAGCAATCTTATCAAAGTTTCCGCCGTTATAGGATTCCGCAGTACCACCATAGTTCATGGTCAGGTTGCGTTTCACCACCAACAGATTGGTCTGGTCCTCATAGTTCGGCAGATTCAGCTGAGCAGCACCACGCTTGGAAATGGAATCCACCGTCACGTTGCCATGAAGCGTCAGCGTTGCATCCTCACCGCCGTTCACCTCAACGGAGCCGGCAGTCAGCATGCCCTTCACCTCCGTAGTACCGCCTTCAATCACCAGCTTACCGGGCACAATCAGCTGGGTGGACTCCAGCCCGATGTTAACCTCACCGCCGGAGACACGGAACTCATCCTGAGCCGTGAACTTAGTGGTACGGGTACCGGTGCGGAAAGTACCGCCGCTCACATTCAACTTCTCAACAGCACCGTCAAACTCAGTCAGCATGTTGCCGGCAGAAACATTCAGATTTTCTGCCTTAAACACGCCCATGACATTCAGATCACCGCCTTCAACGGAAACCGTATCGGCAGCAGTAAGAGAATTAGTGAAAGTGGCATCACCTTCACCGGTCTTAATCATGTCGAAAGCGCGAACCGCCATGTCAAGAGTCACGGCGTAATCTGCATCCTGGTGCACACCATACACATGCACCTGGTGGTCGTCCGTCATGGCATCCACAGAGGTAATGACACCGTGGAAGTTCTCAATGCGGTCAAAAATAACAGTGGTGTACTGCGTACCGTTACTGAGATTCAGGGTAGTCTCTGTCGGGGCGGAGCCCTCTACCCAATCCTCTGCATTGAGAGAAGAAAGCGTGTTGAAACGGTGTCCGCCGGAGCGATCGGCATCAATTGTACCGGTTCCCCGCACATACAGAGCCTTGTATGTATTAACCGTCAAATCATCCCATTCGTCAGAAAGGAAATGCCCCGTGGCAAAGGAACGCAGAGTACCGCCATTCAGCGTGACGCTGGTGGAGTTCGCCATACTGCGGCCCATGTGGGAATCATCAAAGATAGCGTCCTGATTGATGATAATGTTGCTGAAATGCATCCTGTTGGTAGCTTCGGCAGCGTCATCTCCGTCTGCCGGCTCACCCCAGCGCACCGTTCCGGCGTTCACAACAAGGTCACCGTAGTAATAAACGTTGTTGGCACGCAGAGTAAGAGTGCCGGCTCCTTCCTTGGTAATGGAGCCGAAGCCGGACATCAGCCCGGTGAACGTGGTGGCATTCTCGCCCACGTCAATAATGGTATTACCCACGCTGATAATCGGCAGCGTGTAGGTTGCCGAGCGGGTCATCAACGTAGCATCCTGACCGTGCAGCACGAGCTTGGAATAGAAGGTTTCCTTATCACCCAGCTCGTATGTGGTGGCATTGATATCCAGCAGACCGGTGAAGTCTGCAAGCTGCTTCTCCAGAGAGCCGACAGCGCTGCCCCAAGCAATCTCAACACGGCCGGAAGTGGAGTGGAACACCTCTGCCTTCTCATCCAGTGCGTCACTGGAAACGCGCAGCACGCCCTCCTTGATGTCAAAGGCGGCATCCAGCTTGTAACCGTTGCTGCTCAGGTCCAGCACCACATTCTTGCCGACGGCGAAAATGCCGGCCGTGATGTTGCCACCCAGAGAAAGATTGGTATCCTTGGAGAAAGAGATATTATCGCCCTGACTGAAAGAAACATCGCCAACCACCGGGTCAGCGATAATGGTACCGTAGTTCAGGCCGTCGATAGCACCGCCGTTGTAAACGATGGTGGTGGCGGCGTACGCCTGCTGAGAGGCGAGCACCACGGCTGCCGACACGGCAAGACCACCCGCAAACGTGCCGGTGGAAACAGTGGTGACAAGCGAAGCACTGATGGCGTAACAAGCCATAAGTGCTGCACGAAGTGTTCCGGGGAGATGTAATTTCATGGTTTTTGGTTGGAAATCTTGTATATACAGAGACAGATCCCGATAAGTTTACTACGGGACTCTCTATAGTTACAGCATCCGGCGCAGGAAGTCAAGGGGATTTTTCGCTTCCGCTCTAAAAAATACGCACGGAGCGCAGTGCGCGCGCACGAGCCCACCCCCGCCCCTGTGCAGCCGATTCATCTTCCGGATACATTTTCTCAAAAAAAAGAGAAACGGTGTAGATATTTTTCTTGCCAAAGTAAAAAAGGCGTGTATAATCCTCGCACCATGACCCGCAAAGGTGGTATCAACAAGACACGTAAGGCTGTTGCCAAGCGTTTCAAGGTGACCGGCTCGGGCAAGGTCCTGCGCCGCAAGCAGGGTAAGCGTCACATTCTCCAGAAGAAGTCCAGCAAGCGCAAGCGCGCTCTGGGCAAACCCGCTCTGGTGGACGCCACCCAGGTTTGGGCTGTCAAGCAGAACCTGCCCTTCGCTTAAACCAAGGAACATGGCCACAAGCCAAGTCCCGCCCGCATATCGGGCGGCCTTCATGCAGCCTTCCTTTCAATACACGCAAAGGATAGAACGAACGAGACTGCAGGGAGGTGAGGAAGAACAGTTCGTTCACGCATATATATAAAGAACTATGGCACGTGCTACAAATGGGCCGGCTTCTCGCGCCCGCCGCAAGCGCATCCTGCTTCGCGCCAAGGGTTTCCGCGGTTTCCGCAGCAAACTCTTCCGCTACGCTAAGGATGCCGTCTACAAGGCATGGCAGTATGAGTACCGCGATCGCAAGAGAAGGAAGGGTCAGTTCCGCCGTCTCTGGACCGCTCGTATCTCTGCCGCTGTGCGTCCCCTGGGCCTGACTTACTCCCGCTTCATGGAGGGTCTCAAGGCTGCTAACATCGATCTGGACCGCAAGTCCCTCTCTGAGCTGGCTATCGCCAACCCGGAGGCTTTCAAGGCTGTATTTGAGCAGGCCAAGAAGGCGATTGATGCCAAAGAGGGCGCATGCTGAAGAAGCAACCCCTATCATAAAATAAACCGTTTAACACAGGCTGCCGGGAATGCCCGGCAGCCTGCTTCATTTTGCACGGTCGGAGCCCCCCGTGCTTGCAGAGTCCGCGTCCCCCGGTATGTAGGGTCCCTCGGCAAGATGCCAACTGTCTGCCGACAGAAAAAAAACACGAAAAAACCGTATCATTCGGGGATTTGGCAGCAAATTCTTATTGCAGGCAGGCCCGGCATGTGGTAAATAGGGAGTGCAATGCATAAAACACTCTTCCAGAAAATTGCCGACAAGGAAATTCCGGCGGCAATCGTGTACGAAGATGAGCTGTGTGTGGCATTCCGGGACATAGCACCGGCGGCTCCGGTGCATGTGCTGCTGGTGCCGCGCAAACCGATTCCGGATATTGCCGCCGCAAACGCAGAGGATGCAGCCCTGCTGGCACACCTCATGCTCAAGGTGGGTGATATTGCCCGCGCTGAAGGATTGGCAGAAACCGGCTTCCGCACCGTCATGAACACCGGTGAACAAGCCGGCCAGACCGTGCCGCACCTGCACATCCACATTATTGGCGGCCGTTCTCTGCAATGGCCCCCGGGTTAATCCCTCATTTTTGTGAACACGGACAACTACATCCGCAGCTACGAATGGGTGAATGCTTACACCCTGGAAATGGAGCTGCAGGACACTCGGCTCCGCCTCTGTTTCAAAGAAGCGGGTATCGTGCGTTGTCGCTACGTTGTTTCCGCCGTTTTTGAGAAGATTCCCAGCTACGGTGTTGCGCCGGAATACACGCCCACTCCGCCGGAGCTCACGGAAATCGAGTCTCTGGGCTGCTATGAAATCAGCACACCGAGGCTCACCGTTCGCATCCGCAAAGAAGACGCCGGGCTGGAGTTTTACGACCGCCGCAGCCGCCGGCTTCTCTGCGCAGATGCAGAGGGCATGGGGCACCGCCTGCAGGAGCGCACGGGCGACCACTTGGTCTGGGTGCTCAAACACATGCCGGAACAGGCGCATTTCTTCGGCCTGGGTGATAAACCCTGCACCCTGAACCTGCGCGGCCGCCGCCATGAGATGTGGGGCGCAGATGCCTATAAATTCACCCCGGAGAGCGATCCGCTGTACAAGAGCATCCCCTTCTTCCTCTGCCTCGACAACGGGGCGCAGTACGGCATCTTTTTCGACAACACCATGCGCTGCTACTTTGACTTCGGCAAAGAGCGCGAGGACCGTCTCCTTTTCGGTGCAGACGGCGGCATCATGGACTACTACTTTATCGTGGGGGAGGATGCTCTGGATACCGTTGCCACCTATACACGACTCACCGGTCTGCCCCCCCTGCCCCCGCTCTGGGCGCTGGGCTACCACCAGAGCAAATGGAGCTACTACCCGGAAAGCACCGTCCATGCTCTGGCAAATGAGTTCCGCAGCCGCCGCATTCCCTGTGATGCCATCCATCTGGACATCCACCACATGAAAAACTACCAGGCGCTCACCTGGGACCGGGAGCGTTTCCCGGACCCGGAGGGCATGATTAAGCGTCTGGGTGCAGACGGCTTCAAGGTGGTCACCATTGTGGACCCGGGCATCAAGGTAAACCCGGATAATTATGTGTGGCGCAGCGGCTTTGAGCGCAATGTGTTCTGCCGCCGCCACGACGGTGCCCTGCTCCAGGGCAACGTGTGGCCGGGTAACTGCACCTTCCCGGATTTCACCGCCCCGGATACCCGGCGCTGGTGGGCGGGGCTTTTCAAGCGCCAAGTGGCAGAATACGGCGTGCGCGGCATCTGGACGGACATGAACGAGCCGGTCATCTTCCCGGATAAAACTTTCCCGGATGATACGCGGCATGATTTTGACGGTTTCTCCTGCTCCCACCTGAAGGCGCACAATGTATACGGCCAGTGCATGGCGCGCGCCACCCGGGAGGGTATGGAGCTGCATGCCCCGGATCGCCGCCCCTTCGTGCTGTCCCGCTCCGGTTTTGCCGGGCTGCAGCGTTGGGCTGCCACCTGGACCGGTGACAACTGCTCCGATTGGGAAAACCTCAAGATGACCAATCTCATGGTGCAGCGGCTCAGCACCAGCGGCATCTCTTTCTGCGGGGCAGATACGGGCGGTTTCCTGGGGCATCCCTCCGCAGAGCTTTTCTGCCGCTGGATGCAGATGGCTGCCTTCCACGTCTTTTTCCGCAACCACAACAACGGAGAATTCGGCGGACAAGAGCCCTGGTGTTTCGGCACAACCGCAGAGGAAATCACCCGCCGGGCCATTGAGGAGCGCTACCGCCTCCTGCCCTACCTGTATACCCAGTTCTACCGCTACCACAAGCAGGGCCTGCCCATCATCCGCTCCCTTGCGCTCATGTACCCGGAGGACACGGATATGTACTGGCGCAGCAGTGAGTTCTTCTTGGGAGACGCCCTCTACATCGTCCCGGTGCATCACCCGGGAGAAACCGGTCGTTTCCTCTTCCTGCCGCGCGGGCATTGGTACTCCCTGTGGACAGACCAGCCCGCCGCCACGGCCGGAGAAGAGGTCTGGGTCTCCACCCCCATGGACCGCATCCCCGTCTTTGTACGCGGCGGCCACATCATCCCTCGCTGGCCCGTGCAGCAGTTTGTGGGAGAGCAGAAATCCCCCGCGCTCACGCTGGAGCTGTGGTGGGCCCCGGAAACCATGGCAGACAGCTTCCTCTATGAAGATGCCGGAGATGGACTTGCTCACCGCTTGGGCGACTTCTGCTTCATGCATTTCCATTACACAGCCGGGCTGCGCACCATGCAAATCAGCTCCGTCAGAGAGGGCCTTCTCCCGCCATCTCAGGATACCGCCACGCTCGCTATCCATGCGCTGCCGCTCAATGCACACCCCAAAGTGCTGGCAGACGGCCGTGAGTGCCCCGGCGCGTTCGATGATAAACGCGTGTACTGCACCACCATCCCCACCTCGTTCAACCACCTGGAAATCGGTCTGTGAAACGCGATACCATAGATAAAATCGTCAATCGTCTCGACTCTCTGGATAAGGAAGAGCTGCGCCAGATATTCCTGCGGCTGGCATCCGACAAAGGCTTACTGCAGGATGTTTTTGATGCGCTGAAGGATGGGCTCATCCTCTTCGACTGTGAGGGGCAGGCGCGTTTTGCCAACAAGGCTGCCGCAGCCATCTACGGGCGGCCTTTGAGAGAGCTGCTCCGCGTACCGTTTGAAGTACTTGTGGGCAACACCTGCAGCTGGGATGACCTGAAAGAAAGCGGCATTGCCATCAGCCGTGATTTGCAGGTCAACTACCCGGAGCCCCGCCACTACCACTTTTTCATGAGCCCCGTCACCAACGGCTCAGAGTACCTCCTGCTGGTGCATGACGACACGGAAACCCGCACCGCCGGTGAGGAAGATGCAGAGGCAGAGCAATTCAACCTGCTCTCTTTCATGGCCAGCGCCATTGCTCATGAAATAGGCAACCCGCTCAACTCGCTCGGGCTGAACCTGCAGCTGCTGCAGCGCAAACTCTCACGCCTGCCGGAAAATGAGCAGCGCCCTCTGGCGCCCCTGCTGGAAAGCGCGCTGGAAGAAACACGGCGGCTCGACACCCTGCTGCACCAGTTCCTGCAGTCCATGCGCCCCTCGCAGCTGCAGCGGGAAAACATCCGTCTTAATGAGCTGCTCAACCGCGTGCTCGAGTCGCTCGACCCGGAAATTGCAGACCGCGGCATCGGCGTGCATCTGGCGTTCCATGATAAGCTGCCGGAGCTCAACGCAGACCCCGCCCAGCTCTTCCAGGCCTTCTACAACATCATCCGCAACGCCTTCCAATCCATCCCCGGGTCAGATGGCGGCATCTTCATCCAGACAGATTTCAACGACACGGACGTGCGCGTCATCGTGAGCGATACCGGCACCGGCATCTCTCATGAGGTCATGGGGGCCATGTATGAGCCCTTCCGCACCACCCGAAAAAAAGGCCATGGGCTCGGGCTGCTCATCGTGCGCCGCATCATCAAGGAGCACGGCGGCTCCCTCACCTTTGCCTCCAAGGAAGGCACCGGCACCACCGTCACCATCACCATTCCGCGGGCAGACCGAGTAGTGCGGCTGCTTCCCGCCTGAGCCGTCTTACCATTCTTTCACCCACACCCATACCCACCATGCAAGGCACCTTCACATATTCCAACCCCACCCGTCTCCACTTCGGGCCGGATTCTCTCAACGCTCTGTCTGCAGAGCTTCAGCACTTCGGCCCCACCGTCCTGCTCTCCTACGGCAAACAGTCCATCAAACAATCCGGGCTCTATGATAAAATTATCACTATCCTGCAAGCAGCAGGCAAAACCATCGTAGAAGACCCCGGCGTCATGCCAAATCCCACCGTAGAAAAACTGGCAGAGGGCGCGAGACTTGCTCGGGAACACAAGGCAGACCTCATTCTTGCCGTGGGCGGCGGCTCCGTCTGTGACTATGCCAAGGGTGTTTCCGTGGCTGCCTACTGCACGGATGATGCGTGGGAGAAATACTACGTCCGCATGGAGGCGGTGGATAACCCCATCATTCCCGTAGGCTGTGTCCTCACCATGGCCGGCACCGGCAGTGAGATGAACGGAGGCTCCGTTATCACCAACCACTCCGCCAAACGCAAAATCGGCCGCGTCTTCGGGGATGCGGTGTACCCGCGCTTCTCCATCCTCAACCCGGAGCTCACCCTCACTCTGCCACCATACCAAATGGTCGCCGGCTGCTTTGACATCATGTCCCACATCCTGGAGCAATACCTCTCCGGCATGGATGACAACACAAGCGACTACCTGGCAGAGGGGCTCATGCGTTCACTTATCCGCAGCAGCCGCATCGCCGCCCGGAACCCGCAGGACTACGAGGCCCGCAGCAACATCATGTGGACCGCCACCTGGGCACTCAACACCCTCATTTCCAAAGGCAAAACAACAGACTGGATGGTGCACATGATTGGGCAGTCCGTCGGGGCCTATACAGATGCCACACACGGCATGACTCTCGCCGCCGTCACACTGCCCTATTTCCGCCACATCCTGCCCTATGGGCTGCACAGATTCAGACGTTTTGCCACAGCGGTCTGGGATATTTGCCCGGAGGGAAAGACAGATGTGCAGATTGCACGGGAAGGGTTGGATGCTCTGCGGAATTGGATGCAGGAAATCGGACTGGTGATGAACCTGCGGGAACTGGGTGCCACGCCGGAAATGCTGGACGGCATCGCGGAAGGAACCTTCCTGCTGCGCGGCGGTTACAAGAGCAACCTCACTACCGCAGATATCAGACAAATCCTGGAAGAATGCCTGTAACCGCCTGACATTCGTCGGTCAAGGCTGAAAAACGGTCACCATGCTGCGCCCCTTTTCGGGGCGCCTTATTCCATAATGTCCAGATGAGAAATGGCCGTAGAGCCTTTCGCGCCCAAATCCAGCGCGGCGTTGGCCACATGCTCCGAGTCTTCATCAAATCGGTAAGCCGCGCAATCCGGGCAGGAATCCGCGTTCTTATCCACAATAGCCCCACAAACCGTGCAAAGCTTGTACCCGGTGGGGTCATTGGATACCGTGGTGGCTATTTCCCTGAAATCGCGTCTCATCTCTCACAATAAATGAGGGGTACCGGTCACCCGATACCCCTTCATGAAGCTCAAAAACGGAAAACCTGATAGGGAACTCAGGCGATGGAGGCGACAGCCTTAGCAGCCTTGCTCTTGTAGTTGGCGGCGCGGTTGGCCGGCACAGTGCCCTTCTTGGCAGCCTTGTCAATAGCGGATGCGAAAGCGTTGTAGGCAACAGCGGCGGCTTCCTTGTCCTTGCTCTCTACGGCCACGGCAACCTTCTTGCGAAGAGTGCGAACGCGGGAGATGATGGAACGGTTGACAGCGGTGCGGGCGATCGTCTGACGAATGCGCTTCTTAGCGGACTGAGTGTGTGCCATAATGGTTTAGAAAATTGTTGTGGTTTTTCGTTTTGGTGGGCAGATTCTACTCCAATTCCGCCAAATGTCAAGCAAATTGAAAAGAAAAGACGTTTTTTTATGCGGAAAGGTGCTCAAAGTTGCTCTTTCGGTGAGAAACAATAGCCCACTCCGCGCTCCGTGGTTACACATTCGGCATATTCACCGAGTTTGCGGCGCAGCCGCTTCACATGCGTGTCCAGCGCGCGGGATTGAGTGGTATCTGCATAGCCGAACAACACTTTCTGCAGCTCATAGCGGTCCTGCACACGGCCGGGACGCTCCATAAGGTAGGCCAGCAGTTTAAATTCCGCCGTTGTAAGCTCCAGCGGCTCTCCCCGCAGTGTTCCCTGCAGGGTATTCTTATCCAGCACCAGCTCACCGCTGTGCACCTGCAGCTGTACTGCCGGAGCCTGCACTCGCTGGAGGATATTGCGCACGCGCAGCACCAGCTCACGGGGGCTGAACGGCTTGGTCATGTAGTCATCCGCCCCCAGTTGCAGGCCTTCCAGCCTGTCCTCCAGCTGAGCGCGGGCTGTCAGAAACAGCGTGGGGATGCCGGCAGTGTGCGGCAGCTCTTTCATGGCGCGGTATATCTGCAAGCCATCCATACCGGGCAGCATGATATCCAGTATCACCAGGTCCGGGCGCAGAGCGCGTATCTGCTCCAGCCCGGCCCTGCCGTCATGCACCAGCGTTGTTGTCCATCCCTGCCGCTGCAGATTGTAGGCTACAAAGTCGGCTATATCCTCATCATCTTCTACCATCAGTATGTGCGCTGCCATAATCCGAGAGGGGAAATTACTTCTTACCGCTTCATATTAGCCCATATCCTCGCAGGCAGCAAGCCCGGCTGTGTGACTTTTAGGTCACACGCCCAGCTCCTCACGGAGCACATTCCTCACCCGTGCATGCACCTCTGCTATAGAGCCATCCGCCTCTATCCGGTGCAGCCAGGGCATCTCCATGGAGGAATAGATGGCTGCGCAGGCCATCAGAAAAGGTTCATTCTCAAAGGCATCCGCCGCATTACCCCGCTGTTTCATGCGGTCTATGGACATCTCCACCGGTATATCCATCCAGAATGCCACATCCGGTACCGTTGCAAAGGTCTCATTGCACTCGCGGATTTCTTCCACATTGGCCCCGGAGGCCCCCTGGTAGGCCATCATTGAAAGATAATAGCGGTCCAGCAGCACCCATTTACCCGCCGCCAGCGCAGGCTCGATAAAATTGCGCACATGCTCCCGTCTGTCCTGGAGCAGGCAGTCTATCTCTTCTTCCAGGCTGAGACGGCGACCGGACATCGCGGCCTCCCGCACCTTCATCCCCCACGGCCCGCGAGTCGGCTCAAAATCCGTTACCACTTCAATACCAAGGCCGCGCAGATAACGAGCCAAAAGCTGGATGTGTGTAGACTTGCCCGTGCCGTCAATTCCTTCAAAGACAATCAGGGCACCGCGTAGGTGAGGAGAATCAGGTTCCATATCACCGCCTACGTTAGCACATCCACCCCGCCACCGCAAGCCAAATGTGTTGCATTCCGTCCACGGAATCCCGAGACGATGTAAAATCGCCCTTCTATCCCCCTCCCTCCATGCTCGCCGGCGGCGGGCATTCTTCGCCTCCGGGTATCGTGTCCCTCACAGAAAACAAACGGGCAGATGGTCAACCCATCTGCCCGTTTCAGAAAAATTCCCGAACTCTCAGATTCAGGCCTCAGCGGGGGTCACGGCAGCGGCCGGAATCTCCTCCTTGTTAGTGAAGTGCCACTTGACCTTGTTACGCTTGTTGGCGGAACGGGCCTTACGACGCTTCTCATCCATGGGGCTCTCGAATGCGCGACGACGGCGCATCTCCTCGAGGATACCCTCGGTGTCGAGCTTAGTCTTGAGGCGCTTGAGGGCGCGATCGATCGGTTCTCCTTTACGTACAGTGACGGAACGCATGATTGATGATATTGTTGTTAGTATTTTGTCCGGGAACGGGCAGGCAAGATACACCAAACAGCTGCGCCTGTCAAGTTTTTTGTCACGCAATTTTCATTTTTTCATCGTTTTGTCGTGCTTTCAGCTGCTTGAGGCCCTCCTCTGCCCGCCGAAACCGCGTTGCGACAACGGCTCATCGCCTCAAAATAAAAAGGAGCTGCGACCGATCGGACAAAGGTAGCTTTTTCTGAATTTTCGTGATATGGTCTCTTCCATGCCGTCGAAAAAACAACCCGCGGCTACATGCTCTATGAAAAATAATAGCAAATCCAACACCCGTATTGCTCCGCAGAGCAATGATTCCGCCCGTCGTACCCGCATTCGCACCGCTGTTGTCTCTGCGGGTACTATCATCAATGAACAGCCTTCCCAAGCCGGTACTTATACGGCGGAGGGTCAGCCTTTTTCTCTTGATGAGGGCGCAGCGCACCTGCAGGTGCGCGTCACCATGGATGATTCCGGCTCGCTGGAAATCAGAAATGAAAACGGTATCCCGGTCTTTTCCATCTCCGGTGCCCTCGGTGACTGGACCCGTTCCAAGGATCCCACCTATTGGCAGGAGTCTTCCGGGACGTTCAGTCTGCCCGCAGGCTCTTACACGGTGCATGGCTCCGTGAACAATGAACCCATGCCCGGTTCCGCCTCTCAGAATCTGGCTTACCTCCGCTATGAGATTCTTTCTCAGTATGAGGTCCCCATTGATGATTCTACGCAGGACGAAGACAAGGACAAGGAGCCGCCCACCTGCGATGTCTGCGGATGCGGCAATGACTCCGGCAACAATGCAGGCAACGGCAAGGAAAAGGCTCCGGG
>JAZRBU010000031.1:0-222822 GCA_045635265.1 Akkermansia sp.
CAACAACCTCAACCAGTACACGGCTATCGGTGATTTCGCTCCCACCTACGATGCCGCCGGTAACCAGACACTCGTGAAGACTACCACGGGTATCTGGACTGTAGCTTACGATGCCGAAAACCGCCCCGTGAGCTTCACCAACACGGAAACCAACACCGTCATGGAGTGCAGCTACGACTACATGGGCCGCCGTGCCACCAAAAAGGTAACAGTCAACGGAAGCATTACCCTCCACCAGCGTTACCTCTACCGTGGATTCCTGCAAATCGCCTGCTGTGACCTCACCCGCAGTAACCACCCGGCACTCTGGCTCATCACATGGGATCCCACCCAGCCCATCGCCACCCGCCCGCTTGCTATCCAAAAGGACGGTACATGGTACACATACGGCTGGGATTTGACCAAAAACATCTGCGAGCTCTACGGGCAGCACGGCTACATCCGCACCACCTACTCCTACTCCCCCTACGGAGCCGTAACCGTCTCCGCCAACAGCGTCTACCAACCCATCCAATGGAGCAGCGAATTCCACGATGACGAACTCGCCCTCGTCTATTACAACTACCGCCACTACAACCCAACCGACGGCAGATGGCTGGGCAGGGATAGTGTAAAAGAAGCGAAAAAAAGCTACAATCTTTACCTCTTTGCCAAAAATAATACTCTCAGATATTTGGATTATCTCGGCAATGTTTTTGTCCTGCCCAGTCACTCGACATCAGGAATGCCGGGGGTGAAACAGGAACACATCTATGATGATAAAAGAATACCCAAAAGCGGATGCAACATATTTATATGTTGCAAACCCGTTTTTTATTATAAATCGGCGCATTGCGTCATACGCTTTACTTATGCATCAGGCAAAGTAAGAGGTTGCCGCGGAGGCCCAACGGGAGACGGACCAAGCAATTTCGTGCATAATAGAGGAAAAGGAATTAAAAGCAATAATCAGGGTGTTCATTGTAAAGGATGTTGTGGTTCCTTTGGCAATGTTATTGCCGGCTGTGGAGAAGAAACCCTCACTACAAAAGAAAACGATGCCTTGCAAAAAGGCATAAACGGCGATATTGATCACGCTCAATTCTGGCACGACACATGCACGCTTATCAAGCATGCAGAAACAGCAGAATGCAGTCGTATATACAACTGCATGATAAAAGAAATGGAAAAAATAACTAACGCATGTTACATATACGAACCTAAGGGAAACAATAGCAACTCATCATGGAAAACAGCATATAAAAATTGCATTTCCGAAACAATATATGATCCAAAAAATGAACAACCGGGAAACTTTCCTTTCGATGAAACAAAACGCTGTAAAAAATAAAAAACAAAAACCAGGCATCATATTAGTTCTAATTGCAGCTACGATAATATCTTTCTTTTTCAAAGACTATAACAATTATATTTATATAGAATTAACCGACCAAAATGGGAAGCCTGTAGAATATTATATAGAAATCGCTCATGAAATGACAACAAACTTTCTTGGTTACCCCAGTTTAAATATATATGATACTCGCAAAATAAAGCACAAAGACCTCATATATAAAACAAAAGAAACAGACAGAATAAATCTCTACATCGACAAATACAAGCTACCACTCTTTCTATATCTCAGGGGTAAAGTGAACGGCTTCTGTTTCGAACACAAAAAAGAATTAAAAGCAAGCGATATCGTTATCAAAACTGTTAGCTCAAGTATATACGATACAAATAATCCAGAAACAGAATTTCTCTATTGTATACGTTGGGATAAAAAAATTTCAGTAAAAAGATATATAGTTACAAATCTTCAGGGATGCATATATTCTAGAAACATGAAAATCTTACATCATAACAACGAATAAGATATCGCTAATTTATGCACCCGCAAACAGAGTCCTCAATTAGACACATTTTATCGTCAACCGTGTCATTAATTACTTCTCACCGAAATGCGCAGAGATACTCCATGGGCTACACCTACGCAAAAAACGGTACGGTGCAGCAGACGGTCATCACGGGCTATGGCTCAGACGGGCGCATTTCCTCTGCCGGATTCGTTCACGGCGGGGCGCAGAAGATGTTCGGCTATACCTATCTGCCCGGCACGCACCTGCTCCAAACGCTCACCAAACCCAATAACATGTCGCTCACGCTCAGCTACGAGGACAAGCGCGACCTGCTCACCGGCATGTCCTACAAGCGAGGCAACACCGGCGTGGCAAGCCGCACCTATACCTACGATGCTGCGGGGCGCCCGATTACCCGAAACACCTCCCTGCCCTTCTCCCATATCACCGCCACACTCTTTGAGTGCGATACCATGGGCAACGAGGCGCTCGCGCTCGCCGGGACTTCCGCCCTCGCCCCCCATTGAGTTGTCAAAACATCTCAACGAATCTAATTATCACAACACGCACACAAAAGTAAATGATGAGCCCTATCTTATACGCATTAAAAAAAAGCGCATGGTTTATCATCGCAGCATCAACATTCACATGCAGCGCGATATGGCTAAGCCTCCCATCGCTTCAATCTATAAAAAACAGATTGCATGATTTCATCCCCACTCTGAAAAACACCGAAATCAGGCACTATGAAAGAGCCATAAATGGGGACTATGCCATCTTCCTGGAAATTTCCGATAAGGATTTCGAAGAGATACGTTTGACATCAACCCATTTTAAAACATGGAATAAATTAACCCGCGAACACAACTTCCAAATAGGTTATCATGAGCTTAGCGGCTATGACGGACTATTCTCTGCCACAGACAGCCGGGATGGCAGGGTCTATTGTCTCCTTTGGGATAAACACAGCTCCTTACTTGTATTTACCCTTTGTTCATCAGTATTCTGAAGCAACACCTCACCCCGAAGCCGCTCCGGCATGCGTCCGCTCAAGTGCGATACGACAGCCCGCGCGTCACGTTGCAGACAGCGTGCGCGAGAGCACGAGGCAAGGAGGTCAAACGGGACACATTGAGGACGGTGCGAATGGGAGCAAGTGCGTTTTCCATCACCTCTTTCGGCTCAAGCCGCATCGGGCGGTATACCGATGAGAAATCACCGCAGAACACGGAGCCCAAAATGCGCGGAGAGAATCCGCTCACCATCGCGACGTTATCATGCACAGAATCCGGTGAACCGGTATTGGTGGCATTCAGATTCCAATAGACGATGGCAGGAAACGCATACCCGGCATATTTGAAATCCAAACGCAGTCTGTCCATGAGCGTTTCATTGTACTCCGCGCCGGCATCAAACTGCATGTCTGAGAGGATGAGCAGGCAGCGGGGTATCGCCTCCTGCCCTGCTCCGCTGCAGCGAGCCGTCTCCAGCAGGAGTCGGAACACATCTGCCACGTTGGTGTTTTCTACGATAATGTATTGTTGCAACGCTTCCATCCTGTCCGTCACAGAATCACCCTCCGGCAGCTCCAGCCAGCGTGCCTGCGAGCTGAAACTGCACACGCGGTTGCGGAAAGGACCGCTCAGGCGTTCCGCGCAGTACAGCGCCAGCGGATATGCCACTTCACATGGCCGCACCGTGCGCCCCCAGCACATGGAGCCGGAGGTATCCAGCACCGGGAGGATGCTCCCGCCCGCCGGCAGGAAGTTTTCCAGGCTGCGCCACTGTGCATCAATGATGCGCTTCAACTCATCCCGCTCGATACCCTGCGGCTGTCTGCCGAACCAGGGGCGGAACAACTCGTGCGGATATCCGGCGGAACTATTCAACTTCTTTTCCGCAAGCACACGGAAGAAACGTTCCTTATCTTTCCTTGCAAACAGGGCACGGTAGCGATTGAGAGCCTGCGTGGGCAACTTATCATACTCCACCGCCTCCGGCTTGCCGGCAGCCAACAGCTGCTCCACCGTGGGAGAAGCCGCTGCCACCGTCCGTCGGAAATCACCGTTGCTCATGCCCAGCTCTGCCCGCACGGCAGCCCACAGGGGCGAGCGCCGCGGCAGCCACTTGCAGGCAAAATAATTCTTCGCCCGCACACCCTCGGCAAAAATACGCACCACATCATCCCACAGCGCAGGAATCCGCTCCACCACCTGCACATAGTCTCGGTAACAGCCCAGCTCACCCACTAACTCCAAATTATCGCGCACGAAATCCGGGCTCAGCTCCCACAGCACCCGCAGCAGATGCAGGAACACGGCACGCTCCCCTGCCCCGCTCCGCACCGCGCGGCTCCAAAACAAAATTGACACCGCCGTGGCGGCATCCTCTGCATACGCCTCCAGAAAGAGCCCCTCCAAAACATCCGGAGCTTCGCACACCATATTACGAGCAGAACCGATTTCCGCAAACAAATCCAGACACGCACTGCCGGTGCTCCGCAGTTGCAGCGCGCCATTCTCCGTCCGCGTAAAACTGCAGTCGGTTGTTCCTGTTCCTCTCAACACTTCTTTCATCTTCATTCCGTACATTATCGTTTATTCATCGCACTCCTGCCTGCATCAGGAGGTATGCTTCCCGTGAAAGTGATTTCTTGAACTTCGGGGAAACGGTGAGTCCACTGCTCTGCCTCTGAGCTAAGAAGGCGGCATGCCCCCCTCCCGGATTCGAACCGGGGACCAATGGCTTATCTTCTCGAATATTTTTGCAGAAAAGTTCTTCCGTTGCCGCCTTGCGGTCGGCAACAATTGCATTCTAGCATCATTTCATGATTCCGCAACACCTCAAATAAGCATGTATCCTGATTATATAATCACAAAACATCATTCACGGGGCAGATACCGACCATTTTTTCTGCTTGTCTAACGATACGTGACATGGTAGACTGAGAAGAACGTAAGAAACGTTGACCTATGCGAAATAATTTGTTTCTGATTTCGATGTTGGCAGCGGTGACGGTATGCGGACCGGCCTCTGCTGTAGAATATCCCGGAACCGCACCCGGCAAGGCAGCAGCCATACAGAAGGACACCACGTACACGCTGAGCAACAATCTCATTTCCGCTGATTTTGAGTACAAAAACGGCGGGGTAAGCTTTGGCGGGCTGAAAGCGGCCGACGGCACCCTGTTGGTGGAAGGCGGCGGCCCTGTTTTCCACATTCTGCTGGCAGACGGCCGCAAAATGAGCTCTGCCGATATGACGGTTGCGGCCCCGAAGGTGCAGGATTTGCGCGCCGACGGCAAATCCCTGCGCGTTGCGGAGCAGCTGCCGGGCAAATCCATTTCCGCCACCTTCACCGCACCGGATGCATCCTTCTGCGTGGAGTGGCAGGCGGTGTTGCGCGACGGCTCGCACTATCTGCGCCAGGAATACACCCTGAAGGCCAAGGACGCACCGGTCGTTTTCGACACCATTACCCCGCTGCAGATTATCCCCGCAAAGGCCGCCGGCATACCCTCCATCTCCGGCAATACGACCCATGGCACCGTAGCCGTAACGGATAAGCTGTTCATGGGGCTGGAAACACCCATGGCCGCCATATCCGTGGGGCAGCACGGGGCAACACAGGAGGATGCCTGGAGTGCTGAGGGATGGGCACCCAAGATGTTCGGCAGCGTGTTTGCCGTACCGGAAAGCTTCCACCCGGTGTACGGCAACCGCTACGATGCCAAACTCGGTCCCACCGTGCGCGACCTGCTGGTGGCAGAGGGTCCCGTGAACTTCCTGGAGGCCGGCATCTGCGACATCGATTTCAAGTATGAAAGAGGCAACAATCGGCTCAATATCGTAGGCGTACAGCTGGTGACCACCTCCGGACAGGTACTCAGTGAGGATATTCACCCCGGCTACACCGGGCATAAGTCTGAAAACGCAGAGTACCGTGTGGTCGTCCCCTCAGCCGGCACCTACCACCTGCGCTACTGGGTAGAGAAAAAGACCGAACCCGTCAGCAGTTGCGGGCGCATCGCCGTCTCCCTTGCCATGGGTACCCCGGATGAAAGCACTACCGCTGTTCCCGATGATATGGTACGCGGCAATTGGGTACGCAAGACAAAACTCTCCCCGGATACGCCGTGGAAGGTCAGTTCCGTCATCGGGCTCTTTGCTCCCGGGCAGCAGCGCCGATCCTTCCTGGCCTACCTCGAGCGAGAAAAACCCGTCCCTTACCGCACCATGGTGCATTACAACGACTGGTATGAAATCGGCATCACCCGCCATGACTTCCAAGACCCGCTCAAGCGCACCACGGAAAAAATATCTTTGGATGTCATCAACACTTGGAAGCGCGAGCTCTTTGAGAAGCGCGGGGTGAAGATTGATGCCTACATTATGGACGATGGCTGGGATGATTTCAACAGCCTCTGGGACTTCCATGTCGGCTTCCCCAACGGCTTTGCGGAAATCAACAAGGTGGCCACAGCCATGGATTGCGGTCTCGGCACCTGGCTGGGGCCCGTTGGTGGTTACGGTGCATCCAAGCGCATGCGCATCGCCTATTGGAATAAGGTTCACCCGCACAACCGAATCGCGAACTTCGAGCTTTCCAACCCAGTGTACTTCAACGCCTTCGTGCAACGCTGCAAGGATATGGTGAAGAATTACGATATGCGCTACTTCAAGTTCGACGGCATCTCCACCAAGTTCCACGCCAAGGGACCGGGGGCACTGGAAGATGCAGAAGGCATTCTGCGCGTGCTGGCAGCCCTGCGTGAGGCCCGCCCGGACATTTACCTCAACACCACCGTAGGCACCTGGGCCAGCCCGTTCTGGTTCCTGCACGCGGACTCCATCTGGCGCCAGGAGAACGACTTCGACCAGATTGGCAACATGGGAGATGCCCGCGACCGTTGGATTACCTACCGCGACCGCCTCGTACACGAGGTTTTTGTGGAGGGAGCCCCGCTCTGCCCCATCAACGCCATCATGACCCACGGCACAATCATTACCCACAATGGGCCGCCCCGCGTCATGAGCAAAGCCCCTGACAACTGCATCAAGGAAATGCGCACCGCTTTCACCTGCGGCTCCGGTCTGCAGGAGGTGTACGCCGACGCCGTCATCCTGGCCCAGGAAAACGGCAGACTGTGGGATGAACTGGCAAAGTGCATCGCCTGGATCCGCCGCAATGCGGATGTGCTGGCCGATACCCACTGGGTGGGCGGCAATCCCTGGAACAAGCAGACCAAGGACGGCGATATCTACGGCTGGGCCTCCTGGAACAAGGAAAAATGCACGCTTTCCCTGCGCAATTCCTCCAAGTATGTGAAGACCCTCAAAGGCACGCTGCGCAGCATCCTGGATGTGCCGCCCGGCATGACGGGCCGCATCATCCTGCGCAGCAGTTTCGATGACCAGACACGGCTTCCCATCATGGATACGCCCATTGATGTGGACACGCCCCTGGAGATAACTCTGCAACCCTTTGATGTGGTCGCCATGGAAGGCACCTGCGAAATGAAAAACTAAAAACGAAGGGCGATTGAGGCAACTCTTTCGCCCTTCAAACTTTAATCCTATTCTTTATGGCGAGTTCCAGAATCACCGGCATTGATGCCCTGCGGGGGCTGGATATGCTTCTACTCTGCGGCGGCGCGAGCGTGCTGCAGCTTCTGTTGGAGCATACGGGCGGCGCACCGGATTGGCTGATGCAGCAGTTCCGGCATGCGGAATGGGGAGGGTCATTTACCTGCTGGGATTTGGTCATGCCGCTCTTCATCTTCATTACCGGAGCAAGCATGCCTTTCGCCTTCGCCAAATACCGGGAAAAGGGAGGCCCACGATGGCGGCTCAGCACCACGCGGCGCGTTCTGCGGCGCGTGGCTCTTCTGTTCGTACTGGGCATGCTGGTACAGGGCAATCTTGCAAGCGCAAATCCGGCACAGATGAGTCTCTTCTGCAATACTCTACAAGCCATTGCAGAGGGGTATCTCATTGCCGCCGTCATACTCATGTTCTGCGGCCTGCGCGGGCAAATCTTTACCTGTCTGTTCTGTCTCATCAGCTACTGGGCGTTGCTGCGCTTTGTGCCTTATGCAGGGAATACGGGAGGGCTTTTCCAGCCGGATAACAATCTGGCAATTTATATTGACCGGCTCCTGCAGGGCTCATGGCACGACGGCACCCCCTACAGTTGGATTCTCACCTCACTCTCCTTCGGCGCGCTCACCCTCATGGGCAGCATCTGCGGTAGCATCATCCACGCACACCGGGGCCTGCGTACCGTAGGCACCCTGCTCCTTATCGGCACCACCTGCCTGCTCGCGGCTTGCCTACTGGAGCAGGATACGCCCCTCATCAAGCACATCTACACCACAACTGCCGTCCTCTGGAGCGGCGGCTGGTGCATTCTTCTGCTCGCGCTCTTCCACCTGCTCTTCGATTCCTGCGGCCCGCGCTGCGCGGCTCTTGCATTTCCCCTGCAAGTCATTGGCTGCAATGCCCTGCTCGCCTACCTGCTCACAGAAATTCACGGGCCGAACGGTCACAGCATCTGGCAGAGCGCCGTACACCCGCTCATCTATGGTCTTGCCGACCGCTGCGGAGCAGCCTCCGCCCTCACCTATGCCGCCCTCAGTCTCCTGCTGCTCTGGCTTCTCCTCCTCTTCCTCTACCGCCACCGCGCTTTCCTGAAAGTTTAGCGTCCTTTGATAAAAAGTTGCCCTGCGGCACCGGGCAAGGCGACTGCAGAGCAAAAACAAAAGCGGGAGCGCATAAGCTCCCGCTTCCTGTCTCTCCTGAAAGCGATTTCTTGAACTTCGGAGAAACGCAACGGCTAAGCCACAGCCCGGGTAATGATGAACCGTAGCAGCCAAACCTGGGGAAGGTTCGTAAGGCCTCAAGTCGGATTTGCGGAAAAGTTCCGTTACGGCAGCCATACGGCCGGTAACAACGGCATTCTACCATATTTCCCACTTGTTGCCACCCCGCATATACGCATACACCCTGACCGCATAGTCAGGTTATTTTTTCTCATCCGGCGGTCTGCCTGCACGGGCATATCTGAAAGAGCCCCGCAAGCGTTTACTTTCAATCATCTGTCAGAATCAGCTTGTCAGCAAGCCGACAAGTGGTATAATAAGCAAAGTTATGGGCATGAAAAATTTCTTAATAAGTGCGTGCACGGCATTCGCCTGCGCCGGCACAATGGCGGCGGGAGCGCAGCCGAACATCATTCTGGTGCTGGTGGATGACTTGGGCTGGGGGGATATGAACCTGCAGCAAGGCACGCCCAAGGCAGAGGGAACGCCGTGCATCAATATGCCGAGACTGGCCGAAATGGCACAGGCGGGATTGGTGCTGCAGCGCCACTACACGGCAGCCCCTGTATGCGCCCCGGCGCGCGCCTCCCTGTTTGGCGGCATGCACCAGGGTGTGACAGAAGTTATCCGCAACAACAACTTTGACGCCGCTCTGGAAAACTCTCATACACTGGCCACAGTGCTCAAGGGCGCAGGCTATGCCACAGCGCTGGTGGGTAAATGGGGAATCGGCGGTGGTAATGAGAGCGGCGGCACCCCGGAAACGGCGGCCGCCTGGCCGGCCAAGCGCGGGTTTGATTTCTTCTTCGGCTACCACAACCACCTGGCGGGGCACCGCCACTATCCCAAGGAAGAGAGCAACGCCGATCCGGACACCCACCGCAACGCCGTCTGGGAGAATGAAAAAATGCTGACGGATGTACTGGACAACTGTTACACCACGGATTTGTTCACCGCCCGCGCCAAGAAGTGGATTGTTGACCACCGCGCCGCGAAGCCGGAACAGCCTTTCTTCCTAGCACTCACGCTGACGGCGCCGCACGCGCGCCTGGGCATACCCTCCGGCCCGTATCCTGCGGGCGGTGGCCTCAATGGCGGTGTGCAGTGGACAGGTGTGCCGGGCAAGATGATTAACACGGCCGCGAGCGGCCCCTGGGATTCGTTTATCTATCCGGCCTATGCCAATAACAGCCAATGGAAAGAATACGCGCAAAAACGCTTCGGCGGCGGGGCACAATGGGCCATCACGGCAGCGGAACGCCATGCCACGATGGTGACCCGCGTAGATGATGCCATGGGGGACCTGCTGCAGCTGTGCCGTGATTTGCAGATTGACCAAAACACCTTCGTGGTGTTCACCAGCGACAACGGCCCCCACAATGAACCGGGAGCCGTGGGCGGCTTTACCGGGCACCCTGCCCCGGCGCAGAATCCGGCCTTCTTCCGCAGCTACGGCCCGTACAACGGCATCAAGCGTGATACTTGGGACGGCGGTCTGCGCGTTCCCTGCGTGGTCTGGGGACCGGGCATCGTGAAGAGCGGCAGCACAAGCTTCCCGAGCCAGTTCCATGACTGGATGGCCACCTTTGCCGACATGGCCGGAGTACCGGCACCGATGCGCAGCACGGGTGTCTCCCTGCTTCCCCTGCTCCGCGGTGAGGAAGATAAACAGGCTTTCGGCACCATCTACGCCGAATACAACTTCGGCGGCGGTATGGCCTGGTACGATGACTATGCGGACAACAAGCGCAACCGCCCGCGCGGCGAGCAGCAGGTTATCTACTTCCGCGCACAGGACGGACGCTTCCTGAAAGCTATCCGCACAGGCATCAAGACCGGGCAAGAAGATTTCGAGATTTACGACACCGAAAAAGACCCGGCAGAAACGCAGAATCTTGCCGCAGCCATGCCGGAAATGCAGGACCGGCTGCGCGCCGCCGTGCTGCAAAACCGCCGAGCCTTCGGCTATGCGCATGACCGAGCCGCAGGACGCCGCAACAACGGCATTTCCGGCGGCCGCTGCTATGACTCCATCCTTATCCCCGCCAATACGCCCGCAACAAGCACTCCCGGGCTGGTGATGCGCCGCGTGCAGACCTCCTGCAACTGGGTGCCGGAGTTCTCTACCCTGCCCGGTGCTGCAGAAGCTGCCGCTGCGGTGGTGTGCGATCCCGCGGCGGAAACGCTGCCCGCCGGCAGCATTACTGAGTTCAGGGGCTATGTCAATGTGCCGCAGGACGGCAACCACTGGCAGTTCTACCTGACTCTGGACAATGTGCCCGGCAGCAAGGCATTCCTGCGCATGCACCGCTTCCCGCTGGTGGATGCAGACTTCAATTACAAGCCGGGTGAGACGGCAACCTCCACCTCTGTACCGAATGCTGAAGAAATCACCGCAGAGGCTGTCAGCACCCAGGCGGTACGCGGTGTACCGCTGAAGGCAGGGCTGCATGAAATTACCCTCACCGTGGTCCAGGGAGCAGAGGCTCCCGGCAAGGTGAAGCTGGAATGGAAGAAGGGGCACGGGTCGCATGAGAAAACAGCGGTCCCGGCAGAGGCCTACCGGCACTGAATGCTCTTTCCGCCCGCCGCGGTTTTGAACACACCGACGGCGGGCGGTGTCAAACAGAGAGAAAGACACTAAAATGACACCCACAATGAAATACCGCCGCTGCGGAAACAGCGGCGTCCTGCTTCCTGAGATTTCCCTGGGGCTCTGGCACAACTTCGGGGCCGCAGATGCGCGAGAACAGTGCCGAGCCTTGGTGGGGCGTGCCATGGAACTGGGAATCTGCCACTTTGACCTGGCAGACAACTACGGTCCGCCCCCCGGTGCTGCAGAAACCTGTTTCGGCGAGCTGCTGCAGAAAGAATTTGCCGGGCACCGGGATGAGATGTTCATTGCCACCAAGGCCGGGCATCTGATGTGGCCGGGTCCCTACGGCGACTGGGGCTCGAAAAAGCACCTCATCGCCGGACTGGACCAATCCCTGCGCCGCCTGAAGCTGGATTATGTGGACGTATTCTACCACCACCGCCCGGACCCGGAAACGCCCATTGAAGAGACAGTGGCGGCGCTGGCACAGATTGTCCGCAGCGGAAAGGCCCTCTACATCGGCCTCTCAAAATATCCGCCGAAGCTGTTCCACCGAGCCTGTGATTTGCTGAAGGAAGAAGGCGTGCCCTGCCTGATTCACCAGTTCCGCTACAATCTGCTGGACCGGGAAGCGGAAAAAGGCATGCTGCCGGCGACAGAAGACCGCAGAATCGGCTCTATTGTCTTCTCTCCCCTGGCACAGGGCATGCTCACGGGAAAATACCTCAGCGGCCATCTGCCCGCAGATTCTCGTGCGGCCAGAGCAGACTCCATCTTCCTGGATGCGGACAAAGTACAGGCATCTGCCGAGCAAGTAGCCAAATTCAACAAAATGGCCTACGATGCCGGAGTACCGCTCACCCAATACGCTCTCGCCTGGCTGCTCAATAAGCCGCAGATTACTTCCGTCCTCATCGGTGCACGCAATGTTCAACAACTGGAGGAATGCGCCAAAGCCACAGAAGTGACCCTTCACTTTGCCGGATAAAATTCGCCCATCGCCCATGGCAAAAATCATCTTCTTCTCTGCATGCATCTTCAATCTGCTCTGGCTTCTGAGCGCTTCCGTCATCCTGCTGTGCCGCGCGACGGGAAAGAATCAGATTATTCTAGGCAGTGCAGATTCCCCGACGTCCGTCTTTCTCGAAATCCCCTCTGCCATCCCCACTTGGTCGGCCGCCGCAGTTCTTGCATGCGGCTTGCCATACCTTGCGTTTTCCATTTATATGTACATGAAGCTCAAAGGCTGATTACCCGGCCGCACCTGCCGGAACAATCATCAATCGGCATTCACAGAAAAAGGCTCACGGTATTCACCGTGAGCCTTTCTGAGCATCCCCACGCGGATTCGAACCGCGGTTCTATGACTGAGAATCATATGTCCTAACCCCTAGACGATGGGGACATCTTGATGCTCGCTGCCTTGCAGCGGGGGTAATTTAGCAAAAAGAAGAGCCCGAGTCAAGACTTTTTTGAAAAAAGTTACGATTTTTTACGCAGAAGTGAATAAAACGAGCGTGGCAGAGCTGCGGCGGGGCGGGTCAACCGACGCGGGCACTGCCGCCAGCATGGCAGATTCTATGGCACCCGGTACGGGAGCGGGGCCCAGAAGCTCCAATGCCGAAGCATAGGAAGCAGCCCAATCCACGGGAACGGTACAGGCCAGCAGCACCAGGCGCACAGGCCCGAAGGGCGGCTCCACCACCAATTCATAATCCGCACCGGCCGCACGGGGGAAACGGGTGAGCACGTGCGGGTACACCACCGTATTTTCCCGCTCAGAACCGGGAACAATGAGTGAAGCAGCTCCCGCAGCATCATACTGAACCACAGCCACATAGCACTTTTCCTCCGCCGCTGCGGTCAGAGCCAGAATATCTTCCTCCCGCAGCGGGTAGCGCGGAACCTGCACACTAATCTGCACGTTAAAATCCGCCGGCAGCCCCAATACGGCACCGGATGATGCCACCGGAAGCGCAGATGCCTCCACACGGGTCTGCTCCGGCACGCTCAGACGGCGTTTCTTCTTACGGGAAAGGTCTTCGGGGGCCGCCGTCCTGATTTTACGGTGGGGCAATTGTTTTTTCTCCGGAAGAGCCGGAGCTTCTGCATGAATCAGCCGGCGCGGCGGTACCACGGAAGCCACCGGACGCCGTGTCCGAACACTCACCTGCACCGGCATCTCTGCCCGGGGCGGGGGAACAACCGGCGCAGGTGCAGCAACGGCGGCAGCAGATACGGGCAGGGGCTCGCGCAGGGGAACTGAGGCGGCAGATACCGGCAACGGCTCCCGCAGCGGCACGGAGACGGCCGGCGGAGGCGCCGGCGTGGGGATGTACACCTCGGGCATCTGCCGCACCTGTTCTTCCGGCGGCGAAGCCTCCTCCTCGCATTCCTCCAATGACAGCGTGCAAAGCCCCAGCACAAATTCCTGTCCCGGGTGCATTTCTGCCTCCACAATGGCCACCCCATTGCAGTAAACACCATTGACCGATGCGTTATCACGGATGAAAATGCGCCCACCCCTGCAGATGAAGTGGCAGTGAACGCGTGAAATATTGCTTTCCTCCGGCTGCGAGATATCGCAGGCAGACGAGCGACCGAAAGAGAGCTGTTCCCCCTCCTGCAGAGAGAGGGAATACTCCTGCGGGATACCCTGACTGTCTATGACCCGAAGAACTTTCATCATCTTAACGTGTAATATCAATTCCGCGCTCGGCAGCCTGTTGAATCAGCGTCTCCAGCACCTTGCCGATGAAGGTGGAGTTATCCCGAGTACAAAGTCCGTCAATGAGCTGCTGACGCTCACGAGCCAGCAGAGACACCGTCCCGAGAATCAGCTCCTCATCACCGAGCTGACGCAGCTCCGGCGGCAGATTTCCCCATCCGCCCAGCGCATCGAGACTGCAATCCGCGCCCAGACGGCGGCAGAGTTCCACGGCATCACGATGCGAGCCCTGCAGCAGCGCCGCCAGGTTCTCTCGGCTCCAATCCCGCACCGCGCGCGCATCCGACAAATCCGGAAGCGGGGGGCGCTTGGACAGCTCCTCCCGCAGGGCGGCCTGCTCTGCCGGAGAGCCCAGCGGAAAAACTTTCATGCCATACAGAGCCTCTATAAGCTCCTCCCGCGATTGCTGAGGCTTAGAGTGTGCCGCCTCGGCTTCCCGCATGTCAAATGTCAGGCCTGCCCCGCCGCCCAAAAGCGCAGCGGCGCGCCATTCCGGGTTGGGAGCACCGCAGTGAATTGTGTTGACAATGACCCCCATCTTACGCGCAGTTTCCAGTGCATCTCTGTAGTTAACGGGGCCTTGGTCAAAGGATTCATTGCCGGCCACAAAAAGCACACGGAGCAGCTGTTTGCGCTTCCGGCGGTTCCAGGGATAATGCTTCAGCGCAAAGTCAATAGCCTCTCCGCAGTTTTCATGCACGCCGTCACAATTCACAGATTTCACCTTCGCGTGCATCTCTTTCAGCTCCAGCGAAAACGGAGTGAGCTCAAAAGGCTTGCCATCATCCGCATTCTGACCATAAACAACTATACCGACGCTGACACTGGCAGGCTGCCCGTTGAGACGGCACTCACCCAGCGTGCGCAGGAGTTCTTCCAAAGAATCCGCTACAGCCTGAAACAGACGGTCCATGCTGCCGGACGCATCAAGAGCCAGCAGCACCTGCACATCATCGTTATACCCCATGGCGCCGCCGCTGCCTTTTTTCCTGCCGGAGCCGCGTCCCCCGCTCCTGCCGCCGGATTCTCCGCCGCCGTCACCGCGAAAATCCCCGCCGCCGATACCGACATCTATGGATGCATCTACCAACTCATCCTCAAAACTCTCCAAGTCCAGATTCACTTCATCCGGCACCGGGAGAGCATCCGTCATGGCAATAATGACGGGGGTCACATTCACCTGCGCGGGGCGCACCGCACCGGAAGGCGCAGAGGGTTCCTCCGTCTCAGTCTCCGCATGCTCATTGCCCGGCTCCTGCCAGGAAATGAAAGAGGCCGCCGGTTCCGGCGGATTGAAAATCCGCACCAGATACATGATGCAGCCGCAGAACAGCAGGGTAACGAGTGCCACAGCCACGGCAAACCTGGCAAGCCGGATGCGCCATTGCCGCCAGAGTCCGGCAGCTCGCCGAGTAGAACGGACATGAATAGCCATGGTAATCTGAAAGTCAGGGATTGCCACCCGGTTTTACCCCCCGGCTGCCCAACAGCTGCTCCACGGGAGCACTCCCGGCCATACGGGCATAGTCCACGGCAGTCCGATTCTGAGAATCGGCTGCCCCCAACAAATCCGGTGATATGGAGTTGAGCACCGCGTTGACCACCTTTTCACTGCCGCTCAGGGCAGCATGCATCAGCACGGTCTCTCCCGCCGTATTCCGGGCATTAACATCCGCGCCGGCGGCTAATACCGCCTCATACACCGCCATATTACCACGCCGCGCGGCCTCAAACAGCGGAAAACTGCCCCAGGCATCCGCTCCGCCGGCAGAGGATTCCGACTTCTGCAGCAACCAGGTTACCACCTCCGGAGTGGAATGGCGCACGGCAAGGGCCCGCAGCTGAGCATCTACTCCGTTGTGGTTTACATACAGCTGCACAGCCGGCAAATGCCCGCGGCAGAGAATCCCCACCAGCGGGTCCGCCCCGCCGGGAGAGCTGCGCCAGAGAGATTTCCCGAAAAGCTCAGCGCCGGTGCGGAGCACCGCATCATCTCCACAGCTCACCATCAGCTCACTGAGCAAGCGTCCATCACTCATGGCAGCGTTCTCTATACGGGCACCTTTGCACAATTCCACCGCAAGCCCGTACTGCTGCCGCAGCACCAAATGCCCCACCAGCGGTCCGCCGGGCAGCATACAGTCTACCGGCAACCCGGCCCTGCAATACTGCCGGACCAAGCTGTAATCCCCGGAATCCATGGCCTCTTCCAGCGCATACGTCAGGCGGGATGCCAGCAAGCCGCCCGCCTGCCGATCATACTCCAAGGCATTTTTCCCTTTGTTATCAACAATACCGGGCTGAGCCTTCTCCCGCAGCACCATGTCAATAGCCTCCTCATTCCCAAGCTTTGCCGCAAACATGAGCAAGGTGCGCCCGCGGCCATCCTGCAGGTCTATATTCTGCCGCTGCTGGACTTTCAGAGCCAGCGGCTTCAGCTCCCGCAACACGTTATCTACACGGCGCTTTTCCTCTGAGATTCGCTTCTTGATGGATGAGATGGATTTCTTCTGTTGAGCATTCCCCTCTGCCATGACCAAAGAGCTTTCCAATTCCTGCAGCACGGGATCCGCCTTCACGCAGTCGAGAAAATCCTGAGCAGAAAAGGCAGACAGCGGGTGCACAGCCCATAACGCTAAGGCCGCACATGCCAACACTCTGCCCAACATCCGCTCCATGATTCAGAATCTATACCATACCACTCGCTGTGCGTCAATCTTTTTGTTCCTCTGACTGCATACAGCAGAACGCCCGCAGCGGAATGCGCTGCGGGCGTTACAACATGGGATGGGAAAAGCGGCTTTATTCCGCAGTTTCCGGTTCTTCTGCGGGAAGCTCTGCGGCTTCTTCCGCAACAGGCTCCGGAGCAGGCGGTGCCGGACGATGCCGCGCGGCTTCCAGCAGGAAGATTTCCGCCACCTTAAAGGCGCGGCGGGAGGCTTCCGCGGCGGTGCGGTCATCCATGAGGGCCAAGCCTTCCTCCGTCACTTCGCCCAGGAAAATCTTCCAAGCACGGCGGTTAAGCTCCTCCGGGTCAACGCGCGGAGCAGACTGAGCCTGCTGCTGGTCGCGGTTGTTGTCCTCGCGATTGCGGTTGCGGTTGCGGCGGCGCTTGCGGCGGCTGTTTCCACCACCTTCATTACCGCCCACCACCTCCGGCATGGCGAAGCCGGGAACGGGCTCCGGCTTACGGAACTCTGACGGGGGCTCCGGGATATCCTGTCCTTCCGCACGGGGAGCGGGGGCTTTCTGCTCAGCAGGTGCCTGGGGGCGAGCGGCGGGTTCCCCCTGCTGCGGAGCGGGGGATTTCTCCCGCTGCGGCTGCTGCTCCTTACGGGAACGCTCGCGGTTCATCTTCTGTTTCTGCTGCGCAGGGCGATTTTCCTCTGCCGGTGCGGCTGCAGGCTGAGGTGCCGGAGCCTTCGGTGCTGCGGCAGGCGCAGTCTCCGGAGCGACAGGAGCCGGAGCGGATTCCGCTGCGGGAGCCTCTGCCGGCTTACGGGCGGGCTTACGGGAAGCACGCGGCTTCTTTGTCTTCTCAGGAGCGGCGGCAGGAGTGCCGGCATCGCCCTCGGCGGCTGCAGCAGCGGTCTTGCGGCTTTTGCGGGGAGCACGCGGCTTGACCGGCTTTTCCACAGCGTCTTTTTTGATTTCTTCAGATTCCATTTTTATAAGTAATGTCATTGTTGCACCGTCGCATACGGGTCAATGTTGAATGACCACGCGGCCTTATGGGCGGAGCCATCCGTATTTTTCCACGATATATGAACGGATATATTCGGCATGTATATACGCACAGGGGGAGTCCACTGCACGGAACGCGTATTTCTGTCCACCTGGGCAGGAACGCGACCGAAACCGCTCACTGCCATGTGAACGGTTGAAAAATCCACACCGGCCATCTTGCTCATATCGACAGAGATGGTACCGAACTCGCAGGTGACGGTTTCGTTGACACCGGGGTGGACAGGGAATGGCGGCGGCGGCGTGGATTTGGACAGCGTACCGGGCGAAGCTCCGGTCGAGGCAGCCGTGCTGAGCTG
This sequence comes from Akkermansia sp., assembly GCA_045635265.1. Classification (GTDB taxonomy): domain Bacteria; phylum Verrucomicrobiota; class Verrucomicrobiia; order Verrucomicrobiales; family Akkermansiaceae; genus Akkermansia. Next base: position 18,026 of record JAZRBU010000031.1, read on the forward strand.
CGCCACGCGGAAATCCATGGCGCGACGGAAAATAGAGTGATTGTTGCCGAATACCATGTACCGGCGAATACGAAGCGGGTCTTCTGACACGGTCACCTTGCCGGGCACCACCGTAAAGGCCGCCCTGCAGCCGTACCCGGGCAGGCGCTCCAACATGGCTTTTGTCACATAACCGCCGGGATAGCAATACGTATCAACAGCCCCGAACAGAGAGGAGAGACGCCCGAATGTGGCACCTATTTCCTTGTCTACCATGGCCGCTTCCGCCTCCGGGCCTTTTTGTGCGGCCGCTTTCCAGGATTTGGGATAGGGATGGGAGGCCGAGTGGCTGCCAATGGATGCACCGTTCTGCATCATCTCCCGAATCATGGCAGGGGAGAGACTGTCACCCTTGCCGGAAATGAAGCTGGTGTACAGGAAAAGATGGAAAGGATAACCGAAAGTCCGCAGAATGGGGTAGGCCTCCGTAAAGACGCTGCGCCAGCCGTCATCCATGGTGATGAGTACGCAGCGCGACGGCAGTTCGCGCTCACCGAACTTCCACTCCATGAACTCTTTCATGCTGATAACGGTCAATCCGGACTTATGGATATACTCCATCTGTTTGCGGAAATCCTCCGTGCGCATGAGCATCTCCGTCACCGGAGCCGTGGCACTGAAATTGTGATACCCCAGAATGGCGACACGCGTCTGTTCCCTAGGCACTAACAGTCGGCCGTCCTTATCCGTCCTGCTCGGCGTTTCTACATCCTCTGCCAAATCATCATCCTGGAAGGGAGTGCAGGTAACCAGGTCTTCTGCAAGAGGATCCGGATTGAGCGGCACGGGCGATACATCCTGCCCGAAAGCAAGACTACAACCCAATATCAGCACCAACGCCTGCACAATCGCTTTCATACGTCGTCAGACTATCAGGATTCATCCTTATTAGCAAGTCTTTATTGCGCCATTAGCCGCTCCGCTTTCAAAAGCGCCTTATTTGTGAAATACAGCACTAATTTGTGGTGGAAATCAGTGCCCGAATATGGTAGAATAAAGCACACATGGCAGAAATCAACATCATTTGCAAACCCACCACCGATACGTTTGTGCGTTTCGGCATCGTACTGGCGGCCTTTTTCGGGTTCGGTTTATACTTTTTCTATGACGGAGCCGTAGGCTACCGCAAGGCAAATGAGGTATTTTTCAGCTACCAGGCTTTTGCACAGCTGGGCGAGCAGGCGTCTGACACCCTCTCCGCAGATGAATGGGCCCGCAAACGCAGCAGCACCCCGCTTCTTTCCGCCGCAGATATCTCCGGAAGCCCGGCTATCACCGAGGGGGAACACGTGTACCCGCTGCCGATTGGCTGCGAATCCGTTAAAACCTGCCCACCCGAAGCGGCGGATTTTAACGCCATGAAAAAGAGCTGGAATGACTGCTGGCTGGCCTACACGGCACGCATGCAGTTCCCCGCCACTCCGGCAGAACACGGGTATGATGAAGCCGCCATCCGTGAGCAATGGTATGCCGGCGGCGTTTGCATGCTCATTTCCGCCATCATTCTGGCACTGATACTGCGCACGGCACGGCGCACCATGGCCCTGCAGGGTAATGAAGTCACCGCCGCAGGCACCACCTTCCTCATCAGCGACATATCACGACTGGACCTCCGCCAGTGGGGCAAAGGTTTCAAGGGCATTGCCTACGCCACAGTCAACGGAAAACGCATCCGCATGGATGGCATGACCTACGGCGGCTTCAACCCGGACAAGGGAGAACCTGCAGAGAAGTTCATGCAGGCTTTGCAGGAGCAATACAAAGGAGAAATCCTGGAATATGAGCAGCAGGACTGATACAGCACCCGCCACGCCGAAACGCGGCAAGCGCATCCTGTCATGGCTGGGACGCCGTGTCAGGAGGTTTGCCTGTGCGCTGGTAGCCCGGCGGGTAGTGGTTAATGTTCTGCTAGCCGGCATTGCCGTAGAGCTGGTGGTGCTCGGTGTGGGGTTGTCCCGCCGTCTGGAGCTTGCCAACGAGCAGGCCATGGCGGTCTCTGAAGCTCAGCTCGCCGTCATTGAGGCCAGAATTTTTTCAGAAGAGCACCAAAACCGCGGTTCCGCCGGCATCAGTGCCAACGGCAATGCACCTGCCGCTCCGGAAAACGGGGCGGATGAAGCCCCGCCTCTGCGCCCCCGGGATGTAGACACCATCCTACTGCAGGAAACAGACACAACGATCACCATCACCCGCGAAGACGAAGCCCCGGCACAGAACACCGCCGCCGGAGCAGAGCAGCCGGACCCTCTGGCCGGGCTGAACGCCGATGACCGCGAAGAAGTGGACCGCCTGCTGCAGAAAGCCGTCAGCGCCCTCACCGCAGGAGATATCCGCCTGTGCATCCTCTCTCTGGAGGAGGCGGGGATACTCGCACCGGAGCACCCTGCTCTGCTGTATTACTACGGTGTGGCATACGACAAACTCTGCAACCCGCACAAGGCCCGAGACTACTACACCCGTGTGTTCGCCATGCGCGACCGCGCCGGTGTTTACTTTCAGCGCGCCTCCAGCCGACTGACCTTTGGATTTGAGCAGCCGGGAGCTCTGCGCGGCAAACTTTCCTTCGGCCCCCATCAGACCACACACACCTATGATGCCGAAAAGGGCGAACGGGTGGAAATGCTGCTGCCCGTTATTCTGGCCCCGGGCGAAAATGTGAGACCGGATGATATCTACATCGCCATACAGTTCTTTGACTTGGTCAACGGCCGTAAAATTGAGTTTTCCCGTCTGTCCACACCGGAACTGAGCTGGCAGAATGAGAATCCCACCTGGAAAGACTGGGAAGAGCATCTGATGGTGAGTTACGCCGTACCGCCGCTCACTCAGGAAGAAATGGATGCTTACGGAGACCTTAAATACTACGGATTCACCGCCAAGTTGTATTACAAGGGAGAACCGCTGGACTGCATCAGCTCCCCCTCCGCTCTCATCCTGCAGGAGCAACGTCTCAACAGCCGTCGCCGCGGCAGCAACAAACCTCAATCCACCGATCAGAACAGCCTCTTCCCGGATGACGGGCTGCTGCCGATGGAGGAAGCCGCCCCGGTGTCCGATTTTACGAATGAACTGATTCCCGCGACCTCTGAATGACCCCCATGTTTCCAGAGCTCCCGCACCGGCTGGGCAATTACACCCTCACCAGACTGCTGCAGTCCGGCGAGGAAACGGAGCTGTATGAAGCCGCCCAGGCGCGGGTGGAACGTGCGGTCATTCTGGAGCTGCTGCGACCCGGGCAGGACAGTGAACGGGAAGCCGCCTTCCTGAACAAAGCCCGCCTGCGTGCCGCCGCCGAAGGTCTGCCCCATGTGGGACGTGTGGTGGAAACCCTCCGCGCCGACGGAATCTGGTTCATGGCGCAGGAACGCCCTTCCGGCTACGCTCTGGCAGAACTGCAGAGCCTGGGGCACATGCTCACGGCACCGCAGGTGTGCCGCATCATTGAGGCGGTGGCTGCCATGTATTCCATCTGCCGGGAATCCGGGCTCACCGCAGGCCCGCTCTCCGCTTGCAGCATCTTTCTGAATGCCTCCAATACGGTGAGCATGCTTTCACCGCTGGAAAACGGTGCAGAAAGCACAGAAAACGACGTAGCGCAGCGACTGGCTCTGGCAGAGGCCATCATGCCCATGCGCCCCATTGGGGTGGACGGAGAGCAACGTGTTCTCACGCTGCTGCAATGGCTCTCTTCCGGCTATGAAGATGGCAGTCCGGTAGACTGGAACACCTTTATTGATACCTGCAGCCGCATCCGCATCCAGATGGGAGACAGCGCCGCCGCAGAGCCGCCGCCCGTGGCACAAGTGAGCGAGGCCAGAACACGCCGCAGACGCTCCCGCACCCGCAGAACCCTTCTGCGCGGCATGGGAATCGGTGCAGCCGCGCTCCTTTTTATCGGCAGCATGGTTTATGTGGGCTCCCTCTTCCCCATGGGCGCAGCCCCTACCCTGCCTGCCGCCCACAACGGAGTCCTCTCCTGCCAACAGAACGGCATCCCCCGGCAGATATCCCTACACCCGGTAAGCATCGCCGAATACGAGCAGTTTCTGTTGGCGCTGGAGGAGATGTCCTCTGAGGATATACAGCAGATTAACCGGGATATTCCGGAGCAATACAGGGACCACCTGCCCGCAGAGTGGCAACAACTGTCTGATGCCGCCCGCAACCGAAAGGAATATGCAGGGCGTACCCTCTCCCCGCAGAGCCCCATGGTCCACGTCAATTACTGGGACGCACTGGCCTACGCCCGCTACAAAGGCAACGGCTCCCACCTTCCGGAAGCCGCCGTTCTGCAGGCAGCAGTCCCCTACTGTGAGGATACGGCCCCGTGGGAATGGACTGTGACCGCCTCCGGCGCTCACCCGCTGGAACTGCACGAAGCGGATTTTCCGTTGGTCATCGACATGGCCGCTCCCGAGCAGCCGATTCCCGGAATTTCTCCGGAGACACGCTCCGCCAACCTCGGCTTCCGCCTTTCGGCATCTGCCGCAAAAAAAATTAACCCCCAACAATAAAAAGCACACATGAAACACATCGCATCCCTGCTCCTTATCCTGTGCTGCCTGCTGGCTGCCATGCCCGCAACAGCTCAAATTGAGCTGCGCCTCCAACCCATCCGCCGAGACTTCATCGTCGGTGAAAGCGTGGCTCTCAAACTCACCGTGGTGAACCACACGGACGCCCCCGTCTCTCTGACCAACATCCCGGGGCGGCCCTGGCTCAACATCATGGCCGGCAGAAGAGGTGAAAGCGGTCCCATCCGCGCCATCGCCACGCCCCGCTTCCCGAATCTGACCCTCACCCCCGGCTCCACGCGGGCCTTCAAAGTGGAGCTTGGCAGCTTCTACCGTCTGGAACTGGACGGCTCATACTGGTGCGTGGCCACTATCCGCATGCCGGACGGAAAGACCACCTACAGCTCCAACCGCGGGCTGTTCGTGCTGACCAACGGCGGCCAAGTACGCGCTTTCAACATTCAGGCACGGGGCAAGCGGCTCAACACCAGCCTGAGACTGGCCAGAATCGGGGATCAGGACGGACTGTTCGGCCAGGTGCGTGATGCCGATACCAAGCGAATCGTCGGGGCCTGCTATCTGGGCCGTTTCCTGAACTTCATGCAGCCACGGGTACTGCTGGATGCCGCGCAGAACATGCATGTACTCTGCCAGTCCTCTGCAGAGTTCTATACCTATTCCATCATGGATACGAACGGCAAATGCGCCTCTCACAAAATCTACCGCCGAGCCGGCGGTCCCGTGGACCTCATCAGCACCGGCAAAGGTGTGCAGGTGGTGGGACTCATTCCCTACGTCAAACCCAAAAAGGGCACGGAAGGACTCCGCAGAACATCCGAGCGCCCGCAATAACTCAAACTCTGCATTTCTCACATCATGTCAGTACCGACCGTTGCCATCGTAGGCCGCCCGAATGTGGGCAAATCCGCCATCTTCAACCGCATGGTGGGCCGCCGCATTGCCATTGTACACGATCAGCCCGGAGTCACCCGTGACCGCCTCAGTGCCCCCTGCCGTATCACGGATTACGAGGCCCTGCTGGTTGATACGGGCGGTATCGGCTCCACTCTGGATGACGGCTTTGCCGCGCAGGTAGCCAGAGAGGCAGATATAGCACTCAACGCCGCAGACCTCATCATGTTTGTCTGCGATTGCCGTGACCACCTGACCCCCATCGACAAAAACATAGCGACCATGCTGCACAAGAGCGATATACCCGTGCTGCTGGTGCTCAACAAGGCTGATACCGATAAACAGGAGCTCAATCTGGGCGAATTCTCCGAGCTCGGCTTTGATGAATACGTCTTCACCTCCGCCGCCCACGGACGCGGCTTCCACGAGCTGGCTACCAAGCTCAACCGCCGGCTCAAAGAGCTGGGAGCCAACCCCATCCAGGCAGAGGCAGACCCCACCGCCACACCGGAAGAAGAACCGGACCGTGAGGAAGTGAGCGCGGATTCCCCCATCCGCATGGCCATCGTCGGGCGTCCGAATGCCGGCAAGTCCTCGCTAGTGAACGCCATTCTGCAGGACAAGCGCACCATCGTCTCCGATGTAGCCGGTACCACGCGAGATGCCATCGATATCCCGTACGCGCACGGAGACAAAAACTTTGTGCTGATAGACACCGCCGGTATGCGCCCGCGCTCCAAGCGGGACACCTCCGTGGAAGTTTTCTCCGCCATGCGCAGTGAGAAAGCCATTCGCCGCTCAGATATCTGCCTGCTGGTCATCGACCTCTCCGTGGGGGTAACCCAGCAGGATCGCCGCATCGGCTCCATCATTGCCAAGGAATGCAAGCCCTGCATCGTCGTAGTCAATAAGTTTGACCTCTACTGCCCGGACGCCCCGCTCTCCGCACGCAAGGAGGCAGCCAAAGAACATGTAAAAGAGCATTTGTTCTTCCTGGATTACGCCCCCGTAGTCATTGTCTCTGCCAAGGAGGGGCGCGGACTGGAGCACATCTTCAAAGCGCTTGCCCGCGTGCAGAAATGCTCTCTGAACATGCCCGGCACCGGTGAGCTCAACCGCCTGCTGCAGCGCGCCATGGAAATCAATCCTCCCGGGCAGCACCGTACGCTGCGCAAGAGGCTCAAGCTGTTCTACGCCACAACGGCCGTGAATGAAAAATACACGACTATTCCCGTGCCCACCTATGTGCTGTTTGTGAACGACAAGCGACTGCTGGCGGACAGCTACGCACAATTCCTGCGCAACACCATTCGCTCACGCATCAACGCAGAGGGTATCCCCATTGTGCTCTCTCCGCGCTCACGTGTGCGTAATACGGACTAATCCTCCGTCTCTCTTCCCTTCACCAAAAAAGCAGGCAGTTCCGCTCGGAACTGCCTGCTTTCTGTTATAATCTGTTGGCTGCGCACTGCTCAGTCCGCCATCGGCACACCGGCTGCATCGTGCGTCACGGTACACACCTCAATGATAGCCCATATCCACATGACAAAGGACAGAATGCCGCATGTGAGAAGAGACACCAGCAGCTGCGTGACTGCCTTGGAGGTGTAGCCTGCGTAAAAGTTGTGAATGCCCAGCTCACCCAGAAAAATTCCCAGGAGGATGTAGGCAATCTTAGATTTGGGAGGATTCATGACTTTACGTTAAATATACGTTAACCTGCAATCTGCTGGCGGCAGGCCTTCACCGTGTTGGCCATCAGCATGGCAATGGTCATGGGACCAACTCCGCCGGGAACAGGCGTAATGGCACTGCAGGCATCCTTCACGGACTCAAAGTCCACATCACCCACAATGCGATAACCACGGGGGCGGGTAGCATCCTCAATGCGGTTGATACCGACATCCAGCACCACGGCACCGGGTTTCACATAATCTGCCGTCACCATCTCCGGGCGGCCTACGGCAGCCACCAAAATGTCTGCGGTACGGCAAAGCCCGGGAAGATCCGCCGTGCGGGAATGAGCAATGGTGACGGTGGCGTTGGCTTTCTTGCTGACCAGCAGGTTGGCCATGGGCTTGCCCACAATCATGCTGCGACCGATGACCACGGCATGCTTACCGGCAGTGGGGATGCCATAGGCCTCCAGCAGCTCCATGCAGCCCAGCGGGGTGCACGGCACGAAACCGGTTTCATCCTCCAGCACCAGCTTGGCCACATTGGCGGGGTGAAAACCATCCACATCCTTGCGGGGGTCTATGTTGAGAATGACGGCCTCCTCATCAATATGAGGCGGAGGCGGACTCTGCACCAGAATACCGTGAATACGGTCATCTGCATTTAACTGATGAATCAGCTGCACAAGCTCTTCCTGAGTCGTCTCCGCCGGCAATGCCCACTTCTGAGAATAGATACCCAGCTCTGCACAGGCCTTCACCTTGGAACCGACGTAGACCTGTGAAGCGGGGTCTTCCCCCACCAGCACAACGGCAAGCCCGGGAGTGTGACCGGCAGCTTTCAGTTCTTCAATCTCAGCAACCAAGCGGGCGCGTACGTCCGCAGCCACTTTCTTTCCATCAATCAGCGTAGGTGTCATTTCTCGTTCGGTTCAATAGGTTGAAAATCCGGGCGGCCATAGGCCATCTGTTTCTCCAGGAGCTCGCAGTATTCTTTCACACCCTCATCAGAGATATTTTCCGGCACATACAATGGCTCTCCCCAACGAAGGGTCACCGTAGAGAAAGGCTTGGGAATGACAAAGCCATCCCAGGCTTTGCCGATGCGCCAGCATTTCGGGATGTCAATCCCCACCGGAATGATGGGCAGACCGCTGAGAGAGGCCAGTTTAATAACGCCGGGGTGGCAACGGTACACGGGGCCTTTGGGGCCATCCGGGGTGATACACATGCTATAGCCGGACTTGAGTTCCTTTACCATATCCAGAAAACCTGCCACGCCCCGGCGGCCGCTGGAGCCGCGCACGGCACGCATGCCATAGTCCTCCGCCACCGTGGCAAGCATGGCACCATCCTTACTGGCACTGGTGAGCATGCTCATCTTCACGGTACCGCGCAGCACATATTTATAAAAATGGCAGGGCACAAATGTGCGATTATGCCACAGAGACACAATCACCGGCTTGCAACCCATGGGCTTGGCAGTTTCCGTCGTGTCTACGCACACCACTTTTTTACGAAGGGTGAAGCAGAGAGAATTGATTAAAAACCACACGAGGTGCCCGGCAGGGCGCGACCACCATTTGGACCTGATTTTACTGCTCTTGCTTTTGGTACTCATGTGTATGAAGGGATTTGTTTATCAGAAAGGCTCTGTCGGCGCAAAGGGGCTGTCTCCCTGCCCGGACGGCTGTTCAAAAGGATCATCAGATTTCTCATCAGTCCCCAGGGGGTCCTTGCCAAAGGATTCCAATGCTCCGGGATTCGGTGCCGTCGTCCCCTCCGGCTTGTTATACTCATCGCTGAGTTTATTGATATCCAGCGTATCAAACTGAATGCGCTCCGGACGGGATTTACGGGCTTCTGCTGCTGCAGCCTCCAAGTCTGCCGAATTGTCTTCCGGTCGGTTGGCAAAGCCCTTGAGCGTGGTGGTAAGCCAGGTCCACTCACCCTTATCCGTAAAGAGGGGATCCGGGACTCCGTCCGTATACTCACCGCGGGTCAATAGACCGGGCAGACCATAGGCAAGCGTGCCGGAAAGCTCATTGGCACCGTTCACCGTAATCTTGCCGCGCAATGCCATAAGGTCACGGGTCATCATGCGGCTCTCCTGCATCTCCAGAGAGATGGAATCATTTTCACCGTGAGAGAGCACCACGGAACCGGTTTCTATGGCAGGAGGAAGATATTTACGGCGCTTGAGCGGCTCAATATGCTCCATCATAATCTCAATGGCCGGGAATGAGGTCACAATGACGCGCTCCAGATGGAAATCTCCGGAGAATACCGGGCCGTCTTCCGTAAACTCCACCTTAGACGGCAGACCATGATTGGAATGAGGAGAAGTTCTGGCCGTCAGGAATTTCTCAAACCGCCCCTTTGTGAAGTCCGCGAAAGGCATATTGAGAGCCCGCATGTCATACGGACCGGCAAGCGGTGCGGATTCAGACAATCTGCCGCGGAAAGTAATAGAACTGCGCACCTGTTCTGCGGAAGCGGCATCTGCATCCGCAGAGGCTACAATAAGCAAATCCTCCACAGATACCGGGGAAAGATGCACCTTGAACTCGCGCACATGCAGCGTCTGCCAGTTCCGGATAAGCATGGTACCGCCGGAAGCGGTAATCACGCAGTTATCCCGCCCGTCTCGCGGATAATACAGATGTGCCAATGTATTACGAAGAGCAAGACGCGTCTCCTCTCCCTCTCCCCAGCTCACGGACAAGTCCTCACACTCCATGCGGTCAAATCGCCACAGTGGGTCCGCACCCAGCATAGGCATTTTGAGCTGCTTCACATCCGGGCGAAGGACTACATGGGCTCGCTTCACCTTCAGGAGCCGCGAACAAATGATACCGCGCAGGAAAGCCTCCGTGTTCAGGTCAGAGGTCACATCACTCAGCTCAATCCGTTTCACCGGAGAATCCCCGGAGAACTCCGCCACTACGGAACTGAGGTGCAACTTGGTACCGCTAATGCCGGAACCCACCACACGCACGCTATCCGCACCCCACACCGTTTTCAAATCCTCCACACGAGACTGCACATAAGCTTCGCCGGACATGGTTGCCATGCGAAAGAAGAAAAACCCGCACAATGCGCAGAGCACCAGGAACATGAAGGCAATAAACCCGACAAAACTCCTGCGTCCGCGACGGCGCACCTCGCGCTCCGTCATCAGCACACGGCGCTTCTTGGTCACCCTCACAACCTTGGAACCATCTTCCCTTACCACCACCTCTCTCTTTTTGTTCTGAGAGGGCTTACCCTTATTGATCTGACTGATAATGCTGCGCACCTGAGTCAGATTCTCTTCTTCGTCGTTGTACTTATCGTCGTGTCTGGACATGTAGAATAGTTGTATTAATCCGTTGCGGAAGTCGCCGTGGGGCGGTTTCCTGTTTTAACGTCCTTACCCGTCGGATCCACCAGATCCACGCGGGCAAAAATAAGGAATGCCTTGCGTACATCTTCTTCACCTTCGGAGCGGAACAGGCGACCCACCAGCGGCAAATCTCCCAGAACGGGAATTTTATCCTCAAACTTGACCTTTCGGGATTCATGCAGACCACCCATCACCAGCACGGAGCCGGGAGCCACGGTAATCTTGGTATTCTCAAGGCGACGCTTGAACACCGGCTTGAGAATCTGGTTTTCCGAAAGCGTAATCTTGCGCATCCCCTTGGTACCGCCGGGGAGCCACTGGTAGGACTCAATAGGAGAACCCCAGTTAATGAAGCCCTCAAAGTCATTCATGGTCACCGTCAGAGCAATGGTGACACTGTCATCCGGCAAAATCTCAGCACTGTGTACCTGAACAATAGTGCCGATACCACCCACGGAATCCTCCGACATGCCGAAACGGGTAAATTCATCCGGATGCGAGCCGGTGGCAACAGTGGCATAGCCGTTGTTGTTGTCATCGTCATCATCATTTCCGCCGAAATAGATATTCATGGTGGAAATCTGCGGCTCGGAATAAGTTTCCGGGTAGAACATCTCACGCACGTTGGTGAAGGTAACCTGCTCCTCCATACCGGGAGTAAACACCAAACGCGGATTGTACAGGATGTCCGCACCCTTCTTCTGAGCCAGACCGCGCATTATCATGGTCAAATCACCGGAATCCCACACACCTCGCAACGCAAAAATGCCGGGTGCCTTGCTCATACCGCCCTTTTGGCGGCCGAAATCGTTGGCGCTGCCGGTCGCAATCAGATTGTCCATGTTATTGGAAGAAACCGCACGCACATTTGAGCGCAGGCCGGCTGATATGGAGTTATTGGTGGTGTTGAGCCCATCTCCCACGGTAGAGATGCCGGTATCCACCACGGGAAGCCCCGTAGCCATGGATACTGCCTGCTGAGAACCGCCTCCGCCGAAGAGAGAGCCGGCATCATTCAGGTTGAAGTTGAGCAACCACTCAAAGCCCAACTCGTTAAGGTCTGTCTCCTCCACCTCAATGGCCATCACGTTGAGCACCACGGCGCGCTGCACATTGGTCATGGGGGTGGAAATCAGCTCTGCAATCTCATCCAGATTATAGATGGTGTTGTACACATGCAGACGTCGATTGGCGGCATCATAGCGGGCGCGGGAGCCCTCCGGGAAAGAAATACCCATTCCCTTGAGGGCGGTCACGGGATTCACGCGCTTGACCACCATGCGGCTGTTACCGCCGCCGAAATCATCATCATCCTCATCATCGCCGCCCTCCTCGCTCTCACGGTCAAAGAAATGCGGGGCAACGGTAAAGACGCGCTCCGTCATGGGTCCGAAATCACGGCCGGAATAGCTCAGTTCCACGCCAATGGGGGTGATGTAGTAGGAAATTCCCAACTGCCGAGCCAGCACGTCCAGCACATCTGTGACGGAAACATCCGCCAGAGTCAGATTGACGCGGCGGGACATAATCTGCTCATAACCCGCAGAGCCTTTCACCCCGAAGTTCGGGCTGACGTTGATGTGACGGCCGGCGGGCAGTCCATCCGCCTCTGCGCGACGAATCTGCCCCTGCAGTGCCTCCACCACATCCATGATGGTAGCATCTTCAAAACTGATTTGTGCAAGTCGCATTTCCCGCAGAGCCTCTGCAATGCGAGCCTCCACCTCCGGCTGGTCGGAAACGACCGCACCTTCAGCACTCTCCCCTTCTGCAGCCAGTCCGGCCGCAGATTCAGACGGCACTTCCTCCTGCCACAAAGCATCCACCTCTGCCAGACGGCGGGCACGCACCTCATTGTATGCTTGGCGGGAGTACTGCATCCGGAGGCGGCTTACCGCCTCCTGCCCACGGCGGGCAGCGTTGTTGTATGGATCCAGCTTGAGCACCTCATTGAAAGCAGCCTCAGCCTCATCATACTTGCCCAAGTCAAGATAACCGTACGCCAGTGTCAAACGGCGTTTCACTTCCTCCACATTGGCCACATGCTCCGGGGTGAGCGCAGGGTTGTGGCGCACCGGATCCATCGTTTTCACCAGCTCCTGCTTAGCGCGCTTATTGTCCGGAGAAAGCTCCACCGCTTCTTTCAGGAAGGCAATAGCCTCATCATAACGACCTACGGCGCGGTAATCCATCGCACGGGCAATCAGAGCGTCCGCCAGGCTATCCTTGATGAAGCGCACCTGTTTTTCTGTCTCAGGAGCAACGGGAATGACCGCCAAAGCGTTGCGATAATGCTCCACGGCATCCGTGTATCGCTTTTGCACATAGGCATCACGAGCCTCCTGCACCTGCTGCATGGCATCACGCAGAGCCAGCGTCCGACGCGCACGCTGCGAAGCAGCAACCGAATCACCATCAACATCTTGCGCCCATCCGCCGGGAGCAAGTGCCAATAGCGCAGACGTCATGGCCGAAAAGAGTACAGTGCGAGAGAAAGAGCCTTTCATAAGCGAGTACGGGCATATTACCAAATCCTGAGACAAAAGTCACTCTAAAAGTACGTTCTGACAAAAAAAACTCTTAAAATAAAAGCAAGCGGACGCCTGCCCTCCGGCAACGGAGGAACAGGCACCCGAAACAGGCAGCAGCCTGCCGTCTGCATCAATTTTCCGCAGAATCGGGCAGGTAGCCGCGAATCTTGCTGATACGCGTTGGGTGACGCAATTTACGGAGGGCTTTCGCCTCAATCTGGCGAATACGTTCACGGGTCACATTGAACTGGCGGCCCACCTCCTCCAGCGTACGGGGAGTACCGTCACGCAGACCGAAGCGCTGTTCAATAACGGCGCGTTCACGCGGATTGAGCGTATTGAGCACGTCTCCGATTTTGTCACGAAGAGAGTTATAACAGGCTCCGTCCATGGGATTTTCCGCACTCTTATCCTCCAGGAAATCACCAAAGGACGTATCATCGGAATCACCCACGGGCTGCTGCATGGAAATGGGCTGCTGTGCCATTTTCAGCACGCTGCGCACCTTTTCCACCGGCATGTTGCACTCTGCAGAAATTTCATCCGGCGTAGGCTCACGCCCCAGGTCCTGCACCAGCTTCTTCTGCACACGCATCAACTTATTGATCGTCTCAATCATGTGCACGGGAATACGAATTGTGCGAGCCTGATCAGCAATGGAACGGGTAATGGCCTGACGAATCCACCACGTTGCATAAGTGGAGAACTTGTAACCGCGGCGGTACTCGAACTTTTCCACCGCCTTCATGAGGCCCATGTTGCCTTCCTGAATCAAATCCAAGAATGCCAGACCGCGGTTGGTGTACTTCTTAGCAATGGAAATAACGAGACGCAGGTTGGACTCAATCATTTCACGCTTAGCATCCTGCGCTTCCTTCACACTGGCGCGCATAATCTTGTAATACTCCAGGAACTGGGGTGCAGGCATCCAGAGCTGCATTTCAATCTCCTTGAGTGCATCCTTGATGCTCACATCTTCCGGATCAGCCTCACGCTGGCGCATCAGACGCATCACGCGCTGACGAATTTCGCGCAGGCGAGCCACAAAGTCCTCATAGACCTTACTCTTGAAGGAGAAGTCAGCATAGAAGCCGGAAAGCTTATCACGCAGTTCCTCAAACTCCTTCTGAGCAGCAGAAACAGCCTTCTTGCGGCGGCGGGCAGCATTGAGCCGCATGTACGCGCCGCGGGCAGCCTCATGCATATCCAGCACACGTGTCACCAGAGCCATCAGCTCCTTGATGTACTTCTCTCGGCGGTCAATGTTCTTATCTGCCACCACGCGGTCGAAGCGCTCCTGATTCATCATCACCTTATTAGCTGTATCACAATAGAATACAGCAGCAAGACCGAAACGGTGCAGACTATCCTGAAGATTCTTTTCCGCCTGGTCAATACGGCGGGAGATTTCCACTTCTTTCTGGCGGGAAAGCAGCTCCTTGAGCCCCATCTGCTTGAGGTACATGCGGACGGGGTCATCAAGAATATCCAGCTTCGCCTCCATCTTCTCCGTCTCGTCCTCCTCCTCATTATCAGTCATGCGCTGGCGCTCGCTGTATGAGTCCACATCGGAAGCATCAATGATATCAAACTGCATACCGCGGAGGCGCTCCATGATTTCCTCATAATCCTCCGGCTTAATGATATCGTGCGGCAGCACGTCATTGATATCATCATAGGTCAGATAGCCCTGCTCCTGAGCCAGGCGAATCAGATCCTTGATTTTCTCCTGCACTTCCGGCGTATTCACCAGCTTACCGCCGGAGCGGCGGATAGCCTCACCGGAAACCTCCAGACGGGTCAGCACCAGAGAGTCATCCCGCACCTCTACGCCAATCTCCGTCAAATGCTCAAACAGGCGAGCCTGGTCGTCTTCCTGCGCCACATCCGGCGGCAGAGAATCAGCAATGTCCGTGTAGGTCACATAGCCATTATTCTTCTTGGCAATGAGAAGAAGAGCCTTGAACGCCGCCTTGAGCGTATTATCATCCTCAAAGAAGTCCTGCAGCTGCTGAGCAGACACCCGAGGATTGAAAGCACCCTTGCGCTTCTTCCGGTGCGGCTCAAGCTCTGCATATTCTGCATAATCAGGCTCTTCCGCAGGCTTTTCTGCGGATTTGGGAGCCGTCTTTTTCTCTGCCTTGGGGGCAGATTCCGTCTTAGCCGGAGTTTTCTTCTCCGCGGCAGCTTTCACCGCCGGCTTGGCAGCCACTTTCTTTTTCTCTACGGCGGGCTCCACCGCCGTTTTTTCCTCCACCGGCTCTGCAGCTGCAGCGGCCTTGGCGGATTTCTTCGGTGCCGGCTTTGCGGCAGATTTCACCACCGGCTTTTTGGCCGGCTTCGCGGAATCTTTTTTACTGGTCGACATAATTGATAAAAAATGAGACAATACTCCACCCCATACGCATTTTGTCAAGAGTCGGACAAAGCGCGTGCATGATTATATAGCATACTTTTGACATCTTTCAATCGACAAAAGGTAATTATGACACAAAAAGTGCCATTTATACACCAAAAATAGGGGGCAAATCAATCCAAATCGCCGAATTCTTCGGCCAGAGCGGCCTCCGCCCGCTCAATTTCCACAGAAAGCTCTTCCCAGCGAGTGAAAAGAGACTCATTTTCACGTTCCAGGCGCTGGTATTCCTGAGTCAACTCCATGAGTTTGTGATTATCACTCATATTTTCCGGTTTTTCCAGCTCAGCGGATATTGCCTCTCGGCGTTCCTCACCGGCGGCAATCTCCGTTTCTACCTGTTCCAGCTCTTTCTGCAGCGGCTTCAGCACAGCATTGCGCTTTTCTCTGGCCTGCGTACGCAGACGGCGCAAGTCCTTACGATTCACGACCGACGGTGCACCGGCCTGAACACCGGCAGCAGGCGCAGCAGCCGCTTTCAGCCGCCGCTCTTCAGCTTCCACCGTTTCAAGATATTGGCTTACATTGCCGTAGAAGAGACGCGGAGCATACCCGTTGCGGAACTCCAACACCTTATTAACAATAGGATCAAGGAACTGCCGATTGTGCGACACAATGCAGTATGAGCCGGGGTAGTCCGCCAGCGCACGCTGCAACACATCCTGGCTCTGGAAATCCAGGTGGTTGGTCGGCTCATCCATAATCAGGAAATTGGCAGGATGCAGCAGCATGCACACCAGAGCCACGCGGGATCGCTCACCACCGGACAACACGCCGATTTTCTTGAACACATCATCCCCACGGAACAGGAAACATCCCAGAATATTACGCACCATGGGGCGGGTATCCCGTCCGGCAGCCGCCTCCACACATTCCAGCACCGTCTGCTCATTATCCAGCACATCTGCATGAGTCTGAGAGAAGAACGCCACCTGCGTGTGGTGGCCGGGCAACACCTCGCCGGCATCCGGGGCCTCCGTGCCGGAAATGAGACGGGTGAACGTGGACTTACCGGAACCGTTTACCCCCACAATGGCAATACGGTCCCCCTTCTCCATGATGAAATCATACTGTTTCAGCAGCTGAATAGGCCCATAGCCCTTGCTCACCTTCTCCAGTTTCACCACGGTATGACCGCCGGGCGGCGGCGGCGGGAAGCGGAAACTCATGACCGCATCATCATCTTCCACCTCAATGAGCTCCACCTTCTCCAACTGCTTGATGCGGCTCTGCACCTGAGTTGCCTTGGTTGCCTTGGCCCGAAAGCGGTCAATAAACTCCTGCGTTTTGGCAATTTCTCGCTGCTGGGCTTTCGCCTGGCGCAGCAGCACCTCCTTGCGGGCCTTACTCTCCCGCAGATAGAATGAAAAGTTGCCGGCATATTCCTCTGCTCTGCCGTGGTGGAACGCAATGGTGCGGGTCACCAGGCTGTCCAGCAGAGCAATATCATGACTAATGATACAAATGGCACCGCGATACGTGCGGAGGCTTTGCTCCAGCCAACGCTGCGTCTGCAGGTCCAAATGATTGGTGGGCTCATCCAGCAGCAGCACCTCCGGCTCCTGCAGCAGCAACTTAGCCAGAGCAATACGCATCTGCCAGCCGCCGGAAAACTCACCGCAGTCTCGGGTAAAGTCCTCATCCCGGAACCCAAGACCACGGAGAATGGACTCCGAGCGGGGGCGGAGCGAGGCAGCATCCCTATCCTGCAACAGCAGCTCAAGACGCCCTATTTCCTCCAGCGTCTCGCGGTAAGCATCTGAGGCGGCATCCAGAGAAAGCAGCTCTGCAGAAAGCTCCTCCACAGACTGCTGCAGCTCCACGATATTGCCGACAGAACCCAGCACCTCATCCAACAGAGAAGTGCCGGAAATATGTATACCGTCCTGCGGAAGATACCCCACATGCGTGTGCCGGGGCAGAATCACGCGACCGTGATCCGGCTCCTGCACCCCCACAATACATTTCATGAGGGTGGATTTCCCCGCACCGTTCTGCCCGGCAAAAGCAATGCGCTCTCCGCGCTCCACCACAAAGGACAGAGAATCGAAGAGCACGCGGGGGCCGAACTCAATGTGGAGTTCCTGGACGGCAAAGACCATTCTCAGTCTTTACTTGCTGAGCTTGCTGTTCCAGCGTTCGATGTTGCGGGCCTGCTCCTCAAAGAGGTCGGCGCAATCATCATGAATCTCGATGGTAACAATCTTATCACCCTGCTTCACGCTGTTGACCACCTTCTGGTCTGCATCACTCTTCACCTCACCGAAGATGGTGTGCTTGCCGTTGAGCCATTCCGTGGGCACATGGGTGATAAAGAACTGGGAACCATTCGTACCCTGACCGGTCCAAGTGCGACCGGCATTAGCCATGGCCAGCAGGCCGGGGCGGGTGAACTTCAAATCCGGGCGGCACTCATCATCAAACTGGTAGCCGGGGCCACCGCAGCCGGTACCCTGGGGGTCACCACCCTGAATCATGAAATCCGCAATCACGCGGTGGAAAGTCAAACCATTGTAAAAGCCCTTGGCGGCCAAATTCAGGAAGCTGGCCGCCGTCATCGGCGTTTTGGAAGCGAACACCTTCAGATTGATGTCGCCCTTATTAGTCTTAATGGTGATGTTTTTATCCGTTGCCATGCGCAACACCATACCAGCAGGCGCCACGCTGTTCAAGCCTAAAGCGTGGCATGGACTCAGACAAGATTAAGCTGTGAGACTTCCGCCGCCAACGCTCCCTTATCACCGGGCATCATCCACGCCAGCTCATGACTACCCGCCGCCAACCGGTACAGAATAAGCGCATGAAAATCCTGACCGGGGGCCCCGGCGGTCTGAACAATGCAGGTACCCTCCACACCGGCGGTCATAATACGGCGACCGTCATAATTCCTGAACGAGAGAAGCATGGCGTAAACACCCTCCTTCGGAGCCTTCAGGGGCAGACTTGCCACCAATTTCCCCTTATCCCCTGCATGCCAGCGCAGCTGCAGCTTCTGCGGTGCCGTGCGGGCATGTTTCACGCCGGACACGGACGCGCGCACCAAGGCGCGGCGGTCACGCTCTGAGCGAGCGCGGCAGATGACACCCCAGTTCACCCGAATCAGCACCAGCACCCCCAGCGCAAGCCATACGCAGATAGCAATGGTGGAAGCGGTTTCTCCCCCGAAAATCAGAACACCGGTCAGAACACCGCAGAAGGCTATAGTGACCAGAATACCGATTTTGAACCCGAAAATCATCCCCGGAAACAGCAAAAACAGCACGGCATAGCGCAAAAACACCTTCAAATTCAACGGCGTGCACTTGAGAAACTCCCGCCGCAGCGTCATATTATAAATACGCTGCAAATTCTCCTGACTGGTGTCGGCGTCAATCTTCACGGCATCAAGCCTACCACATCCGCACCGTATCGGCAAGCCGGAATCGCAGCATCAGGACATGATGAACAGACCGCCGAACAATCGAATACCTAGAATAATCACCACCGGCAGAAAGGCAAACAGTATCACCAACAACCGAAAACGTGTAAAGCGGGCGGCGGCCAAGCCCAGCGCCGTCAGGAATAATGCGGCCATGACTGCCAGCCAACATACCGCCACGACATTCGAGGCATTATCTACCCACAAAATGGGAAGAAGGAAGAAAAAGACAAGGATTTCTCCCAAGGCGCATCGCAGGGCGAGCGTGGAGAGGTTCCACTCTTTGCGCCATGCCCGGCCGGGCAGGAGAAGCATCAACAGCACAAGAAGAAAACAGGTATGCACGAGCCAGTCTAGCACATCTCACACATGTGCTTCAAGCGTAAATCAGACGCATCCGGGTTTTTAGACTTGCTTTTTCAGAAAAAAAAGTGTACTGTGCGTTACCGCTTGTCGGAGAACATCAATCATTAACACATGGAAACGTTAAAAATTCAGCGTGCTCTGCTGTCCGTTTCGGACAAGACAGGGCTTGATAAGTTTGCCAAGGGGCTGGCAGCCCAGGGAGTGCAGCTCATTTCCACCGGCGGCACCTGCCGCTATCTGATGGAACTGGGTCTGCCCGTGACTGAGATTTCCGATTACACCGGAGCTCCGGAGCTGTTTGACGGCCGCGTGAAGACCCTGCACCCCAAGGTGCACGGCGGCCTGCTCCAGCGCCGCGACCTGGAGGAACATCAGAACCAGGCCAAGGCTAACAACATCCCCACCATTGACCTCGTTTGCGTCAACCTTTATCCCTTTGAGGAAACAATCGCCAAGGAAGGTGTCACCCTTGCTGAGGCTATTGAGAAAATCGACATCGGCGGCCCCTCCATGCTGCGCTCCGCCGCCAAGAACTACAGTGCCGTGACCGTGGTATCCGACCCCGCCGACTACGACACCGTGCTGGAAGAAATGGAAAACCACCAGGGCTGCACCACGCTCAAGACCCGTGAGAAGCTGGCCGTCAAGGTGTTCATGCGCACCTCCTCATACGACAACGCTATTTCGAACTACCTGGGACACCGCGCAGAGGACAGCACACACGCCAACCTCTCCATCTCCCTTCCCTTTGCTCAGGAGCTCCGCTATGGTGACAATCCTCACCAGGACAGCATGCTCTACGGCAACTTCGATAAGATTTTCACCCAGCTTCAGGGTAAGGAGCTTTCCTACACCAACATTCTGGACCTGGATGCCGCTGCTTCTCTCATCATGAACTTCCGCCGCCCGACCGTCGGCATCCTCAAGCACACCAACCCCTGCGGTGTGGGCCAGGACGACGAAGATTTGGTGGAAGCCTGGAAGCGCGCCTACCAGACGGATACGCAGGCTCCCTTCGGCGGCGTCATCGTCATGAACCGCCCGATGACGGAGGCTCTTGCCCGCATCGTGGGTGCTATCTTCACGGATGTGATTATCGCTCCGGACTATGAGCCCGAGGCTCGCGCCATCCTGCAGAAGAAGAAGAACTGCCGCGTGATGCGCATTGACATGGATGCCTGGACGGAGTTCTGCAAGACCCCGATGGTGCGTACCGCTCCCGGCGGCCTCATGACCATGAAGCGTGATGCTGAGGTCATGGGTCTGGACAATCTGGAAGCCAAGGTTGTGACCAAGCGCATGCCCACGGCAGAGGAGCTTGAAGCCATGCGTTTTGCCTGGCGCGTCTGCAAGCAGGTGCACTCCAACGCCATCGTCTTCACGGACAAGAACGGTACGCTCGGCATCGGCGCCGGCCAGATGAGCCGCGTAGACTCCGCCAAGATTGCCGTGTGGAAAGCCGGTCAGGCAGGACTGAGCCTGCAGGGCAGCGTCATCGCTTCCGATGGTCTCTTCCCGTTTGCCGACGGTCTGCAGACGGCTATTGATGCCGGTGCCACCGCCTGCATCCAGCCCGGCGGTTCCATCCGCGATGAGGAGGTTATCAAGGCTGCGGATGATGCCGGCATCGCCATGGTGTTCACCGGAGCCCGCCACTTCCTGCACTGATAAGTTTTCAATGCTCAGGGGGCTTCCGGAGTCTAAGACCGGGAGCCCCTTTTTATTTCAATCACGACAGAACAACACTATTATGTTATTAGGTGTCAATATCGACCATGTAGCCACCCTGCGCCAGGCCCGCTATGCCGGCATGCCGGATGCGCACAACGCAGAGCCCTCCGTTCTGGATGCCGCCCGGGCAGCACAGACCGGCGGCGCAGATTCCATCACGCTGCATGTCCGTGAAGACCGCCGCCACATGCAGGATGCAGATGCCTTTGCCGTGCGCCGGGAAATCAATCTGCCCCTGAATCTGGAAATGGGCGCCACGGATGCCATGCTGGATGTCGCGCTGCAACTCAAGCCGGACTTCGTCTGTCTGGTACCGGAGCGCCGGCAGGAAATCACCACTGAAGGAGGACTGAATGTAGCCGGCAACAAGGAAAACCTGCGTACCCTGGTAGCTGCGCTTATGGCCAACGGAAGCAAGGTGAGCATGTTCATTGACCCGGAGGAAGACCAGGTGCGAGCCAGCGCAGAAGTGGGAGCCCCCATGATTGAGTTGCACACAGGCCGCTTTGCCAATACGCTCGGCGAGGAACGCGCCGCTGAAACCGCGCGTCTGGCCGCTGCCGCTGAATTGGCACACAGCCTCGGTCTGGAGGTACACGCCGGACACGGCATCCAGGTGGGTAACCTGAAAGAATTGGCAGCAGTCCCGCATCTGACAGAGCTCAACATCGGCCACACGCTTATCTCCCGCGCCGTTTTCGTCGGCCTTGAAAATGCCGTCCGGGAAATGAAAGAGGCCATTTCCGAATTTTATTGCTGATTTTCCCTCCGAGCAGCTTTATTTTCAGTACTCACGGGCACAATTCTCCCCGTGAGTACTTCTTTTTACAAAAAAATGTGCCGCTCGGACAATTTTTCTCTTGAAAAGAGAACGTAGCATGCTAAGATAGAGCCCTATGAACAAGACCCAACTTGTTGACGTCATTCAGGCCAAGCTTGGCGAAGGTGCTACTAAGAAGTGCGCAGAGGCAGCTCTGAGCGCCGTTCTGTCCGCCATCGGCGAGTCCGCCCGCACGGAGAAGGTTCAGCTTGTCGGTTTCGGTACGTTTGAGATGAAGACCCGCGCCGCCCGCACGGGACGCAATCCTCAGACCGGTGCCGCCATGAAGATTGCCGCTTCTTCCACGCTTTCCTTCAAGCCCTCTTCTGTCTTCAAGACAGTGGCAAAGAAGAGCTGCGCGAAGAAGTCCTGCAAAAAGAAGTAACCCCCGAGAGGAGGTTTCCCTCCCACTTTACAGGCCGCCTGTTCCCGACAATTAGGAACAGAGCGGCTTTTTTGCTGACTTTGGGATTTACTTTTGCACGGCATTATGATAAAAGCTTCTTGCTATGGATTTAGAGCAACGCGAAATCAGCGCGGAAACCATTTCCCCGTACTTTGAAGAATACTTCGGCCACAAGCCGACCGTCGTGTCAGCTTCCCCCGGTCGAGTCAACCTTATCGGCGAGCACACCGACTATAACAACGGCTTTGTGCTGCCGATGGCACTCAACAACATCAACGTTGTGGCTGTTGCCCCCTCCCCCACCGGTAAACACCGCTGGATAGGCGCACTGGGAGAGGCTATGATTGAAATTGACCCGGCAGATGTAACCAAGCCCGGAGATCCCTTCTGGAGCAACTACGTACGCGGAGTTATCTGCATGCTGGAGCGCCGCGGCATCTCCGTCCCCCCGGTGGATATGCTGATTGATTCCAACGTGCCCCGCGGCGGCGGTCTTTCCTCCAGCGCGGCATTTGAGGTATCCGCCTGCACGGCACTGGCAGCCCTCTGCGGCGCAGAAGTCACGCCGACGGAACGCGCGCTCATCGGCCAGGCCACGGAGCACGAGTTTGTGAACGTGCCCTGCGGTATCATGGACCAGTTCATCTCTGCCAACGGCAAGAAGGACCACGCCCTCATGCTGGACTGCAAGGACCTTTCCTACAAGCTCATCCCCATGATGGACCCGGAAGTGAGCGTACTCGTCATCGATTCCGCCGTGAAACACTCTCTGGCAGACGGTGGCTATGCCGCCCGCCGCAAGAACTGTGAGGACGCCTGCGTCATCCTCGGCGTGCCCTCCCTGCGTGAGGCCACCCTGGAGATGCTGGAAGAAAAGAAAGCTGAGCTGGGAGACCTCTGCTACCGCCGCGCCCGCCACGTCATTGGTGAGAACATGCGCGTGACCGCCTTTGCAGAGGCACTGCAGAAGGGCGATTGGGACGCCGCCGGTGTTGCCATGCGTGGATCCCATGCCTCTCTGAAAGATGATTTCGAAGTATCCTGTGCCGAGGTGGACACACTGGTGAGCCTCAGCGACACGATTCCCTCCGCAGCTTCCGTGTACGGTGCCCGCATGACGGGCGGCGGTTTCGGCGGCTGCATTGTGGCTCTGGTCAAGAGCTCTGAGGTGGAACAGGTAGCTCAGGAAATGATTGAGGCTTATCGCAATGCCCTCGGCATTGAGACGGATTACCTCATCACCCGCCCCGGCGACGGCGCACGGGTTCTCTGGCAGGCATAATCTCTCAACAACAAACACATATTACTATGAAAAAACTCATGACATTGCTCGGCGCGCTCGCTCTCATGTCCGGTGCCGCCATGGCTCAGGACACAGGTGCCGCAGCCGCTACCGCAGATGTGCTCCCGCTCTGGGAGATGATTGTGTTCTGTGTAGTCGTGGTCGGTGTTATCGGTCTCGGCATCTGGAAGTCCTCGGACTCCGGTGAAAGCACGGAGGACAAAGGCGAGAAAGGCGCTGCCGACTACTTCCTGGCCGGCCGCGGTCTGAGCTGGTGGCTGGTGGGCTTCTCCCTGCTGGCAGCCAACATCTCCACGGAACAGTTCGTGGGCATGAGCGGTCAGTCCGCAGACTGGCTGGGTCTGGCTATTGCCGGTTATGAATGGCTGGCCGCCATCGTGCTGGTGATTGTAGCCTTCACCTTCCTGCCCATGCTGCTGAAGCGCGGCGTGTTCACCATTCCCCAGTTCCTGGAGGAACGCTATAACGGCGTTGCCCGCGTGGCCATGGCCTTTGTGAACCTGCTCATTCTCGTGGGTGTACCCACCGCCGCCGTGATTTATGCCGGTGCCAGCGTTGTTTCCATTTACTTTGACCTTTCCGTCACCACAGGCTGTCTCATCATTGCCGGCGCTGCTACCGTGTATGTGTACGTGGGCGGCCTGAAGGCCTGCGCCTGGACTGACCTCATCTGGGGCGCCGCTCTGATTGTGGGCGGCGGCGTGGTGGCCTACTTTGCCATCATGGCTCTGGGTGCGTTCAACACCGTACCGCAGGAGATACTGGCCACTGCATCCACCACGGCCAATACTGCCGGTGATGCCATGGCTGCCACCGGTTCCCAGTTCTGCGACGGTCTTAACCGCATGCTGAACCTCAATGCCGGTGAGGTGAGCGGTGCCACCAACGGCATCGGCGGCAAGCTGCACATGATGCGCGAAGCTTCCGACCCCGTGATGCCCTGGACGGTGTACCTGCTGGGTCTGTGGATTCCCAACTTCTTCTACTGGGGTCTCAACCAGTACATCATGCAGCGCACCCTGGCTTCCAAGAGCCTGGAAGAAGGCCAGCTCGGTATCGTCTTTGCCGCTTTCCTCAAGCTCCTCATCCCCTTCGTGGTGATTATCCCCGGCATTCTGGCCTACAACCTGTACCGCGGTGACCTGGCCGCCAAGGCAGACAGCAACGCCGCTGCCATTATCCAAAAAGCAGAAACGGATGCCGCTTCCACCGGCAAGAAGGTTATCTTCGACATCGCCGCCAGCCGTCTGGTGCGAGAGGATTCCGCAGCTTCCTCCGTAGAGCTCATCCGCAAGAATCTGCAGACCGTCGGCGCTGCCGACAGCATCCCCGCCGTGGATGCTCTGGCTGCCCAGCTGAGCGCCATCCCCGCTGCTCAGATTGCCGAGCGCTCCGCCAAGGCAGAGGAGATTCTGAAGGCCGAGAAGGCCGCTACGGCTGCCGCCCGTGCCAATCTCACCGGCTACACCGTTTCCACCACACTGGCGGCCTACCAGTATGACTATGCTTTCGCCACCCTGCTGCGCAAGCTGCTGCCGGGCACCGGCTGGGCCTGGTTCGTGCTGGCTGCCCTCTTCGGTGCCGTAGTAAGCTCTCTGGCCTCCATGCTCAACTCCGCTTCCACCCTCTTCACCATGGACCTTTACAACAAGGCCAAGGAAGTGGCTACCGGTAAGGGTGCTTCCGATAAGCAGCTGGTGGCTGTGGGTAAGGTGGCCGTGCTCGTCTGCGCCGTCATTGCCACGGTGGTGGCTCCCTTCCTGGACAACCCCGCCTTCGGTGGTATCTTCACCTTCATTCAGGAGTTCCAGGGCTTCCTCAGCCCGGGTGTACTGGCCGTCTTCCTCTTCGGCTTCTTCGTGCCCAAGTGCCCCCGCGTCTTCGGTTGGCTCGGTATCCTTGTCGGCATCATCGCCTTCGCTGCATTCAAGTGGGTGACCATCCTCGGCTGCACGGGTGATTCCTTCCTTAACCGCATGGGCTACTCCCTCATCGTAGTCTGCCTGGTCGGTCTCATCCTGACTGTCCGCAACCACCTCATGGGCGGCGAATCCGTCATCCTCAAGGATAAGGGTATCATTGAAATGAAGACCTCCGGCCGCGCCAAGGGTTTCGGTCTGGCGGTCATCATCGCCACTCTGGTGCTCTACTACATCTTCTGGTAATCCGCTCTGCGGGTTTATTACTCCCCCCCTATTTCGCGGGCGCAACCTCTCGGTTGCGCCCGTTTTTTCTCAAGTACTACTCCATAATTTTTAAGCTTACTTAAATAAAACTTGACAACAAAGGATATAATTGTTATACAAGACGCGGAGGCACAGAGAAGAAGCGGGGACAGTCTCCGCTTCCTGTTTCTCCGGAAAACAATATAGCAACAAAACAGTACTATGAAAAAAGCCATTCTTGCTACTCTGGCTCTGAGTCTGCCGGTTCTGGCCGGTGACCCGATTATCACCCCCGCTCCCGCCCCGGCTCCCGCTCCCTGCGCAATTTCCCTGGAAGTTGCCGGCGTATACAGAGACGCTGCTAAGGAGATGCTTGCCGTTGGTCCCGCCAAGGAGATTGACGTGTTCGGAACCGATCTGACCATGGTATACACCGCTGATGACAACTCCGCCGTTACTCTTCGCTTCGGTTACAACTTCGGCGACGAGGCACAGCGCGGCATCTTCGGCGGCACTGAGGAAGTGGACGTGCACAGCTTCTACCTGATGCCCGGCTACCGCTACACGCACGCTCTGAATTCCAAGACCTCCGTGTACGGCGCCGTGAACGCCGGTCTCGGCAACACCAGCGTGAAGTACAAGTACGATGACGCCTACGGCATCATCAAGGGTCACGACTCCGACTGGGGCTTCGTTGCCTCTCTGGAAATCGGTGTTCGCTACCAGCTGAACGAGAAGACGGACGTGTTCGCCGCTTACGAATACTCCGCCAGCTATGCCAAGCCCGATGGCTGCGACGAGCAGACCTACAACGGCATCCGCATCGGCGTGGGCTACAAGTTCTAATAAGGACACCACACGCATCTATTTTCAAACGCCTGCTCTGCGGAGCAGGCGTTTTTTTGCAGACAAGAAGAGGAGCAACCGGAAACAAAAAAAGCTGAGCACGCCACAGCGGTGGCACATGCTCAGCTCCGACAGGCGACCGATAAACGGCCGCTCAGCATCAGTTCAGGCGGAAAGTAATGCGAGCCTTGGTCGTATCGTAGGGGGAAACCTCAATCTTGACACGGTCACCCACAACCAGGCGAATGAAGCGCTTGCGCATCTTACCGGAAATATGAGCCAGGAACTCGTGCCCGCTGGGCACACGCACGCGGAACATGGTACCGGCAAGCACCGCAGAAACAACACCCTCCAGCTCAATTTCGCCCTCACCGTCATCATCCTTCACCTTGGCTTTGGGAGCAGATGTAACGGGGCGTGCATTATTACGGGGACCATTGTTGCGCTGTTGCGGCTTGCCGCCGCGGCTGTTCGGAGGATTTGCCATTATCTTATATTATTTGGTTCTGTGTCATCTGCGGGCTCTCTCCCGCGCGACGCGCCATTCTAATGCGGAACAGACGGAATGACAAGCGTTTTTTTCATTTTAAGGGTCAGAAAAGCGAAAAAAACGTCAAATTCTCAAAAATACGGTTGACAAACAGAACAATTGGGGGTAGAGTATCCGCCCCGAACTATGGGGTTCGACGGCGAAAGCCTAAACCGGAAATCAATTAGAACAATATGAAAACCTTCTCTGCCAAAGCTCAGGAAATCGAGCGCAAGTGGTATGTGATCGACGCTGCCGACAAGGTACTCGGTCAGGTTGCAGTGGAAGCAGCCAATCTGCTCCGCGGTAAGAATAAGACGATCTTCACCCCCCACGTGGACTGTGGTGATTATGTGATCGTGGTGAATGCCGACAAAGTCGTGCTCACCGGCAACAAGGAACGCGCCAAGATTTACACCCGTTACACCGGTTACGTCGGTAACCAGGTGGTGACCACGCCCTCCAAGCTTCGCAAGAAGCACCCGGAGATGATTCTGGAGCACGCCATTCTCG
The DNA here is from genome assembly GCA_045635265.1 of Akkermansia sp. Lineage (GTDB taxonomy): Bacteria > Verrucomicrobiota > Verrucomicrobiia > Verrucomicrobiales > Akkermansiaceae > Akkermansia. Next base: position 45,596 of record JAZRBU010000031.1, read on the forward strand.
GCATGGTTCCTCACACTCGTCAGGGCCGCGCTCAGGGTGGTCGTCTCAAGGTGTACGCCGGTGCTGAGCACCCGCACGCCGCCAACAAACCGGAAGCTGTAACCATCGCCTAATTTCTGACTATGTCTACTACTCCCTACAACGCCACCGGCCGCCGCAAGGAGGCAATCGCCCACGTCTGGCTGACCCCCGCTGAGGAAGGCAAGTCCGGCAAGATTACCATCAACCGCCGCAGCTTCGAGGAATACCTCCCGACCGACGCTCTTCAGAACGTGGTGCTGCAGCCCTTCTATGCCACCAACACCATGAAGCGCTTCAACGTGCTCGTGACCTGCAAGGGTGGTGGCATTCACGGCCAGACCGGCGCTATCAGCCTCGCTATTGCCCGTTCCCTCGTCATGATTGATGAGGAGTACCGCAAGCAGCTCCGCGAGCAGGGTCTGCTGACCCGCGACTCCCGCATGAAGGAGCGCAAGAAGGCCGGTCGTCCGGGTGCCCGCAAGCGTTTCCAGTTCAGCAAGCGCTAATCAGCGGCTTCTCGAACCCTTTGTTCAACGAAAAACCGTGCATCTTCCAGGATGCACGGTTTTTTCTTTTGTTTCAATCTACAGCAGCGTGAGCCCCCCCTACCCTGCACGCCCGGCGCATCAGGCGTATGTGCGTTTTCCGAAAATGGCAGAGCCCACACGCACGATAGTGGCCCCTTCTTCCACAGCTACGGCAAAATCATGACTCATACCCATGGAAAGCTCCGGCAGCGGCAGAGGGCCGCGGGCACGGAGTTTTTCCGCCAACACGCGCAGGGCAGCAAAAGCCGGCCGGGCGTCCTGCGGATTTTCCACCGGTGCAGGTATGCACATGAGCCCGCGGATATCCAGATACGGCAGAGCCACAAGAGCCTCCCATTCTTCCTGAATTTCCTCCGGGGTAAAACCGTGTTTAGAAGCCTCTCCATCCACGTTCACTTCCAGCAAAATACGGGCCGTAACTCCGGTTTCACCGGCAATACGGGATATAGCGGCGGCCAGCTTCATGGAATCCACAGCCTGAATGAGCCCAAAGCCCTGTTCCAGAGCCTTGCGCACCTTGTTGCGCTGCAATGGCCCAATCAGGTGCCAAACGCAGTCCTGCGGCATCTGTGGCATTTTCTCCATGGCCTCCTGAAGTCTGTTTTCACCAAAGACGCGCTGTCCGTCAGCATAGGCCTGCATGATATCGCTCACCGGGAACGTCTTGCTGACCGCCAGCAGTGTCACGCTGCCGGCAGGACGCCCCGCACGCTGCTCTGCCGCCGCAATGGCAGCCCGGATTTCCTCCAGCTGGTCCTGAATGTACATGAGCGTATCATACCACACTTCCGGAGGAGATGTAAAATGCAGAATGCCGGATAAATCAAAAAAAAGCGGCCGGAGTCCATTCTCCGGCCGCCCGAAAAGGGAAATGAAGATGAGATTTACTCGGCGGATTCCGCAGCGGGAGCTTCCAACTGCTCGGATTTGACATTATCCGCAGACCTCTCGCTGGCGGCACTCACCATGAGCTCACGCCCCATGAAGGGCTGACCGTGCAGGATTTCTGCTGCACGTTGAGCATCTTCCAGCTTACGCATTTCCACAAAGGCATAACCCTTGCTCTTGTAGGTATGCGTGTTGTAGATGATTTCCACACTCCGCACATCGCCGAACCCCTTGAAGAGATCCTCCAGCTCAGATTCCGTTGCCTCATAAGAGAGATTACCCACATAGAGGCGGGCATTTCGGGTGGGCGGCACGGAGGTCGGGCGACGGCGACCACGGGCAGCAGGATTACCGCCGTTGCCGTTAGCGGCGTTACCGCGTCCCTTGGCCACACGGACATTCTGGCGCGGCTGCTTGCGGTTCTGCTTGTTATCTCCATCCTTCGCATCAGCCTTCTTTTTCTTACCGAAACCAAAGAAGCTCAGAATTCGCTGTACAAGGGAGGGCTTTTTCACCGGCTTCTCTTCGGGGCGCGGCATGCGCTGCCGATTCGGGCGGCGGTTGTTGCGACGGCGGCGGGCACCCTGGCCCTGCCTGCCCTGCGTATGATGTTCTGCCATATTAACTTTAGAATATTGTAACGATTACGGAATCCGTAGCCGACCGCACCGGCCGCAGCAAAACGGAAACCGAGGAGAGGATAAAAGCGTGCCAGACAGTACACCCTGTGTCAAGACAGTCGGACACACCACACAATATGATACAACGAGAGCACTTCCCGGCAAGTCAAAAATGCGACATACCGGGCATATCCGCTAAAAAAACGGTAGAAATGCAGGAATCAACGCAGAGAAATGGCTCTCTGGTGCAGCAGATGGTCACACACCACCAACCAGGCCATAGCCTCCACCACGGGAACAGCCCGCGGCAGCACGCAGGCATCATGCCTTCCCTTGCCACGCAGCTGCACCTCACAATGGGCATCATTCACCGTCTCCTGCGGCAGCATCAGCGTAGCCGTCGGCTTGAACGCCAGGCGCATATTGATATCCTCACCATTGGAGATTCCCCCCTGAATACCGCCCGAACGGTTGGTGCGCGTGCGCACACGATCTCCTTCCATGTAGAAGGGGTCATTGTGTTCACTGCCGCGGTAGTCCGCCGCCGCAAAACCGCTGCCCACTTCAAACCCCTTGCAGGCCGGTATACTCATCATGGCATGCGCCAGCGTGGCCTCCAATTTATCAAACACCGGGTCACCCAAACCCACGGGACAGTTGCGCACCGTGCAGGCAACCACGCCGCCCAGAGAATCTCCGGCACTGCGAGCCTCACGAATAGCCGCCGCCATCTGCTCTGCCACGGCGGCATCCGCCGTGCGCACCACGTTAGATTCCACTACGGCGGCGGAAACATCTGCAGGAGCCACGGTGCAGGAAATACGGTGCACCCGCTCCACCCAACTGACAATTTCCACTTCCGGGCACAGAGCCTGCACCACAGCCCGAGCTACGGCACCGGCCGCCACACGGCCAATGGTTTCTCTTGCACTGGCGCGCCCGCCGCCGGCCCAGGCGCGGATGCCGTATTTCGCATCATAACAGAAATCGGCATGTGAGGGGCGGTACGTGTGCTGCATCTCATCATAGGCAGAAGAGCGGTGGTCCTTATTGCGCACGGAAAGCGCAATAGGCGTCCCCAGCGTCAGCCCGTCCAGCACTCCGCTGAGAATCTCCACGGCATCCGCCTCATCACGGGGAGTCACAATGTCACTCTGCCCCGGGCGCCGCCGATTCAACTCACGCTGAATCATCTCACGCGTGAGCGGGATACGCGCAGGACAACCGTCTATCACCACCCCCACACCGGCACCGTGGGATTCACCCCAGGTGGTGATACTGAAATGAGAACCAAAGGTACTGGACATAACGTATATGCAGAATGATAGGCGATGCAGGCTCAGAATGCAAGCGCAGAGTGTGTATCACATACCGGCACGGAGAAACTGCCAGTTCAGCCACCCCAGATACCCTACAATCATCATATTGAACCAGGAACCGGTAAACAGACAGCACAACAGCAGAACAACGCATATAACCAAGCCTACCATACAAACCACTCGGTTATTTCCCAGCAGAGTGGCCAACAAACGCCCGCCGTCCAGCGGCAGAATGGGCAGCAAATTAAAAACACTCCACCAGAAACACACCATGAACAAGGCGGTGTACAGCTTTAACACCACCATCGGTATCCCGCCGTCGAGAAAATTCAACACCAGCACAGTCTTGGTATGCTGAGACAGCGCATCCCCCGGCAGCGGCAGAGCCAGAGACAACTCAATACCTGCGCCCACGTCTCCCAGCTGCAGCCCCAGCAGCACGCCGCCGGTAATGCCCAGCAGCAGAGAAGCCAGCGGACCGGCCAGCACCGTCATGAAATAGTTCATGCGCGACGTAGGCGCGTACTCATGGCGGGTAATACCCCCCAAGCCGGCAATGGTAATATCCGCGTTGCCGGAACCCAGGCGGCGCCCCACCAACGCATGACCGAACTCATGCACCAGCAGACAGAGCATACCGGCAACAACGAAACACAGCATTTGTACCAGAGAATCCTTATTGCTGACACCTAATCCCCCGCCGATAATGGCCAGAAACACCCACGCCATCGGGTGAATCGACACATTTACCCCAAAAAGTCGAAAATTTATTTGCCCACGGCTGCTATGTTGGCTTTCCATGTACATTTTTTACCCCGTTTCCCTCACTTTTGCAATCCAAATTCCACTTTTTTTGATTTTTTTATCAAAAAAAGCTTGCAAAGGAGAAAAAAAAGGAGTAATATCTCGCCGCACCCCACCAAACGGGGAAAGCAAGTCCGGCGTAGCTCAGTGGCAGAGCGGATGACTGTTAATCATTAGGTCGTTGGTTCGACCCCAACCGCCGGAGCGAAAAAAACCTCTCGCACGAAAGTGTGAGAGGTTTTTTCTTGCCTTTTGCGGGAAGGGGCGTAGACTGGTGGGCAAGATGAACCCGCACATTGCGAATCTGAAATCATACCTGCTGCAGCATTATGCTGCGGAGGAATGGCCCACCCTGCTGGAACAGGCGGAAAGCTGGTCTGTCACGCGTCCGCTGGAAGGATTGCATATTCTGGACAACACCCCCTTGTTCCGCAATACTCTTGCCAAATACCTGGCACTCCTCTCTGCCGGGGCAGAGGTGTGGATTCCGCACCGGCTCTCTCTTTATGATGCCGCCGCGCTGCAACTGGCAGAGTCCTTCGGTATACACCGCGCGGAAAAAGGGAAAAGCGATTTCGACATCATCCTGGATTGCGCCGGCCAGTTCAACCGCCTGCACCCCAAGCTGGGTTTCTGCGAGCTGACCCGCAGCGGCGTAGCGCGTCTGGAGCGGGTGCACCATCCCGTCTTTGTAGCAGACTCCGGCAGAATAAAACGCATTGAAACCTCGCTGGGCACCGGGGACGGCTTTTTCCGCGCTTTGGAGAAACTGGGGCACCGTGATTTCGACGGCAAAATGCTGGTGGTAGTCGGCTACGGCAAAGTGGGGCGCGGTGTCGTAGACCGCGCACTGCACCGCGGCATGAGGGTCACGGTGGCAGACATGCGGGACGTGCAGGATGAGCTGCCGTCCGGTGTACGCTACCTGAGCATGGACAATCCTTCCGCGCTCACGGCAGCAATAACCCGCTCCTGGTGCACCGTCACCTGCTCCGGCAGAATTAACGCACTGCGTCGGCGCATGGATGCATCTGCCGTGCATAACTCCCCCGCCCTGCTGGCCAATCTGGGAGTGGAAGATGAGTTTGGCGCGGAAATCTTGCCGGAACGCGTGCTCAACAGAAAAACGCCCCTGAACTTCATTCTGGAGGAGCCAACCGCCATGCCATATATCGAAACGACAATGGCCCTGCACAACGCCTGCGCACTTGAGCTGCTCACGGCAGACTTGCCGAACCATCTCATGCCGCCGCCCCCGGATGTGGAGGAACGGCTGCTGCAGATTGCCACCACCCGAGGCGTTATCCCGCGGGAGTTTGCAGCAGAGGAGAGACGCTGACGCAGAGTTGCGGCAATTGAGATTGCAGAACCACGCACCTTGCGCTAGTATAGACTCATGCTCGGCAAGCTCATCTTTTCCATGCGTACCTTGGTCACGGTGCTTCTGGCACTGCTGTTCCTGTGTTGCGCCTCTTTCCCGGATTCTATCATTCCGCCGGATCCGGCGGCAAAATACGCAGAAGGGCTCACCATTCACTATTTCCACGATAAGATGTGGTTCTGGGCCATGCTGCCGCTGGAGTTCTGGGTCATCATCGGTCCCAAGCGCAATCGGGTCTGGTTCTGCGGTGTGCTGCCGGTATTCATCATAGCCCTGCTGGCATGGCCGGTACTGAGTGCCATACGCCCGGAGCTGGTGCACGCCACCCACTCCTACCAAGGCGGCATGCTGACCACCGGACTGGGAATCATGGCCATCTATGTGGCGGCATCCTCCGTGGTGCGTCTGGTGCTGGCACACCATCTTTTCCCGGAGCCGGAAGCTCCGGCGGAAGCCAGCGGAGACATGGAGGTCTCCGTCCTGGATTCTCTGCAACCACGCACCGTAGAGGAAATAGCAGCCAACCCGCAGCGTCCGGCGCCCAAGTTCCTCTTCGGAGAAGCAGACATGAAACGCATCATCGGCTTCCGCTCCATCATCAGCCACTACTTCCGGATGAAGCGGGTTAAGCTGACCATTCTCATCTTCCTGCTGCTGCTGGGAACGGGCTGGGTGCTCATGTACCCGCAACCTACGGAGGAAGAAGCCCTGCGGAGAGACCTGCAGCTCATGTACAACACCCGCACACTCCGCAACGGACAGACGGCAGCCACCCCCGCCGCCGTCCATGCTGCGTACCGAGTCATGGATTACATCTCTCGCCATGAGGCATTTGCCGGTTACACCCCGGCCCAGGCGGAACAGTGGCTGGGACTGGACCGCGTGCCGGAAGCCTACCGGCGTATGCTGCGCGATGAACGGGACATTGAGCTGGCTTCCGTAGACAACCTGTTTGAAAGCCGCACCCGCTTCCTCACCGTCACAGATGGCCGACGCTGGGCGGTCCTTTACATCCGCACCAATGCGGAGGGAGACAAAATCAACGTGGCAGAAGCCCAGGATGCCGGATGGAATGCCGTGGTGGATGAAGAACGCCGCAACTTCGGCATGGAGTTCGGACGCGACCGCCTGAGATAACCCCCGCCCCTTACCGTCATGCCGCATTTCACCTATTCACGCCGCATTGCCTTTCATGAGACAGATGCCGCCGGTATTGTCTATTTCGCCAATTTCTTCCATCTGGCAGAAGAAGCGGAAACGCATGCACTTGCCTCTCTTGCCGCTGCTGATGCGTACCGCAGCTTTGCCTACCCCCGCGTCCATGCAGAGGCGGATTACCACGCACCGCTGCGCTTTTTTGATACCGCCACCGTGCAGGCACGCATCACCCGCATCGGCAGTAGCTCGCTGCACTGGGAGTTCCTCATCAGCGGTCCCTCCGGCCCGGCAGCTACGGTGCGCTGCATTTCTGCCCGCCGCCGCATATCAGACGGCACGGCGGCACCTTACAGTGAGGAGGAGCGGGCTCTGCTGGCTGCGCTTTTGTGATAAGGGGAAGCTTTAGCTGCCTTATTGCTCTTCAGATACTCCAGCAGAATATCCCTTAGCCGCTTGGCCGTTTCCGGCACATCCTGCACGGAATGGTCTGACGGCACAATAGTCTCCGTACCCCAGCCGATGTGGCTGGACCAATACGGCACAACACCGTCAGAGCTCTTCGGGGTATCTCCCCTGCCCCTGTCACCGATGATGGAATGGGTGGGCACCGGACGGACAGCCAAGTTCTGCAGGCCCATGATAGAATAGCCATGGGGAGACAGCTGCCGGGTACTGGTAAACCACTCGGTCATACGCTCCGGCTGCATGATAAGGCTGTCCTGCTGCAGAGTGGCGATGTTGTATAGCTCGCTCACCAGATTCTGCGGCAAGTTCACCAATTTGATGAGCCAGTTCACTACACCGTAGGTGGCCATGGGAGCACCGCGGTGCGGAGTGGCCATGTACACCACCATACCGGCTTCCACCGGTCGAAAGAAATAGTCCGTACGGAACGGCTCCAGTCCTCCGGGCAAAGGCTCATCCAGGTATTTCCGGTGCAGATGCTTCAATAGCCCTTTCCGGTGGAAGGTTCCCCGGGCGTTCTCCAGCATTTTCCACGGCTCCACGCACTGACTGTAGCGGGTAATGAGTCCGCCCATAGAGTGCCCCACCACTACCATTCTATCCCAGTTTCTGTTTTTCTTGCCGGGGTCAAGCCGTTTGCGGGCAGCCTCCAGAGATTTGCGGTATTCATCTGCCGTCAGCGTCCACGCCACCCCGGTAGGATAGTTGAAATACCAGAACTGGTAATTATTGCGAATCTCCGGATAGGCCATCAGGCGGTTCACCAGATTATTGAAAGTACTGGCGCTGGACATAAGCCCGTGGGTCAGCACCACGGGAATTCTGTCCGCATTATAATTCTCCATGCTGATGAGCCCCATGGTATCGCGCAGCTCCTGCGGTTGCAGCATACCCAGCAGGCGGTCTTCCTTCACCCCGGTCAGCGCCCAGTATATCTCAATAGGGGCAGAAAAATCTGCCGCCAACACATATCGATAACGCCCCACCGCTATTGTCTCCGTCTGCAGACGCGGAATCAAATGCATCTGCACTTTGCCGTTTTTCTTCTCAGGAAAAATCAGCACTGCGGTCAGTGTGCTCACCGTGCCCCTGTGGCGGAAACTGAAATCCCGCCGTGCCTGTTTCACTTTATCCGCCGGAATCACACCCACCAGAGGCACCCCCAGACCATTCACGGTCACGCGTTCCTCCAGTTCATCCGGCTCAATCTCCTCTGCGGGCACCATGTCATCATAGACAAGCCGCAGCGGGCGCTCCGGGCGTTTACCTTCATAAAACAACTCTACATTGCCCGTACGAAACGCAGTCTTCTGCTTCTCCGCCTCCAGAAAATCGATACGAAAACGCCGTATGAGCGTCAGTAGCTTTTCATTGTAGCGTTTCACGGCAGCATTCTTCTCCGCCATATCGGTGCGGGGATTCTTCAGAATATCCCACTCTTTCCGTATGGATTCCAGCAACGCGGCATCGCTCTGCTCACGCCGGCTCACCTCCGGTTGACGGGGTTTCGGTATCAGCGGCGTAGCACACCCCACCCAGGTGAAAGCCACCAGCACCACCAGCCAAAACCGAATCTGTCTCATCACATTCATCCGCTCCATTCCTCTCCTAAAATATCATTCCTTTAATTATTGTCAAGGTTTAACAAATACCTTTTTTTTACTTGAGAGTGGCAAAATTAAATGCGACACAGTGAGGGCACAAAAAAGGGACTTGACAAAAGTGGGGGAAGATGTCACGATGCGGCGCATGCAACGATTTCTGATTCTCATGATGATGGTGCTGGGCATGATGGCATGCCCGGTGATGGCCCAGGAGGAAACCGCCGCCGCAGAACCGACCAAGGAAGATGCGGCTGAACTGAGAGAAGCCCGCAAGGTGGCCGCCGCTTATGTAAAAGATGAGCTCAAGCGCAATAAGAAGCTGGCCAGCCTGCTCAAAAAGGTAAAAGATGCCAAGAGCGCCAAGAAGCAGTCGGAAAAGATTCTGGAGCTTACCGGTAACGGCAAGAAGAAGAAGACCGCCCTTGGGGATTCCGGTCCCGCCAAGCGCCCCACCGGCCCGGCCATGGATGAGGAACGCAAAAAACGCGCCCGCGAGCTGAAGACTTCCTACGCCAAGCTGCGCAAGCAGATTGAGGAATTCAACGAACTGGAAATTAAGGATTGCGAGGAATTCGACGAAATCAAGGCAGCCATTGAAAAACTGCCGGGTCTTGCTGAATCCGAGACTGAGTTTGATGAAGAATAAAAAACGGCTTCATTCATTTTTCGGGCTGCCCGCCATGGCAGCCCTTTTTTATTTGTTGTCCCCGGCTCAGGAGTTAAGCCCCAGCAGCTCGGTTAATTCTTCCTGCGGGAGAGTGAGAAGAAGTTTTTCCAAGCCTCCGGACAGGAGATTGTCTGCCAGCGCGCGTTTGGCCGTAAGCATACGGTGGATGTTTTCCTCTATGGTGCCACGGCAGATGAGCGGGTGAATGAGCACCGGCTGGGTCTGGCCGATGCGGTAGGCACGGTCGCTGGCTTGGTTTTCCACCGCCGGATTCCACCAGCGGTCAAAGTGAATGACATGGCGTGCTCGGGTGAGGGTGAGCCCGGTACCGGCAGCCTTGAGGGAGAGGATGAAGAAGCGCGGGCCGCCGGGATGCCGGAAAGCGTTCACGCGCTCGCGGCGCTCCGCCAGAGTGGTACCGCCGTGCAGGGTGAGTCCGGGGGAACCGAATATGCCAGAGAGGAAGTCATGCAGGGGCTCAATGGTGCTGCGGTATTGGGTAAACACCAGGCAGGAGTCCCCGGCATCTGCAATGGCACGAGCCAAATGGCCCAAACGCTGCATCTTGCCGCTGGCTGCGGGGTCAAAGTAGCCCTCGCCCCGGTATTGGGCGGGGTGGTTGCAGATTTGCTTGAGCCTGCTGAGCAGGGGCAGCACCAGACTCAGGCGGGTCTGTGGGTCGGGCTCAGCAATAACGGCCCGCAGGCTTTCCACCTCATGGGCATAGAGACGGGTTTGCTCCGCAGTGAGCAGGCAGTATGCCGGTTTCTCGGTTTTCGGCGGCAGATCAGGCAGCAAAGTCGGGTCGCTCTTGAGACGGCGCAGCAGGAAAGGCCGGATGCGGCGGCGCAGCGGGCTCAGATCGGTCCCCATGCGCTGCACCAAGGTGTTAAATTCCTTTTCACTTCCAAGCAGTCCGGGAGTCAGAAAATCAAAAAGCGCCCGCAGCTCACTGAGATTGTTTTCTACCGGAGTACCGGTGAGAGCAACGCGGCGCGGAGACACAAGTTGCAAAATGGCTTTCGTGCGTTGCGAGCCTGCGTTTTTAATAGCCTGCGCCTCATCCAGCACCAGAGCGGGGAGCTCCTCCTTTGCCAGCAGTTCTGCCAAACGAGTGACCATGCCGTAGGTAGTGAGTGCCACTTCCACCCCTTCCAGCAATCGCATGGGAGTGCGCCGCAGCGTATCTGTCTGCCCGGGCGTCAGGGTATCCGGGTGCAGAAGGATGGTGCGCAGCTGCGGGGCAAAGCGGGCTATTTCCTCCTGCCAGTTACTCAGCAGAGAAGCCGGTGCCACAATGAGAGCCGCCCGTCCTGCCAGAATCCCCTGCCGGTGCAGGTGGGCCAGCCAAGACGTCACTTGCAGCGTCTTACCCAGTCCCATATCATCTGCCAGACATGCCCCGAATCCGCTTTCCGTTACCCCTAACAGGAAACGCACACCCTCCCGCTGGTATGGTCGCAGGATGCAGCAGAGGGATTCCGGCAAATCCGGTTCTGCGGAGCCCAGCGTAAGCCGGCGCAGAGCCTCCTCCAGCTCAGGCGCAGCGGTGGCGGGTACATCTTCTGCCTCCGGAGGCAGCTTGACAGTATTCTCCGGGCGTTTGCCAAGCAGCCAACGCAGCCCCACTACCAGGGGAATACCGCCGGCGGCCATGCGCGCTGCCTGCCGCCAGCTGTTGAGCAGGTGTTGCAATCTCTCACGGTCCAGCCGGATCCACTCCCCGCGGAACCGCACCAGTCCGTCCTCATCTGCCGCCAGCAGTTCTGCCAGCTCCTCATCCGTGAGAGCCTGATTGCCCAGCACCACGCGCGGCACGAAACGCAGCAGAGAATTGATGTTGAGCGAGGGGGCGCGGTCATCTTTGCTGTCGCCTGCCTTTTCCAACTGCACCTGCAGCTCCGCACGGGGCGGTTGCGTCTTCCAGAGATTGACCATGCGCGTCTCAATTCCGGCAGACTCCAGCAGCGGGAGGCTTTCCAAAAAGTCATAGGCCCGCCGCGCGCCCCAGGCACAGGGGCGATAAATATCACCACTGCGGATAAGCTGCTGCCAGAACGGGCTGTCTGCCGCCACCTGCTGCAGTGGGCGAAGCAACGCCGCCAGCGCGGCATTGTCGTTCATCTGCGCAGCCAGCCCAAGCGGCGCGTGTCTGGGCTTGCCGTCCTGCCCGGCTTTGTGAATATAGGTGGCAAGAAAGGCAAAGGGAGCTTCCGCCGCATCAGCACCGCCGTTTTCCGCCAGGTGCAGACACAGCATTCCCAGCTGTTGCCAGCCTTCCCCCAGTCTGCAGAGCCATTCCTCCACGCTGCATCCGCGCAAAGCCGCGCACTCATGCAGAGCGGCCTCCAAGCCGGCAAACCAGCCGCATATATCCCCGGCACACACGGTTCCCTGCTGCAGGGGCGGCATAGACGCCAGTAAATCCGCTGCATTTTCACCCGTCACGGTCAGTTCGGCACTCGCCGCAGCATCAGCCCGCCGCAGCGCGCGGAGATAGCGCATGAGCCGCAGGCGGGTCTGCTCCTGCAGCCAGGCCAGCACGGTTTCCGCCCCCACGGGAAGCCCATGCTGCACCAAATCCAGCATGCCATGTGCAGCACTGCGGGCGAATGCCTTTTCCGCCCGCGGCAGAATGCCGCGAGGGGTCAGCTGCAGCTGCCCGCTGCCCGGTGCTGTGAGTCCGATACCCTCCACGGCCACAATTTTACCCTCCCGTTGGTGCTGTGGCAAGAAATTTGATTGAATACAGCGCGCGTATGTGGTAAAACGCGGCTGTATGCAACGCCAAGATAACCGCGCTCAGAACGAGATGCGCCCGCTTCAGTTTGTGCTCAACGTGGCACCCCATGCCACCGCTTCCGTACTTTCCTGCTTCGGCAACACCCGAGTCATCTGCTCCGTCACTATTGAGGAAGACGTACCGCGCTGGATGAAGAACCAGCATGTACCCGGCGGCTGGCTCACCGCAGAGTACGCCATGCTGCCCTATTCCACCCTGGACCGCAAGAAGCGCGACAGCTCCGCCGGCAAGGTGGACGGACGCTCCGTGGAAATCCAGCGTCTCATTGGCCGCTCCCTGCGCGCTGTGGTGGATTTGGAAGCTCTGGGAGCCCGCACCATCTGGGTGGATTGCGATGTACTTCAGGCAGACGGCGGCACCCGCACCGCCAGTATCACCGGTGCTGCCGTGGCGCTCAGCATTGCGCTCAACCGCCTGGTGGCTTCCGGTGCGTTGGAAAAGAACCCCATGCGCTGCCTGGTTTCCGCCGTTTCCGTGGGCAAGCTGGAGGGAACCCCGCTGCTGGACCTGTGCTATGTGGAAGACCGTGATGCAGAGGTGGATATGAATGTGGTCATGACCGAACGCGGCGAGTATGTAGAGGTGCAAGGCTCCGGTGAAGAAGCCGTATTCACCGCAGATGAAATGGCCCAGATGCTCGCGCTCGCCTCTAAAGGCGTGGCAGACATTACCGCCGCTCAGAAAGAAGCCATCTCACGCGCAGACCGCCCCGCTGAGTCCGATTTTGAGTCTCTCCGCAGCTTCTTCGAAGCCCGTTGAGGCAGTTTTTTTCTGACTTGAACATTATAAGAGCTGCCCCCGCACCACGGGTGCAGCTCTTTTTTTAACCGTCATTAGCCGATAACGGCTGATTTTGGGCGATGCAAACTAGGCAAAAAAGATTTTTTTGAAAAAAAATAAAAAAAAGTGTAGATAAATGGAGAACAGCTGCGTTCCCCATAGCGAGGCGGGGCAGTGATGCCCGGTCAATCCACTTAACAACAAACACAATAATCAATATGAAAAAATCCCTCTTTTTCGCCCTGTTCGCCGCTCTGCCGGTGATGGCTCAGGATGCTGCCCCGGAGCAGAATGCTCCTCAGCAGCCCGGCTGCTGCAAGGCTATGCCCTGCGCTCCTGCCAAGCCCTGCTGCGGCAAGCGCGGTATGCGCCCCGACTTCCGCAAGGTGATGCTTGAGAAGTTTGACGCCAACAAGGACGGTCAGCTCGATGACTCCGAGAAGGCTGCTGCCAAGGCTGCTTTCGAGGCCAAGCGCGCCGAGATGAAGGCTGCTTTCGAGAAGAAGATGCTCGAGAAGTTCGACGCCAACAAGGACGGCCAGCTCGACGATGCCGAGAAGGCTGCCATGAAGGCTGAGTTTGAGAAGAAGCGCGCTGAGCGCGGCCCGAAGGGTCCCCGTGGTCCCAAGTGCGGTCGTCGCGGTCGTCGTGGCCCGAAGTGCGGTCGTCGCGGTCATCGCCCCCACTTCGGTGGTCCCCGTCCCGGCTTCGGTGGTCCCCGCCCCGGCTTCGGCGGTCCCTGCGGTCGTCGCCCCCACTTCGGTGGTCCCCGTCACCTGAGCCCGGAGCAGATGGCTGAATTCCGTGCCAAGTTCATGGAGAAGTACGATGCCAACAAGGACGGTCAGCTCGATGATGCCGAGAAGGCTGCCGTGAAGGCCGCTTTCGAAGCCAAGCGCGCTGAGATGAAGGCCGCTTTCGAGGCCAAGCGCGCCGAGATGAAGGCTGCTTTCGAGAAGAAGATGCTCGAGAAGTTTGACGCCAACAAGGACGGTCAGCTCGACGATGCCGAGAAGGCTGCCATGAAGGCTGAGTTTGACAAGAAGCGCGCTGAGCGCGGCCCGAAGGGTCCCCGTGGTCCCAAGTGCGGTCGTCGCGGTCATCGTGGCCCGAAGTGCGGTCGTCGCGGTCATCGCCCCCACTTCGGCGGTCCCCGCGGTCCGAAGGGTGCTCCCTGTGGCTGCCCCTGCAAGAAGCCCGCTCCGGCTCCGGCTCCCGCTCCCGCTGAGCAGCCCGCAGCATAAGCCGCACAACACATTTTTTCCATGCGATAAGACAGGCCGGCACGCCCGAAAGGGGGTGCCGGTTTTTCTTATCATCCCGAGAGAGAGCAAATATTGATAATGCCTCTTCCCGCAAAAAAGGGAGTTGGCAACTTGTTGCACCGCAGAAAAAACAATGGCGGGCGTCTCCCGACGCCCGCCATTGCACAATCAACTCTGAAACTACATGAAAAAGAACACCTGCACTTGGTTTGGCAGGAACCCGCACTCGCGGGCTATCTGAAGGTATAGACGCAGGTTGTGCAGGAATCGTTCAAATCTTTTTTAATTTTTTTCAGAACATTCTCACCGGAGCTGGAAATATGGGCGAAAATGCTTGACCCGGCAAGGAATACAAGATACACTCCCGCGCATGCAGGAATTGGAAATCATGGCTCCGGCGGGGTCGTATGAATCACTGGCCGCCGCATTGCGTGCGGGAGCAGACAGTGTTTATTTCGGCGTAGGCATGTTCAATATGCGGGCACGCTCTACGGTGAACTTTCAGCCGGAAGATTTGCCGAAAGTGGTACGACTGTGCCACAGCTGCAAAGCAAAGGCGTATCTGACCTGCAATGTGATTATTTATGATGAGGAGCTGGAGGCCATGCAGCAGCTGCTGCGGGATGCAAAAGCAGCCGGAGTGGATGCCGTGATAGCGGCAGATTTGGCTGTGATATCCTATGCTCACAGCATCGGGCTGGAGGTTCACATCTCTGTCCAGGCAAATGTTTGCAACGTGGGCTCTGTGCGCTTCTTTGCCGCCTATGCAGATGTGATGGTGCTGGCACGCGAGCTGAAGCTGAGCCAGATTCGCCATATCATCGATACCATTCGCAGAGAGAACATTACCGGTCCGTCCGGCAAACCCGTACGCATTGAAATTTTTGCACACGGGGCACTGTGCATCGGCATTTCCGGCAAGTGCGGCATGAGCCTGGCCGCCTATAACCGCAGTGCCAACCGCGGGCAGTGCTACCAGCTCTGCCGCCGCAAATACCGGGTGACGGATACGGAAACGGGGTTTGAGATGGATATCGACAACCAGTACATCATGTCCCCCAAGGATATCTGCACCATCCGCGTCATAGACCAGTTGGTAGAGGCGGGTGTGTCCGTCTTCAAGCTGGAGGGGCGCGGCCGCTCAGAGGCATACGTCTCTACCGTCACACAGGTGTACAAGGAAGCTGTGGCAGATTGCGCCGCCGGCACCTGGACCCCGGAAAAAGTGGCGGCATGGGAGGAGCGCTTGCTGCATGTGTTCAACCGCCAGTTCTGGCACGGCGGGTATTACCTGGGTGAGGAGTGGGATACCTGGAGCGGCTGCTCCAACAGTCTGGCGCTGGAGCAGCGCCGCCACATGGGGCGCGTGATGCGCTGGTATGCCAAAGCCGGGGTGGCGGAAATCCGCTTGGAGGCAGAGCCTGTTTCCCCCGGGGATAAAATTGAAATAACGGGCTGCACCACGGGCATTGTCCGCGTAACCGTACCGGAAGTTCGCTGCGATGATGAAGACGGAGTGACCCGTACCGTCCCCACGGCACCCAAGGGCGCCACCGCCCTCATCGCCGTGCCGGAAAAAGTGCGCCACGGCGACAAGGTATATCTGGTGACCCGCCGCAAGCTCAGCTGAGCATAAACTCAGACCGGCAGCGTTATCCCCATGGCACGCGCTACTCCCTTGCCATATTCGGTATCACAGGCAAGGCAGTGGTCGATGTGGCGGCGTTTGATAAACTCCGGCACGGATTCCATGGCACGCGCGGTATTATCAAAGAGAGCCTGCCGCTGAGCGCGGTTCATGAGCCGGAAAAGGGCGCGGGGCTGTGAGTAATAGTCCGCATCATCTGCGTGGAAATTCCAGTGGTCACCCGGGCCGTCCGTCTCAATCTGCGGCTCCCGGAACTCCTGCTGCTCCTTCCACTCACCGAAGCTGTTGGGCTCATAATTGATGGCGGCTCCGTTGTTACCGTCCGTTCTCATCTGCCCGTCCTTGTGGTAGGAATGGAAAGGGCATTTGGGGCGATTGACGGGAATCTGCGCGTGGTTGACCCCGAGCCGGTATCTCTGGGCATCCCCATAGGCAAACAGCCTGCCCTGAAGCATCTTATCCGGAGAGAAGCCAATACCCGGCACCACATTCGCCGGATTAAAGGCAGCTTGTTCCACCTCCGCAAAGTAGTTTTCCGGGTTGCGGTTCAGCTCCAATTCACCCACCTCCATGAGAGGAAAATCTGCATGAGGCCAAACCTTTGTGAGGTCAAAGGGATTGAATGCAGCAGCCCGGGCCTGCGCCTGAGTCATGATTTGGATGCAGAGTTGCCAGCGGGGAAACTCTCCGCGCTCAATCGCATTGAAAAGATCGCGTGTAGAGCTGTCGCGGTCATGCGCAATGAGCGCAGCGGCCTGGGCATCCGTCAGGTTGCGGATACCCTGCCGGCAAAGCCAGTGGAACTTCACCCATACCCGCTCTCCGGCAGCATTGAGCAGAGAGAACGTGTGACTGCCGAAACCGTGCATGTGGCGGTAACCATCCGGTATGCCGCGCTCACTCATCACAATGGTAATCTGGTGGAAAGCCTCCGGCAGAGAAGTCCAGAAATCCCAGTTGGAGGTGGGATTGGTAAGGCCCGTGCGCGGATCGCGTTTGATGGCGTGGTTCAAATCCGGGAATTTGAGCGGGTCACGCAGAAAAAACACCGGCGTGTTGTTGCCCACTAAATCCCAGTTGCCTTCCTCCGTATAGAACTTGACAGCAAAGCCGCGGATATCACGCTCCGCATCCGCGGCCCCGCGTTCTCCTGCTACGGTGGAAAAACGCACAAAAACCGGGGTTTCCTTGCCGATGCGGCTGAAAAGCGCCGCCCGAGTGTAGCGGGTGATATCATGTGTCACACGGAACGTACCGAAAGCACCGGCTCCCTTGGCATGCATGCGGCGCTCCGGAATCACCTCACGGTTAAAATGCCCCATCTTTTCCAGATACCACACGTCCTGCATAAGCTGGGGGCCGCGGGGGCCGGCCGTGAGCGTATTGTTGTTATCCGCCACCGGAGCCCCGGCAGCCGTGGTCAGTTTTTTATCGTTATTCATGCTGCGGTATATCCTGCCCGCACCCGCCCCGTTAGTCGAGATGTTACCGCCGCCGCCTCACTAATAGTTTTCCCGCCGAGCCGCGGCAGATGGCGGCCGAGCCGAAAAAAATCATGATTGACAATTATCGGGAGCTTAGTATAATGGCGGGAGCGATGTGCAGACCTGTTTTTCTATTCTCTGACAGGTGTCAAAGACAGTCAGGCACAGGTCCCGGTCCGTGTAGCATTCCGGCAAAACTTCTCGCATACATCACCATGATAGATATCAGTGATTTCATCAAGAGTGTAGAGGATAAGAAAAAAGATATTCAGAAGTTCTATGAACGGGGATGCAGAGTTCTGAATATGCTTCTTCCCTGCCGATTTAAGGCACGGAACAAACCTGTTCGGGATTACACCTTTGCGACTATTTGTAAAAAAAATGGGCTGGACATGGTTGCTGCTTCCCTGTACAGCCTGTACCGTAACTCAGATTACATTCCGTCGCGCGTCGTCATCATATCGGACGGCTCCTGGGAGCCGGAATTCGGCGTCTCCTATTTTCGCAAGAGAGGGCTGAACGTGGAGTGCATGATGTGGCAAACCTGTGCAGAATACTACAAAGAATCCTTGCCGGAGCTGCACATTTGGGCCACCCGCCATATCTGGGGCAAAAAGATGGCGGCCATTCTGTTCCTCTCAGAAAATAACGCTGTGCTGTTCTCTGACCCGGACGTCCTCTGGTACGGCACCCCCCTGCGTGAAGATGAGTGGAGCTCCCTGCCCTTCAAGATTTCCATCGACTCCATGCACAGTTATGATCAGGATTTTATCCGGCAAAGCGGCTCCGGCTACCTGAATGATACGCCGGACCCGATAAACTGCGGCGTCGTTTACATTAAAGGCGGCAAATCCCTTCTGAATGAGCAGGCCATCAACTGCATCCGCTACCAGGCTGAGCACTGCGGCAATTTCGCGGAACAGACCGTTTTTGCCATCATGGATATACGGTTCGGCAACAGATGGAGCAGAGAAGAAGTGGTATCAACCGTAGAAGATGTCATCCGCCCATTCTTCTCACGCCCTGTATTATTTAAAAACACGATTGCACGCCATTACCTGTGGAGGCTCAAGTGGATTTATTGGACGGAATATTTTAAAATGAGAATAACACGGGTTTAACCCATTTTCTGCGTGCTGAAAACACCGATTTTCAGCCTCATTATACCGGTCTATAATGAGGCGAAGCATATCGAACAGACCCTTCTGGCCGTCTCATAACCTAACCTTCGAGGAGAAAGGAGCGGTCACAATCGCCCATAGCGGTCGATAAACTGATTTACGGCATCCTCAAAGGGAACTTTCTTTACCATCTCCTCGACCGATTTATGCCAGAATCCTACCTTGGGCGGATAGCTCATATAATCGCCGTAGAATAATTGCAGGAACCGGCGCGTCTGATTCGGCACAGAAAAGGTATAATTACCAAACTCTGCTGTTTTCAATGGGAAAATCATGTCGTATGGAACTACCATTTGTTTCGTAAACGCCGGCACGGGAGACAAAAACAGCATGGGCGACTGGGATTCCGGCAAAGGGGCATTTCCTCCCAACACCGTCTGCTTTATCTTCTCACCTAATTCGGCAGCACTACAGCTCATGTACCCTTCCGTATAAACTACCTCTTTTTTCACTTTTTGAAGAGCTTCCAATGTCACCTGTCTACTTTCCGAAGAGTATGATTTACAGTGGCTATAGTACGACGTTATGTCCAGATTCAGAGGTGTACCCTGTACGCCTAATTGAATGAAAGCATGCTTACACCACCGGAAGCCTTCACTCTGAGGAAACAGAACCGGAAGAAGTTCCACCAGCTTATCGTAGTCTTCTTTCATCATGCTTACGTCTAAATCATCATCCCACGGCACGAAGTCCTTATGGCGAACAGCTCCAAGCAGAGTTCCAAAATCCAACCAATAACGAAGACCATGTTCCTGACATTTCTTTTTAAACAGATCCAACAGGACAGTGTTACCATCCTGAAGTAAACGCAACTTTCCGGAGGAACGGGGAATTTGATCAATCGGATTATTGAATATGAGTATATTTCGTATATCTTCCAATTTACTCTCGATTGAATTTGCTTTTCGTTTTCGTTTGTATTTCAATATATTTCGAATAATATCGCTAATCCAATTCGGTAATACTCGAGCTACGATATACTTAATTTTACCCTTATCCATATATGTTTTCTTTTACTTTTCTACAAACTTGCCGACGAAGAAACCTCTCTTTCTGACTTAACCGGTTCGTCCATGTTATTGCCATGCCATCAACCTGAACCAAGTCTATAGGATTTTGCTTCCAATGTCCAGCCGAAACTGCTTGGTATTACAATGTATCTGATTACATGAAAATTTGGCACGGCGTCAGAAAAGCAGGAAAATGACGAACGGAGGCACCTCAACCACCGAGAGTTGAGGCAAACAGTCCCCCCCTTGCAGGACCATCTTTAATGTAGACTTGACAAAAGTTATAAATATGATAGCATCAACGGGCTAGATAAACAATACACTGTCAAAAAAAGTTTCCTTTAGACACATTTCATTTTAACATTGATAAAGTTCTTCCGATGCAAGCAATTATTTTAGCAGCAGGTATGGGTAAACGTCTGGGAACACTTACCCAGAATAATACCAAATGTATGATCAAAGTCAACGGGGTAACCCTCATTGAACGTTTACTCCGGCAATTAGAGAAAGTTCAAACCCCTGAAGCTCTTTCCCGCATTGTTATTGTTACTGGTTATGAAGGGCGCAAACTCAGAGAGTATGTGGGTACACTGGGTATAAAGTGTCCTATTGAGTATGTAGACAATCCTATCTACGCCACGACAAATAATATCTATTCTCTATATCTTGCTAAGGATTATCTGATGCAGGAAGACACCCTTTTGTTTGAATCTGACCTGATTATAGAGGATTCGGTAATTGAGCGTATTGTGCAGAATCCCTATCCCAGTTTGGCTCTGGTAGACAAATTCGAGAGTTGGATGGACGGCACCGTCGTTACGTTAGACGATGAGGATAATATCAAGAGCTTTATTCCCGGCAGTAAATTCTCCCACGAGGCTAGGGAGAATTATTACAAAACGGTCAACATCTATAAGTTCAGCAAAGAGTTCTCAACCTCCCACTATGTACCGTTCCTTGCAGCTTACAGCAAAGCACTGGGTAATAACGAATATTATGAACAAGTATTGCGAGTTATCGCACTGCTGGACAAGCCGGAAATTAAGGCTTTTCGTTTGACCGGCGAAGCTTGGTATGAGATTGATGATGTTCAGGATCTCGACATTGCGGAATCTATGTTCTGCAAGCCGGAAGAGAAACTCAAAAAAATGGAAGGCCGTTACGGTGGCTATTGGCGTTATCCCCGTGTTCTGGACTTCTGCTATCTGGTTAATCCCTATTTCCCGAATGCTCGCTTGATGTCGGAGCTGAAGGCTAATTTTGACCGTTTGGTGTGCAATTATCCCTCAGGTATGAGAGTTAATAGCCTGCTTGCCGGTAAATATTTTGGCATTAAGCACAATTATGTATGTGTAGGTAATGGTGCTGCCGAACTTATCAAGGGCCTTATGGAGTCTCTCGAAGGTAAACTGGGCGTGGTGCTGCCTACCTTCGAGGAATACCCGAACAGGCTGAGCAAAGATCGGTTAGTCTGTTTTGAAACTGCGGAGTATGATTTTACCTACACCGCAGATATGCTGATGGAGTATTTTGAAGATAAGGATATCAGCACTCTTTTGGTGGTTAACCCTGATAATCCCAGCGGTAATTTTATACCTAGGGCAGATGTGCTGCGCCTGTGCACATGGAGCCGTAATAAGGGGATTAAGCTTATCATAGATGAGTCTTTTGTTGACTTCTCCGAAGGTACACCGGGCAACACCCTTTTGACCAACGAAGTGCTTGAGAGTTATACTCACCTTGTAGTGGTTAAGAGCATTTCCAAGTCCTATGGTGTGCCTGGGTTGAGACTCGGTATCATGGCAAGCGGTGATGAGCAATTTATCAGCTGGCTCAAGAAAGATGTTGCTATCTGGAACATCAATTCTCTGGGTGAATTCTACATGCAGATTTTCGGCAAGTATGAGAAAAATTACCAGCAGTCTTGTGTTCAGTTTATGAATGAGCGTAGGCGTTTTATGAACGAACTCTCAGCCATTCCTTTCCTCCGTGTTTTGCCCAGTCAGGCGAATTATTTCCTTTGTGAAGTGCTGCCGCCTTATACCTCTCGCCAGCTTACGGAGACCCTTCTCGAGAAACATGATATTCTCATTAAAGATTGCAGTGGAAAAAATGCAATGAAGGGGCGCAACTTCATCCGTATCGCGGTGCGTGATGAAAGGGATAATAATACTTTGAGCGAGGCCATGAGAAATATTTAATCAATCTAATTATGAAGATCATAACTAACGAACAGGTTGAAGCTCTGTTATCGTATGAAAAGGCTGTAACTTGGGTTAAGGAGTCCTTTTCCCTTAAAAAGGAATCTAAATTACCGCATAAGATTAGCATTCCGTTCGAAGAACTTAATTTCATGAATACCATGCCATGCATGGTCCCTTCATTGAACGTATTTGGTGCAAAAATAGTAACCAGATACTCGAATAGAGTGCCATCAGTGGATGGTGAGCTGTTGTTGTATCGCTATTCTGATGGTGAGTTATTGAGCCTGATGGATGCATATCATATCACAACGTACCGCACCGGTGCGGTAGCTGCTGTTGCTGTGGAAACTTTGGCTAAATCTGATTTTGAGAGCATCGGTGTTATGGGGTTGGGTTCTACCGGTGTGGCAACCATCAAATGTCTGGCAGCTATTTATTCCAAACGAAATCTTACTCTCAATCTATTGAAATACAAAAATCATATTGAGAGAATTGAGGGGTGGATACAAGATAATACATGTTGGAAGATTGTAGTATCCGAAACACCGAAGGAAATGGTGCGCGCTAGTGATGTTGTTATCTCATGTATTACGTACGCAGGTGATTTAATTGCTCCTGTCGAGGCATATCGCCCTGGTTGTCTTGTTGTGCCTGTTCATACACGAGGATTTCAAAATTGCGACTTGACGTTTGACCGGGTGTTTGCAGATGATACTTCACATGTAGACGGGTTTAAATATTTCAATCGTTTTAAATCTTTTGCAGAATTGCCTGATGTGTTGGACGGGACTGTTCAAGGAAGACAAAATGATGCGGAACAAATTCTCAGTTACAATATAGGTTTAGCATTGCATGACATAGTATTTGCTCACCATTTATATGAACAGATTATAATGGCTCAAATCTGAATACAGGGGCTTCGAAAAAGCCTCTTTTGGGAAAGCCTTGGTATTATCAGCGCTTGCGTTCCACGGAAAAATCTTTGGGACACATGTGCTCAAGACCAAACGGACAGTAAAAAGCGGCTTGACCGGGGAGGGTGGGGTGTGATAGTCTGTAAGTCGGTGCAGGAAGCTCAACGACATCATGTATATCAATCGGGAAATATCGTGGCTGGAGTTTAACCAGCGGGTGCTGAATCAGGCCCGGAGGCAGGATTTGCCGCTGCTGGAGCGTATAAAGTTTCTCTCGATAACGGCCAGCAATCTGGATGAGTTTTTCCAGGTACGCGTGGGCGGGCTGATGCTGCTGAGGCAAAGCGGCAAGGCAAAACGTGATTTGGCAGGCTATACACCTACGGAGCAGCTGGAGCTCATCCGCAGGAGAGCCGGGCGCATGATTCAGGAGCAATATGAGCTTCTGAGCCATGAGCTCATGCCACTGCTGGAAGAAGCGGAGCTGAATCCGCTTTCTCTGAGCAGCCTTAGTGAGATGCAACTGGCCTCCCTGGAAGAGCTTTTCCTCTCTTCCATAGCCCCGCTGCTTACCCCCCTGGCCATGGAGGTGGAGATACCGCCCACTCTGCCGAACCTCAGCCTTGTGCTGGGAGTTGAGCTGCAGTGCGATAAGTGCGAGAAAGGCTCTCGTTTCGTGGCGGTCACGCTGCCGGATTCCCTGCCCCGCCGTGTAGAGGCGGCCGTTTTGGGACGTGGGCGCTATGTGATGCTGGAGGCGCTGACCTCTGCCTACATTCACCATCTTTTCCCCGGAGAGCAGCTGCTGAGCTGCCACCCGTTCCGAGTCACGCGCAACGGAGATATTGCCGTGGCAGAGGAGGAAGGCGGAGACTTTGCCCACGAAATGCGGGAGGTGCTGGTGGCTCGCAAGTTCTCAGACTGTGTGCGTCTGGAGATTCCCGAAAACACGCCGGAGAGCTTTATCTCACGGGTGGCGGGTATTGTGGGGGCTGCGGAGGATGCCGTCTACCGAGTCCCGGGCTTACTGAGACTGGTGGACTTTGGGCAAATGGCCTTTGCGCCCGGCAATGACCAATACAAGATAGAGACCTGGACCCCCAGCTGGCCTGCCGGGGTGGACCCGGAGCTGTCCATGTTTGAAAACATGGCGGAAGGAGATATCCTCATCCACAATCCCTACGAGAGTTATGAGCCGGTAGTGAAACTCATTGAGGAAGCCGCGGCAGACCCGGATGTGGTGGCCATCAAGCAAGTACTTTACCGCACCGCGAAGAATTCCCGTTTCATCCGCGCCCTTTGCCGCGCTGCGGAATCCGGCAAGCAGGTCACCGTTCTGGTGGAGCTGAAAGCCAGATTTGATGAAAGCCACAATCTGGCGCAGGCAGAGCAGCTGCAGCGCTCCGGCGTGCAAGTAGTCTATGGCGTAAAGGGGTTCAAGACACACGCCAAAATCATGCTCATTGTCCGCCGGGAAAACGGCTCCCTGCGCCGCTACTGCCACATAGGTACCGGCAATTACAATGAGAATACCGCCCGCATCTACAGCGACCTCTCTCTGCTCACCTGTGATGAGCATCTGGGCGCAGATGCCTCCCAGTTCTTCAACTCCGTCATGGGGATGACCCGGCTCATGCAGTTCCGCCGCGCGTTCCCTTCCCCCACCATGATGAAATCCCGTCTGCTGGACCTCATCAACGCAGAAACTCAGCGAGCTCTCCGCGGAGAGAAAGCAAAGATACGCGCCAAGATGAACTCGCTCAATGATGTGGACATCATGTCCGCGCTGGAACGGGCAGCAGAGGCGGGGGTAAAAATCCGGCTGAATATCCGCGGCATCTGCTGCTGGGCACCGGGCACCCCGCAGGCCCGGGCCAACACCCGCATCATCAGCATTGTGGACCGCTATCTGGAGCACGCCCGTATCCTCACCTTCCACAACGGCGGCAGCCCGCTGGTCTATATTGCCAGTGCAGACTGGATGAGCCGCAATCTCGACCGCCGCGTGGAAATGATGATACCCATTGAGAACCCTGCACTGGCTCGCCGCGTGCAGGATATTCTGGATGCCTGCTTCAAGGACAACACGCAGGCCTCCATCATTGAGCCGGACGGCACTTCCCACCCGGTGGAAGCGCCCGGCAAAAAGCCCTTTGCCATGCAGCACCATCTGCACAATCAGGCGCGCAAACAGGCCCGTGCACGAGCCCTCGCCGCCCGCCGAATGCTGGAGCCCCACCGTCCTAAAAAAGAGCAGCGGGGAGAGTGAATTCTCAACCTGACAAGGCGCAAAAAAAATCAGCAACAACCCGCAGAGCTGTTGCTGAGGCGTAAGGCCCTCTGATTCCTACGCGAAATCAGAGCACGTACGAGGCAATCATTCTGCTGAGGCCCACCACATCACAGCCACGTTTCAGCTCAAAGCGCACCCGACCAATCCCGCTGAAGAAAAGGTCCAGCTCACAGTCCAGGTCAAACGTACCTGCCGTTTCCACGGAATATGCCTGAACCTTGCTGTACGGCAGAGAGGTATAGTCCACCTTCTTACCGGTAATGCCCTGCACATTGGCCGCAATCACACGCTTATTGGTAAAGACAACAAAATCGCGTATCGTCTTGAACGCTGCCACAATTCCTTCATTCTCCACCATCAGCGGTGCCACTCTGTCCATAACGGACTTGGGGTCTATCGGGGAAAGTTTGAAAAATCCATTCTCAAAATCAATCATATTGTTCGTTGTTGGGTTAACTAACGGTTAGTATACCACCGCAGTATTATTAAGCAAGCCTATTATGTCAGAAACAGCAGGTCTGCAGGTCTTGCAGCCCGGAAAAGAATATGGTATGCTGGGCGCACGATGAAAACCTCCACCATTTGCGTTCAGAGCGGTTGGAACCCGAAGAAGGGCGAGCCGCGTGTGCTGCCGATTTACCAGTCCACCACCTTCAAGTATGAGACGAGCGACCAGATGGCACGCCTGTTCGACCTGGAGGAATCCGGATTTTTCTACACCCGACTGCAAAACCCCACCAACGAGTGCGTGGCCAAAAAGATTGCCGAGCTGGAAGGCGGTGTAGCCGCTATTCTGACCTCTTCCGGTCAGGCTGCCTCGTTCTACTCCATCTTCAACATCTGTGAAGCCGGTGACCACTTCATCTCCACCTCCGCTATCTACGGCGGCACCTTCAACCTCTTTGCCGTCACCTTCAAAAAGCTGGGCATTGAGGTCACCTTCGTGGACCAGGACGCTCCGGAGGAAGAAATCCAAAAGGCCTTCCGTCCCAACACCAAGTGCCTGTTCTCTGAGACAATCTCCAACCCCTCTCTGCAGGTGCTGGATATCCGCAAGATGGCCGATATTGCCCACAAAAACGGTGTACCGCTGATTGTGGACAACACCTTTGCCACCCCCATGAACTGTCGTCCCTTCGAGCACGGCGCAGACATCGTCATGCATTCCACCACCAAGTACATGGACGGCCATGCCACCCAGGTGGGCGGCGTGATTGTGGACAGCGGCAAATTTGATTGGAATGCCCATGCCGACAAGTTCCCCGGTCTGACGCAGCCGGATGACTCCTACCACGGTCTGGTGTATACGGAAGCTTTCGGCGCCGGTGCCTACATCACCAAGTGCACCGTCCAACTCATGCGTGATTTGGGCTCCATTCCCTCACCCATGAATGCATTCCTGCTCAACCTGGGGCTGGAAACCCTGCACCTGCGTGTCCCCCGCCACTGCGAAAACGCTCAGAAAGTGGCCGAATTCCTGGAAAACCAGCCGGATGTAGCCTGGATTAACTACGCCGGGCTTCCCTCCAATCAGTACTATGCTCTGGCACAGCGTCAATTTGACGGCGGCCGCACCTGCGGCGTGGTCACCTTCGGCATCAAGGGCGGTCGCGAGCGCGCCATCAAGTTCATGGACAGCCTGAAACTGGCCTCCATCGTCACGCATGTGGCAGATGCCCGCACCTGCGTGCTGCACCCCGCCAGCCACACCCACCGCCAGCTCACCGATGAGCAGCTTATCGAAGCCGGAGTCAAGCCTGACCTCATCCGCTTCTCCGTGGGTATTGAGGATGCAGAGGACATCATCGATGACCTCAAGCAGGCTCTTGCCGCCATTCAATAATGATTTGACGACTAAAACAATTCGTCTGACTGATTTCAAAAAGCCCCTCCTGCATGCACATGCGGAGGGGCTTTTTTATTCCCGAGCTTCGGCAAAATCTCCTCAAAAAACGATTTTTTGGCTGAAAAAGAGAAGGAATTCACGATTCTTCGTTGTAGAAGTGGTGGAAGATGTGGCATAATGCCCGGCATGCAGCACGAGGTACATGTATGCTCGAACGGACTGACAGCCATGGTGGCACCGCAGCGGAATCTGCCGCTGGTATCACTCCAAATCTGGGTGGAAAGCGGGTCGATTCATGAGGAAGAACACGCCGGGGCGGGAATATCACACCTGATTGAGCACATGGTGTTCAAGGGGACAACGGAGTTCAGCGGACAGCAGCTCAATGAACGCGTACCCGAGCTGGGCGGCAGCTGGAATGCCTACACCAGCACAGACCGCACCGTGTACCACATCGACGGCCCGGCTGAACACTGGCGGGAGTTCCTGCACCTGCTGACTCAGCTGGTATTTCACCCCACCTTCCCGGAGGATGAGTTTGAGCGAGAGCGAGACGTCATCCGCCGTGAAATGGACATGTACAATGATGACCCGCAGGATGCATCATACCGCGCCCTCATTACCACGCTCTTCAAAAGCCACCCGCGCAGGCTGCCCGTCATCGGTGAGCCGGAGTCATTCAATCGTCTGACTCACAGCGATATGGTGAACAGTCATCGGCAGCGTTACGTACCGGGCAATATCTTCATCTGTGCGGCAGGAGACGTGCCGACGAAAGATTTTTTTAACGCAGTGGAGGAAGAGGCAGGCCAAGTGCCCCCCGCACCGCTGCCCCCGCGTCCGCACACGTCAGAAGCCCGCCAGTGGGGTCCGCGCCTGCACCGGCGGGAGTTTGCGCAACCGACCTCCACGCTGATGCTGGCATGGAGAGTGCCGCACTCCAACCACCCGGATGCCGCAGCTATCAGCATATTAGGCTCCATCCTGGGCGAAGGTCGCAGCGCATGGCTCTACAAAAAATTTCATGATGAGGAAGGGCTGGCGCATGATGTCAGCGTGATGATGGTGCCGAACCGTGAGGGGGAAGGCGCCATGGTACTGGAAGCAGACGTGGAGCGGGATGACCGCGACACCTTGCGTGATGCCCTGCTGGATTACCTCCGGACACTGCCGGAAGCGGATTTTGAGGAAGCGCGCCTTCGCACACGCAGACAAATGAAAGTGGCACGGCTTCGCACCCTTTCCACCGTGCAGGGTCTGGCAGGCACCATAGGCATGTCCTGGCACCTGAACCGCAACCTCAACTGCATGGAAGAATGGGATGCCGCCCTGGAACAGGTAACCTCTGCAGACCTGGCCCGTGTTGCCGCCGCCTACCTGGGCACCGAGCGACTGACGGAAGTAAGTGTGGACCCCATCGGCACCAATCCTTCTCCGGAAGAGGAAACCGCCGTTGAACCGGGGGGTGCCCCGGTCGTTCGAGAGCTCGCCAACGGGCTGCGCATCGTCACCCGCATTGACCGCCGAGTCCCCATGGCGCACGCCACGCTGGCTGTGCTGGCAGGCAGCCCCACGGAAACGGAGCAGACCGCCGGCATCAACAGTCTCCTCTCCGAGTGTCTGTTGAAGGGGACCGCCACCCGCTCCGCTGCTCAATGGGCTGCAGAGGTAGAGAATCTGGGAGCATCCGTCTCCGGAAACGCCGGCAACAACACCCTGAGCCTCAGGGGACGCTGCCTTCGTGAAGACATCGCCCCCCTACTGGAGCTGATGGCAGATGCAGCCCTGCATCCCGCCCTGCCGGAGGAAGCCATTGAAACAGAGAAAAAAGCAATGATTGCCGATATTCTGGATGCGGAGGAAGACCCGGCATCTCTGGCTTTCCGCCGCCTCCGCCGGCTCTGTTTCGGTGCCGTCTCCTACGGCAACCACCGAGACGGCAGCATCGAAAGCGTTACTGCCCTCAATCGCGAAACGCTGGTGCAACACCACGCGCGCATGATGTGCGCCGGCAACGCCGTGCTGGCCGTAGCCGGGGATATAGACCCGGAGGCCGTGGTGGCTCTGGCGCAGCAGCTTTTCGGCACCATGCCCACAGGCAGCAAGGCTGTCGGCATCCCCACTCCCGCCCAGATACCGGGGGATGAAACACTCACCTCCGGCAAAGAGCAGGCCGTGCTGGCCGTGGCACTCCCCGCCCTTTCTGCCACGGATGATGATGTGCCCGTGCAGACCCTCTTTGAGGAATGGTGCAGAGATATGTCCGGCCCCATCTTCTCAGAAATCCGGGAACGGCGTGGGTTGGCATACTATTCAGCGGCAGCATCTCTGCTGGGGCTGGATACCGGCTGCCTGTATTTTTACCTGGGAACAGCACCGGAGCAAGTGGATGAAGCGCGGCAAGCTCTCAGCGATACCCTGCTCCGACTGGCGGCAGACGGCATGCCGGAGGATGCTCTGGAGCGCACCCGCGCTGCCGCGCTGACCGGGCGGCTGCTCTCTCTGCAATCCTGCGGCAAACAATGCTCCGCCATGGCAGTCAACACCCTGCTGGGGCTGGGAGCAGACTACAATGACCGCCTGCCCGACATGCTCAAGGCAATCACCCCGCAGGCCATGAACAGCTATATTGCCCGAGTCCTCGCCCCCACGGCAACCCGCACCTGGATTACCGTACGCTAACCTGTTTACCGTCATGATAATATCCACAGCGGACGAAATTCGCCGGGCAGAGCAACAACTCTTTGCCACGGGTTCCGTTACTTCCGGCGAGCTGATGGACGCCGTCATTGAGCGCCTATGGCAGGCATGGCAGCGCGAACCGCTCACCGCCGGACTGCATCCGCAGCGGATTGTTGTCTATGCCGGGCGGGGAAATAATGCCGGGGACGCCCTGGGCTTTGCCGCCCGCTTCGGCTGTCCGGTCACGCTGAGGGCCGTCTGCGAGCCGGAGGAACTTTCCGCAGATTCCCGCCGCGAGCTTTTCCGAATCACCGCGCCGCTCGATACGGAGCGTCCTGCCCCTCAACCGGGACTGCTGATTATCGACGGGCTGCTGGGCAGCGGCGCCCGCGGCGAGCTGCGCCCTATCTATACCGAGCTCGTGCGCGAGATGAACGCCCTGCGGGCCGAATCTCCCCGCAGCCTGCTGTTATCCATTGATATACCAACCGGATTGAATGCCGACAACGGCAGAGGCGGAGCACATGTGGTGATGGCCGATATCACTGCCGCCATCGGCTGTGTGAAACCCGGCATGCTTGTGGACGGAGCAGAGGACGCCGTGGGACGCCTGCTCTGCATCCCCCTGCCGGAGGTAACGCTTTCTCCCTGTGATGAAGCGCAGGTGCTCTGCCCCGAGCTCACTCGCGGCTGGCAGCCCCGCCGCCCCTACTCCCATTTCAAGAACCGCGCAGGACGCGTCGGCATCATCGCCGGCAGCAAGGGGATGATTGGTGCGGCTCAGTTGTGTGCCGAAGCCGCCGTGGCCGCCGGAGCCGGGCTCGTGAACCTCTACTGTCCGGAGGAGGTCTATGATTTGCTGGCAGCACGAGTCACGCCGGAGGTGATGGTGTCCCCCCTGTTGCCGTCCGTCATGCTGGCGGCACAGTCGGTGCAGGCCTGGGTCATCGGCCCCGGCATCGGCCATCAGAACAAAGACCGCGCCGAGGATTTGCAGCAACTCATCAACCATACAACATGCCCCGTGGTGCTGGACGCAGATGCGCTCAACACCGCCGCCGAAAGGGGCTGGACATTCCGCAGCAACTACATCCTCACCCCACATCCGGGTGAAATGAGTCGTTTGCATGCAGCCGGAGGTCGCCGCCGTGACACAGTACGGCAGTTTTTGGAAGCACACCCCTGCACCCTCCTGCTGAAAGGGGCGCGCAGCATCATTGCCGACAGAAGCAATTGCTACTACAATGTGAGCGGCGGACCCTTCATGGCCAACGGCGGTCAGGGAGATGTGCTGGCAGGCACTATCGGTGCCCTCGCAGCCCAAGGGCTATCCCTCCTCCGCGCGGCGGCTCTGGGAGCCTACGCCTGCGGCCGCGCCGCAGAAGCCGCCTGGGCAGCCTCCGGCTATCCCCCCGCCATCCGGGCCGGGCAGGTTATCACCCACCTGCCAAAAGCACTTGCAGGTAACTAAAAGCACTCAAAAAGCAGCCCGAACGAACAAAAGTTACTGATTTTTTATGATTATGGGCTTGCAAATACGTTCTGTGCGTGGTATAGTGGCGAGCCGCACACAGGGTGCGGAGTATCACCATCATTTTCCCCATGAAAGTCGAACTCATCGAAAAAGCCGTCGAAATCGTAGGCGATCACCAGCTTCTGGTCAACATCGTCTCCAAGCGCGTTCAGCAGCTCAACCATGGCGCTGACCCTTATGTGGTCACCACCCCGGAGATGCAGTGCGGAGATATTGCCCTGACAGAAATCATCGAGGGCAAAATTGTCTGGCGTGAGCAGACGGATGAGGAACTGGCAGAGGCCCGTGCCGCCGCAGCCAAGAAGGACCCCTTTGAAACACTGGCGAAAGACGCCGGTGAGGCTCCCGTCATTGAGACCACCCTCACCCTGTAACTCCTTACCGGGTAATTTTCTTACTCGACCCGGCTCTCCGAAGCATCGGAGCCGGGTCGTCCTTTAACCAAACTCCCCAGCCTCAACACATGGCCAAGAAACCCGCACCCCAAAGCAACCTGATTGCCAGCAATAAAAAAGCCGGCCGAGATTACGAGATTCTCGGCAAGCACGAGTGCGGCATTGAACTGCGCGGCACAGAGGTCAAATCCATCCGTGAGGGGCGGGTCAACATCGCTGACTCTTTCGCCCGCGTGGAAAAGGGGCAGCTTTTCCTCTACGGCTGTGATGTCCAGCCCTGGGAGACCGCCGGCAAGTGGTTCCAGCACGAAGCGAAACGGCCGCGCCGCCTGCTGATGCACAAGCGCGAAATCCTCAAACTGGAAATCCAACAGGCTCAGAAGGGTTTTGCCCTGCCCCTGCTGCGTCTCTACTGGAAAAACGGCAAGGTGAAAGCCGAACTCGGCATCGGCCGCGGTAAAACCCACCGCGACCAACGCTACGACCTCAAGGCACGCGTTGAACTGCGCGAAGCCCAGCGCGAGGTAACCCGCTTCAACAAGGGCTACTAATCCGCAGCCTCTTCCTGAGCCGAAAATCACACTTTCATTGTCCTTCTAGTGTATCTCTGTCACACTATATAAAAAACTCGTGACACCCCACCCCCCGGCGCCAATAACGCGCCGGAGAGAATCGGAGACTGTACAGACGACCGACAAAGTGCACGACTTTACCTGCGGCGGCGGCGAGCAGCCAAACCGGCAAGAGCCAGCAGGCTGAGCGTGGCTGTGGTGGGCTCAGGCACAAGACGCACGCTCAACACCACATTGTTACCATTGATTTTATAATCTATCGACTGATAATAACCTGCCAAGCTGCTGCCGGCGCTGAATGATGAATCACTATAACCGGCGCTCTCAGACGTAACAACCAGTTGCGTGATATCAGCCAGAAGCGCAAGATCAAGAGTGATTGCATTCCCCACATTCTGCATCAGAACAAGTTCGATGGTATCCGTGACAGAATGGGCATTTTCGAACAACTGCAACGCCTCACCGCCAATACTCAGCGTGATTCCCGCATTCTCATTGAATAAGAACGATGCTCCCGACATATCAATGGAAGAATACACCGAATCATCCCAGCTGCAATCAACAGCGGAGGCAGGCTCATCAAATCCCGCCACAGAGAATACCACTTCGCCACCGAACAGCTCCAAATCACCGGTATAGGTCTGCAGGCCGGGAGAATTGCCGACCACAAGCTTACCGCTGTTCAGAATCAGATTGCTGAACGTACCGGAGCCGCTCACCTCACCACCATTGATGGTAAGAGCAGAGGTGATGGTACCATCATTGGTGAACAAGCAGCCGCTTCCCACAGAACAGCTTACGCCTTCCAGAGCACCACCCCGCTTCACCTCAACGGAGTTCATACTGAGACTGCTGTTGGACCCCTTCAACACAGAGCCGTCTCCCACCTTAAGAGAATCCCCCTTGAGGGTGGCATTTGCCAGGCTCAATGCAGACTTACTTTCCAGGGTAGTGCCCTCTTTCACCTCCATGGTCAAATCTGAAAGATTGAGGGATGACCCGTTGAGCGAAATCGAATCTGCACTCACCTTATATTTTGAAGATGAGCCACTTTGCAAGGCAATGGAAGCATTATTTCTGCCTACCAACGAGCCCAGAGAACTACCATCCGACAGACCGTTCAATGACAACGTTGCTGCGTCTACCGTAGTGGAGTCATTGATGGTCAGTTCGGAGCTGCTACCGGAGGTCACCTTTGCCCCGCCGGTAATCGACAGGTTATTCGCTTCAATCTCTACTTTCGGGCCGGAAACCTCAGAGTTATTCCGTATCGTGATATCCCCGCTCGTCATGCTGACGGTCTTTTTCTCCGCCTTAATAACAGAATTATCAATAAGGATGGATTTATCGGTTAAATCGTTGGTAAAACATTCAAGCGTTACACTTCCCTCCGCTATCAGCTTACTGTTTTTAACAACGATTTCCGGTCCCCGGATGGTGATATCTTTATCATCATCACGGTCTTTCTTTTTCTTGGTTCTTATTTCACTGTCTTTTATAGTGATTCCTTTGCTGGCCTCCAGGGTAAGACTGCTTGCGAGTTCGGCAGACTCGGTTGTTACCACTATTGCTTCTGTGGCTTCCACGATTACCACAACAGCCGCTGCTGTTCCGGCTATTGCGGCAGAATAAATGGCTGCTTCCACAATACCTGCGGCCACAATCGCACTATCGTTCTCATCCGACACATAGGTAAGCGTGCCGGATACGCTCAGACAACCTTCGAACTTGGCAAACAGGGCGCGAACGTCATCATCCACCACCAAATCTCCCTGACCGTATAGAATGGAACCGGACTCCAGGGTAATGCTCTTCTCTCCCATGGAATTCAGGAAGTCTTCAAGATTGGTGCTGTGGAAATTCAGCTGCGCATTACTATTCAAATCCAGGATAAGCGGCGCACTGAGTTTTCCGGCGTCGTAGATATCAAATTGAGCATCTTCGAGGAGAGTGAGGCTGCCGGTTGTAAGACATCCGTATGAGGTAGACTTTCCGGCAAGCAAAGTTTCGCCATCGACCGTCAGCTGTGCATCACTCTTAATATCCAGCATCCCGGTAAATGAAGCTGCCGTAGCTGCCGTATCAGCAGTACCTATACCATTACCCAGCACCAGCGTACCGCTGCCTGTTACTTCTCCCAGGCTCAGATTCAGGTTATCAGCCAGAGAGATTTTGGCACTATCCGCCATGGAGGTGGTGCCGGTTACGCTGAGCTGCCCGGTACCGCTCAGGCTAACGCCTTCATTCAGCACTAAATCCGTCGTTTCCAGAGAGCCATACAGGGAAGAGTCGTCGGTCAGTGTGGTGGATGTGAAATCGGCGGAACTATTTGTTGCAATCTGCAATGCAGAGGCGAAAGATATGCTGCTGGTTATGGAAGAAGCCCCGCCTTCTTTATCCACACCCACTACCAGAGTGCCGTTTTCACCGTCGACCATGGCCAGGTCCAAACCACTATAACCGGCCAGAGTCAAAGTGGCATTCAATTTATTCCGATACTGTTGCGAGGAAAAAATCTCAAATTGAGCACTATTCAGACAAACATCCTGCTGAACACTCAAAACACCACAATCCATTAATCGGATTTTGGCGGACGGGTCAATACCTGCCAGACCATCAAGCGATAGTGTTTCCACATGAAAATCCAGAATAGAAACGTGGGAATCCGAGTTTTCACCCGGCTGAAGCGTGCTCACCGACCCATTCAGGGTAATTGTGGCCCCGGAAATTACAGCGGGGGAAACAAAGGTATCCAACACGATGTTCCCCAAACTAAAATCGGCAACGCCGTACTCGGAAGAAAGCTGCGCATGACTACCGAGAATCAGATTGTCAATGGTTGCACACTTATCATCTGCTGATTCGAAGACAGCTTGAGCATCCAGGGTAAGCGAGCCGATAGCGGCAGACTCACGCACTTTGAGCTGAGCTCCCGATTCCAAAAGAACGGCACCTTCCTCTGCTGCGACAACATTAGCTGAAACGTTCACACCTTCACCAACCGTCCATAACACACCGGGGGACACCGTTACATCGTAGTAGGTTGCAGATGCACTTTCTGTAACATTTTCAGTTACCTCCTTATCACTCACGGCTTCCGCAGGAGCAGAAAAAACAAACGCTGCACCAAGTGCAAGATGCCCAAGCAAGGCTTTACGTAAACAAACAGGCAAAGTGAGTTTCATACTGAAAAAACGCAAGTTCGGGTGAGATGAAATACCGGCACAGCTTCCAACTCCGCACCACAGCATACTTATATCAAACACGATGCTGATATGTCAACATTTTTTACTTTCCATGGGCTTATGTGTCGGCCGAATTTTGCTCATGCTCAGAGAACACCATTTTTTGCCGTTTTGCGCTCTCCGAACAGAAAAAACGACCTTGTTTTCCCTTTTCACTTGCATGATAGGGGCGGGGTATGGTACACTCCAGCTGTTACACCAAACATCATTTTCTTATCTCCATGGACAAACTCATTGTTGAAGGCGGACACAAGCTCAGCGGCATCGTCAATATCAGCGGCTCCAAAAACGCCTCTCTCCCCATTCTGGCTGCATCCATCCTGACGGATGAGCCTGTGCGCATTTCCCGCGTGCCGGATGTTTCCGACACCAACTACATGATTCAGATTCTCAGCCAGCTGGGTGCTTCCGTAGAGCGTTCCAGCGGCACGGTACGCATTGAATCCCCTGATGGTATTTCCTCCAGTGCCTCCTATGAGCAGGTACGCAAGATGCGCGCCTCCATCTGCCTGCTGGGCCCGATCATGGCTCGCATGCACCGCTGCACCCTTCCCCTGCCCGGCGGCTGCGTCATCGGTGACCGTCCCGTAGATTTGCACGTGCGCGCCATGGAAGCCCTTGGGGCCCGCGTAAAAGTCAAGGGTGGCAACCTGGTCATGGAAGCCCCGAACGGTTTGATTGGCACCACGGTGGACATGCGAGGCGACTCCGGTCCCACGGTGTTGGGCACGGACAATCTGATGATGGCAGCCGTGCTGGCCAAGGGCACCACCGTCATTGAATCCGCCGCACGCGAGCCCGAAGTGGTGGACCTGGCAGATTTCCTCAACAAGATGGGCGCCCGGATTGAAGGTGCCGGCTCCCGCACCATCACCATTCACGGCGTGGAGAAGCTGCACGGCTGTGAGCACACCGTCATTCCTGACCGCATCGAAGCGGGCACGTTCATGGTGGCCGCCGCCATGGTAAGTGACGGGCTGCAGATTAACCGCGTATGCCGCAAGCACATCAAAGCCATGGCAGACCTGCTGGTAGAATGCGGCCATGTGGTCGAGTTCAACGAAGACGGCACCTCCGTCTATGTCAAGCCCGGCACCAATCCCCGCAGCGGCAAAATCCTCACCGCTCCCTACCCTGCATACCCCACGGACATGCAGGCTCAGATGACGGCCCTCTTTGCCCTCACCCCCGGCATCAGCGTGGTGCGCGACACCATTTTCCCGCAGCGTTTCATGCACTGCTCCGAGCTCAAGCGCATGGGTGCCAACATCAAGGTAGACAACGGCACCGCCATCATCACCGGCGTGGACGGCCTTTCCGGTGCTCCGGTCATGGCCAGTGACCTGCGCGCTTCCGCCGCTCTGGTACTGGCAGCTCTTGCAGCAGAGGGTACCACAGAAATCCACCGTCTCTACCACATTGACCGCGGTTACGAGATGCTGGACGACAAGCTACTCACTCTTGGTGCTAAGGTTCAGCGAGTCCTGGACACAGACAGCAAAGCAACGGAGGATTGATTGCCGTTCATACCCCTTACCCACGGGAAAGCCTCTCCGGGGCTTTCCCGTTTTCATTTTGCTTACCGAACCGTATCACGTTATAACTCATAAAGTTCTTGACAAAAACACCTAACGAAAGCATAATACCCACCCCATGGAGGATACCAACCAAGAAGAATGGGAGCTTGAAGAGGAGGAAGAAGAGCTGACTCCGGAGCAGCACCGCAAAGTAGTGCGACAGGGCGCATGCCTTGCCGTCGGTTCCATTATCTTCATCGCTCTGTGCACCTCCTACATGTTCCGAGACCAGCTTCTGCTGCGCTGCTGCGAAAACGGGTACACATTTCCGGCACGCATCCTCATTGCCTGCGGGGCCAATATTCAGACCAGTTCCTCCGGCGGAGCAACTCCCCTGCACCAAGCTGCGGTAAATGACCACAGCGACACGGCGGAAATGCTTATTAAATCCGGCGCGGACATCAACGCCAAGAGCAGCACCGGCAGCACGCCCCTGCACTGGGCTGCGGCAGATGACCGAGAAAAAACGGCGGAGCTTCTCCTCAAGCACAATGCAGATGTAAACGCTAAAGACGAACAGAACCGCACCCCGCTTGTGGAGGCTCTGGATAACGATAACCCCGAAATGGCCAATCTTCTCATTGAGCATGAGGCAGATATCAACGTCAAGAACCAGGAGGGGCAGGCTCCCCTCACCTGGGCAGTCGAAAAGGGATATGATGAAACGGCCACCCTGCTGCTGCGCTATGGTGCGCTCATTGACAGCAAGGGCAAATACGACTGGACCCCCCTGCATGCCACCGCATGGAACGGCAATGAGGAGTTGACACGCCTTCTCATTGAAAATAAGGCAGATATCAACGCAAGAGACACATTTGGCCACACCCCGCTCGACAAGGCAAGCACGGAGGCCGTGCGCAAGCTACTCATCGCGGCAGGTGCCAAAACCGGCAAGGAGCTTGATGCTCTTGCCAAACAGCCCAAAAACAAAAAGAACAAAAAAGCGTCTGCCGCCAAGTGAGCACGCCCCCTCCCTACCCGGGCCCCCGAGCTTCTGCGTGGCATGAAAAAATAAAAACTGTGCATTCACCCGCCTTTACTGTATACTGAAGTTATGAAGAACATTTTCCAACGCACACTCGCCGCAGCTCTGTTCGGCTGCTCCCTGCTGGTATCCGGTGCCCTTGCGCAGGATGCCCCCTCCGCAGATGAACTGCTTTCCGCCATGCGCGACATGACGGTGAGCCAGGGCAACAGAGATGTTGCCGGCACCATCCGCAAAGCTCGTCTCAAAATCCCGTTCAGCCTCAGCGCTCGCGGGGAGACCATCGTCTTCCAGTACAAGGAAAACGACGCATGGAAGCGTTTCGACGTCCGCATCCGCGAGAAAAACGCCCAGCTTCTCACCGTAAACGGCGGCAAAGCCAGCGTCATGGCTCCGGCCTCCTACACCAAGACCATTGCCGGGACCGATGTGTGCTATGAGGATTTGTCTCTGCGATTCCTGTACTGGAAAGGCGGCAAGATTCTGGCAGATTCCTCCAATTCCCGCATCAAGGGCAGAGACTGCTATGTGGTCGAAGTCCCCAACCCCAATCCCTCCGTGGGTCAGTTTGCCTGGGTTCGCATGTGGGTGGACAAGGAAAACGGAACCTCTTGGCAGATTGATGGTTACGGACGTGACGGCAAGCTCAAAAAGCGTTTCACCATCACTTCCGTGCAGAAGCTCAAGGACGGCACCTGGTTCTTCAAGCAGATGAAGCTTGAAATCCGCAATCCCCAGAATCCGGAGCGCACCATATCCCTCAACTATCTGGATATGGATGATTTGCCCGATAAAAAGTGATGCTGCGCGTCCTGCTCAGATTACTCGCTGTGGCTCTGCCGCTGCTCCCGTTTGCCTTCGCTGCGCAAATGGCCATGGATACCATGAGCAGCGGCAGCACCGCCAATGGCATTCTGATTCTACTGGCCTCTCTGGCAGTACTTGCCCTCGTGGAGGGTCTGATTTTCCGCATCTGGATTCTCCCCGCCTGGGGACAGGCCATAGGAGAGCACCTGTATGGCGGCTCCTATCTGCCGGAGGAGGACGCCATTGCCCGGCTCGCCGCACAAATCCGCCGTTCGGAAGATGCGTCCCTACTCCCGAACATGCGCCAACTGGTCCTCGAGCAGAAACGCCGCTCCCGAGGATGGTTGGAACTGGCAAGACTCCTTCAGGATGTCGCGCATGATGACCGCGCCGCACTTCAGGCGCTGCTGGATGGCGCAGAAGCCGTAACGGACCGCGAAGACCGTGCCATGCTGCTCTACCGAGCCGGTTCTCTTGCCGCAGATAAGCTCAACTCCCCTGCCGAAGCGGCGGAGCACTTCTCCCGAGCCGCCAACTTCCTCCCCAACACTGTCTACGGCAAGCGAGCCGCCGCCAAACTGCCCCAAGCTGATTAATT
Source organism: Akkermansia sp. (assembly GCA_045635265.1). Taxonomy (GTDB): domain Bacteria; phylum Verrucomicrobiota; class Verrucomicrobiia; order Verrucomicrobiales; family Akkermansiaceae; genus Akkermansia. The sequence continues at coordinate 84,894 of JAZRBU010000031.1, forward strand.
TCACCCCGCTTTTCAATAAAATCTGCTTTTTGGGATTAATTACCTATTGACAAAGTAGGAGTATAACGCTATATTTCTTCCGCCTACCGCGGCGGTAGTTATTAACATGAAAACATACCGATTCGAGACCCTGCAACTGCATGCAGGCCAGGAAGAAGCCGACAGTGCCACCGGGGCACGTGCCGTACCGATTTACGCCACCACGTCCTACGTATTCCGCGACTGCGAACAGGCAGCCGCGCGTTTCGGGCTCCGTGATACCGGAAACATTTACAGCCGCCTGACCAACAGTACCCAAGAAGTTCTGGAGAAACGCTTGGCGGCCATGGAGGGCGGCGTGGCAGCACTGGCTCTTGCATCCGGCGCGGCGGCCATCACCTACACGCTGCAGGCACTGGCTCAGAACGGCGGCCACATTGTAGCGCAGAAAACCATCTACGGCGGCAGCTACAATCTGCTGGCACACACGCTGCCCGCCTTCGGCATCAGCGCAGATTTTGTCAACATCCACGACTGTGCCGCCGTAGAATCTGCCATCCGCCCGAACACGCGGGCCATCTACATTGAAACACTGGGCAATCCCAACAGTGATATACCCGACATTGACGCCCTGGCAGAACTGGCGCACCGTCATGGACTTCCGCTGGTGGTGGACAACACATTCGGCACACCCTACCTCATCCGTCCGCTGGAGCACGGTGCCGACATCGTGGTTCACTCCGCCACCAAATTCATCGGCGGACACGGCACCACGCTGGGCGGCGTCATTGTAGACGGCGGCTGCTTTGACTGGGCAGCCTCCGGCAAGTATCCGGCCATATCAGAGCCACACCCGGCCTACCATGGCGTGAGCTTCACCGCCGCCGCAGGCTCGGCAGCCTTCGCCGTCTATGTCCGCGCCATCCTGTTGCGCGACACGGGGGCCTGCATTTCACCCTTTGCGGCCTTCCAGCTGCTCCAGGGAGCAGAGACGCTTTCCCTGCGGGTAGAGCGCCACGCATCCAACACGGCGGCGGTGGTGAGCTATCTCTCACAGCACCCGAAAGTGCGGAAAGTAAACCACCCATCTCTGCCGGAGCATCCGGACAACGAACTCTACAAGCGCTATTTTCCGAACGGCGGAGCCTCCATCTTCACCATTGAAATAGAGGGTGGTCAGGAAGAAGCCTTCCGATTCATCGACAGCCTCCGGCTCTTCTCCCTGCTGGCCAACGTGGCCGACAGTAAGAGCCTGGTCATACACCCTGCCAGCACCACGCACAGCCAGCTAACTGAGGAGGAACAAGCAGAACAGGGAATCCACCCCAACACCGTGCGGTTCTCCATCGGCATCGAAAACATCCATGATATTCTGGAAGATTTAGAGCAGGCATTCCATGCTGTCTGACAGAATGCAGCATTCGGCGCTTGATTTTCTTACCTGCAACTATTAAACTGGGGCATGCTGATATCCACACGAGGCCGCTACGCGCTGCGCATTATGCTTGATTTGGTAGAAAACGGAAGTGACAAGTTTACACCGCTGAAAACCATAGCCGAGCGACAGGAACTCTCACTCAAATACGTGGGGCGTATCATCCCGGAGCTGAGCAACGCAGGGCTGGTGGAGAGCGTGCAGGGCAAAGGCGGCGGCTACCGTCTGCGCCGGGCGCCGGAGAAGTACACCGTCGGTGAGATTCTCCGGCTGACGGAAGGCAATTTGGCACCCGTTTCCTGCCTGGAATGCAACAAGGGAGAGTGTGAGCGAAAAGAGAACTGCCGCACGCTGGCCATGTGGACCAATTTTCACCGTCTCATCAACGAGTATTTTGATAGCATCACTCTGGCACAGCTCCTGCAGGAACCATCCTGTATGAATTTTCCGCCGAAAGAGTAAACAGGCTCAACAAGTCAGCGCATTTTTAGCCAGACCGGCCAAAGCTGTCTCCCTGTAACCGGCAGCCAAAGCGCGCCCGGTCTCATCCATGGTGGCAATCACAGAATCCAGGCTCACATAGTGAGAGCCGTCACCGCGCAATGCCAGACGCGCCGCATTCACCGCCTTGACCGCACCGATGGCGTTGCGCTCAATACAAGGCACCTGCACCAGCCCGCACACCGGGTCACAAGTAAGCCCCAAATTGTGTTCCATGGCAATTTCTGCGGCATTTTCAATCTGTTCAATCGTACCGCCCATAGCCGCAGCCAGCCCGGCAGCAGCCATGGAGCAGGCCACGCCCACCTCCCCCTGGCACCCCACCTCTGCACCGGAAATGGAAGCATTGGCTCGGTACAAACTGCAAATGGCAGACGCCGTCAGCAGAAACACCTCCGCCCCGGATTCTCGGGAATACGGGGACTCCTTGCACCCGTAACGGTCATAATAACGCATCACAGCAGGTATGACCCCGGCAGACCCCATGGTGGGTGCCGTCACCACGCGGCCGCCTGCGGCATTCTCCTCTGACACGGCAAATGCCCACAGATTAATCCAGTCAATAATCGTGAGGGCATCCACATCATTATGGTGAAACTTTTCCTCCAACCGCTTGTAGATGAGTGGCGCACGGCGGGATAAGCTGAGCCCGCCGGGCAGGATACCGGATGTGGCAATACCGCGGTCCACAGCCTGCTGCATGGTCTGCCAGACCAGACGCACGCGGCTGTTCACCACAGGCATGGGGCGCAGCGTGCCCTCATTCACGCGTACCACCGTCGCAATAGACATGCGCTCACGGCGGCAAATATCCACCAACTCCGCACAGGAGCCGAACTCATACGGCACCACCGGCATTTCCTCCGGCGCAGTCTCCATTTCATCTTCGCGGCGCACGGCACCACCCCCCACGGAGTAGTACACCTCCTCCGCCAGAGTGCAGCCCAGAGCATCCACCGCACAAAAACGCATACCGTTAGAATGAGCCGGCAGCGTAATGTCCTTCTCCATCAGAATATCACGCGCCATATTAAAATCCACCGGGTGGCTGCCGTTTAACAGGAGACAATCACTCTCCTGCAACTCCCAAATAAAATTGCGGCCCAAATCAATCGTTTCCGCATCCTCCCCAAGCAAGCCGTACACCACGGCAGAGGGAGTACCGTGCCCCTCTCCGGTCAATGCGAGAGAGCCATACAAATACACCTTCACGCCACAGACCTTCTGCAGCTTGCCGGCTTTCTCCAGACCGGCAGCAAATCGTGCGGCAGCACGCATCGGACCCATGGTATGGGAACTGGAAGGACCTATCCCGATGGAAAACACATCAAAAAAGCTGGTGTACATGACCATTGGTACGCCAAATCCGCCTTTTCCCTGTCGAATCATGACAAATTCTTCATGAATCCGTCTTTTTTTTCATCAATGATACACAAAAAAACAGACAGAAACGCTTAATGAGTATCGGGAACATGTAGTTGTACCTACAACCATGCATTCCCCAAAAACTGGCACTCCTCCACCACTTAATACCATATTTTAACTTGATACATCGTAACAAATAGTATATTCTGGAAATGAGCTCCGGCGAAAAACGGTTGCACAAACTCACCAAACAACCTCATAACACGGAGTTCTGAACATTCACCCCACTCTAAACAACATGAAAATAATGCGTAACATATTATGTAGTGCGCTTCTCTGCACCGGCTGGTTATTCGGCACAGCCAATGCACAGGAGAAAGTTGCAGAAGTCAAGGCTACAGGCGCAGACTGCACCAAAGCGGTACTGTTTTCGTCTGAAAACCGCCAATCCCTGGTAGCTCGTTTTGTTGTACAAAACATGCCGGAGTACAACTCATACAGCTGCTCCTTCAGTGATTCTTCTGCAGAAAAAATCGACCTCCGCACCGTAGCAAACGATATTGCCAGCTGGCTGATTGTGGTTGACGTCAGTGACCCCCAGGGCCGCAAGGGAATCATCGTCAACAGCAAGTTGACAGCTCTGGCACTCAGAGATATGATTGACCAGACTCAAAACAGCCCCTTTAAAATCCTTACCCTTGCACGCGATCTGGAAGAAATCGAAAACGACAGAGCACGTCGGGATTGGGGTTCTATCAACCCCTCCGTTCAGGACAAATCGAACACCAACCTCTGGATTGGTCTGACACGGGCTCTCCGCGAGTACATGCCCGAAGCAGCCAAGAACGATTACAAAAACCTTCCCCGTGGCGTCATCCTTATCTCCGACGGCGTGGACGAAAGCACCAGCTCACCCCAGGATTTTGAGCTGCTGATTCAGGAAGCAAACAAGATGGGCGTCCCGGTTCACACCATCGCTTTCCCCCACAAGGACAACACCGCTAAGTACAACCAGAAGTTCCGTCACAGCGGCTTCGATGCCCTGCAGCGCCTCTCCATGCGCACGAACGGTCACTACCTGACCTATGAAAAAATCTGGAATCTGGAAGTCCCTGAATGCCGAAACGAACTGGCCAAACTTCTGAGCAAAACGGCTGCTGATATTCTTGAGCTGACCATACCGTTTGATGAGCTCAAAGGCGGCAAAGAGCTCAGCCTGCAGCTCCGCAAGGGCAACCGCGAAGAGGTCGCCAAATTCAACATCAAGCAGTCTGACCTTGCCCCGGTATACGGCAACCTTGCTCTCTTGCGTTTATTTGAACTGCAAAAAGACATCAGTGCAGATGACGTCGACCCCAATGACTCAACGTACAGAGAAACCGCTACCAAATTGGGTGCACTCATCAAGCATTTCCTGCTCAGCATGCCCAACCGTGCAGAGATTTTCTCCTTCACCACGGTAGACAGCTCCTTTGCAGAGCGCGTCCGCAAGATTCTGGACCATGTGGATGCCACCCCTGCCCTGAAAGAAGAGAATGATTTCCTCTTCCAAATCGGTAACTACATCATCAACAAGAAGGCAGACCTTCCCCAGCCGACCACCAAGAGCGACACCACCAACGTGGTAGTCAGCACCCCCGCCGGCTCCTCCGCTGCTTCCAAATCTGAAGCTGAAGAAGAAGAAGGCCTTCAGTCTTGGGTATGGTGGTTTGTGGCAGCCGGCGGCGGCACGATGCTGATTCTCTTCTTCGCGCTGATGGCTCGCATTGCCGGCGGCAACCGCGGCGCCGCAGCCCCCGTTGCACAGGCAGCTCCCCGTGCCAAGGCCCTCGCTATGCTGGTGAACAAGAATAATCCTTCTCAGAGCTGGCCCATCACTAAGAACATGGTCACTGTGGGACGCTCCGGCGCCAATGATGTGAGCATGCCTGATCTCGCCCATGTTTCCTCTCAGCACTGCACCATCCGCCGCGGTAGCAACGGCACCTGGCAGATTACAGACAATCATTCCACCAACGGTCTTGTTATCAATGGCAGCAAGGTAACCTCCGCCACGCTGAACAACGGAACCGTCATCACCATTGGTGACCACAAGCTCGAATTCCGTATTCTCTAATCAACTCTAATACATACAACTAACATGTTCAATCAATCCATGAATCCGTCGGGTGACCAGCCGTTCTTCCGCAACGACAACTCGACTCTGCCGTTTGAAGACAACATCAGCACCATGCCGTATAATCCGGACGATAATGATGGGGATGACAGCCCCACCGTGCCCATGGGCATGCCGGACACTCTGCCGATGAGCAACGCTTTCTCCGGCAGCAATGATGATGACGCCACTCGTCCCATGAACAGCTTCAATCCCGCCGCTCCGAGCGGAGTCCCCGCCGCTGCACAGCGCAAGGCTCCGGTTCCCGTCATCGGCTGGATGGTGGTTCTGTCCGGCCCCGGCCGCGGCAACTCCATGCCGCTGGGCTATGGCCGCAACTCCATCGGCCGCGGTGAGGAAAACGAAGTATGCCTGCCTTTCGGCGATTTGGAAATCTCCAAAAAGGACCACGCTTTTATAGCCTACGATCCGCGTTCCCGCAAGTGCTATGCTCAGTTCGGCAACAGCCGCAACCTGGTGTATCTGAACGGCGCTCCGCTCCTGAGCCTGGCAGAAATGCCGGCACGCAGCCTTCTGCGCCTGGGCAAGACCGAGCTCATGTATGTGCCTTTCTGCACAGATGAGCTGGATTGGAAAGACATCCCCGAGAACGTTGATTAATCTATACCGCAGTCTGACCCATGTCTCAGTCTATGAATAACGCACCTGATGTGACTCTTGATTTCTATCCTTTCCAGAATGTTGGTAAGCGAAAGAATCAGGAAGACTACATTGATTGCCAGCAGTTGGATGGACCCACCCCGGATGCCCCCAAGAGCGTGCTCGGTGTACTGGCTGACGGCATGGGCGGACTGGAAGGCGGAGAAATCGCGTCCATGGTGGTTGGTAAAACTTTCCTGCGTACCGTCAGGGAAGCCGCACGCAGCCCGGAGACGGAGGATTCCGAACCGGACATTCTGCTGTACGCCATGCAGCAGGCCAATGAAGCACTCCGCCAGAGAAAGGAACATGAATCTGCGGAGCTCAACTCCATGGGCAGCACGCTCTGTGCAGCCTGGGTGAAGGGCACCCGTCTGTTCTTCCTCAGCGTGGGTGATTCTCTGGTCTACCTCATGCGCGGCACCTGCCTGTACCGCCTCAACCACCTGCATAATTTCCGGGAAGATGCGCGGCGCAATGCGCAGCTCAACGGACAGAACTGGGATATCATCTCCCAGTCTCCGGAGATTGTCCGCTTCGGGTCACGCGTCACATCCTACATGGGAGGCGGCCAGATTACCCAGGCAGACTGCCCCGCAGGAGCCATTGAGCTGCAGCCGGGGGACACCGTTCTGCTCTCCAGCGACGGTCTGCTCACCCTGAGCCCCAGAGAGATTGCCTCTCTGCTGGAATATGATTCTCCGAGCGGCATCTCCTCTGCACGGGAAATCGCATGCGCTCTGGTGGAATCCACGGTTGAAAAAGATGCCCCCCGTCAGGACAATGTCAGCGTGGTGGTCATCCGCCTCACTCAGGACGCCTGATTACTCCATCATCCTCTGCATTTTATTCACATTCTACCTACTCTCAATTCAACATGAACAAATCTAAACTCATAGCCATTTGCGGCGCAGTAGTCGTCGCGTTCATTATCATCCTCGCAGTCATGTTTGCGAGCGGGTCCTTCAAGACCGATGCCGCAGACATCACCGACAGCGTCAAATACGTTATCAAGTTTGACCGCAGCGGTCGACCCATCGGTTCCGGTACAGCCTTTGTCACCAATGGCCGTGGTATTCTTATCACCAACGCTCATGTGGCAGGCACGGAAAAGAGTAATGGCGTCTATGTAATGCCGGATGCGGATGAGCTTCTCTATGTGGTCTACGTCAAGCAGCTTAAGCACCGCAAGATTGTGGTCATGCAGCGCGCCATTGTAGAATCCGTCAACTCCGGTCAGGATTTGGCTAAACTGCGTGTCGTTTCCCCGGACCGCACCAGCTTCTTCCCGATTGCTTTCAGTGAAGGCGGCACCTCCGGAGAGAATGTTACCGCACTGGGCTACCCCAATGCATACAATTCGGAAAACAACCGGACGGAACTTTACAAGACGATGTACCGTTTCCTGAGTCCCCAGGCTCTCCGCCAGATGCCGGAGCGACTTGAGCTGGAATGGAATGACTCTATCGCCGGTCTGCTCAATATCGTGACCAAGCCCGGCAGCATCAACCAGATTCGCCAGAGCACTCTGGGTGAAAGCCAGACCGCCTGCGAGCTTGTGGTGCATGATTCCACGCTCGCTACCGGCATGAGCGGCGGTCCGCTCGTGAATGCCAAGGGGCAGCTGGTGGGTATCAACAGCCGAGCCAGAGTTCTTACCAACACGGACAATCCTGCTTTCCAGACACGCATGGAGTACGCCGTCTCCGTCAAGGAGCTCAAGCACTTCCTGAACGAGGAAGACTACATTGAGGGCTCCGTCAACCCCATCGTGTACAAGGCCCGCGTGTTCCTGCAGCACGCCTCCGCACCCACCATCGTACTGACCATCATCTCCATCATCATGGTCATCGGTGCCGTCGTTGTGCTGATTCGTCTGCTCACCGCCAACAACAGCATCCCCATGGCTCCCGAGCCGCAGGATTCCTGGATGCCGGATGAAGATGACGGCCCCACCATCCCCGTAGGCGCCGGTGCCAAGTCCGGCGGCAGCAGCGGTGCCAGCATTGTGCTCACCGGTGTCGGCCCGAACAACACGCCCCTGCGCTTCCGCATCCCGCAGTCTGAACTGCTCAGCCAGAACAGCATCATCATCGGCCGCGGCAAGACCTGCCGCATCCTCCTGCCGTTCAACACGGTTTCCCGCCAGCATGCTGCTCTCAGCTACAGACAGGACCAGAAGGGTAATGGCTACATCTACCTCAATGACCTGAAGGCCTCCAACAAGACCCTCGTGAACGGCAAGGCCATTACCACCCGTTCCCTGGTTCCCGGCGACACCATCACTCTGGCCTCCGTCAAGCTGCGCCTGAGCGTTGAAAACAACTAATCAGGTTTCATCATCACCTATACTCCCGGCCCGTGTAAGTTATGTCACTGCCTCCTCAACATCGACTCAATCGCTACACCATTGACAAAGTGCTTGGCAAAGGCGGTTTCGGCGTAACTTACCGGGCATGGGATCCCAAGTACAGGTGCTATGTTGCCATCAAAGAGAACTATCCGGCCTACCTGGTGCAGCGGACAGCCAACCACGCTGTACAGGTCAAGGGCTCTCAGAATGAGTATGAGTGGACTATCAAGCACTTCCGCCAGGAAGCACAGCTTCTGCTGAAGCTTCGGCATGAAAGCATCGTCCGCGGCATCGAGGAGTTCACCGAGAACAACACCTGCTACTTTGTCATGGAACTTCTGAATGCAAAACCCCTCTCCGTTATGAAAGGGGCCGCATTCTGGCCGGAAAAGCGTCTGCGCCCCATGCTGGAAAAGCTGCTGGATGCATTCCGGCACATGCACAGCAGAAACGTCTACCACCGCGACATCAAGCCGGCCAACATCATGGTGCGCGCCAACGGAACCCCCGTTATCATCGACTTCGGCGCGGCCAAACACACCTCCTACATCGGCGATTCTGAAACCAGAAGCTTTGTGAGCAAGGGCTACACGGCTCTGGAACAGATGGCAGATCCCAACCATCTTGCACCCGGTATTGATATTTACTCTCTGGGCGCCACCATTTACTGTCTGCTGACCGGTTCTCCCCCTCCGAACGCCGCCACCCGCAAAATCAATGACCCCTGCATTCCGGCGGCTTCTCATCCGGAGCTGGCAGGGCGTTATTCCCCGGCCCTGCTGCACTCCATTGACCGCGCTTTGGCTGTAGATGCCTCTGTGCGCTACGGCTCCGCCGATGAATGGCTGAGCGACTTACAGGGCAACGGTTCCTCTTTCCGGCCGTTCCACCCCGAGCCGGCCGCACGCCCGGATTCTTCCCCCACGTTACCTTTCATCTCCACCAATCCTGCTTCTTCCGCAGTCCGCCGCTCCGCCCAATCGGCAGTCGCCTCCCGTTCTTCCACCTCTTCGCGTTCTGCATCCCGTTCCGCGCCCCCGTCCCGGCCCTCGCAACGCGCAAAAGCCGTTTCTACGGGTGACGACATCATCCCCGTTACCACCATCGTCCGCTACGCCGCCAACACCTGCTATATCATCAGCGGTCTGCTCTTTTTAGGCATGCTCATCTCTCTGATTTCCAACACCAGCGGCGGCAGTTCTCTTGATGCCTTCTTCCCTCTGGTGGTAGGACTGGTGCTGCTGGGCTGGATACTGAAACTCCTGCTCCGCATGAACGTCTTCAAGGACTGATCCCCCCTTATCGGGATGATTGCCAATCAACAAATAAACCATCACTCCCGAAGCAGGGCATGTTCCGCCGTTCACTCCGGATGCAGAAACACCGGACCTTTCCTGGCAGGTCAAAAAAGCAAAACGGGCTCATGCTGCCGCATGCAGCACGAAAGCCGACGGTAAAATATCCATGAATAATCGTCGGCAAAACCTCCACCTTTCGCAGAACACCATGATAACAGCCAACAATCTCCGCAATCAGCCATCCGCCGTGTTTGTCTTCGGCACGCCGCACGGTGCGCTCACGCGCTACCTGTACGAGATTCTGCTGCGCCGGAATGCCACCCTGAGAGTGTATCACCCCACCGCTTCCGGCGTGGAGAAGGCAGCCTTTCATCACGTGCGTACCATCGCCATTGCCGCAGAGCCGGATTTGCCCACGGAAGGCTTGGCAGAAATGGTGCAGACAGCCAGGCGGCTGGGCATCCACTTCTGCGCCGTCGGTCAGCGCAGCGACTGGGAATCCATCATCCCCCCTTCCCTGCCGGAGCTATATGAGCTGAAAGTCCTGGCTCCGGATTCCGGATGGGAGCTTCCCCTGCTTCCCCGTCCCGGGGTAATACCGCCGCAGGAACCGCAACCTCCTTCCCGCCCGGCAGAGAAAAAATCTCCGGCAACGGCAGCGCCGCCCGCTCCCCCCGTCTCTCCCGCAGCACCCCACTCCGAGCCTCTTCCGCCTGCACCGGAGCCGGAACCGGCCCCTGTGGAAAAAGCCCCTGTACCCGCACCCAGTCCCGTTCCCGCTCCCACACCAATTCCGGCAGCGGAAGAAAAGCAGCAGGAGTCCCCCCTTCCAGCTATGAGCACTCCAGAGCAGGAAAATGACGCGGCGGAGATAAATAATCAGATTACAGTACCTCAGCCACCGGAAATTCCCGCCGCCATAGCGCAGGCAGCAGAAGAAGAGGAGGAGGAGGACGTATTCTCAGATGCGCCTCTTGCTCCACCCACGCCGGAGCCCACCCCCGCCCCGGCTGCGCTGCCGGCAGAAAAACGGAAACCCGCCTCCGACCGAGAGCCCCTGCTCAGCACCGGGACTCTGTACATCCTGCTTACCTTCCTGCTGCTCACCTGCATCATCGAAACCTGCTACATTATCATCGACAAGATTGGGGCGGGCAGCGGAGCCAATCCGCACGGAGCCGCTCCGCTGCGCATTGATGACTGGGCGCAGGAACTCAAGTCTGCACCGGCACCGCAAAAAGACTCGGCAGTATCCCCGGCAAAACAATAAATAAGTTTATCAACCTTCCTTCCATCAGCCTCCTCATGCATCCTAACGCAGTATACATCATCGGCACACCGCAGGGGCAGACCACGCGGCTCCTGTACGAAAAGCTGCTGCAATATGACACCAGAATCAAGCTACACCACCCCTCCACAGGATGCGTGACGGAAGCGCACCGCAACGGCGTCCGCACCATCGTCATTGCTGCAGACCCGGAGCTTCCGCTGCAGGACATGCCCGCTATTCTGAAAACGGCACGCCCGCTTGGAATCTGTTTTCTGGTAGTGGGAGACAAAACTGTCTGGGAAAAGACGGTCCCCCTCTCCATGCCGGAAGTGGCAGAGCTGGATGTCGTTTCCCCTGACTCCGACTGGGAAACCCCGCTGTTGCCGCCGCCGCCAAACATCACCCTGACCATTGAGTCCATCAACGGCATCTCCGTCACGCGTGATATTCCCGCCCCGGATACAATGGAACCCCTGGTAGATCTGCAGGAAGAGATGGAAGACATCATCTCACCGACAACCACCGTTGTGGCAGCAAATACGGAGCCGGAAGCAGATGGTGAGGACATCAGGAACTCCGCCCGTCTGGTTATCACCGTCATCATTCTGCTGACCATTATTCTCGGAGTCCTCATCTACGTCATCATGGCATGTCTGACGCCCTCTGTACCCACCCAATCAACGGCTCTCCCCGCCCAACAAAAAGTGGAGACTGTCTCCGAGGCTAAGGCAACCCCACCCCCTGCCCGGGATTCCGGCAAAGAAGACCCTACCAACAACGAAGTCTCCACGCCCCCGGCCAATGGCGACATCTCGCAGGTTGACGCTGACACGGCTGCCGATTCCGCACCCTAAGAACCGGAAAAAGGAGAACCTGCGGCAAGCTCGGAGGAGGCATCAAACTCAGCTTCATAAATCTTACGTTCATTTTCACCACAAACAACTTCTGACAATATGACATCATCTCAATTTCCCATCTACATCATCGGTGTACAGAATGGCGCACTCACACACCGCCTGTACTCAAAACTGCAGGAACTAGAGCTTCCCGTCCTTATCTTCCCAGCTACCGCAGAATCCATTGAACATGCCGCTGCCCAAGGCGTTAAAAAGATAGTTCTGGCAACGGAAACGGCCATCGGGCAAGAGGTCACGGCACGCATTGTCCTTGCTGCCCGCAATCGCAACATCTCTCTGCTGCCCGTCGGCACGAATGAGGCTTGGGGAGAGCTCATCCCCATCTCCATGCCGGAATTGTTTGATTCCCAAGTATGGGCCCCGGAAGATGCCTGGGAAAAAGAAATTCCCGTTCCGGAAACACCGAAGGTAAAAATGGTCTACGGCGTACGCGTGTCTCAGCGTATCCCGGACATTTCCTCCATGATACCTATCGTGGACTTATCCGGCTTGGACATGAATGACAATAGTGATCCCACCACGGAAATCTGCCGCGCAGACAAACGGCAAACCATCCTTTCAACCGTGACCAAAGCCACATCCGGCGGCCGGGGCAGCCTCATCATGATTTTCTCTCTCACCCTGGCATTACTGCTGGCCGGTGCGGCGGTCTTCTATTATTTCTCCAATACGTGCCGGATTTCCGAAGAGGAGAAACTGAAGGCTGGCTTTAGAGATAGCACCTATACGGCCATGAGTGAGTGTTTATGCGATGACTGCAAGCAGCATCTCACTCGAATTTCAAATGACTTTCATAAGTGCAGAATTGAAGAAAATAAGAAAAAAGACGCCAAAAAAGATGATGCCACCTATAAGGACATGCAGAAGTGCGTTCACGACCGCAACTGCGAAAGCTGCGAAAAACATCTGGCACGCATTGATGAAGAGTTCAAGAAGTGCAAGATTTCGGATGAGCAAAAGAACGCTGCCAAAAAAGATGATGCCACCTATAAGGACATGCAGAAGTGCGTCCAAGACCGCGACTGCGAAAGCTGCAAAGAACATCTGGCACGCATTGATGAGACTGTAGAACAAGAAGCAGCAGAACAAGCGCAAAAAGAGAAAGAAGAAAAAGAAGCCAGAGAAAAAGCCTGCTCTTTGAGCGAGGCGCAGAAAAAGCATCGAGACACGGCTAAAAAGGGAGATGACACCTATAAAGCCATGAAAAACTGCTTAAAGAAAACGAAAAAGCAGTGTCTTCTCTGCGCACAAGCTGTCCTGCGCAGCGATTCCAGAGCCAAGTGCAAGATTAAGACAGAAAATAAACAACAGGCAACCCAGAACGATGAAACGCATCAGGCCATGAAGGCCTGCGCCCAAAAAAACAAATGCGCGGATTGTCAGCACTACCTCAATCAATTATCGGCTACTGAAACAGGTGCGGAGCACACCTGCAATCCCACTCCGTCGAATATAGAGGAAGGTTACTCCAACCAGGCCTATAATGAGTTGAAGGCCAATACTGAAACATGCCAAGCATGCAAAGAGGCACTGAAAGCCATGTGCCCCAATTCAGTTACACTGGCATCCCCGGATGAAATCAACCGCGAGGACTCTTTACACCACATGAAGACTTTCCTGTGCGAAGATTGCCGAGCCGCTCTTGCCAACCTCTGCACGGTTACTGACGAAACACGACAAAAAGCCCTGGAGGGAGATGTTGCAGCCAAGGAAGCCGTGCAGAAATGCGCCGACATCCGCAACTGTCCTACCTGCGCCGACACCTTGCAACAAGCAGAAGGCAACGCACCGGCCCCGGAAACGACTATACAATGCAACATAGACCCGGAGAAGGCCAAGACTGCCGCAAAGGATGATGACACCTACAAGGCCATGCAGAAATGTGTGGCAGAGAAACAGTGCCCCGCATGCAAAAAGCATCTGAAACGCATCGATGACGAAAAGCGCCAAGAACAGAACCGCGCCTGCACCGTGGGAGACGGCGGTGATGCCGAATCATGGTGGAACTGTGTTGTGGAGCGCAACTGTGAGCAGTGCTGGAATAAGCTCAAGGAAAACTCTGAGCAAAATCAGAAAGAACAGGCAGATAAACCGAAATCCTGAATCGGAACGGCAGCAATATGCCCGACAAATAACGGATTTTTCTTTTCTTTTGCACAAAAATATCTTATCGTAACGTCAAGAAAACAAGAAAATGGCAGAAGCAAGACCTTTACCAAACGGAACAGAGCTGAACGGCCGCTACCGCATCCTGCAGCGGCTGAACAGCGGCGGTTTCGGCATCACCTATCTGGCACACGCACAGGGCAACACGCAGGTGGTGCTCAAGGAGTATTTTCCCCCGTGGTTTGCCACCAGAAATGAAGGCAGCAAAGACGTCCTCCCCAATGCCGGCAGTGAGGAGGATTTCCGCCGCTATTACAAGCTCTTTGAGATAGAGGCCAAGCAGCTCGCGGCCATGCGGCATGACAACATCGTCAGCCTTTCCGGAGCGTTCAGAGAGAACAACACAGCGTACTACGCCATGCCCTACATCGGCGGCGGCTCTCTCTCCCAGGCCATCAAAGCCATGCGGACAGAGGGGGCATGGCCGTCTCAAATAACGGTACTCTTCATTCTCCGCTCCCTGCTCAATGCATTGGAACACATGCACAGCCGCAAGTTGCAGGGCAAACCCATTTACCACCTGGACATCAAACCGGGTAACATACTGCTCACGGATAACGGCAACCAATCCTCCCCGGTCTTCATTGACCTGGGCAGTGCCAACATGGGCACACCGGGCTTCATGCCCCATGAGCAGTGTGAGAACGACGGCGCCGCCATCTGCCCCGCAACGGACCTGTTCGCCCTGGGTGCCACCCTGTTCATGCTGCTCACCGGCCGCAAACCGGAGCCGCATGTAGACAAGGACAACCACGTTGTCGCCCCGCCCCGCCAGCATTGTCTGGCTAAGGATGAAACGCTGCTGGAACGCTACGATGAAGAGTTGCTGGCCAGTATCGACAAGTCTCTGGCATGGGAGCCCTCCGACCGTTTCTCCTGCGCCCGCGCGTGGCTCGAAGCCATTGAAGACGTTTCCATCCGCTTCTCGGATGACGGCATCAACATGGCTCAGATGGTGCACCTCATCAAGACCGTCGACACCCGCAGCGTACCCCTCAAGGCATCTGCCCCCCCAAAACAGGTTCCCGCCGTACCCAAAGCCCCCGCACCGCAGCAGGATGACAGCGCAGACAACACGCGTGCCACCCGCAAGAGCGGCGGCGGGCTCAAGAAAGCCCTCACACACCCGGCAGTTCTCTTCTGCGGAATCCTCATCATCCTGCTGGGCTGCCTCATTCCTTTCCTGAATTCCGGTGATTCCGGTTCCATTGGTACCGGCGATGAAACGATTGCGGCGACAGAGGCGCAGATACCGGAGAAACCCTGCACAGCCGGCACGGATGACTCCTATTACGCCGTCAAAGGTAACTCTCACTACGAGACAATGAAGCAATGCGGCTGCCGCAACTGCATGGACCACATCAACCGTCTGGAGCTGGTGTGCTACGTGGCAGACGGCGCCAGAGAGAAAGCGCAGTACAATGATGACACCTACAAAGCCATGGTGCAGTGTGCGCAGGATAAAAACTGTGAGCTCTGCGGAGCGCAGGCTGAGGCTCTGAAGAAGGACTTCATGACCTGCAAAATTTCTCCGGCTAGCCGCGCCGCCTCCAAGTACAACGATGACACCTACCGCGCCATGCAGCAGTGTGTCAAGGACCGCGACTGCGCCGATTGCAAGGCGGCTCTCGCCAAAATCTGCACCATCTCCGCAGAGGCCAGAGCTGGCGCCAAATTGAATGACGACACCTACCGCGCCATGCAGCAGTGCGTCAGAGACCGTGACTGCGCCGATTGCAAAGCGGCCCTCGCCAAAATCTGCACCATCCCTGCTGAGAATAAGGCAAGCGCAGAATTGGATGATGATACCTACCGCGCCATGCAGGAATGCAGCAAAAACAAAGGCTGCAGCGACTGCAGCTACCACATTGAGCGCATCAACAATGAAATTGCCCGCGCCAGAGAAGAAGAGGAACGTTTAGCAGCAGAAGCTAAGCGCAAAGCAGAAGAAGAAGAAGCAAAGCGCAAGGCGGCAGAAGAGGCGAAACGCAAAGCGGCAGAAGAAGCCAAACGCAAAACATGCACCATCTCCAACAGAGCGCGCAATCGTGCTACTAAGGGCAGCAGCACCTACTACGAGATGCAGGCCTGCGCCAGAGATAAAGGCTGCCGCAAATGCCGGAACAGGGTCAACCAGCTGGATAATCCGCCCCCGCCCATCACGCAGCCCCGACCGCCCAGAAGAATAGACCCGCCCATACAAACGGGTCCGCCTCCCGTCATCAATGCAGGCTGCGCGGTCACAGGCTACAAGCCGGCAGGCCGCCCCGGTAACAGCGTTTACAGACAAATGCAGGGGTGCGGGTGCAGAAACTGCCGCGCCTGGATTAGATACCTGAACAGCGCCTACCCGGACTAAACATCTGCCTGTTTACGTTAATTTTATACCATTTTTCACCGCCGCAAACGTCATGAGCGCTTGCGGCGGTTTTGTTTAGCCTTTACAGCCGCAAAAAAAAGGTGTATGCTGGGCGGAACGCACTATTTACCATTTCATAAGCCATTATGATGACCGCAGCGCAGATTCGCCAGAGTTTCCTTGACTTTTTCCATGAAAAACAGCATACCGTGGTTCCCTCCGCATCGCTGATGCCGCAGAGCCCGGGGCTGTTGTTCACCAATGCCGGCATGAACCAGTTTGTGCCCTACTTCCTGGGCGTCTGGACCCCGCCGTGGAATCCCGCCCGAGCCACGGACACGCAGAAGTGCATCCGCGCCGGCGGCAAACACAATGACCTGGAGGATGTGGGGCAGGACTCCTACCACCACACCATGTTTGAGATGCTCGGCAACTGGTCCTTCGGTGATTATTTCAAGAAAGAAGCCATCGCTTGGGCTTGGGAGCTGGTGGTGGAGCGCTGGGGCTTCCCCGCAGAGCGTCTGTACGCCACCGTCTACTGCCCGGACAAGGCCAAAGGTGACCCCGGTGAGTTTGACCAAGAGGCATGGGATACCTGGGCACCGCTTTTTGAGTCCAAGGGCCTGGACCCGAAGGTACACATTGTCAACGGCGGCGTGAAGGACAACTTCTGGATGATGGGCGAGACCGGTCCCTGCGGTCCCTGCTCTGAGCTGCACGTGGATCTCACCCCGGAGGGCAAGACAGAGGGCAGCCTGGTTAACCAGGACAGCCCGCAGTGCATCGAAATCTGGAATCTGGTATTCATCCAGTACAATGCAGAGAGCGACGGCACCTTCCGCAACCTGCCCGCCTGCCATGTAGACACCGGCATGGGTTTTGAGCGCGCCTGCGCCATGATTCAGTGCACCAAGGGCTTCACGGACTTCAACGCCCGCGTCTCTAACTACAGCACAGACGTCTTCCGCCCGATTTTCAAGCGCATTGAGGAGATTTCCGGCCGCACCTACGCCGATATCTACCCGCAGGATGCAACAGATGAAAACCGGGAGCAGCTCAAGGAAAGCATTGCCTTCCGTGTGATTGCAGACCACATCCGCACGCTGAGCTTCTCTATTGCAGACGGCATTCTGCCCGGCAACAACGGCCGCAACTATGTGCTGCGCCGCATCCTGCGCCGCGCCGTGCGCTACGGGCGCAGCCTGGGTCTGGAAAAACCCTTCCTCTCTCTGCTGGTGGATACGCTGGCCGCAGAGATGGGCCGAGTCTTCCCGGAGCTTATCGGCCGTGCCGCTACCATCAAAGAAGTACTGCTGCGAGAGGAAACCAGCTTCAATGAGACACTCGACCGCGGTCTGGAACTCTTTGATAAGGAAGTGACCGCCACCGGCGCCGTCTCCGGTGACTTTGCCTTCAAGCTGTATGATACCTACGGCTTCCCGATTGACCTGACGGCACTCATGGCCAGAGAGCGCGGACTGAGCATCGACACCGAGCGCTTTGAAGCCCTCATGGAAGAGCAGCGCCAACGCGCCAAAGCGGCACAGAAGAAGCAGATTGTGCGCGCCCTGGATATTCAGACCGAGCAGGTAACAGCATTTACCGGCTACACGGAAGACACCTGCGATGCTACCGTCACAGAGATTCATGAGGCAGACGGCATGCTCTTTGTCATCACGGATAAGACCCCGTTCTACGCTGAAATGGGTGGCCAGATGAGCGACGGCGGCACCCTTTCCCTGGGTGGTGATTCCGCCCCCGTGCTGGGTGTGCAGCAAATTGGCAGCGCCCGCGCCCACCTCATCTCCACAGTAGACGGCGTTACCCCCGCCGTGGGTGATACCGTCACGCTGGCACTGGACACAGCACGCCGCCGAGCACTGGAGGCCCACCACAGCGCCACTCACCTGCTGCACAAGGCTCTGCGCTCTCTGGTGAGCGAAGATATTGCCCAGCAGGGTTCTCTGGTAGATGCCGACCGCCTCCGCTTTGATGTCAACAGCGGCCCCATCTCCAAGGCAGACCTCCGCCGCGTGGAAGAGCTCGTCAACCAGTGGGTGGCAGAAGACCTCCCCATCCTTGCCAATGAGTACCCCATGACCGAAATCCGGAAACACCCGGAAATCTGCCAGTTCTTCGGCGACAAGTACGGTGATGTGGTGCGTCTGGTGCAGATGGGCGGTGAGACAGATGCGTTCAACGGTGTCTCCATGGAACTCTGCGGCGGTACGCATGCCGCCTCCACCGGCAAAATCGGCTTCTTCAAGATTCGCAGTGAGGGTGCCATTGCCAGCGGCGTACGCCGTATTGAGGCAGCCGTGGGTGAAGCAGGTCTGGCCGTGGTGCGCGACATCATCAGCGCCCGTATCCCGGAAGGCAAGGAAATGCTGGAGAAGCTCACCTCTGCCAATGCCAAACTCTCCGCCATGGGGCAGCCCTCCGTCCCCGTGCCCACCAACGATTCTCAGCCGGCCAAGAAAGCCGTGCAGTCTCATGACATCCTCGTGGTCAATGCCCTGCTGGATGAGTACAACACCTACTGCGACAAGCTGAAAGAAGCCGCCCTGGAAGCAGATAAGCGCCTGAAGAAGGCCCAGTCCGCCGCCGCCGCCGGCATGGCGGATGCCCTGCTGGCAGAACAGCTCACCGGCGGCAACACCGTCATCTGTGCTGAGGGCGGCAACGATCTGCTCACCGAGCTCTTCAACGGCCTGCGCAAGCGCCACTACGCCGCAGCCGCCTTCCTGGTGGTTGATGACGGCACCGCCCTCTCGCTGGGGGCTTACTGCGGTGAAAGCGCTCAGGCTGCCGGTCTCAAGGCGGGTGACCTCATCCGCAATCTGGCCCCCATTGTGGGCGGCAAGGGCGGCGGCAAGGCAGACATGGCCCGCGGTTCCGGCAAGAATCTTGCAGAAAAGCAGAATCTTCTTGCCAAAGCGGCTGAAGCTCTGGCATAATACAGATAGAAATAACCACGTCTCCATATTATGGCCTCTCACCAGCCCCCGGTTTACCCGGATGAACCCAAGATTCCCATCCTGCCGAACATGCTGACGGCAGGCAACCTCCTGTGCGGTTTCTTTGCCATTCTCACCATCTTCAAAGGCATGGCCTTTGATGACGGCACGGCGGAGGCATTCGCGCACTATCAGCAGGCTACCTACCTCATCTTTGCCGCCTGCATCTTCGACCTCCTGGACGGCCGCGTGGCCCGCATGTGCAAGGCAGACGGCCCCTTCGGCCGTGAGTTCGACTCCATTGCAGACGTTGTCTCCTTCGGCATAGCTCCGGCCATGCTGCTGGCACGCGCCGTGCTGTTTGATCTGCCGGTGCCTTATCTGGGAGACGCCATTGCCGTGGTGTACCTGCTGTGCGCCGCTCTGCGTCTGGCTCGCTTCAACTGCATGGCGGCAGAGCCCAAGAAACCCAACCAGAGCATGGATTTCGTCGGGCTTCCGGTACCCATGGCAGCCGGTGCCGTAGTCAGCACCATGTATCTGGTTATTGACCTCACCGCCCACCGCGACCTCCAGATTCCGCAGCTGTGGCAGTACATCATGGCCGGTGTCATGACTCTGGTGGCGCTGTTGATGATGAGCCGCGTCATCTACCCCAGCTTCAAGCACGTCAATTTTGAGAAACGCGGCACCATCATGGCCATGCTGCTGGCAGTGGTGGCCGTCTGCGCGCTCATCTTCTTCCCCTGGATTGCCCCGGCACTCATCTTCATGTGCTATCTGGGCTACGGACTCATCATCCGCCCTTTCCTCACCCGCCGCATGCGCCGCATGATTGAGGTGGCTGACGACGAAGAGGAAGAAGAGTCACTCTCATAATTCTCCCTTTTACACGTTTAACAAAAATGCCGTCTGCACGCATCCAGTGGATTGATTTCTGCCGCGTGTATACGGCATTTTTCGTGGTTTGGCGCCATGTAGACCGCCCCTACGGCAGCATCAACTACATCGTCGACCTTTTCAACTACCGCAGTCTTATTTTCTTTTTCTTCCTGATATCCGGCTACTTCACCCACAAGGCAGCCGCCGGGCAATGGCTGGATTGGAAACGCACCAAAACCCTGTTACTGCCCTTTGCTTTCTGGACCGCCGTGGCCTCCATTCTGCTGCTGCAGCCCATGATGCATTGGGAGCAGACTCTTGCCGGAAATTTCAGCTGGTTTAACCTGACTCTCATTCCCCGTGAGATGGGACTGCTCAACTGGTGCTATTGGGACTTCGACAACGTGCCGCTCTGGTTCATGCGCACCCTGATTCTTCTGGCTCTCTTCAGCCCGCTGCTGCAGCGGCTGCCCTCCAAGGTACTGCTGGTGCTGGTGTTGCTGAGCTTTACCGCCGGAGATATTTTCTGCTCTCGGGATGCAGAAACCGCCGCAAGCCACGGCAGCTGGTACTTAGACTGGATTCCTTTCCGGCTCTATGAGAACCTCCAGGCACTGGGCTTTTACAGTTTGGGGCTCTGGATCCGGCGGCATGCAGACTTTGCACGCTTCACGGAGTTTGTACGCAGTTATGCATGGGCTCCCGTCATCGCTGCGCTGCTGGTGCTGCCTGCCGTATACGGATTCGGCTTCTATCCCCCCGTGCAGAGCAGCATGCTGGTGCTGCTGGGCGTCTCCTGTACCATGAGCATCGGCGCGCTCTGTGAGCAGTACCTGCCCCGTTTCTGCAGCTTTATTGCCTCCTTCGGTCCGGCTGCCTTCTTCATCTATGTGACCCACTTCATCGTACTGCATGCCCTGCGGCTCGCCCTCACCGGCTCCTACGGCGGAGAATTCTCCACTATTCAGAACCTGTGGATGCCCTTCTTTGTCACCGGCATCTGCCTGGCTATGTTCTACCCCCTGCGCCGCTTCTTCCCCGGCTTCATGCGCTGCATTGCCATGACCAAATAAAGCCCATGCCCTGCGGGCAGACCGCCGGGGGGCGACAGTGCGCCACCATCAGTTCGCAGGCACCACCGGGGCAGGCTTACCGCCGGTCAGCACGGTAATCATGCGCTCCAGCCCCAGCACCACCTCCGCAAACTCACGGTAATCCAGCTTTTCCGCCGTATCACTGGTTTCATGGTAGTCATCGCAGCGCATGTAGGCCGTATCCGTGATGGCAAAGGAAGGAATACCTTCCTTCATATACGACCAGTCATCTGACCATGCAATACCCCGCACCAGATAGGCAAAACAAATTGCCCGCACCGGGAAACGGCAGTTCTGCGCAAAAATATCTGCACATTTGCGGGCATATTTCCGCCCGGTATTCGTGCTCATGAACGCCACAAAATCACAGCGGTCCGCCACACCGAACAAGCCGCCGGCCACGGCGGAACGGCGCTTTTTATTCATGCGCGGAGAATACACCCCCAGCGTTTCCGGTGTCATCATGCCCAGGATTTTTTCCTTCCCCAGCTCCTTCACCAGCTTGCGGGCATGCTGCCGGGAGCCCATCTCATCCTGCTGGAAGAACGGAGCCTCCTCGTTGGCGTACGCCACAAAAATGATACCGTTGCGCGTGGGCACATCCTTCAGTTTCCGGGCCAGTGCCAGCAGCGTTGCAATGCCGGAGGCATTGTCATTGGCACCCGGGGTACCGGTCTTGGCAGGAATCACCGGCCCGTGACAATTCCAGCGCGGCATCCCCACACGCGTATCGTAGTGCGCCCCTACCACCAGCCAGGGGGCATCCGGATCCGTTCCGGGCTTGCGCACCTCCAGATTCACCGCCGTCTCACCCGCCGCCGTCAGATACTCCTCACGGGCAGGTATACGGTAGCGCTGCCAATCCACCTCATAGCCCATCGTCTCAAACTCATCCGCAATATACTGCGCCGCGCGGGCGTACGCCTCTCGGTGGTAATGGTTGCGCTCACCTATCTCCGCCGCCAGCTTGTACACATGCCGCCGCAGCTCACTCTCCATCTCCGTTGTCCGCGGTATGCAGCCCGTTCCCTCCGGCTGAAACACCCGTGCGCACCCGCACATCAGCAGCACCATCCCACAACACACCAGGGCAGTTATTCTCTTCATGCGCACACTCTACACCATCTAACACCCCCAATTCAAGCCACTTCTGAGACATACTCCCCTCACCCCGATGAACGCCGGCCAATGGGGGGGAATTCCCATTTCTCTGACCGTCAAGCGTATACTGTCCCCCTTTCCTGCTGCATCCCGAACAAAGGCAAAGAAAAAGCCGCTGCTCTTTACCAGAGCAACGGCTTTCTTGAAAGGAAGAAGCTTGTCTTACTTTACTTGCGGCGGCGGCGGGCTGCCAGACCGGCCAGAGCCAGCAGGGAAAGCGTGGCCGTGGTGGGCTCGGGTACAGCAGGAGCACCAAGTTTCTCGACAGCTGCGGCAGCGAAAGCAGCGTTGGTGTTGACAATTTCGTCACCCTCCCAACCAGGGGCAAACTGCAGAGCCTCGATGTAACCGGCATTGACGTAGATGCTCGCTAAAGAGGTGTTGCTTTGGGATTTGAGGCCTGTATCATTAATGAGCTTAGTAGTATTGGACCATACCTGCACACCGGAGCCGTAGGTCTCCACAAAAGTCAGGGTGATGCACTTGTCCCCATTCTTGTCGGTGAATACACCGCTGTCATTCAACAACGTGTCGTAAGAAACACTGCCGCGAGAGCTGCTTGATTCTCACAAAGCGCCGATTTTACCCATTTTAGATGAATATCCGACAGCTACCGAACAAAAATCGCGCGTTTCGCCACCTCCGGAACTGGGAAGTTTTTCAGCATTTGCCTTGATACGGCGTGAGGGGTGGGTACAATTCTGTTCTCTTCTTTCCAAAGTTTTGAATTTTAACCTCTTTTACCATTGATACGGGGGAGGAGGTATGTTACATGATTTGCACTCCGCAAGAGAACAGTCTTTTAGGACAAAAGTAGTTTGTGACGCTCTGTCACTTGCTACATGGCCGACAGAAAGCACCGCACTACCCCATGCCGCGTCCCCAATCGACCGTCCATCGCACATATGGCATCAGAGAAAAAAGAAGAGGGAGTTACATTTTGTTGTAACTCCCTCATTGTTAAGGATACGCACGAGAGGACTCGAACCTCCACGACTCTCATCACTAGAACCTGAAAAATCCTTCTACATTGTGTTATCAATGAGTTATGGAAATTACAGAGAAGAAACAGAGAAAAGTCTTTACAAATGGCTTCTATTGTGATACAATCTTTCTACGCCTATGGAATTCCTAATGAAGGTATTACATAGAATTACAATACTAACAAACGACAACTAAAAGAGGTCTAAAAACATCATCTTAGGGTTGTCATTCACACATACGAAATAAGATGACATAGGAAAACAAAGAGATAAAAGATAAGACACAAGAACTACCTGTGATAGCAACTGAAACCAAGAAAACAAAAACCAAAACCAAAATTTGGGTCATTGAAGATAAGAGAGTGCATCTCCCTGTTGGGATAAGCACCGAAACTTGGCGTGGGGGCATCCGCAAACTAGCCGTTACATGGTTAGAACACGGTAAAAAGAAGAAGAAGTTTTTCTCTTGGTCACTAGCAGGTCTTGAAGAAGCCAAGGCTCTGAATGATGCTCTCAAAAAGGAAGCCAAGAAGTATGGAGCAGAATTTGGAAACATCACCGAGGACGAAAAAAGAGCCTTGGACTTGTGGAGAGCCTATGTGAAAGAAGCACAGATGAATGGCTTCAAGTTCGCATCTGCCTATGAAATCGTCCAAGCAGGTTTGGAGAAACGCAAAACGACATCTCCTGACTTCAATACCTTGGCTCGCTATTACTTCGACAAAGAACTCATGCGTAAGACTGATGGAGAACTCACCGAGCATGCAGAAACGGTGAAGAACCGTCTGTTCAACCACATCTGCCCTGTTCTTGGTGGCAAACCTGCCCACACCATCACAGAAGATGAAGTTGAAGACTACTTGGACGGATTGAAAGGTATGAATGGCAAGCGAGCATCTGCTACAACTCGCACGCAATACCTCAATCTGCTCAAATCAGTATTCAAGTTCTGTATCAAAAAGAAGTTACTCCCTGCTGAATACAATCCTGTGGCAGGTCTTACCCCTCCCACGAAGAAAAAGGATAAAGAACCTGAAATCTTATCTGTGGATGATGTAAAACGCATCTTTGCCTTTGTAAAGAAGAACCCCAAGTATCACAAATTCATCCCTGTGCTAGCCGTAGGGTTCTTCTGTGGTGCTCGTGTTGAAGAAAGAGCCAAGATGACTTACCGAGACATCTATGTAAGTGCTCGTAACGAAATCTACATCCCTGCTGCTAACGCAAAGAATGGTATCGCACGATACATCTACCCTGCTGACAACTTCAAGGAGTGGTTAGACTTCGCCAAAGAGCAAGGTGTCAGCATGAATCCGTCTGATTACTTACTTGAAGGTAACACGGTGAAGCAACGGAGAGATAAACACAGCAAGTTACTTGTTGCCTTATCAGAAGAAACTGGGATTACCTTCCCCAAAAACAGCATTCGTCACACGGCTGCATCCTGTATGGCCGAAATCCTGGGATACTCACAAACTACGAATCAACTTGGTCACGACATTGCGATGCTCTTGAAGCATTATCGCCGAGCAATTACCAAGACGGAAGCCGAGGCTTATTACAACATCACCCCTGATGCTGTGTAAAAACTTTCAGAACTCGTGTATAATAGTGGTATGAAGAAATCAGACGAGACTAATCCAGACATCATAATGACTCGCCAAGAGTTAGCCAAGAAGTTGCGTATTGTTCCTGATACCGTCACTCGCTTGACGAAGTAGGGGCTGCCTGTCCTCTACATTGGTAAGGTCAAAACGGTAGCCAAGGGGGCAAGACCTCGTTACATCCTGTCACAAGTGATGGCTTGGCTGGAAAATCATCAGAGTGGTATTGTGTGGTAAGAGGTAGCAACTCACAATGACAAGTCAGGAGGAGAAGATAATTACTTCTCCTCTTTTTTATCCAAATTTTCAACACACTAGATGGCAAATCTAGTAAAACTCTTGAAATTCGTAAGGAATTTAGAATAAGTGACTAAAAAGTGACAAAAAGGCTTTACAAAATGGGGTCCTTTGGTATCATTTCCCCAGATGAAACGAACCAAGTCCAAAACCAAGTTCCACGACCTCCAAGGCAAGCGTGTAACCTTCCCCAAGGGCATCTCCATGGAGACCAAGAACGGCGTGAAGAAGATTGTTGTGACTTGGACGGAGCAAGGTCGCATCAGAAAGAAGTTCTTTGATGCCACCTTGGAGGGGTTTGAAGATGCCAAGGAGGTCAATGTTACCAAGAAGCAAGAGTTGAAGCGATTCGGACAGGACTTCGGTTCTATCAGCGATGATGAGAAGCAGGCTTTGGACTTATGGAGAGCCTATGTAAAGGAAGCGATGGCAAACGGTTTCAAGTTCTCATCTGCCTACGAGGTCATGAAGAGAGGATTGATTGGACAGCAAACCACCACTCCTGATTTCTCCACACTTGCCAATTTTTACTACGAAAAGGAACTTCTCCGCAAGACTGATGGAGAAGTCACCGAGCATGCAGAGACGGTTCGCACTCGTCTGTTCAACATCATCAGCCCCTACTTCGGCAACAAACCTATCCATACCATCACCGAGGATGATGTGATTGCTTTCCTCAACTCTCTCCAAGGGCAGCGTGGCAAGGCTTCACAGAGCACACGAGAACAATACATCAATCTAATGAAGTCTGTATTCAAGTTCGGTGAGGTTCAGGGACACATCAATAAGGAACACAATCCTGCAAAGTTCATCAAGCCTGCTACCAAGAAGAAGGACAAAGAACCTGAAATGCTGTCGGTGGATGAGGTGAAGCGTATCTTCTCTTTCGTGAAGAACAATCCGAAGTTCCATCAGTTCATCCCTGTGTTGGCTATCGGCTTCTTCTGTGGTGCTCGTGTGGAGGAGAGAGCCAAACTGACTTATGGTGACATTTTCGTTGGTGGTCGCAATGAGATTTACATTTCCGCTGCTGTTGCTAAGAACGGTATCGCTCGCTTCGTTTATCCCACTGCCAATGTCAAGGCATGGATGGACTTTGCCAAGGAGAACGGCGTGAGCATGAATGTTACCGATACGCTTATCCAAGGTGATACTCCTAAACAGAGAAGAAACGCTCACAGTGCATTCCTCAAAGTCTTATCTGAGCAGACAGGTATCAAACTACCCAAGAACTGCATTCGTCACACTGCTGCTTCATTCATGTCCGAGAGCATCGGTCACACTGCTGCTGCTAACCAGTTAGGGCATGACTTGGCTGTGCTGATGAAGCATTATCGCAGAGCAATAACCAAGACGGAAGCAGAAGACTTCTACAACATCACCCCTGATAGCGTGTGAGGTGTGGGTATAATTCTTCTGTTGTCTTCTCAAAAATTTAAATTTTGGAATCGTTTATTCTTGTAGTGAAAGCATAGAGGTGTTACATTGTTGGCAGTTCCCAATAGAACAGTCTGTTGGGATGGAGATTTTACTCATTCTGTTTTACTATCATGAAAAAATTACTCATCAAGTGCTGCTTATTGTTGGCTCTTATTCCTTGTTTCAATAGCTGTTCAACTCCTTTACATCTCGCTGCAGAGAGAGGTGATACGGCTGCTGTTAGGCGCATGTTAAGTGAAGGGGCAAGTCCTAGTAGCGGAAATGCATTTGTCTCATATCCTTTGATTTTAGCGTTAAGAAACAGTTATACAGAAGCCGCAAAATTACTTATTGCCGCAGGTGCAGATGTCAATCAAGCTGATGCTTACGGCGGCGTGCGGCCGTTGTATTATGCAGTTCAATTGGATAATCTGGAAATAGTTAAAATGCTCATAGCAGCAGGAGCAGATGTCAATAAGGCTAACAATGATGGCGCGACTCCGTTGTGGTGGGCTGCTCGGAACGGTCAAATAGAAGTTGCAAAGGCTCTCATAGCAGCAGGGGCGGGTAAAGCAGACCAAAATGGCTGTACAATGTTGCATCGTGCTGCTTTGCATGGTGACACAGAAGTAGCAAAGGCACTTATTGCAGCAGGAGCAAATGTCAATGTTACAGACAGTTATGGCGAGACTCCGTTGTATTGGGCTGCTAGGAACGGTGAAATAGGAATCGCTAAGGCACTTATTGCAGCAGGAGCAGATGTCAATAAAGCAAACAAAGGTGGCTGGACTCCGTTGTATAAGGCTACTTGGAACAGTCGCACAGAAATCGTTAAACTGTTGATAGCAGCAGGAGCAAATCTCAATATTGCAGAGCGCACTTATGGGTATACACCTCTGCAGGCAGCAATACTTTGGAGACGCACAGAAATCACAAGAATACTCATTGCGGCAGGAGCGGATGTTAATCGGATTAGCAATGAGGGATGTAGTGCGCTAGACTATGCTAAACGCAGTGGGGACGGTAACTTAGTACGACTACTGATACAAGCTGGTGCTCGCTATTAAAGAATATTTTTTAACAAGCCGCCTTGGAAGTTCATCTTTCAAGGCGGTTTTTCATTCCCTTTGTCTTCCCAAAATTCTGAATTTTAGTTATGTTTATTCTTGTAGTGAAAGTATAGAGGTGTTACATTGTTGGCAGTTCCCAATAGAACAGTCTGTTGGGATGGAGATTTTACTCATTCTGTTTTACTATCATGAAAAAATTACTCATCAAGTGCTGCTTGTTGTTGGCTCTTGTGCCTTGTTTCAATAGCTGTACCAGTTTACACGATGCTGCTATGAAAGGAGATGTGGCTACTGTTCAACGCTTTATTAGTGAGGGGACGAATGTTAATCAAGTAGATAAAGATGGCTATACTCCATTGCATGAGGCTGCTTGGAAGGGTCACATAGAAATTGTTAAAGCACTCATTGCAGCAGGAGCAAATGTCAATCTAGCAACCCAAGAAGGAATTACTCCGCTGCTTTCGGCGGCTATTAGAGGTCACACAGAAATTGTTAAAGCACTCATTGCAGCAGGGGCGGATGTCAATAAGGCTGACAACAAGAATGGTTATACTCCGCTGATTCTTGCGGCTGATGCAGGTCGCACAGAAACTGTTAAAGTACTTATTGCGGCAGGAGCGGATGTCAATCTAGCAGACAAATTTGGAAAGACTCCGCTGTATGAGGCGGCTTCTAGTGGTCCCACAGAAATTGTTAAAGCACTCATTGCAGCAGGAGCAAATGTCAATAAAGCAAACAAAGGTGGCTGGACTCCGTTGTATAAGGCTGATTGGCATGGTCACACAGAAATCGTTAAGCTGTTGAAAGCAGCAGGAGCAAAGAAATAAGTAATCACTCATCAATCTTCCCATCACCCACCCTTGGTTTTATGCCTTGGGTGGGTATTTTCTTCTCCAAACATCCCTAAATACTATTGTTATGAGAGAGTAGATAACTTATAAGTGGAATTGGAACAACGGTACGGACTTCGCCAATTGGATGACCAAGCAAGTGGCTTACAAGACCTTATCGGAATTCTGGTGTTGGTATCGTGATGTGGTGAAAACTGTCAGCCGTTTCACTGATGATGAGCATGGATTGACTGCATTAGAAGAGGTAGGTAATCATTCCTTTGATGGACTTCCTTTGCCCTCATTGGATGCCAAGTTTTACATCTGTGGCAAGGAATTTGAGGTTAGAGACGCATTAGCACTCGCCACAAAGACGGTGGAACAAGTAGCCAATGATTACCCTGATAGTCCTGATAGATGGTCTGCTATTGAAGATGTGAGAGAATTTGCCCTTGGTTTCTTCTGTGGCGTTGTTCGTGGGATGTTGAATTGACCTGCCAGCAGATTAAAACAGAAATCCCCACCTTGCGTATGAGAGGTGGGGTTACTTGTATCAAAATCCCTGGGTTTATCAGGCACAGGTCTTGGAACTGAATACAGACTTCATGGTGCGGTTCAATTCCCACATCTCCTGTTCAAGATGGTCTTCGTAACGCTTCTTCATGAGTTCTCGTTCTTTGTCTACTCTCTTCTGCTCCTGTTCTAATTCAGCAAGATAGGCTTCAAGTTCATCATCTTGTTCAACGATTTGAGGATTCTCATCCTTTCTGACTTCAACCTCTGCTTGTGGTGAAATGGAATCAGTGTGGAAGATGGCGTCAATGATGTCATCCCATTCTTTCCACCGTTCAGGGATACCATCTCCCTCATCTTCTTCCCATTCATCATCTTCGTCAATCGGACTGTTCATGGTAGCAGCATCGTTCAAGTTACTATTCTCAACAGGTTTTTCTACGGTCTCTTTACACGATACTCCCACAGATGGAGCGAATTTCGCCCATTCTTCCTTACTGCACTTTGACTTGCACACTTTCAACCATTCGGTGAAATGCTTATCGTAGTTGGCTCTCACTTCATCCTCATTCCATGAGTGGTCAATGATGGTTTGAGCATCAATCTCGTCTAATCCATACGCTATGGCAACATCGTTGAAGTCCTTGAATTCGGAGTAGATGTCCCATGAGAATACCTTGTCTCCCTTGGAGAGCCAATCCCTATTCCCCTCAACATGATACAGACCTTTTAGCCCACCCTTATCACCCAAACGGAAGTTATCAAGGATGTGGATAATATGGAAACCTGCCTCTCGGTAGATGTCAATCACCTTGCTCATCTCGGTAGGAAGTATCCAATTGGAATACGCAAGACAGTTCTTCAAGAAGCAACTATCGTAGATTCCCTCCGTCACAAAGATAGTCTTGTAGGAGTAATCCAACTTCTCCAAACCATAGGGAATGAGGTATTTTTCACCTGCTGTTGCTTCCTCTTTGACTATCTCTCCATTTATCACTCGTGGGATGAGCGGTCTGTGGCGAGTATTATGCACGGCTTTGTGTCTGCTACCCACTCGGAACAACAGTTCAATACTCTTTCTCTGGAAGTCAAACTTCCAATCTCCATGAGGACGATACTTGGCTGTGAGTAATCGTCTTTCTTTGAGGATGTCGTAAGCCTGTTGGAGGTCACGCTTCCGTTCAGGCTTAGCCTCCTTGGCTATCTGTTCAAGGGTAACGGACTTGTAACGCTTCTGCTCTGGAAGAGGTTGAGAATGTCCCAAAATCCTGTTGATGATGTCTGTTTGAGTTCCTGCCTTACACTCTCCCTTATCAGATGTAGTGGTAACATCAGGAGTTGGCACATCACAGTTGAGATGCTTCATGAGAGTAGTCATCATGGCTGACAGTTGTTCAACAGTTCCTCTCAATGCTTTCACTTCTGCCGCTAACTCATCGGCATTCACCGATTGGGTGGATGATTCAGATCCAGGTGCAGATTGAACAGGCTCGGTGGCAGTCTTGGTGTCAGACTTTTCTCCCCACTCTGTCACACCATTGAACTGCATATTCCAATACTCACGGAAAATTCGTGCTGCTCTGATAGCCTTTTCCTGTGCATCGTTACACAGAACAGGGACTTCAAGGTTGTGGATGAGGTAGAATACACTCGTGAAGTCCTTATCCCTCTTGGAACTCTTATACTGAACCTTGGTCGGATTGTTGAAGTAGCAGGTATAGGGTACGACCGCATTCTGATTTTCCACAGATGCTGCTCGGAATACTATCCTGTCCTTCTGCTTACCGTCAAAGTCAATCCCCTTATACTTCAAGTAGGACTTCAAGAACTCAACATTCATCTGTTCCTTTATGCTGTCTCGGAATTTCTGTGCTGATGGGATTTGCCCCTTGGTGAGGTATCGGTCTGTCACATACTTGGTCAGTATCTCCTTGACCTTTGCCATTCCTACCTCATTGAGCAAATAAGAATTCACACTCTTCCTCTCACCATCTGCCACTCGTTCCTTACCTACGAATGCACCATACGGAGAGTTGTCAAAGGGTTTGTATCGCTTGTCAGACTGATTAGCATCAGCAGTTTTGTGACTGTCAATGATACCTGCCTCTGCCATGATGGTATGCACCACGCTGTAATAACGCTGCTGCTCCTCCTTGACTACATTGAGAGAATTCACATGCTGATTGACCACATAAGAGTAAGAGTTCTCTCTTCTCTGTCTCTTTTGATTAGTGGTGCAGTTACTCTTATGGGTGTCCCCATAACCATTGTCTATTAATTCACTTATTTTCTTGTTCATAATTCTAATTTCTTGTGCAGCCCATCTGCACATAAACTATTATAACGATGTTCTACTCGTGTTTTGATTTTTCCTGCACACAGGTCTAGGAGGTGGCTTATGGTTCTTTGTGGTAGTATTCTAGGGTATGCCTCTCAAACGCATTCTATGCTTATACTATGAGCCATTATAAGCCTGTCTGGTATCTACCTACCTGAAACACCTATACCCTCTTACTATACTATAAAGAATGGCTTCTATGGGATTCTCACAGTCACCTTATCAATCCTTGGCTGGCAATGGTGTGACTGGCACTGTGTGCCAATGATTTGCCAGTGGTCATTGATAATGCTCTGGTCTAGTATCATTACAAATCTACATGATACTTCAATACTCATCGTGTAATCGTTCCACTCGTAATACTACTCGTTACACTCTATACACTAGAAGTTACAATACTCTCTTATCCTAGTTACAATACCCCCAGATACGATACTAAATGTGGGGACTTCCCCTATCAGTGCAACACCACTAATCAGACCGTTCCTCTAAACGAGGACAGAGAAGAATAACCTTGACATTCAACAGTGCAATGCACCCTTATTCATGATGCTGCACTGCTAACCATCAGAGATAAGGACATACCCTTATCGCATCTGCTCACCTAAATACCAGTATGAAGATTGAACAGATGTCGGAGATACTAGGTAAGCAGGTTGTTAAGGGTGGTGCAGTCAATAATGTGGAGCGGATGAGTAAGGCTATTCGGTCGGTGCTGACGGAGGATGCCAAACAGATGAGCCAAGGTAAGGATGCCTATGAGGAAGCAAGACAGCGTGACTTTGAGAGGAAGATTGCCGAGGACATGAAGAACCCACGCAAGATGACCTTCACAGAGATGGTGAATCGGTATCTGTGATGGGCAAATATGGGTTTGACTTTATGAGAGGCAGAAAGAAGAGGGCGTTTTATCCCTCTTTTTTCGTTTAAGTGCAAGCGATTACCACCATTTTGTTACAACGAAACTATTGTAAAAAAAATTGGAAAATTTTTTATGGAAATTTTTAGGGTTAGGGGTCAGTTTGAGATTAGAAACATTTTCTATTAGAGTGAGTTATGAAAAGCCTTCTGTGTGGGAAAAAGGGGCGGATTAGGAGATGCCCCTGATAGGGGAAAGGACGGTTTAGAAGAGAGTTTGTAGAAAACGCCCTTTATTACACAGGGGCGTCACTTTGTACCTTTCTTCTGGAAGCGTGAGACAAGAGAAAGGCGATTCATTCTTGAAAGCATCAGAGTAAAACGCCTTTTTTCAGAATGGCTAAATTTGCATTCTAGGTATTGATTATCAAAGCGTATAGTTACAGAGCAAAAACAGAGTTGTTGGTATGCGTTTTCAGCCGTTTTTGGGCGTTTTTTGAGAATGATTACAAAAAGAAGAGGGAGTTACTTTTTATCGTAACTCCCTCATTGTTAAGGATACGCACGAGAGGACTCGAACCTCCACGACTCTCATCACTAGAACCTGAAACTAGCGCGTCTACCAATTCCGCCACGTGCGCATTTGGATTTGGTGCGGGCGCATTAAACCACATTCCGAGCATAAAAGCAAGACAAATTTTGAAAAAATTGAAAAAAAGTTCAAAAAGAGGGTAAGGAAGCGGCTTGCAGAGGTGAAAAAGAGATGGTATAATGCAGAGGATATGAGAGAACCGGGGTACAGCTCCGCAGACAGGAAGAAACCAAGCAAGCGCGCAGCCGACACAAAACCAATCGTGCCGGACCATGAGATACTGCGCATGATTGGCAGCGGGGCGTACGGTGAGGTATGGCTGGCACGGTCTCTGACAGATGCCCACCGCGCGGTAAAGGTGGTGTGGCGGGAGGATTTTGAGAATGAAGCCCAATTTGCCCAGGAATTTGAGGGTATATTGCACTATGAGCCGTTGGCGAGGGATATTCCCGGGCTGGTACACATTCTGCATGTAGGCAAACAGGGGGGCCCGTCTCCGTATTACTTCTATGTGATGGAGCTGGCAGATGATGCCTACACGGGCATCCATCTGGACCCGGAGGGGTATGTACCGCGAACGCTGCAGACGGATATGCGTCTGTACGGGCGGCGCGCCATGCCGCCGGATTATGTGCTGGAGGTGGGCTGCCAGCTGGCTCGTGCGTTGGAATCCCTGCACAGTGAGGGGCTCACGCACCGGGATGTGAAGCCCGGCAACATCATCTTTGTGAACGGGCGCGCCAAGCTGGCGGATGCCGGACTGGTGACCGCCAGCAACCAGCGCAGTTTTGTGGGGACGGAGGGGTATATTCCCCCGGAAGGTCCCGGCACCCCGCGTGCAGATGTCTACGCTCTGGCCAAGGTGCTCTACGAAATGGGCACCGGCATGGACAGACTGAGCTTCCCTACCCTGCCGGATGAGCTGCCGGAGGGGATGGAAGCGCGCCGTTGGCTGTTGTTCAACAAGCTGATTTGCCGTGCAGCGGAGCCGCATATCAGCAAAAACAGCATTACCACGGCTCAGGAGTTTGCGGATTTGCTGGAAGAACTGCGGGACGATGTGCCGCACCTGCGGCGCAAAGGGAAGAAAAAACGCAGGCAACGGGAAAACCGCAGCGGATTCCGCAAGAGCTATGCAGTGGTGGCCGTGCTGAGCATCATACTGCTGCTGATAGTTGCTTTTCACTGTCTGCCGGAGGATATCCGGGCAAGAGTAAACCGAGCCGTGGCAGAGCTGAAGGGAGAGACCCACCAGCCGCTGCCGCCGCTGAGCGAACCGGAGATATCCGACATCCCGGCACTGCCTACTTTGCCCACGCTGTCCATTCCCCGCTCCGCCGCACAGCCGACACAGGCCGGAGCCACCGACAAGGGGCAGCTGTTTATCGGCAGCGTACCGAGCAGCGCCTCCATTTATACCGACTCCGGGGAGTATGTGGACGAAACTCCGTACGGTCCCGTGCCGATGAAAGCCGGAAAGAAGGTATCCTTCATCATCCGCAAGGAAGGATTTGCAGACAGCCGGGTGAACGGTGTGGTACCGGAGGGCAAAATGCTCTCTCTCACCCCAACGCTGCTCCCCTATCGCCCCCCGGTGACCGGGGCTCCGTGGAAAGATGCTCAGGATACCGAATATGCACCGGCGGGCGGGCTCCACAGAGCAACAGTCCCGGTGAGTACGGAGCAGTTTGAGCAATTTCTGGCAACCCGCCCGGCAAATCATGAACAGATTCCCTATGAGAAGCATCCGGAGGGGGTGCGGACCTCTCAGCGGGGTATCAGCGCCTACACCCTGTGGCTGACGCACCGGTGTGAGGAGGCAGGCACCATCGGGCAGGACCACTCTCTCATTGCCCGCCCGGAACCGGGCACGGAATCCGGCGCGGACATGTGCGGCTACCGGCTCTATACCATGCTGGTGCAGAAAACCCCCATCAGCATCTACTCCAATCCCTCCGGAGCCAGCGTCTCATTAAACGGACGCCCGCTCGGCATCACCCCCATGCAGGAAGTGCGGGTGCCGCTGGCTCCGTATTTTCTGGAAGTTCGCCTGCCGGGCTACTCCACCGTGCGGCGCGGCGGGCTCTCCCCCAAGGACCTGGTGCTCAACCTGCGGCTCACCCCCAACCACTCGCTCATCTTCGGCACGGAATGGATTAACAGCCTGGGCATGAAATTCCGGCCGGTGAGCCCCACGCTCATGGCCTGCGCCACAGAGGTGCGGGTGTCTGACTACCGCGCCTTCTGCAACGCCACCGGAGCCACGCTGCCGGAGCACCCCACACCGGAATTTAATGAGCACCACCCCGTGGTGAACGTATCCCGGCGGGATGCCACCGCCTTTGCCGCCTGGCTCACCCGCAGTGAACAGGATAACGGGCTCATTGAACCGGGAGACACCTACCGACTGCCCACGGACAAGGAATGGAGCATGCTGGTGAACTGCGGTACTGAGCAGGGCAGCAGCCCGTACGACCGCCACCGCCACCATGTTACCAACAGCGTGCGCTACCCCTGGGGCATCATGTGGCCGCCGCCGCGCAACTCCGGCAACTACGCGGATATGAGCGCTCTGGACCACCGTACATCAGAGTATATTCTGCCGAAATACCGGGATGATTTCCCGTACACGGCACCGGTGGGCTCCTTCCCCGCCAACACACTGGGCCTGCATGATTTGTCCGGCAACGTGCAGGAATGGGTGAGCGATGCCTACGGCGGCCCGGCGGATTTCCAATTCCGGCAATACGGCGTCACGCGCGGGGGTGATTACAATTCCTTCCGCCCCGGGCAGCTCTCCTCCCACAGCCGCATTCCGCACCCTCCTGCCATGAAGCGAGCCACCATCGGCTTCCGACTGGTATTGGAGCGCAAACAGGAGCATCTGCAGGACTGAAATAACACGCTTAATATCTCTGCTCAACACCAAAAGGACCTGATTTGGCTTGACCGACGGAGAGATTCATGCTAGATTGCCCGCGACGGCCAACGACGCCGCACCACGTATCTTTCACCATGTCTACAGAACTTCCGCATCGAACCCAAACGCGTCTTGCCGGTTTCAACGTCAGCATCATCTGCGCCCGGTATAATGAAAAATACACAGACGCTCTGCTCCAGAACTGCCTGGAGGAGCTGAGCGAGTGCGCCCCCCATGTGCATGTGAACGTTGTACGGGTGCCGGGAGCATTTGAAGTACCGGTCATGGTGAAACACGCCATCTGCAACTCCCCGGAGACGGAAAAACCCAATGTGGTAATAGCCTTCGGCGTGATTCTGCGCGGCAGCACCGCACATGCGGATTTAGTGGGAACCGCCGTCACGAACCAGCTCATGAGCATGGCCTGTGACACCATGGTACCAATTATCCACGAAGTGCTGCTGCTCAATGATGAGAAACAGGCCTTTGCCCGCTGCATTGCCGCCTCTCTCAACCGCGGGCGAGAAGCCGCCCGAGCCGCCATCGGCATGCTGGACCTGCTGGAAAATGAGCGCATGACCGCCCGCATCCGCAACCGCAAGTCCCTCTCCTAATAACCCTTCTCAGCCACAATCTGCACCATGAGCATCAACCGCAGCGAAGTACGCAAATCCGCGCTTACCCTTCTCTACGCCATTCGTGAAAACGGCGACAATGCCGCTGAGTTTAACTATAACCTCTTCTGGACCATTGCACAGGAGAAAAAGACAGACCACCTGCGCGAGGCTCATGCCAAGGTAGTGCTGCACACCTGCCGCAACTCTGCCGACAGTGCCCGTCTGCTCACCGAGCGTATGGAGCAGCTGGAGCTTGCCATGCACGGTGATCTCACCTCTGCCATCCTCCGTGAGGAAGCCACCCGTTTCACCGAGCGCAACAACGCCTTTGAATCCGCCCTGACCGCGCTCTCATACTCTCTGACGGACAAACGCCGAGAGGACACAGAGCAGCTGGCCCTCTGCACCCGTGATACACTGCAGCTGGCGCACGCCCTGGTGGGCATGGGCAATGACCTGCTGCCCCGCTTTGCGGATTTCCCCATGTACCGCCGGGTATGTGACCCCTTTGCCGCCGTGGTGCGCCGCCGCATCCGCCTGATGGAAGCAACGGATGCTCTGGCAGAACCCGCGAATCTGGCCGACAGCAAGGAACACTCCGGGCTTGCGCGCATTGCGGCAGACCTGATTGAGCTGCGCCCCGCCGCAGAAGAGCTGGTGCGGAACACCCTGGCCCACCGTGAAGAGCTGGAAACCCTGCTGGCAAGCCTGCTGGACAATTACTCTCCGGAGCGTCTGGATATGGTGGATAACTGCATCCTGCTGCTTGCCCTGTATGAGCTGCGCTGCGCCGCGCTGGAGCCCGCCATCGTCATCTCTGAGGCCAACATGCTGGCCAATGCCTACTCCGGCTCCAAGAGCGCACCGTTCATCCACGGTATTCTGGCAGCCGCCGCAAAAGCCTGATTTTTTTCCCGTCCTCATTCTCCGCAATCAACTCTGCACCGACACATGGCTCATTTCTTCACCAGACTGATAGACAAATTCCTCGGCGAACCTGAAATTGACTGGGATGAGCTGGAGGCAGACCTTATTTCTGCCGATATCGGCGCTAAACGAGTGCTGCCGCTCATAGAAGAGCTGCAGGAGCAGGATAGCCAGGACGCCTGTGATATTGCAGATTACATCAAAGCCCAGCTGCGTTCGGCATTCCCCGCAGCCCTGCCGCAGCTGCCCGTTCCGCAGGACGGCAAGCCCGTGGTCATCATGATGGTGGGAGTGAACGGAGCCGGCAAGACCACCACCAGCGCCAAGCTGGCCTACCGGCTCCGCCAACAGGGGCACAAGGTACTGCTGGCGGCTGCAGATACCTTCCGCGCCGCTGCTGTAGAGCAGCTGGAAAGCTGGGCAAACCGGCTGGAGGTACCCCTCTACAAGGGGCGCCCCAATCAGGACCCCGCCTCCGTCTGCTATGAGGCTCACACACGCGCCGTGAACGAGGGCGCAGACTACCTCATCTGCGACACCGCCGGGCGTCTGCACACACGCCACAACCTCATGGAAGAGCTTTCGAAAATCCGCCGTTCCATCGCCAAGCAGGATGCCGCAGCCCCGCACGCCTGCTACCTGGTTGTGGATGCCACCACCGGCGGCAACGCCCTCATGCAGGCACGCGAGTTCCACAAGGCCACCCCGCTCAACGCTGTGGTCATTACCAAGATGGACGGCTCCGGCAAGGGCGGCGTAGCTGTTGCCATTCAGGACGAGCTGAGCATCTCCCCCATTTTCCTCGGCACCGGAGAAGGCAAGGATGACCTCATCCCCTTCCGGGCAGACGAGTACGCCAACACCCTGCTCTGATTCTCCGCACCATGTCCACCAAGCCCTCTCTGCTGGAATACACTGCAGATGCCCTGAAAGAGCTGCTGGCAGAGCTCGGGCAAAAGCCGTTCCGCGCCACCCAGATAATGGAGTGGATGTGGAAGCACCGTGTCGCGAACTTTGAGCAGATGAGCAACCTGCCGCCCGCCCTGCGCGCACAGCTGGCAGAGCGTTTCACCCTGCGCCCGCTGCAGGTGGTAGAGGTGAATGAAAGCTCCACCGGCACCACGCGCAAGTTCCTCTCCCGCATGCAGGACGGACATCTGGTAGAGTCAGTCATCATTCCCGCCGCAGAAGGCAAAGGCGGCTCACAGAGCGACCGCATCACCCTCTGCGTCTCCTCACAGGTGGGCTGCGCCTTCGGCTGCCGCTTCTGCGCCAGCGGGCTGCTGGGCTTTACCCGCAACCTGACCGCCGGTGAAATCCTGGGGCAGATACTGGCGGCGGAGGAAGTGAGCGGCAACAGAGTCAACAACCTGGTGTTCATGGGAATGGGTGAGCCGCTTGCCAACATGGACAACCTGCTCACCGCCCTCAGCATCATCCTGGACCCGCACGGCCTCAACATCGGCGCACGCCACATCACCATCTCCACCTCCGGCAATGTCCCCGGACTGCGACGGCTGGCAGAGTTCGGCAAGCCGCTGCGTCTTGCCGTCTCTCTGCACGGCGCGAGCGATGACGTGCGCTCTCAGGTCATGCCGGTGAACCGCAAATGGCCGCTCGGGCAGCTTATCCCCGCCCTGCATGAGTGGAACAAAACCGGCAAGCACATGATTACGCTGGAATACATCCTCATTCAGGATGTCAATGCCGGCATGGACGAAGCGCGCAAACTGGCCCGCGTGGCCAAAGACCTCAACGCCAAAGTCAACCTCATCCCCTACAACACCGTGGAAGGTCTCCCCTGGGTACGCCCCACAGAAGCCCATTGCAAAGCCTTCTGCCGCGCCCTCATTGCAGAAAAAATACCCGTCACCATGCGCTATGAGAAGGGGCATGACATCAACGCCGCCTGCGGCCAGCTGCGCCTGCGAAAAGTGCAGACAGAAGAGTCCGGCGCGTGATTTTTTCTCTGCCGGAGGTTTCGGCTTGAATCGACCGGAGAAATAGGTTAGATTGAGATGCCACGGGAACATTTGCCCAAGCAGACCTTTCTCTCCGCCATGAAAAAGACGCAACTTCTCTCCGCTCTCATCGCCCTCTGCACCTGCTCCGCAGCGGTGAATCAGGCAGCCGGTGCAACCCTCTGGGTAGATGGCGTTAATCAGACCTCCGGCTGGTATGATGCCAACAAGAAAGACCCTTACAGTAATGACGGGGACAACGCATTGTGCTGGGCGGCATCCGCTTCCAACCTGGTGGCCTGGTGGCAGGATAAATATGATACTCCGGCCGGCGTTCCCAACCAAATTGACACCATCTGGTCCACCTACAAAAACAAGGTGGCAGCAGACGTGGGAGGTGACATACACGCCGCCATTCTGTGGTGGGTAACAGGAGTTTACCAACCTACAAATGAAGAGGAGCGCAAACGTTCCTTCTTCAATATATATGACTCTTCAACACTCCCGGCATGGGATGGATATTATTTTGCGGACTACGGGGACAAGATGCTTGAATACCGCGATTTTGAGGAAAATAAGTGGGTATATCCCTTGGAGGATTTCCTGTGCGCCACTGACCGACAAACGGTCACGTCGGACAACATCGTCTCTCTGCTGACTCAGGGATGCGGCTTGGGGCTCAGGCTCTCCCAAGATGGCAACTCCGACTTCGGCCACGCCATCACCCTCTGGGGAATTGAATACAACAGCGATACTAATGACATCTCCCGCATGTGGCTGACGGATTCTGATGATGCGCAATACAATTTCGGCCAGGACGGATTATTCGCGGTTGATGTCACCTCTCGCGATAATAAGCTGTACATCAGTACGCCCGACAACATCTGGTACAAAAAGGCGGAAAACATCTACATCAGCAATCTCTTTGCCATCAATCCCGCAGTCAGTACCGAATGGGGCATACCGTTAGCCGTCCCGGAACCCACGTCTGCCACGCTTTCTCTGATGCTGCTCGCAGGGCTGGCATCCCGCCGCAGGCGAAAGTAAGAATCAGGCCGTCATTTTCCTGTCATTTTGCTTGATTACAAAGCGACAAGCAAGTATAATACCCGCGCTATGGCGGGTAAGTTTCGCATCAGTCCGGTGAGATGGATTTTCCTGGGTCTTCTGACCACAGGTTTCATCTCTCTGGTCGGGTACATCATCTGGGGGCATGCCCGCACCCCAAAATCCCCGCACGCAGGCTCACAGAGCATTTATAATCAGGATATCCCGTTAGACAAACTTCCGGATAAGCTGATATCCGGACTCATCCAGCTGCGCCCGGCGGAAATTGTCAAGATTCCCTACATTGACGGATTTGAATCCCCCATCGGCACCAACAACGGAGCCATGGCCTACGATGCCCAGCCATTCGGCACCCCGAACCCGGAGAGGGGAGGCAACCACTGCGGTCAGGACCTGAACGGCATCGGCGGGCAGAACACGGATGACGGAGAACCGGTGCGCGCCGCCGCCCGCGGGCTGGTCATCTACTGCGGCAAGCCGTCAGAGGGCTGGGGCAACGTCGTCATTCTGGCGCATCGCATCCCGGGGGATGCCCGCATCATCCAGACGCTGTATGCGCATCTGAAAGACATTCGGGTCACCCACGGGCGCACGGTACCGCGCGGAGCACGCATCGGCAGCATTGGTTCTGCGGATGGGCGTTACCTGTCACACCTTCATTTTGAGATGATAGCCTCCCGCTGCATAGAGGCAGGCATGCCCGGCTACAGCAAGCAGGGCGTTATGAACCGCCTGGACCCGGAGGAACTCATGAGCCACCACCCGGCCCCACCTTTCCCTGATCCCTACGAAAGCATCCGCCGCCTGCGAATCCGCGAATCTGCACTGCAGGCTCCGGCTGCCACCCCCGCCCCCATGCCGGAGGGCGCCATCCCCATTAACCCGTCACAATTCCTTTAATCGACTGATATTATGAGCCGCAACATCATCCTTTTCCTCTGTGCATTCCTGGCCACCATCGGAGTAAGCATCGGTATTTTCTGGCTGTTGGGAGTCCGAGCAGATGACATCATGGATGCCATCAACAAAGATCAGAAGCCCGCCGCCACCGCCCCGGCACAACAGGAACAACCCAAGGTAGAAGAGCCCAAGCGCCCGGAACCGCGTCCCGTGGTGACCCCGGAGCCCAAGGAGGAACCCACACCGCAACCCACTCCGGATCTTAACCTGCGAACCGAGCCCAAGAACACGGCACAACCCACAGACGTGACTACCCCTGAGCCCACCCCGGAGCCTGCCCCGAAAGCCCTGCAACTGGCAGAAACGCCGCGCAATGCCGAACACGGTGCAGCTCTGACAGCCGCTGCCGCCATGAGCACGGAGGATCCGCAGCAAGCCCTGCAGCGCCTGGTGGAAAAGGGTGAAATGACCCCGGAAGCCGCCGCCGCTCTGGCCGCCTGGGCAGCCAACAACAAGGTGAAGGCAGTGGAAGAGGTAGGCAACAGCCGCCGTGCCAACGGTGACCGCGTGACCCGCTACCGACTTGTATCGGAAAACGGCAAGGAAGACATTCTGCTGGACGTAGTGACCACCCGTGACGGCTCCACCATCGTGGAAAGCGTCAAAACGGCCGCAGCGGACAAGACCTCCATCAACGCCGCCTGTGACTCCATCACCGTGGCAGAAGGTTTTGTGGAAGCCGTACGGCGCGGTGATATGAACACCGCCCGCGGCATGGTCACCGGCACAGAGGTATCTGACGCTACCGTGGCGGGGCTCTGCATGATTTTTGAGGAGGGCGAGTTCAAGCTGCGACAGCAGGCTCCCATCCGTAACACCTTTGAGAACGAGACAAACTCCGGCTACTTGGTCTATCTGGATTCCCGCAACAACGACAAACCTGCCAACATCGGCATGGAGCTGGAAAAAGTGCAGGAAAAGGGCTGGTTGGTCAAAGCCGTGGCACTGGATGCCCTGCTGAGCAGCTATGAGAGTCTGGCTACGGCAGAGGGTGGGCACTACTTCCCCATTGTGAAGAACCCCAAGGGCGGCGATTCTCTGGCTCTGTTCTTCGCCTTCAATGAGTCAGCGCTCACCCCGCGCTCCATCCGCCAGCTGCAGATTGTGGCAGAGCTGCTGAAGCAGAGCAAGGGTAAGCTCAACATCTCCGGGCACACAGATGACGTGGGCTCTGAAAAATACAACCAGACGCTCTCTGAGCGCCGCGCGGATGCAGTGAAGGAAGCACTCGTCTCCTTCGGCGTGCAGGCAGAACAGATTACCACCCACGGCCTGGGCAAGAGCCAGCCGCGCCGCACCTACGCCAGCGATGCCTCTGAACAGGAGGTCAACTACATCCGCGGTGAGAACCGCCGTGCAGAAATCTACCTGGACTTCGAGTCATGAAATACCGGCTGCGGCCACAGGAAGCAGCGCATGACTACGCAGCAGAGCTGAACCCGGAGCAATACGCCGCCGTGACCACCACGGCGCGCCATGCACTGGTGATAGCGGGTGCCGGCAGCGGCAAAACCCGCACGCTCACCTACCGCGTGGCCTGGCTGCTGGAGCAGGGAGTGCCGCCTTGGCGCATCCTCCTGCTCACCTTCACCAATAAAGCCGCCCGTGAGATGCTGGAGCGCGTGGAGCAGCTCACCGGCACCGGGGCAGGCATGCTCTGGGGCGGCACGTTCCACTCCATTGCCAACAGGCTCCTGCGCCGCCATGCCGAGCGTCTGGGCTACCGCCCCGGCTTCTCCATTCTGGATTCCGATGACCAGCGGGCCCTCATGCGAGCCCTCGTGAAGCAGCACCACGGCAAAACTGCCAAAAATGACCGTTTTCCCAAGGCAGAGGTCCTCCTCTCTCTGCACAGTCTGGCCGTAAATACCGGGCAAAACCGGCAGGACGTGCTGGACAGCGACTATCCCCACCTCAACCGCTACGCCGACACGCTGGAGGCCATTTACCGCGACTACACTGCCCGCAAAAAAGAGCAGAACGTCATGGATTTTGATGATTTGCTGACTAATCTGCTGCGGCTGCTGGAGGAGCATGCCGATATCCGCTCAGAGTTGCAGGAGCGCTTTGCCCATGTGCTGGTGGATGAGTACCAGGACACCAACCTGCCGCAGGAAAAAATCATCTCTCTGCTGGCCGGGGGCATGGGCAGCAGCCTCATGGCTGTGGGAGATGATGCCCAGAGCATCTACTCCTGGCGCGGCGCAGACGTGAAACACATCCTGGACTTCCGCAACAATTACCCGCAGGCAGAAGTCTTCCGCATCACCACCAATTACCGCAGCGTCCCCGCCATTCTGGATATTTCCAATGCAGCCATTGCGCTCAACTCCTGCCAGATACAGAAGGAACTGCAGCCGGCCCGGGAGGGTAACCGCATGCTGCCCGCCGTCATTCCCGCCCCGGATAACCGCACGGAGGCCCGCTTCATCGCCCAGCGCATTGATGAGCTGACGGCAGGCGGGATACCGGGCAAGGATATCGCCATTCTATACCGCGCCCACTACCACAGCACGGACGTGCAGATGGAGCTCTCCCGCAACCATATCCCGTACCGCATCACCAGCGGCCTGCGTTTCTTTGAACAGGCTCACGTTAAAGACGTGGTCGCCTTTCTCCGCCTCCTCTGCAATCCGGGAGATGAAATCGCCTTCCGCCGCATTGTCTCCACCTTCCCCCGTGTGGGTGAAGCCACGGCAGGCAAGATGTGGAGCGCCTGGAGAGCCGCGGCAGAGGCCTACCTGAGCATCCACCCGGAAACGGAGCGCATTCTCGCCCCTCACAGTGAGGTATTTGCCAAAACAACGGTACCGGCAGCCGTGCGCCCGCACTGGGCCGCGTTCCTGAGCCTCATGGACTCCCTGCACCCGGAGGAAAAGGAGCTCAGTCCCGCAGAGCTGGTGGCAGCCGTGCATGCCTATCTGGAGCCCTGGATGCGCACCGCCTATGAAAACTATGATGAGCGGGAGGATGACCTGCACCAGCTGGCCCGCACCGTGGGCGAGGAAGAAAATCTGGAGAGCTTCCTGTCCCAGATAGCACTGC
Organism: Akkermansia sp.; assembly: GCA_045635265.1. Taxonomy (GTDB): domain Bacteria; phylum Verrucomicrobiota; class Verrucomicrobiia; order Verrucomicrobiales; family Akkermansiaceae; genus Akkermansia. The sequence continues at coordinate 129,448 of JAZRBU010000031.1, forward strand.
TCAGCGATGTGGACCAGACCGGACCGGCGGTGGATGATGACTGCGTCACCCTCAGCACCATCCACCAGGCCAAGGGGCTGGAATGGAAGGTGGTGTTCCTCATTTTCCTGGGAGAAGGACTCTTCCCTCACCGCCGGGTCATGGAAAGCGGCAACCCCACGGACCTGGAGGAAGAAGTACGCCTTTTCTACGTGGCGCTCACCCGTGCCCAGGACCAGCTCTACCTCAGTTTTCCCCGCTACAACGGGCGCAGCTATGATTCCCAGTTCTGCCCGCCCTCACGCTTCCTCACCTCCCTGCCCTCCGACCTCATGGAGCTGTGGGAAGTAGGTTGACACCCCCGACTGAGCCATGATGCCACTTCCCCAAGGCTGCCGCATGGCAGACACCCTCACTCCGCTGCACTTTGACAGGATGGAGGCTCTGGAGCTGACGTGTTACGGGCCGGAATTCATCACCCCGGCGGCGGAATCCTACCGCCTGTACCGCCGCTTCCCCTACACCACCGTTGCCGCGCTCACAGGGGAGGAAATTGCCGGATTCGTAAACCTCTTCCCGGTGAAGGAGCCCATATTTGAGGCACTGCTGCGGGGGGAATACAATGACCATGACATGGAGACGGATGCCGTGGTGGATTTAGCCGCCCATGCCGGAGAAAAGCTGGAGATGTTTCTGAGCTGCGTGGTTGCCGCACCGGCTTTTCGGGGCAGCAGTCTGGTGCCGGCATTGCTTCAGGCGGCCATCACCCCCTACCTGCCCTATCTGCGCTATTGCAACCGCGTGATCACTGACAACGTGACAGAGGACGGTGAACGCTTTTCCCGCCGCTACGGCTTCCGCTGTCTGGGGGAATCCGAACACGACAGCAGCCTCTACATCCAGCCCTTCGCGGATTTTGTCAGAAGAGCAACAGAATCAACACCTTGACGCTAAGCAAACTGACGGGTATCCAGAGAAAACGGCGGCAAAGCAGGAACCAGGGTACTATCAGCAGGACACCATAGAAAAGCAGCATATCGAAAAAACGGACATCGTACGCCGTTTCTCCGTCAATCACCATTTCAGGATGAATCCAAAGGCAGAGGGCGCGGGCAGGATAGAGCGGCAGCCAATCATACAGAAAAGTCAAACGCGGGTTCCAATACGGACCGGCAAGCATCCCCAGCAGCAGTGCTAAACTCAGCGCGGACAGCACGAATAACAGTCCCGCACGCAGAGCGCGCAGCAGGTACAGACGGCAGCGAATGCGCCGCGCCAGTGCTTTCTTTTCCTCCTCCGTGGCGGGTTGCTCAGACTTCTTCTGCATAATCATCATCCGGTAAAGACGGAACTACAGGCACGGGGGCACGACCGGGCAAGGCAGGCGGTGCCACGGGTGCGGGAGCTGCAGGTACCGCAGATTTCTCCCCCGCAGATTCCGCCGGGTCCTCCGCCACTTCATCCGCCATATCATCCGATGGGTCTTCCGCCATTTCCGAATGAACTGTGCAGAGGGAACGGGGACGCTTGAGGTCCGTCATGGTCTCAATATAGGCCGTGCTCTCATACTCACAGCCGGAATGGGCCAGCATGCCGGAAGAGCGGCAGAGACGCAGCCCGGAGTTACGCCCGGCGGACTGGGTGGTGCGGATGGCTTTCATGGCATAGCCGCGTGCTGCAGCGCACTGCATGGCCCCCACCCAGAGAGGAAGAGCCACGGTACCGCCGTACGCCTTGTCTGCAATAGTGCGGGGGCGGTCAAAGCCCACCCAAACCGCTGCGGTCAGGTCGGAGGTAAAGCCGCAGAACCAAGCATTGGTATAGTTATTGGTTGTACCGGTCTTGCCGCCGCAGGGGAACTTGAACCCCAGACGCTGCATGCTGCCGGCCGTGCCGCCGGGCTTGGTAATCTGCTGCAGGATGGAAGAGACCGCCACCGCCGTGCTGCGGGAATAAATACGGGTGGCAGAGGGTGTATTCTGCCACACCGTGCGCCCCGCAGAATCCGTAATACTCTCAATGATATACGGCGTGGGACGCACCCCGCCGTTGGCAAAGGCCGTGTAGGCGGAAGCCACCTCCAGCGGAGATGCCTCCCATGTGCCCAGATAGATGGTGGGCCCGTTCGGGCGGTTGAAGGCCGGAAAACCGCTCTGCTGCGCCGTGTTGATGACATATTCCAGGCCGGCACGGTTGCCCACACGCACCGCCATGGTGTTGCGGCTCTTGAGCAAGCCCCAGGAGGCGGGATGCAGGCCGCTGAACCGGCCGTCGGAGTTGCGCGGGCTCCACCGCTTGCCGCCGCGAATTTCTCCCGGCACGATTCTGCCGTCGGAGACGGGCGTATTCGGGCTGCCGCCACGTTCAAAGAAAGTGCCGTACACCAAAGGCTTGAACACAGAACCCACCTGCCGCCGGCTCTGCAGCGCGCGGTTCAGCGGGGATTCCGTACTGTCACGTCCGCCCACCACAGCCAGCAGGGCCCCCGTGGCATTATCAATGATGGCGCAGGCCGCCTGAATATAGTCCGGACGCAGCTTATCCGCCTCTTCCGCAGACTTGGATGCCTTGAGCGCGCGGAACTGTGCGCGGGTCTGGTGGCGGTAGCGGGAGTTCTTCTCAAACATGGCCACCAGACGCTCATCTATATCGCGCATCACGTCCGCCTGCAAATCCACATCCAGCGTGGTGCGGACCCGCAGGCCGCCGGAAAAGATAATTTCATCCTTAATGCGCTGGTCCTGCGTATCCAGAAGGCCCAGAATATGGTCTACCTCCGCGCGCACCAGGTCCAGTGCATAGTTGTCATTCCCCAGACGCTCCGGCTTGCGGGTAACGATTTTTTCCGCCAGAGCGGCGTTGTACTCGTTGCGGGTAATATAGCCGTGGTCATGCATGAGTTTCAGCACCTTATCGCGCTGAATCAATGCCGATGAGGGGCTGCGGTACGGAGAAAACTCATTGGGGTTACAAACAATACCGGCCAGCATGGCGCACTCACCCAGCGTCAGGTCGCGCGGCTGCTTGGAGAAATAGCCGTACGCCGCGGCCTTGATTCCCAGGAAAGAATGCCCCCAGAACACGCGGTTGACGTAGCACAGCAGAATTGTTTCCTTGTCGTAGGTGGCCTCAATGCGGCGCGCCAGAGCCATTTCCGTGAACTTGGCGGAGAAGCTGCGCTCACGGTGGTTGTAGGTATTCTTGGCCAGCTGCATGGTGAGTGTGGAGCCGCCCTGTGTGGTACGCCCATGCTTGAACACCTGCCCCACGGCGCGCAGCATGCCGCGGGGGTCTATGCCGCCGTGCTTCCAGAAAGAACGGTCTTCCTGCATGACCAGAGCATCGATGAAATAACGGGGGACCTCTTCATGCAGGTTGGTGATGGAGCGGCGGTTCTCCCCGTGCAGCGTGCCGATTTCATTTCCCTTGCGATCCAGCACAATGGTACGCTCCGGCATACGGGTCACCTGGGTGAGGTCATAGCGCCCGGCGCGGATGCCGTAGACTACCGCCATGATAATGGCTGCCAGCCCGCCCACAAATGCCAGACTGATGCAGATACGCAGCGGCCACAGCACCAGCTTGGGCGCATGGCGCGTCAGAAAGAAAATCACCCGGAACGGCAGAGTGAAGAACCGCCAGAGCGCCCGCCCGAATCCCAATCCGCGGCGCGGCGGCACGCGGAACTCCTGCAGCGGGTTCACATCCTCACCGTTGCGGGGCTCCAACTGCCGGTGCGAGGGGTGCATGGGCGTACCGAAAGCATCATCTGCCGATTCCTCATCACGGGATACCTGAGAGTGGTGGCGGTGGTATTCCTCTGCATACACCGGCTCTTCCTCCTCATAATAAACGGGTTCCTCCGGAGCAACCCCGGTGCGCTGAGCCTGAACACGCGGACGCGGAGCGGCTTGCCCGCGCACATACCCCTGCCCTCCCCGGGGGTCCCGCGGAGGCGGTGTCGAGTCTTTGTAACGGGCACACATGCAGAATTAGTTAAGTTTTCCTCAACAACGAGAGCATAACACGAAAACACGAGGTCGGCAAGTGCGAAAACGGAAGAAAAAAGCCCCCCGGGCAGCAGGTGATGCTTGCCTTACTCAATTACTGTCCAGAAGCGACCGTTGGCAGCCTGAATGAGACGGATATCCAGGTCAAAGGTACGGCGGAGGTTATCCTCCGTCAGCACCTCCTGACGCTCGCCGTAGGAGAGGATTTCACCCTGGCGGAGAATCATGCCGCGGGAGAACTCCGGCAGGATATCCTCAATACGCTGAGTGATAAAGATGATGGTGAGCTGCGGATGAGAGGCCGCCAGCTCGGCAATCGTTTTCAGGAGGAACTCTCTGCCGGCAATATCAAGGTAGACGCTGGGTTCATCCAGAATCATGAGCTCCGGGTCAGTCATAAGGGCACGGGCTAGGAGCACCTTCACCTGCTCACCGCTGCTCATGGTGTTCACCTCACGGGCGGCCAGTTCCTCCGCACGGAGAGAGCTCAGCAGAGAGGCGGCGCGGGCCTCCTCCTCCGCCGTGGGCTCGCGGAACAGACCGATGGTGGCATCCGGGCCGGAGAGTACCATCTCCCGCCCGGTCCAGTTGCGCTCACTATTGAGCCACTGGTGCATGAGCGGGCTCACCCAGGCAATACGGCGGCGCACCTCCTGCAGATTGACTGTACCGAACCGGTGCCCCAGCACCTCTACCCGCGCACCAAAGAGCGGCCAGGCATAGCCCATGAGCATGCGCACCAGCGTGGTTTTTCCCGCGCCGTTGGCTCCCAGGATGAAGCAGCGTTCCCCGCGCTTCACCTGCCAGTTGATGTTCTTGAGAATCTCCCGCCCGGAGAGAAACACCCGTGCGTTTTCGATATTGATAATATTCATGCTCAATGGGGTAAAAGGAAATAGCCGCAGCCGGAGCGATTGGCTCGGCTGCGGCCGGAAAATCATGCTGCGGCAAAAGAGCCGCAGCGGAATGAGGCATTAGTTGCGCTCGAAGAGGGCGCGAATCTTGCTGCCCACGATTTCGACCGGATGCTCGGCCAGAGCAGCGCGCTTGGCCATCAGGTTGGGAGCACCGGCGGCGGCCTCTGCCAACCAATCCTGAGCAAACTTGCCGGACTCGATGCGCTTGAGGGATTCCTTCATCTTCTCCTTGACCTCCGGTCCGAGAATCTGCGGGCCGTTGTAGTACTCACCGAACTCGGCGGTGTTGGAGATCACGCCGTTCATGGCCTGGATACCCTTGTTGTAGATGATGTCCACGATGAGCTTGGCCTCATGCACGCATTCGAAGTAGGCCATCTCATGCGGATAACCGGCCTCGATAAGCGTCTCGAAACCATACTTCATGAGGTCCACCAGACCGCCGCAGAGCACGTTCTGCTCACCGAAGAGGTCCTCGTAAGTCTCCTGCTCCATGGTGCATTCCAGCACGCCGCCGCGGGTCAGGCCCTCAGCCTTGGCCATGGCAAGAGCCACGTTGCGGGCATTGCCGGTGGGATTCTGCCAGACTGCGATGAGACCGGGGCAGCCGAAGCCTTCCTCGAACACGCGGCGCACCTCCGTACCCGGACCCTTGGGAGCCACCATGATGACGTCCACATCTGCCGGGGGAACGATGGTCTTAAACACATAAGCAAAGCCGTGAGAGCAGCAGAGCGTCTTGCCGGCGCACAGACCGGGCTTAATCTGGTTCTCAAACACCTCACCGTGCTTCTCATCCGGAAGCAGGATGTGGATGATGTCGGCACGAGCTGCAGCGGCATCAACCGTCAGCACCTCGAAACCATCCTGTACTGCGGAATCCCAGCTCTTGCCGGGGCGCAGACCGATGATGACATTTACGCCGCTGTCGCGCATGCAGAGAGCCTGAGCGCGACCCTGTGCACCGTAACCGATGACGGCTACGGTCTTGCCGTTGAGAACGCTCACATCAGCGTCCTTATCGTGCAGAATATCCATGATATTATTATTTTATGGGGTTAAACTTATCCAGTATCCGATACGTGGGGATGGATGTACCCGTGAACTTTAACACTTAGAGGCGATAAAGCAAGCAAAAAAACAGCCATGCAGGCGCGTAGTACGTCAACAAATCATTCCGGATTGCTCTCTGCCCCGGGAAATAGCAAGTTTTTCCTTGCCTGACGGCACAAATATGATAAATTGAGTGGGTATGAAATGTGTTCACCTCAAAAATTCCAAAGGATTTACACTAATTGAGCTGATTGTGGTAATTGCCATTCTGGCAACGCTGGCCGCAGTCGGCGGCACGGCCATCTACAGCCACATGGGCACGGGTGATGCAGCCAAATGCCGCGCCAATCTGGAGCAGCTTGCCCTCATGGGCACCAAGTACGGCCAGGATATCACCCACCGCACCCTGCTGCCCACCAGCGGTATGGATGACGATGAAGACACTCCGAACGTCTGCGAGACGGATGGCTGGTGGATTGCTCTGGCCCCGCTGCTGGGAGACGGCACCTATGTGATGCCCACACAGGTTGGCGGCACCATGAAGATTTCCACCCTGTTCCACTGCCCCTCCGACAACCGCCGCAAGGTAGGCTCCGGTGCCACCATGGCTGCAGACCTCAAGAACATTTCCTACGTCTCCTGGACGGATGCCACGGAAGATCCGGACAATGTGAACTCCTGCATCCGCACCAGTGCCAAGCAGAATCTGGACATGCTTCCCTGGATTTCCGACGGCATACCGGTGAAGGGCAAGAGCGTGACAGATGCAGATACCTTCCGCAAGATGGTCATGCCCGCCGCAGAACGCCACGGCGGCTCCATCATGGTAGCCTATGCCAGCGGCGTTGTGAAGGCCGTAGAGCTTCAGGAGGGAGTCTCTGCAGAGGAGCAGTTCAAGAAGATTGCCCCGCCCATTGCCAACAAGAAGACAACTGCATCTGACGAGGACGCCGAGGCAGAAGAGGAGGAGTCCGACAATTCTGAGGATGAAGAATAATCCTGCGCCCCTGTCCCCGCACCCCGATTGCCTGCCGCACCTGAGCGGCAGGATTCTGGTGGGCTTGAGCGGGGGGCGTGATTCCGTAGCCCTGTTGCATCTCCTGTTGCAGCAGGGCTGTTGCGTTCATGCCTGCCACGTGCACCACGGCATCCGCGGTGCAGAGGCAGATGCAGACGCAGAGTTCTGCCGCAGGCTCTGCGAACGCTTATCTGTTCCCTTTGAAGAATTAAGAGTAAACATTCCGGCGCTGGCAAAAGAGCAGAAAAGCTCCCTGGAAACTACGGCCCGCACGGCTCGGCGTCAACTCCTGGCAGAGGCGGCGCAACGCTGCGGTGCCTCTGCCGTGGCACTGGCCCACCACGCAGATGACCAGGCAGAAACCGTCCTTTTCCGGCTTGCACGCGGTGCTGCAGGCTGCAGAGGCATGCTCCCGGTGCACCGGGCAGAAGGCATTTTGTGGCTGAGACCCCTGCTGGGACACACGCGCGGCGCCATCACCGCCCGGCTGCAGCAGCTGGGAGAAACCTGGGTGGAAGATGCTACCAATCTGGTGGCAGATGTGGCTCGCAACCGCCTGCGGCTGGAAGTTCTGCCGGCCCTCAACCGTGCCATGGGGCGGGATGTAAGCCCCATCCTCAATCGCAGTGCCGCCCTGCAGGCAGACACCATGACCGCCCTGCAGGAAGCACTGGAAATGCTACCGCTTACGGATCCGCAGGGCCGACTCTACCTCCCTGCTCTGGAAAACCGCAGTGCCGCCTTTCGCCACGCAGTCCTGCACCACTACCTCTCCCGTGCCGGTGTCCCGGATATCTCCGAACGCCACATCCTTGCCACAGATGCCATTCTCCCGCCGGATGCGCCGACTTCCTCCGTCAACCTTCCGGGCAATTACCGCGCCTGCAGACGCCACAAAAGACTTATTCTGCTGGCTCCGGAGCAGAAAATTCCGACATCCGGCCCTGCTGCTCAAAATTGAGCTTGACCCGGGCTGCAAGCTGTGGCACACTCTCCCTGCCGCCGGGCCCCCGGATGTGCGGCTGGAAAACCCCGCCAGGACCGAAAGGTAGCAACGGTATTCAGACCTCACTTGTCGGGTGTGCCCGGCGGTTTTCTCTTTAGGAAAAGTTTAGTTTTATTTCCTGCCGTTTTGCCACTCCCCGCTTTTCTGCCCTTTCTATTCGCTGTCCTTTCAATCTTTTGAAAAAAAATTACAAAATATCGAAAAAAGGGATTGACTTGTCAGAAATTTGGAGTAGAATGCGCGCGCACAATTATTCACCGAAAAAAATGATTAAGACTATTACCATCATGCTGGGTATTTCCGCTCTGACCGCAGTCGGCAACAGTCTGCCTCCCTGCCCGGAGAACAGCCTGCCCCCCTGCCCGGAGTACTCCGTGCGCTAAAGGCACACCCGGCCGACTACCCGGTTCAGTGTTTACTCAAAACACTATTTGACCGATGCCAAGACGCTTTCCTGAAAGGGAAAGGCGTTTTTTTTGCAACTGTTGCAGCCGCCGAAGCAAAAAAAGCGGGCAGCCGCCGGAATACCGACAACTGCCCGAAAATATCACCGCTGAAGGCGGAAACTTATTTGGCGCGCTTGGCGCGGAAAGCCTTGAGATTCTTCAGCACGGCAGCGGGATTGGAAAGAGATTTCTCAATCTGGCTGCGGCGGGTGGGATTATCTGCATAAGCCTCCAGCAGAATCGTACGGGCAGCAATGATATCCTCTTCCGTTTCAGCCATGTTCATCAGCACCTGGCCCTTCACATTCAGCAGCATGCTGCGATTCTCCGGATAAGCCACGGCGAGAGAATCCTCAATAAACTTCAGCAGAGAAGCCTCATCCTTTGCCGTAACAAAACCCTGACGGAAAGCAGCCTTCTGCTCACGAATACGGGCAAGCTGAGCCAGGCCGGACACATCATTGGGGTCAAGCGCACGGATTTCTTCGAGAATCGGGGCAGCAGCACCCTTCATCTCCTCCGGCAGGGCAATATAAACAGCCGCCAGAGCCTTGGCTTTCTCCTCACCGGAAAGCTTCTGTGCAGCTTCCAGCTTACGAGCGTTTTCCAGACCGGCACTCAGAATGGCCTCCACCTTAGCCGGGTCCACAATACCGCCCACAAAACCGCCGGCCACAACACCGCGGGAATCCGTCACCATGATGGTGGGGAAACCTTCAATACCGTACTGCTTGCACAGCTGCTCATTGCGGCGGCGCAGCTCCGGGCTGAAGTTCGGGTTATTGGGGACATCAATCTCCACGGGGATAAACTTATCCCGGGCAAACTCCGCAAAACGGGGCTGATCAAACACCTCATTGCGGATGCGGATGCACCAACCGCACCAGTCAGAACCCGTAAAATCCAGCAAAACAGCCTTATTTTCTGCCGCAGCCTTCTTCTTGGCTGCCTCCAGATCGGTCATCCATTCCACTGCTGCGAAAGCCGGCGCCACACAGGCAGCCAGTACAAACCCTGAGATGAGTTTCTTGAACATGCGGCAAGTATACCCCCTACCACCCCGGCAAGCAAGCGAAAAAATGTGTGTGACAGAATAATCAGACGCAGGACATCACTTCACAATCAATCGGGAAGCAACTTGCAGAGCCTCAGAAAAGGCGCTTTTCCCTGCTGGCTTCCTTGCCCTCCAGATAGCGCACATAGCGGCTCACACCGGCGCCGTACGGGGATGAGAGGCGCAGATCCGGCGGTGTATCTACCAGAGTGGCAGCAGAGCGGCGCATGGCAAAGTAGTAGATGAGGGTGAGCACAATCAGCAGGACCACCACGCCCATGGATATCAGATACGGCACATTTGCCGGATCGGTAAACATCTCCTCCAGCTTTTGGCGCATGGAGTTCTTCTCTTTTTCCTCCTCCGGGCGCAGCTGTATCCTCAGGTTGGGCACCGCCACTGAATTGTCCGGGCCTGCAATCCGAAAATCCGCAGCCTTGGGCGTCACATTGTCGGAAATCCTGCGGATGGCAGCCATAAGGCCCTCCACACCGCCCTCACCGTCTGATGCAGCGGCCTCACGCGTGCTTTCCAGCCATTCACGGCGCGTTTTCTCCGCCTCTGCTTCCAGAGCCGGCAGCTCCTCCTTGGAAGCACCGGAAAAATCAAAGACAGACTTGTAAGCAATCTCCAGAGATGAGGGGTCACCTATGCAATAACGCAGCATGACGGCGTGATTGCTGCGGGTAGCCGCCGCAGTAAGGAAACTTTCCGTCGTCATGGACTTGGGAATCTTCTGCGTTCCCTTGAACAGTGTGACATATATGTGAAAACGGGCCTGCGTGTTCAGCTCATGCAGCAAAAAGAGCACGTCATTGCGCTCCATGGTAGAAAGCAGCCCCTGCGGGTCACACAAACCGGAAAAAGACTCTGCCATGTAGGCGCTGTGGTACTTGTCCGGCACCTTTTTATCACTCTCCGGCTCTTCTTTCGGCACACGGGGACGGGGAGCAGGCTGTGGTTTTTCCACACGCTTCTCCTTCTTTTTCTTCTCTGCTTTCTTTTTTCCTTTCTCCTCTTCCTCTTCTTTAACAGGTTCCGGAGGAGCAGGAAAGAGAGAAACATACCCGGTGGCCAATTCCCCCGCCATCAGCAGGCGATAATGCTCCGCACTCCACCGCGGAGCGTGACCTATGCGGGGCGCGGGCTCCGGTTCCGGCGCAGGCTCCGGCTGCTGAGCGGCATCTGCAGAGGGCTGCTCTGCCGGCGCAGGGGGCTGAGGGGCATCCGCAGCAGGTTGTTGCGGAGCTGCAGGCTGCGGTGCCGCATCCGCAGGTGCGGCGGGCGCAGCAGGTGCGGCGGGCGCGGGAGCCGGAGTAGCCTCCTCCGGGGGCACCTCTTCCGCCGTATCATCCTGCAGCAGAAGCAATCCGGGCTCTGCGGCGGGTGGCGTCTCCTGTGCCGGAGAAACGGAGCCGGCCAGCAGGCTCACAGCCATGCCGCCCAGCCATAAAGGAAGCTGCTGCGTGGTAACCTGTGCCATGCGGCGGCGGATTCTGCGGCTGATGCCGCGACCATCGATGGCAATAGTTCGGGCGGCATGCGACATCACCTTTTTCAGCCCGGAAATCATATCACGCTCACGGAACTGCAGGCGTGCGCGGATGATACTGCTATTGATACTGTCGGGGTTGATGTAGGGGTCCAGCATATACCCCCAGCTGAAGCAGGCGGTTTCCAGCTGCACATCCATCACCAGCACCAGCATCCACTCCTGACGCACCGGCGGGGCATACGGGCGGAAGACATCCCGCCATAATCCGGTGATGGAAGAAAGCACCCGTCCGGCCCAGCTGCCCTCCTGCTGAGAAGAGGAGATTTCCGCAACATCACCGGGACGCCGCTCGCGGAGCTCTGCATCCTCAATGGCCTTATGCTGCTCTCTCTTACCGAATGACGGATGATGGATGCGGGCATGATTCAGAATCCAGTGCGCATGGGTACGCATGTGCTGAATCTGGCCATTATCAGTAATATACACACAAAGAGCCACCGGCGGGATATTACGCTCCAGCTGCTCCAGACGGTGGATAAGCTCCATGCGTTCCTGGTGGGTCAGCGCACCGGCCTCATCCAGCACTCGGGTAAACTCCACCTGGCGGTCACCAAAGATATCATTTGCCCGCAAAAGGCTATAGCCACATGCCGGACACTGATCATCAGCTCCGGTGTGAATGGTGGCAGAACATCGCGGACAAATAGGCACGACCCAGTTATATCTTTTTTTTGCTCATTCGGAAAGTTAAATCACCGTCACCACTCGGAATTTCTATGCTTTCTTCCGGCGGCAAGACGGTGAGACTCATCGGCCTCAGCCCTCCTCCTCCGTCCTACGGTTTTTGTAGGTTGTCAGCGGCGTCCTGCGGCGCTTCTTTTTCGGGGCAAAATGCTCCGGGTGTGCCGCAGCCCACGCCTCATACAAATCCGGGCGGTTGGCCTTGGTACGCTCCAGAGATTTTTCCAAACGCCACTCTGCCATGGCTTTATGATTACCGGAAAGGAAAACCGCCGGGACCTCCATACCGCGGAACACATTGGGTTTGGTGTAGGCGGGAGCCTCCAGCAGGCCGTCGGAGAAAGATTCTTCCACACTGCTGCGGGCATCGCCCAACGCGCCGGGGAGCAGGCGAGCCACGGCATCTATCACCACCACGGCAGCAATGGCGCCGTTGGTCAGAATATAGTCGCCAATGGACAGCTCCATATCCACCAGCGTCTCAATGACGCGGTAGTCCACCCCCTCATAATGTCCGCAGAGGATGATGTAGTGGGCGTCTCCGCCCTCCGCACAGGGAGCGGCCAGCTCCTCCGCCACCGGTTGGCGGAACACCCGCCCCTGCGGGGTCATGAGAATCACGCGGGTATTTTCCCGCCGCAGCTCCTCAATGGCTTCAAAAATCGGCTCACACTTCATGAGCATCCCCTGCCCCCCGCCGCAGAGGTAATCATCCGTGCGGCGGTATTTATCATGCGTCCAGTCACGCAGCTGGTGCGCACGCACGGAGATGATACCGCTATCAGCCGCCCTCCCCATGATACTCTGGGAAAGCGGCCCCGTTATCATCTCCGGAAACAGAGTCAGTACGTCAATTTCAAGCATGAAAGGAATTACGAATTACGATTGACGACTTACGATTTTGCCATTCGTCAATCGTAATTCGTCAATCGTCACTCCATTTAAGCGTTGGCGTTGTGGCGGAGCATGGCTTCGACGTAGCCGTCGATGTTGCCATCCATCACGTCCTGGATATTACCGGATTCGAAGCCGGTGCGCAGGTCCTTCACCATCTGGTAAGGCTGGAACACATAGGAACGAATCTGGTTACCCCAGGCGATGTCGCCCTTTTCGGAATACTGGCGGTCTGCCTCTGCACGCTTGCGGTCTTCCTCCAGCTGAATAAGGCGGGCCTTGAGCATGCGCATGGCTTCCTCTCGGTTGCGGAGCTGGGAACGCTGCGTCTGGCAGGCCACGATGATACCGGTGGGAAGGTGCGTCAGACGTACGGCGGTTTCCACCTTGTTCACGTTCTGCCCGCCCTTACCACCGGAGCGGTAGGTGTCCATCTTCACATCGGCTTCCTTCACCTCAATCTCCACATCGTCAGAGATATCGGGCGTGGCATCCAGTGAGCAGAACGAGGTGTGGCGCTTACCTGCAGAGTCAAAGGGGCTCATACGCACCAGACGGTGAATACCGCGCTCATTCTTCAGGTAACCGTAGGCATACTCACCGTCAATCTTGATGGTGACGGAGCGGATACCGGCTTCATCGCCATCCGTGCTTTCCATGATTTCCGTGCTGAAGCCATGGCGCTCGCAATAGCGCAGGTACATACGCATGAGCATGCTGGCCCAGTCACAAGCCTCCGTACCACCGGCACCGGCATGAATCGTCACATAGCAGCCGGCATTGTCATGGGGGCCGTTCAGCAGCGTGAGCAGCTCAAACTCCTCCAGGCTCTTCACCCAGGCATTGTATTCTGCGTGAGCCTCTGCAGCCATTTCCGGCTCCTCTTCGGCCATCTCGATGGCGACCTCCACATTCTCCAGCCCGGTTTCCAGCTCGTGGAACTTCTCCAGGCGGCGCTTGAGGGGGTTCACCTCATTCATCAGCTCGCGGGCGGCGGTGGGGTTATCCCAGAAATCCGGCGCACTCATGCGGGCGTCCAGTTCTGCTACTCGTTCTTCCAGGTTAGCGAGGTCAAAGATAGCTCCCGAGCTCGGAAAGACGGCTGCGCATAGCGGCCGTGTCGAGCGCCGAGAGATCAAAATTGGTGGTCTGGTTATCCATACGGGCGCGGAGTATACAGACTTTCCCCCGCCAAGTCAACCCTCTTTTGGCTTTTATTCACCCTTTTATTTCAGCGTTTTGTTGCCTTTCCGCTCTCTTATTTTATCTTTTTTTCAAAAAAACTTGCGGATTTGTTGCGGAGATGGATTAATGTTTACAGATACCATGCGAAAAGTGTTTCACATCATCGTTTCCGCGCTGGCAGGACTGGCAGCGGTGGTTACTGCTGAGGAAGCGGTGCCGGGAGTGCCCTATGCCGGGCTGGCCGCAGCAGATACAGACAGCGGCTCGGTCATCATCACCGCTGTGGCGCATTATGGGCCGGCTGACCGCGGCGGGGTGAATGCGGGCGATACTGTACTGAGCGTGAACGACCGCCCCATTTCCGGCAAGGATGAGCTGCAAAGCATCCTCACGGCAGCCCGCCCCGGCGACAAGGTGAAGCTGGTGGTGCAGAGGCGGCACTTGCAGCTCACCCGCACCATCACCATCAGCAACCGGCTGGAGCCGCAGGCCGTGTTCCGCCCCTCCGACAAACACCTGAGCGATGAGGAATGGGATGCGCTGGAGCACCAGCAGCGCCTCATCGCCGCCCAGCTGGCCACAGAAACGCCGGATACCGCCGCTATTTCCGCAGCCTTTGCCGCCATTCGCAAGCTGCGGAGCGAGGATTGGAGCGGTGAGTGCTGCCACCTGTTTTTCTGGGGCAGCAAGAGCCTTTTGTACATCCGGGGCAATGAGGATTCCCTCATCGCCACAGAGGTATTCTTCGACAAGGACAAAGCGGATGAAAAATACCGACTGAGCGGGCGCGGTGCCGTACCCTGTCTGCCGGAGCACCTCCGCAAGCGCATCCGCTACCAGCTGGAAACCCTCCCGGACTTCCAATTCAACTTCTCTCTTCACCTCCGCGAAAAACAATGAAACAGCTACTCACCCTCCTCCTGATTTCCGCCGTCCCGATGCTCGCCGCAGCACAGGATGTCACCCCGGAACTGCGCCGCGACATCTCCGAGCTCATCTCTCTGCGCGCCGCCGACAGCATGCGCAGCGTCAGCGAAGCCCTCGGCAAAGCCTTTGTGCCGCAGGTCTACCGCGAGCACTTCCGCGCCACCCTCCTGAGCGGCAAACCCGTGGAAGAACCGGAAAAAACAGACTGCCCCATGGCCGTGGCGCGCGCCTGCGGCATCCTGAAGCAGTTTGAGCCCCGCGACTTCGATACTCAGCTCGTCCTCAGCCGAATGGAGGAACACCTGGCTGCCCCGCCGCCCGAGGATGAGGAAAAAGCCCTGAAAGAACGGTTGAAGCTCTCCGAAAAAGTAGCCGATGCCTATCGCCCGGTGCTCCGCGCCCGTGAAAAGGCCAAAGAAGACGAAATTCTGCGCGGCAATGCCACCCGACAGGGCGTTGTCACACTGGAGTTCGGAGTGCAGATGGAAACGGAAGCAGGCGGCGATGACATCCGCAGCATCAACCGCGGCACCACGGAGACAGGGGTGGCATTCTACACCCGCACCACCCGCCGCATGGAATGGTCCGACCTGCCGGAAGCCATCCGTCTGCAGGTGGATAAACTGCCGAAGGCACGCAGCTGGACCTTCTGGGTGCCCGCAGAAGCCGCCGCAAAAGTGGAGGAGTTCAAGAAAAAACAGGACGAAAGCGAGGAGAATCGCCGCGCTGAGCTGATGCAGAAGCTCATGGGGGCACACCGAGAGAGCGGGGCGGGTGTCGGCTCCGACAAAAAGAAGAAAGCCGCCGCTCGCCGCCCGCAGTTCACGGAAAAAGAGCCGGTTATGCAGAAAATCAAAGTCTGGAAAGACAACCCGGATGCCCCGGTGGAAACCCAGCCGGACGTGGTGAGCGACATGATTTAACCCCACCTGCTACCCGATGAAGTATACCCGTATACCGCTTCTGTTGCTGCTGGGTGCCCTTGCGCTCCCGGCAGCGGAAGAAATGGAGCAGAGCCTCTATCCCTACATCCGCGACATTTCCGATGAACAGAGGGAGCAATGGTCGCCGCAGGAAGCCATCAAGGCGCTGGGGCCCATGCCCGGCTCCCCCACACAGGCTACCCTTGACCTGCTGGCAGAGACCTGGAAACAGCCGGAGGATGAGCGCCTGCAACACCGACACAAGCAGATGGAGCAGCTGGTGAAAGAAGGCCGCACCACGGATATGAACACGTTTATGCTCATCCTCTCCAACCGACTCTGGTTCGAGTACCTGAGCCACCGTGACCGAGACCTCTACGTCAACCACATGCTCAAACCCTACGAGACGGAGAAACCGCAGGAGTTGCCCCACCAGCAGAACTGGCTCGGTTCGCTCTGCTTCGTCCGCGATTTTTATGCCGAATACATGCTGGGTATCACGGATGCCCAGCGCGGTATACCCGCCCGCATCACGGAAAAACGCTATACCCTTTACAAGATGCGCCAAAGCCGCGCCGCAGAGGTCAACCGCCTATGGAGCGCGCCGGAGGAGAATGCCGCCCTGTTGACATCCTGCGGTTCCCCCTGGGCGAAGAGAATGCTGCGCTGCCTGCTGCACGATAACTCCGTGCTGTACGACAAAGTGACCCGAAGCGGGCTCACCTGCTGGCACTATACCTGGGGCAAAGACCTCCCGCTCCCGCTGGAACTCGGGCTGCGTATGATGCAGCAGCGCAGTCTCGGCGCTCTGCCCACGGAGGACGAGCTGCAACAGATGCGCGGCGCGACTGACTCCCTGCCGGCAGATATGAAAGCCTTTGCCGTGCGAAACCTGCTGGCGGCAGCGCCGGACAGCACCCCTTGGAAAAAAGTGGATGACCCCACCGCCACTCCGGAGGAAATGCCGGACTGCACCGCTGTCTTCCTCCCGCAATGGAGCGATGAATGGCTGGGCAAGCCGACCACAGTCGCACAGGATATCACCGCGCTGGAACAACGGGTGCAGGAGGAGGCTTCCGCAGACCGACTCTCTTCCCTGGTCCTGTTCACACTGGCAGAGGATGCCCGCATCCTGCCGGATTATGCCTACACCCACGATATCCCCACGCAGGGGCACTTCCGCAGCTCCGCCACCTTTGACGTGGAGGTATCGGAAAACGGTATTGATGTACTCATCGACGAAAAAGGCCCCCGCTTTGCCCGAAATGATGAAGAAATGCGCCGCCGATGCCGGGAGCTGAAAGTGGCGCTGCACCGCTGTGCGCTGCAACTGGCTCTGCTGGAAAAGAAGGGGAAAACGGATGAAGTCAGAACCCACACCGCCGCGCTGGCCGGCATCCTCAACCACCATCGTCTCTGGCCGCTGCTCATCAGCCAATACAGCATGCGGCATCTGGGGGCAGAAACCATGGTGCAGCTCATGCACCATTGCGGAGCGGACAGCCGCGTACTCAACTGCCTGGGCCGCCGCTTCACCAACTCCGTCACCTCCGCACCCCATGTGTGGGCCAATCTTGAAACAAAGCGAACGGATGAATCCGGCAAACCCGCCCCGGAGCCGAAGTTGCTGGCAGAGTGTTTGCGCGATGTATTTATTAACCGCGACCTCATGCCCCACAGCCGGGAGCAGTTGGAGGAAGTGCAGCGGCGTTTCCTGCGGCGCGCCGAGCAGCACCCCGACAGCGCCGCCATCATCGAGCTGCTGCGCGTGGGGCGTATGAATGACCTGCTGTACCTGCCGGAGATGCCCGCAGAGCAGATTTCCGGCAGCAAAAGCCGATACGGCTACCACCTGGTGCGCCACGCCCTCCGCAAGGGTGATTTGCCCACGGCAGAGAAAATACTTACCCGCATGACAGCCAACCCGAAGCACTACAGCTATGTGGGCACCCGCCTTGCGGCCGCGCTGGTGGCACGCGCGAAAGGCGATGAGGCCACCGCCCGCGAACAGGAGCGGCTGGGTATCACGCTGGCCGCCATGAATCTGAACTCGCGCCACGTCTACTATTGGGAAGACGCACACCGCCTGCTGCTGGAGCATGGATTCACCCGGGAATCCGAGCGACTGTTCCTGCTGCTGCCGAACCACGAGATGCGCTTCATGCGCCCGGCACTGGTGCGTTGTCTGGCGGCGCAGAAACGCTTCCGCAGCGCGGCCTTCTGGTTGGAATTCAACCTGGTGGACTACCTCAGCACCGCCACCCCCACCAACAGTATGGGTACTCATGCCGATTTGGTGCGCTGGCGGCTCATGGCAGATGTGTATCGGGCTCTGGATTTGCTGCAGCAGAATCAGCCCGATGCCGGCACGTGTCTTCTGCGGCATGCCCTGCCGATGCTGGAAAAGATGCCGGAACTTGCGGCAGAGCTGGCTCCTGCCATCCTGCAATGCGCCGATATCCCCACCGCCGACCGCGAGGAGTACCGCAGCCGCCTGTTGAAGGCCATTCCCGAATCACAGCACGCAACCTTGAGCATCTCCGACTGTCCCACGGCAGATGAAAGCGTCTCCTTCTCTGCCACCGAGGGCGTGCGGGCGACGCGCCCCTTCGACTCGCCCCTCTACACCTGGCACCTGAAAAAAGAAACAGCTGCGGATGAGGAGCCGGAGGATGAACGCCACGCCACCCGCAGCACCGTGCAGGCCCGTATCATCCGCGCCAACTACCATCAGACGAGCCTGCCGCTGCGCGTGGTGCTGGAGACAGAAAGCGGGCGGCAGCTGAGTGTGCCGCTGGAGGAGCTGGAACCGGATGACCTCAACAACCTCATCGACTGGAAAGAGCGTAACAACATCCAAACCTGGAAAATCAACGAGAAAAAGGTCTATGACAGGCGCCCGCTGGAAGCCCGCCCCGACCGCTACATTCAGGAAAATACGAACGGCTCCCGTTTGATTCTGGATGGAGTGGACGTGACGGATGGGCGCGTGGTGGAGTTTACCACCAGCAATGGCGAGCCGCAGAAAATCTATGCCAATATGCTGGATGAGGAATCCCGCCGCCGGATAGAGCAGAACCTCCCCCTGGAGCAACGGCAGGCCATCCTCCACACCTCTCTGCCTGCGGCAGAAGCGGAAGCCTACCGGCGCAAGGATGCCATCATGGTCTTTATGCTGGGGAAACGCGGCGGCCCGGAGGAAAAGGAGTTCCTGCGGACGCTGAATGATGCAGAGGGCAAGAGCTGGGCCGCCGGGTACGTGCTGCTGGTATGCTACCGGAATGAGCAGGACGAATGGGAACGGACGGGGCAGCAAATCATGCGCATCATCGAGCGCGAAGCCGCCGCCGTTGACCCACCCGGCACGCCCGAGCATGACCGGATGCTGGACCGCGGCTTCTGTATCACGCTGGACCACAAGCCCCACCTCATTGCCCACCGTTTCCGCGGGGCGCTTCCCCCGGAATACAAGGCGCTGACACAGGCTATCAACCGCGACGATGCCGCAGAGGTCACGCGACTGCTGGATGCCCACCCGCAGCTGCTGCACACGCGGACAGTGGATTATTCCGGCTGCTGCCCGCTGCAAGTAGCCATCCGCAGCGGCAAGGCAGGAATCGCGGAGCTGCTTCTGCAGCGCGGGGCAAGCCCGAATACCCGCAACTACAGCGGCATGACGCTGCTGCACGATGCCATCCTGAGCCGCACCCCGGAAATGCTGCAGCTCTTGCTGAAGCACGGTGCAGACCCCAACCGCCCCTCGCTGACGCATGACGGACGCATCACCTACCCGTTGTTCATTGCCCAGCGTAAAGCGAAAAAACTGCCCCTCCTGATTGAGCACGGAGCCCGGGTTGACCGGCTCAACGAGAGCGGAGAACACGCCCTCTTCCGGCTCACGGCACAGGAACCGGATGCGGATTTCCGGCAGCTGGAGGCCAATGCGCGCCTGCTGGTGCCGAAAGGGCTGCCGCTTAACCTCCGTAATAAACAAGGGCAGAGCATCCTGTTCAATCTGGCGCTCTGTTCCTCCCAGGATAAATACGGCAAGAACCCGCAGAGGCGTGCCAACCTGCTCCGCGCCATGAAAACGCTCATCGAGCTGGGCGCAGATGTACACGCAACGGAGGATGGCTCGCCCTCGCTCCTCTCCCGTCTGAAAGACAGGAAGATTCATCCCGAAGTCGAGCAGCTGCTCCGTGAACACGGTGCAGGCGGCGACACCCCGCCCGCCGTTCCGCAACATACCGACGGCAAGCTGAAACACGGCATCACCATGGAAACAGAAGCCGGGGATGATGATATCCGCCACATCAACCGTGCCACCTTCACCATGGAAGGCCCGGTCAGCCATAGCAGCACCACCCCCATCACCTGGGACAAGCTGCCCGCCACCATCCGCAGTCAGGCAGACAGCATCCCCAAAGCCGCCCGCTGGGTCTTCCGCATGCCGTCCGCAGGCGGGGCCTCCCTGACGATTACCGTCTGGAAACAATAATCTCTCACTTCCCTCTTTTCATGAAATACAATACCCTTTCCCTCCTTTTTCTGCTGAGCATCCTGCCGACATCGGCCATCGAAGAAATCACCTCTCCCTACACGGCAGGCATCTGCAAACCCATCTCGCAAAGCAAATTTGACAAATGGGACTTTCACCAGGCCGTTCGCGCACTGGGCAACCCACCCGGAGCGGTAACTCTGGCCACCTATGACATGCTGCGCAGCACCTGGGAGCAGCAGGGCTACTCCCGCCGCAACGGGCGGCTGCATTACCTGATGAGTGAGCTGATGAAGAACGGTAACACGACAGACATGAACACCTTCATGTTGATTCGGGCAAACTCCACCTGGCTGAATCACCACTGTGCCTACGACCGCCGTCTGTTCTTCACCCACCTGCTCAAGCCCTATGAACAGGAAAAGGCACGGGAACTGCCCCACCAGCTCAACTGGCTCCGCGAGCTGGATTTCGTCAAGAGTTTTCACACCCCACACCTGATGGGTATCATGACCGCCCAGCGGGGCATTCCCGCCACGCTCATCGAGCGGGTCAATCCCGCCACACGCACCACCTACACCCCGGCAGAGGTGAACCGTCTCTGGAGCAACCCGGTAGCGCACGCTCCCTACCTGATGTGGCACGGCAGTGACTTTGCCCGCCACACGCTGCGCTTCCTGCTGCATGACACCTCCGCTATCTATGAGAGTGCCCGCCGCAGCGGGTTGACCTGCTGGGACTACACCTGGGGCAAGGATTTGCCGGAACCCATCGCCCGGGGCCTGCAACTTATGCAGAAGCGCTCTCAGGGCATTCTCCCCACCACGGAGGAGCTGGACAGCATCCGCAAGGCCGCAGAAGGGCTCCCGCCGGAAATGCAGGGCTTCATCGTCCGCAACATGCTGGCCGCAGACCCCGGATGCATGCCCTGGAAAAAGCTGAGCGACCCGACAGCCTCGCTGGCGGAAATGCCGGACTGCTCTGCGGTGCAGATGCCGCAGTGGAGCGATGAGCTGCTGGGGCAGAGTGGCGGGATATCAGAGGATTTGGCCGCTCTGGAGAAGCTGGTACTGCAGGAACAGGAGGCAGACATGCTTTCCTCTCTGGTGCTGTTCACGCTGGCAGACGGTTCCCGCATCCGCAAAGACCATGAATTCAAACAGGAAATCCCCACCCAGGGACATTACCGCTACTCCTCTACCTTTGATGTGGAGGTGTCCGAAAACGGAATTGATGTCCTCATCGATGAAAAAGGCCCCCGTTTTGCCCGCCATGATGAGGAGATGCGTCTGCGCTGCCGGAATCTGAATGTTGCCCTGCATCGCTGTGCGCTCCGGCTCGCGCTGCTGGAGCGCGACGGCAAAACCGAGGAGCTGAACCGGCACGCCGCCGCGCTGGCAGAACTGTGCAACCGCCTGCGCATTTGGCCGCTCCTGCTCAATGAGCTGGCGCTGCGCGGGCTGAGCCCGGAGTGTACCGTGCAGCTCCTGCACCACTGCAAGGGCGGCGATAATATCCTGCGCAGTCTGGTGGCGCTCGCCACCGGCGGCAGTGCCACCAATGTATACAGCTGGGCCAATCTGCTCACCACGCGCCGGGATGAGGATAACAAACCCGACCCGGAGCCGGAGCTGCTGGCTGCACAGCTGCGCGATTACCTCATTAACCGCGGCATGATGCCCCATACTCAGGAGCAGTTGAATGATGTTCAGAAACGCTTTCTGGAGCTTGATAACCGTTTCCCGCGCAAGGGAATAGCGGAATCTCTGCTGCTCGTCGGGCGCATGAACGACAGCATGTACACACCGGATATCGAGGCCAATCGCATCTCCGGCGAGAGCAGTCGGCGCGGCTACTTCCTCATCAGTCACGCGCTGAAAAAAGGCGATTTGGCCACCGCAGAGAAGCTGTTGGCAGCCATGACCGCCAACCCGAAGCACTACCGCCACACCGGCACGCGACTGGCTGCCGCGCTGGTAGCACGCGCGAAGGGAGATGAAGCGGCGGCTCGTGAACACGAGCGGTTGGGCATCACCCAGGCGGCCATGCACCAGTTCTCCTACTACACCTTCCACTGGGCAGATGCACACCGTCTCCTGCTGGAGCACGGATTCACCCGCGAGAGTGAGCGCCTCTTCCTCCTGATTCCGGAAAAAGACCTGATATTCACCCGCCCCGACCTCACCCGCAGGCTGGCAGAGCAGCGCAAGTTCCGCAGCGCCGCTTTCTCGGCAGAGATGTCGCTGGCCCGCTTCTGCAGCAACGCCGCCCCTATTTCCGGCATGGGCACGCAGGCAGAACTGATTACCTGGCGTCTGCAGGCAGATGTGTACCACGCGCTCGCCCTGCTGCAACAGGGCAATAAGGAAGCTGCGCATACTCTCCTGAATACCGCCGTGGCTCAGCTGGAACGCATGCCGGCCGCAGCAGCCCTGCTGGCTCCCGCGCTGCTCACCTGTGCGGATATCCCCGCCGACACCCGACAAAGCTACCGCGAAAGACTCCTTCGGGGCACTGCGTCCAACCCGGTGGCTCTCGCCGCGCTGCAACAGATACAGCTCACCGCCCTGCCCACCGTGGATGAAAGCGCAGAGGTGGCGGTGCTGCAAAAACTGCGGGAGCCGGAGGGAATCAAGCCTCTGGAATCCCCCTATTACACCTGGCACCTGCAAAAACAGGGAGAAAGCGATAAGGAAACCGAGCAGGATGAACGAACCGCCACCCGCGTCACCATCGATGCCCGCATCATCTCCACCCAATACGAACAGCGAGGCCGTGCTCCCTGGGTGGAACTGGAAACGGAAACAGGACGCAAAATAAAGGTAATGTTCGATGATTTGCAGGCAGATGACCTCGCCAACATCATTGACTGGAAAGAACGCAACAATATCCGCACCTGGGTCTACCGCAAGACCCAATACACAGGGATGCCCCCTTTCGATGCGCGACTTGACCGCATGGTGCAGGGCAAATCCGGCGGAAAACACCTGCGTAACGGGATAGATGTATCGGACGGAAGACAAGCTGAATTCACCCGAACGGACGGCACTTACGCCAGAATCTACGTCAATCTGTTGGATGATGATGGCGTATCATTCATCGAGCAATTCCCCCGCAAGGAAAAATTGACCCCACATCTGCACACCTCCCTGTCGGAAGCAGAGGCCGATGCCATGCGCCGCAATGTGACCCTCCGT
The DNA here is from genome assembly GCA_045635265.1 of Akkermansia sp. Lineage (GTDB taxonomy): Bacteria > Verrucomicrobiota > Verrucomicrobiia > Verrucomicrobiales > Akkermansiaceae > Akkermansia. The sequence continues at coordinate 152,791 of JAZRBU010000031.1, forward strand.
ATCTTCATGCTCGGTAAACGCGGCGGCCCGGAAGAAGCAGATTTCCGGAAAGAAATGGCAGAGTCCGGAGCCAACTTCCAGGAATACAACTCCCTGCTGGTATGCTACAAGGATGATAAGGGAGAATGGGATGAAGCCGGGCGCGCCGCCATGCAGCTGCTCAACGCCACGCCGGAATTCTACCAAACTCCCGGAGAAAGCCACCTGGACGGAGGCTTCATGATGGATGTTTCCCGCCCCAACGGTAACCGGCCGTCACGTCCCCGCGTTTTCCTCTACAAATACGGCAGAGATGCCTGGAAAGATGCAAACTACAAAGCCCTCATCGGCGCCATACGTGCCGGCAAGCACGAAGAGGTAGAACGCATCATGACCGAACGCCCGGAGCTGCTGAAGATGCATGCACCGTACCAAGGCATGTCCTCTGCTTTGCAGGCCGCCATTCTGAACAATCGCCCGCGCATGGCAGAAGCTATGCTGAAACTCGGTGCCAACCCCAATGACCGCAACTGCGACGGGCACAGCATGCTCTATATCGCCGCCTGCCGGAACAGCCCGGAGCTCGTGCGCATCCTGCTGGCCCATGGTGCTCGGCATGATATGCCCTCCCTCGACCTGATGGGGAGAGCCAATCTGCCCCTCTTTGCCTGTACCAATAAGCCCGAGGTGTTCAAGGCTCTGGTAGAGTCGGGTATCGACCCCAACCTCCGCAACGAACAGGGAGAAACCCTCCTGCTTTCCATGCTGGACGGTAACATGCTGCTGAAGGTGGATCAATTTATGACCACCGCACGGGGGGCAGTTGCCGCCGGGCTGGATATCAACGCCATGGATGACATGGGCGAAAGCGTACTCTACGGCATTGCCAAATGCGCCGCAGATAATTACCACCACGAGGCCAAACGTGTGCCACCCCTGCTGGATGCCATGAAGGAGCTCATTGACCTCGGAGCCGACCCGGAGGAAAACACCGGCGGTTTCCCCCCGCTGCTCGACAGGCTCAAAAAGGTCTATACCCCGACCATCAACATCGAATTCTGCCCCGAAGTCGAACAAATCCTCCGCGAATACCGCAAAAAACCGTAAAACAGCCCCGAGATGTACAAGTTTCTGCTTGTCCCCTGTCTTTTGTTGGCCTCGTGCAGCACTGTCGCATTACAGGGCACTGCGCCCTGTAATGGGCGGGTGGTCATTACTAAACCAACCCGGCAATTTGTGCGTCACACTCAAAACGGAACACTGTACCAGGTTATACCAAAACCCGTCTGCACCATTCCTTTCAAGAAAGGGGACAGGATAGACGAAGAGCTGACCTTCTGCTTCCTTTCCGGCTCGAAGTTGGGCATGGAGATTCGCCATGAGCATTCCGTTACCGTCAACAAACAGCATCATAACCATATCCTCTACGATGACCTTATCGGCTCGGCTGATTTTGTCCCCAACCGCACCCGCAGAATCGGCATTGATGACCGTTCCTTCACGATACACACCGCATCTTCTGCAAATGCCGATGAACGCACGACCTACCGGTATAACTCCAATATCGAACTCATGAAGCGTGTCTCTACTCCCCCTATCAAGTAAGAGAATCCCCCCATGAAACGCCGAAATCTACTGATTCTTTTTGCCGCCGGTGCGTTGTTTGGTGCGGCGGTCATGCACATCCGGCATGATGCACTGAGCGTGGAGCGGACGGAGGCGTTTACCGTCTATCAAAAGGCAGGGCTGGCCTATCTGGCTCATAGTCTCCGGCATGGTGAACCCACGGATTTCACCTTTCTCCCGGGGGAGCTGAAAGATGCGGCAGGGAATCCGCTTCCACCGCTTCGAGCGGGTGAGGAAGGAACGCTCACCTGTGAGCTGCGCTGCCCGCCGGGCACGGTACCGAGCATCGGAAATTACCTGTTTCCACCCCACTCCCCCTGCCACATTATCATCGGAGAAATAGCAACGCCCCGTGACCTATCGGGCCAGCGCAAAGGCTTTCCTGCCGATTGTAACCTCCCGAAAAGCATTCCGCATTCCCTTGGGGTACTACAGCTGCTGAATCATCTCAAACGTGAGTCCGCAGAGTCATCCTCTATATGGGTCTATACCCTGCATGAAGGCAGCTTCATTGTGACCGTACACGCAGATGCCATGGGCACGCTGTACTATACCGCCAATTGCTATGAGTTGACCGAAAACAGCTACCGAAAGCTGAGCAGCATCCGTTACTCCTCCCGCACGGATTTTTCCGAGCCAACCCTCCGCAACGGAATCTATTCCGTCATCTCTCAAAAAAGCGGGGAAACCATCTCCTTCGACATCCGCACCGGCGGGACGTACGAGGAATGACAGAAGCTTCTCCCCTTACAGTCCGCGGCGGCCTTCGAGGGCGCGCATGAGGGTAATGGGGTCGGCATGACCGAGCCCTGCACCGGCAGGCATGCCCTGGGCAATGCGGGTGACGGTGCAGTTGAGGGCAGAGAGCTGCTCTGCCAGATAGAGGGCGGTGGCTTCGCCCTCCACATCACTGCCGACGGCCAAAATGACCTCACAACCGGGAGCGGAGCGCACGCGGGAAAGAAGTTTTTCCACGCTCAAATCCTCCGGCATCACGCCGTCAAGAGGGGAGATTTTGCCGCCAAGGCAATGATAAAGCCCGCGAAACGAGCCGCAGCGCTCAATGGGCAGAACGTCTGTAGGCTGCTCCACCACGCAAAAGAGGTCGGCGCGGCGGGTGGGGTCATCGCAAGCGGTGCAGCGTTCCCCGGCCGTGGCAAAAAAGCCGCACTCCGGGCAGGCAGAGATATCCTGCGCTGCGACTGTCAGCGCGGCGGAAAGGCGGTGGGCATCATTGCGCCCATGCTGCAAAAACCAGAGGGCAAGCCGCTCTGCGCCGCGGCTACCCACGCCGGGCATGCGCTTGAGAGAAGCTATCAGCTCCAATACGGCGGGTGGGTAATCCTGGGGTTTCATGCGGCGCGGCTGTTCTTTCGGCAGTGGCGGACATACCAGCGGACGAGCCAGTCCAGCTCTGCCAGCAGCCAGCACCCGAGGGTACAGATGATGGGAGCGGACATATTGAGAATACCGCCCCAAAGGACACACAGCAGCCCGGGAAGCCCCAGTGCCACGGTGGAAACAAGAGCCAGCTGCAGCCGGCCGCCGAAGCGGGGCTCCCGCAGATAGGCCAGTCCCAGATAAAGCGTCACAAAGATACAAAGGCCGAACATGCCTCCATTGCCCAGAAGAGATACCTGCGCCTCTTCTGCGCTGATAAAGAAGGGAGAATTACCCAGGAAACGAACCTGCTCCAGCTCAATTTCATACAGCACACCGTTCTGCATGAGTACCAAAACGGCCACCAGAACCAACAGACAGATAACCACCCACCGCAGCAAGCCGAAATCCGCTGCGTTGAGTTTACCGGGGCTGAGAAAAGCGGGAAGACGCATCTGAAAATGAAAGTGTGGCGACGGATTGCCGAAACATCCGCCGCCACGTGGGAACTTAAAGTTCAACTACCACAGAATCAGTCCACATAGCGCTTCACGATGAGGGAAGCGTTGTGACCGCCGAAACCAAAGGAGTTGCTGAGGGCGATATCCACCTTCTGAGCGCGGCCCACGTTCGGGCAGACATCCAGGTCACACTCGGGATCCTGATTGAACACGTTGATGGTGGGCGGGATGAAGTTATCCTGAATAGCCATCACGCAGGCCAGCAGCTCAATGGCACCGGCAGCACCCAGCAGGTGACCCGTCATGGACTTGGTGGAGCTCACCACCAGACCGTTCTTGGCATAGTCACCAAAGGTGCGCTTGATGGCACGGGTCTCACAGATATCACCCAGCGTGGTGGAAGTACCGTGAGTGTTGATGTAGTCCACATCCTCAGGCTTGAGACCGGCGTGGTCCAGAGCCATCTGCATGCAGCGGCTGGCGCCCTCGCCCTCCGGCATGGGAGAAGTGAGGTGGTATGCGTCTGCGCTCAGACCGTAACCCACAAGCTCTGCCAGAATCTTGGCGCCGCGGGCCTTGGCATGCTCCAGCGTTTCCAGCACAATGATACCGGCACCTTCTGCCATCACAAAGCCATCACGGTCAATATCGTAAGGCCGGGAAGCGGTGGCGGGGTCGTCATTGCGGGTGGAAAGAGCCTTCATGTTGGCGAAACCGGTGATACCGATGGGCAGAATGGCAGCCTCTGCACCACCGCAAATCATCACGTCCGCATCACCGAACTTCATGATACGCCAAGCCTCACCAATGGAGTGGTTGGCCGTGGCGCAAGCCGTGGAAATGCTCATATTGGGACCGCCGAAGCCGTACTCAATACTGATCATACCGGAGGCCATGTTGGTAATCATGTAGGGAATGCAGAAGGGAGACACGCGACGGGGACCGCTCTTGATGAGCGTCTCACAGTTGTCACCGTGGATACCCAGACCGCCGATACCGGAACCAATCATCACACCCACGCGGGTGCCATCCACCTTTTCAGGGTCAATACCGGCATTCTCAAGAGCCTGAGCGGCAGCGCCCATGGCCAGCTGCTCAAAGCGGTCGCAACGGCGCACAGCCTTGGGATCCTTCTTAAAGTAGGGGGAAGGGTCATAATTACGCACCTCGCCGCCAATGTGGACGGCGTACGTCTCCGAGTCGATATTCTCAATCATGCGAATACCGGAACGGCCGTTTTTCATGGCATCCCAGTTCTCTTCCACGGTGTTACCGAGGGGAGAAAGGGCGCCCATACCTGTGATAACGATTCGGCGGTCAGTCATAGCTTATGTGAACATGTTAGCGAAAAGCTAGTGTTAAGTCAAGCTTAAAAGGCTAAATCCGATTCAAGTCTTGTGATAATTTCTCACCAAAAGTCTGGTTTTTCATAGATTGAAGCAGCAGCGGAATAAAATTCGGACAATGGAAAATGGTATTGTGGTCAGCAGAGAGCACAAATTCCGCAGGAGGACGGGGAAAGGCCCGTATGAGCGCCGCAGTATGCGGCGGTTTCACCAGTGTATCTCGCTCTGCCCGCAGCACCGTGACCGGGCAGTTGATTTGCGGAGCATAACGCACGGACACAAAGGTATCCGGCAGCAGAAGACGCGGCAGCAGCGGCACAAAATCACAGGCTACCTCCGTTATGCTGTCAAAAGGGCAGATGAGCGTGAGCGTGGCGGGAGATTCCGCCGCAGCCACCTGTGTGGCCACCCCGGAACCGATACTGTAGCCGATGATGTGCAACGGCACCGGTTCACCGCCGATGCGGCTGCGAGCCGCACTGATGCAGTAGCGGGCATCCTGCACCAAACACTTCTCCGACGGGACACCCTCACTGTCGCCATAGCCCCGGTAATTGAGCAGAAGATAGGAGCGGCTCTCATCCGTCTGCGCCAACAGCAGCATGCCGCCCACATTCATGTTGTTTCCCGTGTACACGGCTACCAGGGGGGTCCCCTGACCGCGATTAAAAAACCACCCCCGCAAAACGACACCATCCGGTGCCATGAACTCCGTTTTTTGTTGCTCACAGCAGTAATCATCATCCGGCAGATGAGCAAAAAAGCCGGGAAAAATGCTCAACCGCACCAGATATACCGCCGAAATCAACAACAGCAGCAAAAACAGCACTATCTTCAGAATCCGGAACATTTTCATACACATTTGGAGAGGGATTCTGGCACGCAAAAGTTTACCTGTCAAGCTCAAATCATCCCCCTCCCTACGCGCGCTAAATTTGCGCGTGTAGGAATTCGCGCTTGAACCCGGCGCAAATAACTGCTAAACTACGGCGGCTGCATGCAACCGACCAATCCATATTTGAATCCACTCTGGCCAGATGCCGTGTGGGATGTCTCCGGAGCATTCGTCAACGACTGCGAGCTGGTGGCATTCTTTGACTACTGCCGTGCGGCCTTGGGATTCGAACCGTTCCACATCGTTCACGGAGCGCCGCTCTGTGAATGGAACAGCGGACGCGTGCTCACCCAGCTCATCCGCTCAGCAGAAGAAATCCGCACGGCCGGGTTGGAATATGAAAAGCGCAACATCGCCGTCTATGCCACCTTCACCAATCTCTATCTGGAGGAACGCCACATGAAGGAGCGGCTCGGCAATGCCATGTGCACCTTCATGACCCGGCACAACCCCACCGGGCGCAACGCCGTCATTGCCGCATCCGATGTACTGCGGCAGCATATCCGCCGTGAGTACCCTGCCCTGAAACTGGTTTCCTCCATCCTGAAAATCACCAACGGAGGCGGCAAGGGAAAAATAGACGTCTACAAAAAGCTGGCGGAAGAGTATGATGAAGTGATGGTGCACCCGGATGATGTACTGAACTACGACTTACTGGAGAAGATAGAGGATAAGGAGAGGCACATTCTGCTGGTGAATGAATACTGCATCCGCAACTGCCCGCTGAGAGCCTTCCATTACAAAACACTTTCGGAAAGTGCCTTCAACTTCCTGAGTTACGACAACTCGGAGTTCGAAAAACGCCAGTCCACCAACGGCTGTCAGGATTTAATCACCCTGCTGACCGACCCGAAACGCAGCGTACTGTGCCTGAACACCCCGGAGATAGCCCGACTGCGGGAAATGGGGTTCCGGCATTTCAAGCTGCAAGGGCGCGGGCACAACAACGCCTCCTCCATCCTTTTTGATTTGCTGCGTCTGGCACTCAGAAATGATGCAGCAGATGAAAACGCCATGCACTTTGTCGGCCAGATGTTCTGGGAATCTCTCACCGCACCCCCACAGGCATGAATACGGAATCCACATCGGCAACAGACCTCAACAGCCTGCGCGGCGACTACCTGACGCAAGCCAGCTGGACAGTCGGCGGAGCTTTCCGTTTCGACAACTCCCTGCAGACAGTTCTGAACACGCTACTGCAAATCGGCAAACTCTTTCCCATTACCCACGTGGCGGGTGTAATGCCCTGCTCCTGGTCTCTGGACTGGGTGGCCCAGAGACGACCCGCAGCGCTGGCAGATTACACCGGGGCCCTGGAAGCGTATGCCCGGATGGGGCTCGGGGTTGTGTTGGTATTTGACAATCCTTTCCTGCCGGATGAGTTGCTGGAGGATTCTTACGTCACCCTGCTGCTCACAGAGCTATACAACCGCGACCGCATCCGGAAAAATGCCGTATGCGTGGCATCGGATAAAATGGCAGTTCGCGTGCGCGCCATCTGCCCGAAACTGCCTGTCTACTGCCATGATAACCGCCTGACCGCCGAAATGGGTAAACGCACCCCGGCGCTGTACAATAAACTGGCCGGAATCTATGACCGCGTACAGCTGCACCCCACGGATGCCACACGTCCGGCCATCTTCCGCGCGCTGGAACAGCCGGAGAAGTTTGAAGCCGTGATGAATGATTCCTGTCTGCGCACCTGCCCGGTGCGGCGTGAGCACCTGCGACTGCTGGCACAGATGCGGCTTGCCCCCTATAACACCGATTTGATGACGCAGCGCAGCGCACTTCTGACCCGCGCAGGCTGCCAGCAAATCAACCATGACCGCCTGTTGCAGAAAGAGCGCTGCAACCTCACCCGCACGGAAGCACAGACCCTGCACGACTCGGGCATCCGCCGCTTCGTCATCCGCAGCAGCCAGTTCCGCAATGAAATGACCTTGCTGTGGGATATCCTGCACTGCCTCCGGAATGATGACCCGGAAATCTCCAACAAAACGGCACTCATTGCCACCTCCGTCATGGCGGAGTTCGGCAAGCCCGGCTTCATCCTGCCCAGCGGTCTGAAGCGTTTTTCCTTTTCTAAATACGAATAACAACCACATTATCACATTATGAAACACCTGCACATATTCACCTCCGAATCCGTGGGCGAAGGGCACCCCGATAAAGTTGCCGACCTCATCTCGGACTCCGTCGTGGACGCCTGCCTGGCTCAGGACCCGTCCAGCCGCGTGGCCTGCGAAACCCTGGTGAAAGACAACCATGTGGTGCTGGCCGGCGAGATTACAACCAAGGCCGTGCTGGATTACGAAAAGATTGTGCGCGACACGGTAAACGAAATCGGCTACCGCACCGCTGCAGATGACGACGTATTCAACGCAGAGACCCTGCATGTGGTCAACTACCTCTCCACCCAGAGCCCGGATATTGCACAGGGCGTGGATGCCCGCGCCGCAGAGGGCAAGGACGGCAGTGAGCAGGGTGCCGGTGACCAAGGCATCATGTTCGGCTACGCCTCCAATGAAACCCCGGAGCTGATGCCGGCCCCCATCATGTTCTCCCACCGCATCATGCGCGAGCTGGCCCGCCGCCGCCATGCAGGTGAAGTGGCCTGGCTGCGCCCGGACAGCAAGAGCCAGGTGGCCGTGGAATACGGCGAGAACGGGAAACCCGCACGCATTCTCAACGTGGTGCTCAGCACGCAGCACACGGAGGACGTGGACATCGACACCATCCGCACCTACTGCCGACAGCTGATTATCGATGTTCTGCCCGCGGAGCTGATTACCCCGGAGACAGAATACTTTATCAATCCCACCGGTCGCTTTGTGGTGGGCGGCCCTCACGGAGACTCCGGTCTCACCGGCCGCAAGATTATTGTGGACACCTACGGCGGCATGGGGCGCCACGGCGGCGGTGCATTCTCCGGCAAAGACTGCAGCAAGGTGGACCGCTCCGGCGCCTACATGTGCCGCTGGGTTGCCAAACACGTTGTGGCCGCCGGTCTGGCAGACCGCTGTGAGCTGCAGGTGGCCTACGCCATCGGCAAGGCCAGCCCCGTCTCCATCATGATTGACGTGGAAACCTACGGCACCGCCACGGTAGATGATGAGCTTATCATTGAGCGCATCAAGAAGGCATTCTCCTTCAAACCGGCAGACATGGAAAGCGTGCTGGGCCTGCGCCGCCCCATCTTCCGCGCCTCCACCAACTACGGTCATTTTGCCAAGGATGAGCTGCCGTGGGAGCAGCTGGATGATGCCCGCCTGAGCATTCTGAAGGGCGAGGCCTAATCCGCCGAATCCATTTGACACGACAGGCGCAATTCCCGCTCACGGGGGTTGCGCCTGCTGTTTTTTTACAGTTCCTTCAGGTAGCGAAGATAGGCAGACAAGGCCTCATCCGCCCCGGGCATGGGGGGAGGCGGAGGCTCCGCCCGCTTGGGCAAGACAGCTGCCTGCTCCGGGAAACGCAACCGGGAACGTATGCTTCCTTTCTTATCCAACAGCTCGCGGACAGCATCCCGCTGACCCACATACACCCGCCCGCGAATCTCTGCCATCAACGCTTCATCGTCTGAATTATAATAAAGGACACGGCACTTCAAATTGCGGGAAAGGCGCTCGCGCGTGGCACGGGAGGCATCCTCCCCATACCCCAGGGCTTCGGCAATCTCCTCCGCCCCTCGGCGGCCGTCCGGCAGCTCACTTACCTCTATGTAGGGCAGCTTACGGGCAGCAGGGAAAAAGCGCAGGGCCGGTTCATCCTCATCCTCCCGCCGCAGTTCCGCACGGCCACGCTCATTCATCGTCAGCGAGCAGAAAGAGCTATTAACTACCAAATGCACCAGAGCCTGCACCCCGGAGCCCTCCAAACATCCCTGTTTCAGCAGTTTCTCTTTCACCGCACGGGGAAGAACCAAACGGGCGTCTCCGGCAGAAATGGATTCCGGCTGTGATTTCTTCTCCGGAAACAGCAGCTCCGTCAGCCGCGTACACACACGGGAAACACGGATGGACATCTCCGGGCTTTCCGGCACCACCAGCAGCACACTGCCGCCGCCGGCCTGAAACACCATGACCAGACAATTTTCCGTCCGGAATGCAAGATGCCCGTCCAGTGACTGAACGGGCTGAATCTTTTCCGCAAGCGCGGAATGGGGCACAGGCTCAGCCGCTGCCACAGCCGCTCCGAACAACAACAGAGCCGCAAGTGACGCCACACGGCTGAACATTCCCCCATTCATCGCGGCTGCTTATACTGAGTTCTGTATGATTTGAGCAGACGCCGCACATAGCGCTGCATGCGCGGCAGCTTTTCATCAATGCTCTGTGCCAGCTTCAGCTGGTTGCGGGCACGCACCAGATTATGCTCCGGGTACTCCGTGCGGAAATAGAGATCACCATCCAGATAGTCCGTCAGGAAGCGAATGCCGATTTCCGCTGTAATAAGCCAACCGGCAAAAGACAGATTATCTATCTCTGCCGGGGTCAGGAACTCATTGGCGGCATCCAGATACCCCTCCACCAGAGACTCAAAGAAAGGCATCTCCAGCTTCACCTTGGAGAGGTCTTTTTCATCCTCCTCTGCCTCGCAGGTGGCCGTGCGCACCATATCGCCGAAATCATAGAGGGACAGCCCGGGCATGACCGTATCCAAGTCAATCACGCAGACAGCCTGGTCAGACTCCTCATCCAACATCACGTTGTTGATTTTGGTATCATTGTGCGTGATGCGGGTGGGAAGCTCCCCGCGTGCCTGCATATCCGTGAGCTTACTGTAGCGGTCTGCCCAGCCGGCCAGCAGTTCAAGCTCAGCGGCACACTCGGCAGCCCTGCCTTTCACATCTGCCGCCGCGCTTCTGAGCAGCTGCTCATATCGCTTGGCGGTATTGTGGAAATCCGGGATGGATTCCTTGATATCCTCCGGGTTCATATCACTGACCAGCTCCTGGAAAGAACCGAAAGCGAAACCTGCCTGGTAAGCCTGGCGGGTATTTTCCACCACATCATAGGTGTGGGTACCCTCAATGTTGTTGTAGCAGCGCCACATACCGCCCTCCTCCGGCAGCACAATGTAGTTGCGCCCGCCGCGGGCAGGATACAGGGTGAGAATCTGACCCGCGCTGCAGCGGCCGCGCCGGCGAAGAAGCTTCCAAGTGATATGGCGGGTCACCTTCTCCACATTGCGCATCACCTGCGCCGGATCCTTGAACACGTAATCATTGATTCGCTGGAGAATATAGCGTTCCTCCGTGCCTTCTTCCGTGCGGTAACAGGCGCGGTATGTGGTGTTGATGTGACCGTTGCACAGCTCCTCACCGTACAGGAAATCACCGCTGATGGCAAATTGATCACCGATACGTGCTATACGGGCCGCAACGGCATCATCTGCATGTTTGGAATGGGGCATAATGAAAACAGCAGTTAAATGACTCCAACGCAGAAAGAAACCGGAAGTTTACTTATCTTCCATCAGCTGAATGGGCAGCAGCTTGGGCATATCACGCCCCGGGTCCTTCACCACCAGGTTAATCTGCGCCTGCCGTCCGGAAACCACGAACTGCGAAGCCTTGAAACGCTTGAACTCCGGATTTGACTTATCCTTGTACATGAGCACAAAGGCCACACGCTTGGGCTTGCCCTCACCGTCCTTATCCGCACCTTCCGTGTAGGACCAGGAATTCTTGCTGCTGATACCCTCATCACGGCGGAATACGCCAATGGCATTCTCTACGGGATCAGAGAAATCCCCCTTTTCAGAAGTAACCATCTTGAGCGGGAAGGAAGAGAAGTTGATAACGTGCAACCCTTTGCTGGGCACCTTGTACAGGTTACCGGCAGCACCGCCCTCACTCAGGAAGTAGGTCTGCACCTTGGAAAAGCTCTTGGAGGGCACCACGATGCAAAGCATCTTACCGCCGGCACCTTCCGGCACCTTAACGGTGAATACGGGATCCGGCAGCTTTTTGGAAGCTGCGGAGAGAGCCTTCTTCCCCTTCTCATCAGCGGCAGCTTCAGAAGGATCCTTATCCCAGAACTCTACGACACCGCCCGTGGGGCGAACCCGGCGGCTGGGCGTACGGGGGCTGATTTTAATCTCACGGAATCCCTTACCCTCCTTGCAGTACAGAGGAGAAGGAAGGGATTCTCCGGTGGGGGAGCAAATCACGAACCGCACGCCGGATTTGGGGGCACTTTGCTCAGCAGAGGAAGCAGAGGCAGCGGAAGCACCGCGGCTGCTCTGAGCACACAGCGGCATAGCTGCCAACATGGCAGCACAGCAGGCAAAAATAGCAAGAAATTTCATAACATTAACTTACCCGGTGATATTAACAGGCAAAACACCTGAAATCAAGCAGAAAAACACCCTCCGGGACGCATTCCGCAAACAGGCAGAAAAATGTCGTTATTTTGAACTCGCCAAAGGCAGTGTAAATGTGGTAATATGTGCCGGTATCATCTCAGTACCATGTTCGGAACACTCCTTAAATCAGTTTTCATCGGCACTATCGGACTCTTTTGCATTGCATCTGCGCAGACGGAGTCCCGGCTTCCGGCACCGGTCGACACCATATCTGCGGAAGCCGCTGCAGCACCGGCGACAAACGCCCCGGAGCAGGCTACGCCCCTGTCACTCGAAACAATTGAGCAGGATGCCCGCAAAAAAGAGCAGCTGATTGATGCGCTGAAGCTTCCGGAGAAGACCCGTACAGCCCTGATGAACGCCTCCGGCGCCACCAGCGTGCAGGGTATGCAGGAATACCTGCAGGCTGCCCACCACGCCTACGATGGCCACAGCGTGCTGGAGCACGCCCGCATGAAAACCGGCTTCCGCCCGCCGATGAACCTGTGGCCCTGCCCTGACTGCGGAGAAGTGACCTACAACATCAACCCGGACGGTCCTTTCCCGGCATGGACGCACCACTACACCAACAGCAACCCTCAGTACAGCCGTTTCCCGATACCGCTGAAGGTGTATGCCCCTGCGGAAAAAGGCATGGGGCTCTGGGATAAGCTGAAACACCGTGTGGATGTTGACCCGTTCAATCTGGCCGCTACACTCATCTTCCTGATGGCCATTCTGCACACCTTTGTTGCACCCAAGTTCCAACAGCTGGCCCACCATCTGGAGCAGGCTCACCGCCAGAAGCTCAAGGAGGAAAAATTCCGTATTCTGCACCCGGAGCAGCGCATGCCCGTCTCCTTTACCTCCACGCTCTGCCACTTCCTGGGTGAGGTAGAAGTGGTGTTCGGCCTGTGGATTATTCCCTTTGCCTTCATCTGCAACCACTATTACTCCATGGAGGATTTTCTCCTCTACATTGACCGCGACACCAGCTTCACCGAACCGTTGTTCGTGGCCGTGGTCATGGTGGTGGCATCCTCTCGCCCCATCTATCGTCTGGCAGAAAACACGCTGAAGTTCGGCGCCTCCATCGGCAAGGGAACCCCGGCCGCCTGGTGGCTGTCCGTTCTGTGCATTGCCCCGCTGCTGGGCTCCTTCATCACGGAACCGGCCGCCATGACCCTGGCCGCCATCCTGCTGTCCAAGAAATTCTACCAGCTCAAGCCCAGCATGAACCTGCGCTATGCCACCATAGCCCTGCTCTTCGTGAACGTCTCCGTGGGCGGCACGCTGACCCACTTTGCCGCACCGCCCATCGTGATGGTGGCCGGCAAATGGAACTGGGACATGGCGCACATGTTCACGGCATTCGGATGGAAAGCCGTATTGGGCATCATCATTTCCAACGTGGCCTATTTCCTGCTGTTCCGCAAGGAGTTCAAGCAACTGGAAGAGGTACAGCGCGCCAACAGTGCCTTTGACGGCGCCGTGCCCACCACCTGGGAAGACCGTCAGGACGTAATTCCGGTATGGGTCTACTGCGTTTCCATCCTGTTCCTGGCCTGGACCGTTTACTTCGCCCACCATCCGGCCATCTTCATCGGCGGTTTCCTGTTCTTCCTGGGCTTCACCATGGCCACACCGCAGTACCAGAACGCCTTCTCCATCAAAGTACCTCTGCTGGTGGCCTTCTTCCTGGCAGGCCTACTGATTCTGGGCGGCTGTCAGGGTTGGTGGATGCAGCCCGTACTGCAGGCGCTGTCTGAACTGGGTGCCGCCACTACCATGGCACTGGCCAGCGTACTGACCGCGTTCAACGACAACGCCTCCGTCACTTTCCTCTCCAGCACGGTGCCCAACCTGCCGGAGGAAATCCGCTACGCCATCGTGGCAGGTGCCGTTACCGGCGGCGGTCTCACCGTGATTGCCAATGCCCCCAACCCGGCGGGTCAGGCCATTCTGGGCAAGTACTTCAAGGGCATCAGCGCCCTGAAGCTCTTCCTTTGGGCAGTGGGCCCCACGGTGCTCATCTTCCTCATCTTCAACTTCATCCGCTGATAAGAGACACCCATGTTTACCGGATTAGTGGAATGCACGGGACGGGTACTGGAACTGCAGCCCGTTGAGACAGGCGCACGGTGCGCCATCGAAATACCGTTTGCCGCAGAGCTGGCTCTTGGAGACTCCGTGGCCGTGAATGGCTGCTGTCTTACCGTAGATAAACTGCCCGGCGGGAACCGAGTAGAGTTTGACCTCCTCACCCAGACCATGAAGGTCACTTCACTGGGGCAGCTCCGCACCGGCTCTCTCTGCAATCTGGAGCGGGCTATGGGCGGCAGCGGACGATTCGGCGGACACTTTGTGATGGGGCATGTGGACTGCACGGGCAGCGTTGTTTCCATCACCCCGGTGGGACAGGACCACATGGTACGCATTCGCATCCCCCGCGACTACATGCGCTACACCATCGACAAGGGCAGCATCGCCATAGACGGCGTCTCCCTCACCATCGCCTCCATTCCGGAAGAAGATGTGCTGGAGTTCTGGATTACCCCCCACACCTGGCAGCGCACCGTCATGCACACCTATGTCCCCGGCAGCATCGTGGATATTGAGGTAGACATGATAGCCAAGTACATTGAGCGTCTGCATATCCCCGGCAGCCGCGCGCCGCAGGCTTGACACAGCCCCGCGCGCGTGGTAAATAGTATCCCCGTGATGGCTATGAGTGAGATTGTGACAGAGGGAGCAGGCAATATCCCGGAGCAGCCGGTGCTGGTGCTGCCCAACCGCGTGAATCTCGCCATCATGCAGGAGCTGGAGAAACAGCTGGGAGGCCCTGACCGCGTGGCCTGGCTGGTGGAACAGAGCCTGCAGCCGGAGCCCAACATCATGCAGCACCTGCAGCAGACCCGCGCCGCAGGATGCATTTTTTCCGTCCGTCAGCAGAAGCAATCGGACGTGGTCACCCGTCTGCGCCCCTTTGCCGAACAGGGGCGGCACCTGGTGCTCCTTCCGGGGCGGCCGGCGCAGCTCCGCTCCGGCATTTGCGATTATCCTTCCGCCCTGCTCACCTTCTTTGACACGGCCCCCATACCGGTTCTGCCGGTTTTCTGCGGCATGTTCAACGACGGACCGGAAGACACCATTACCACCACAGCCCCCACAGCACCCATCCACCTGCGGATACTCCCGGCCATCAAGCCCGGTGCCGCTCAGAGCGCACGCGTGTACAGCTCATGGATGGAAACCTCTGCCGAGCTGCTGTATCACCACAGCATGTCGGAAACCGCGTCTCTTTCCCACCTGCTCATCTGTGCCCTCAAGGCCCACCCGGAGGCCCGCATTCACGACGGCATTGACAATTCCGACATGACGCATCAGGATCTGCTGGTGTACGCCTTCCGGATGGCGCGTCTGTTGCGCCGCCACACCAGCCACCGCAGGCTGGGCATCATTCTGCCGCCGGGCAAGTTATCCACCATTGCCAACGTGGCCTGCTTCCTCGCCGGCATTTCACCGGTCAACATCAACTACACACTCCCGGAGGAACGCTTCCGAAGCATCACGAAAAAATCCGGCATCACACGCTTCATCACAGAGGAGCGCTTTGTGACCAAGTTGCAGAATTTCCCCTGGCCGCGCACGCGTGACCTGATTTTCATCGAGCAGGAGCTGGCAGATATGAACGGCGGGCGGCTGGCATTCTGGCGCATGTTCCTGCGGATGCTCACGCCGGAGAAAATTGCCCACCGACTCAAACTGGCAGATACACCTACTCCGGATGCGGAAGCCACCCTGCTGTTTACCAGCGGCACCACGGGCACCCCGATGGGCGTGCCGATTTCCCACCGCATGCTAGTAGCCAACCTTGTCTCCACCCAAAGCCGGATTGATTTACAGACCGGAGATTGTTTCCTGTCTGCGCTGCCGGGGTTCCACCCTGCCGGTCTCATCATCGGCATGCTCATGCCGCTGGTATACGGCTATGACATGGTGACCTACCCGAGCGACACTGCCGCGCGGCGACTCTGCGAGCTGATACAGCAGTACCGAGTAAGGCTCACTCTGGCCACCCCCCGGCAGGTGCGCCACCTATTCCATCTGGCCACACCGGAGGTGTTTGAAAGTGTGGACTACTTCATCACCTGCGGAGAAAAACTACCGCCGGAGCTTGCAACAGAAGCCCGCCAGCGTTTCAGGCTCAACCTCCTGGAAGGATACGGACTCACAGAAGCAGCACCGCTCACCTCCGTCAACCTGCCGCCGCCCACACCACTGGAAGGAGAACAGCTCATTCCCTCTTCCAAAGGAGGCACCGTGGGTACCCCCATGCCCGGCATGGCCGTACGTATCATGGATCCTACCAGAGAGGACCAGATTCAACCGCTGGGAGCTCCCGGCATGGTCTGGCTGAAAGGGCCGGCCGTACTGAAAAACTATCTGGATGATGAGGAAACCACCAATCAGCGCACCCGCGGCACTTGGTTCTGCACAGGGGATATCGGCAAGCTGGAAGCAGACGGGCTGCTGACAATTCTCGGCAGGCGCAACCGCTTCTCCAAAATCGGCGGTGAAATGGTGTCTCATGAACTTGTGGAGAACCTTCTCTCCCGCGTTCTCAAGCTCAAACCGGCCACTCCGGAATCCCCGGCCCGCAAAATTGCCGTGGTCGGCATCAATGACCCGGTACGCGGTGAGCTGCTCATCCTGCTCTCCACGGTGCACAAAATCTCACACCCGCATGATCTTATCACCCTGCGCTACGGCATCATGAACGAAGGCTTCCCCGCCCTGTGGTGCCCGGAGCGCATCGTCCCCGTCTCCGCCATTCCGGAGCTTTCCAACGGCTCGCCGGATTTCCCCCTCTGCTACCAGCTGGCGATGCAAAGCGGGAAAAAGTGAACCGCCCGAAATCCCAGCTTGACCTGCCGCGGGCAATATGCTATAAGGCGCGATAAGTGAGAGCTGCGTGGAATTGCGGCTCACTGTAAAATTCCCAGATAACGACCAGCCATGAAGAAACTCCTCATGCCCTTGGCCATGCTGGCAGCACTTTGCAGCCAGACCACCATTGCCGCCGCTCCGCCGCCCCCCTGTGGTGCCACCCCCACCGACCAACAGGTCAACTGGTTACGAATGGAGTGGTATGCCTTTGTCCACTTCAGCCTCAATACCTACACCAACAAAGAATGGGGCTACGGAGACGAAAGCCCGAAACTGTTCAACCCGACCCAATTTGATGCAGACCCCATCATCCGCACCTTCCGTGATGCGGGTATGACCGGCATGATTTACACCGCCAAGCACCACGACGGTTGGTGCGCCTGGCCCACCAAATCCACCAAGCACAATATCACCCAATCCCCTTGGAAAAACGGCAAGGGAGACGTGGTGAAAGAGTTTGCCTCTGCCTGCAAAAAATACGACATCAAGTTCGGCACCTACCTCTCCCCTTGGGACCGCAACTGCGCAGAATACGGCAAAAAAGGCTACCTGAACGTTTACTACAAACAGATTACAGAATTACTTACCAATTACGGCCCCATTTTTGAAATCTGGTTTGACGGTGCCAACGGCGGCGATGGTTTCTACGGCGGTGCGCGTGAGTCACGCAACATCGGCAAGGCAGATGATTACTATGATTTTGCCCGCGTGGTCAAGCTTATTCGCCGTCTGCAGCCGGACTGCATCATCTGGGGTGCCGCCCAACGCGGAGATGTCACCTGGGGCGGTTCGGAAAAGGGACACGTGAAATACCCCTGCTGGAATCTTGTCAACAAAGACACCCCGAAAGAAAAATGGATTTCTCTGGAAGGAGACACCCCTATCAACCATGCCGGCTGGTTCTGGCATCCCGGACAGGAAACCAGAGTCAAGAGCCCGGAACACCTGATGCAGGTGTACCTAGACAGCGTGGGCCGCGGTGCCAACCTCATTCTCAATGTGGCCCCCAACCGAGACGGAAAACTTGACCCGGCAGACGTAGAAAGCCTGCTCGCTTTCGGTGAAAACCGCAGACGTCTTCTGGCTACGGACTATGCACGGGGAGCAGATGCCTCTGCATCCGAAGTCCGCGGCAACGACCCACAGTTCGGCGCAGACCGGCTCACGGACGGCGATATTGAAAGCTACTGGTGCCCGAATGACGGCACAACCACGGGCAGTCTGGAAATCTCGCTGAAGAAGCCTACCACCTTTGACGTGGTGCGACTCCGCGAGCAGATTCGACTCGGCCAGCGCGTCACCGGATTCAAACTGGAAGCCCGGGTAAACGGCAACTGGCAGGTGATAGATGACGCCGGGCAGACCATCGGCCACCAAGTCATGAGAAAACTGGAGGCACCGGTCACGGCAGATGCCGTACGGCTCACCATCACCGGCTCCCGCGCCTGCCCCTGCATCAGCGAGCTTTCCCTGCTGCGCATGCCCGTCCAAATGCCCAAGCCGGAAATCTCCCGAGAGGGCAACAAACTCATCATATCTCAACAGGAGGGGCTGACCATCCACTACACCACAGACGGCAGCAATCCCGGTCTGAATTCCCCGGTGTATACGGGCGATGCCACATTGGCAAAAGCCCCGCTTCACCCGGTCAAGGCCGTCTATGCAGACGCAGAGGGCAACGTCTCCTCCGTGGCATCCCTTCTGTGCGGAATCGACCGCAGTAACTGGAGCTGTGACGGCACCGGCAAGGAAGCCATCGACGGCGACCCCACCACCATCTGGAAGGCAGCCAAGGCCCCCGCATCTCTCACCATCGACATGCAGGAACCGCACTACATCAACGCCTTCTCCTACCTGCCCAGACAGGACGGCAGCGTGAAGGACATGACCGACCGCTTCATCTGTGAAGTGAGTCTCAACGGCGACAAATGGACCAAAGTGGCAGAGGGTGAGTTCTCCAACCTGAGAGCTAACCCTATTGAGCTCACAGAGCAGTTCAAAGCCAAAAAAGCCCGCTACATCCGTTTCACCGGCACACGCTCCGTAGAGGGCAAGGGCGTCTCTGCAGCAGAAATTCAGGTCTTCGCCGCACCGAAGCCGAAAAAAAGCAAAAAGAAGGATTGATTCCGCAGACCTGTCCACATTTTCGCACCCCGACTGCCCGCCAAGGCGCAGCCGGGGTGCTTTTTCCCCTGAAATGCCCGATATTACAGGCATTTTGCTTTACAATACAGCACTCTATCTGGTATAATGCCACCAGCATGAACACCGAAATTTTACAGAAAGCAGCCAACCAGGCCCGCGGACTTGCAATCGATGCCATCTTCGACAAAGCTTCCGGTCACATGGGACTGCCTCTGGGATGCGCAGAAATCGGCGCCGTGCTCTACGGCGACCTCCTCAACATCAACCCCTCTGAGCCGCGTTGGATTAATCGCGACCGCTTCATCCTCTCCGGCGGTCATGGCTCCATGTTCCTGTATGCCTGGCTGCATCTGAGCGGCTTCGGTGTAACTATGGATGATGTGAAAGCTTTCCGCGCCAAGGGCTCCATCACCCCCGGTCATCCGGAATACAAGTGCTGCCCCGGTGTGGAATGCACCACCGGTCCGCTGGGTCAGGGTGTGGCCAACGCCGTCGGCTTTGCTATCTCCGCCAAGCACGCTGCCGCCCGCTACAACACCCCGGAGCACGAGATTTTCACCCAGAACATCTACTGTCTGGCAGGTGACGGCTGCATTCAGGAAGGCATCTGCCGTGAGGCTGCCGCCATTGCCGGCACACTCAAGCTGGATAACCTCATTCTCATTTACGATGCCAACGGCATCACGCTGGACGCTCCCATCGAGAAGACCCAGGTAGACGACATCGCCGCCTGCTTCACCGCTCAGGGTTGGGATACCTTCACCATCGACGGCAATGATATGGCCGCCGTAGACAGCACCCTGCGCGTGTGCAGTCTGGAGAAAAACGGCCGCCCGAAACTCATCATCGCCAAAACCATCATTGCCAAGGGCGTACCCGGCTTTGAAGGCACCACCAAGGGCCACGGCGAAGGCGGCGCCAAGCTGTGGGCAGAAGCCCATGCCAACTGGGGTCTGCCCACGGATGTGCAGTACTACGTCTCTGACGAGGTGCGCGCCTACATGGCAGAGGTGAAAGCTGCCCGCGAAGCTTCTTACGCTGAATGGACAGCCACCTACGAGGCATGGCGTGCAGCCAACCCGGACAAGGCTGCAGAGCTGGATGCCGGCATTGATTTGGCAGAGAACGGTCTCTGCTGCTGCAAGAGCGGGGACATGATTCCCGAGTTTGCCCCCGGAGCCAAGCTGGCCACCCGCGCCTCCGGTTC
This sequence comes from Akkermansia sp., assembly GCA_045635265.1. Lineage (GTDB taxonomy): Bacteria > Verrucomicrobiota > Verrucomicrobiia > Verrucomicrobiales > Akkermansiaceae > Akkermansia. Next base: position 173,131 of record JAZRBU010000031.1, read on the forward strand.
CGTGGTTCAAAACGCCATCGGCGCCGCCTGCCCCGGCCTGCTTTCCACCAGTGCAGACCTCTTCTCCTCCAACAAGAACTATCTGGAGGGTGCGGGCGACTTCTCCGCAGACAACTACGCCGGCCGCAACTTCTGGTTCGGTATCCGTGAGCACGCCATGGGCGCCATCTGCAACGGCATTGCCTATGATGGTCTCTTCCGCGTTTCCGCCGGTACGTTCTGCGTGTTCGTGGACTATATGCGCGCCGCCATCCGCGTGGCAGCCCTCAGCCACCTGCCCGTCACCTATGTCCTGACCCACGACTCCGTTGCCGTGGGTGAAGACGGCCCCACCCACCAGCCCGTTGAAACCGTCACCGGCCTGCGCGTCATCCCGAATCTGGATGTCATCCGCCCGGCAGATGAGGAAGAAACCGCAGGAGCCTGGATGTGCGCCATGCGCCGCCGCCAGGGCCCGACCGCCCTCATCCTCACCCGCCAGAACGTGCCCAGCCTTGCCTCCGTGGCAGAGATTTCCGCAGACGTACGCCGCAAGGGCGTGCGCAAGGGTGCCTACATTGCGCTGAAGGAAAAGACGGAAAAACCCGGTCTCATCATCATTGCTTCCGGTTCGGAGGTAATCTTGGCACTTCAGGCTGCACAGCAGCTGGGCGACGACGTGCGCGTGGTTTCCATGCCCTCCATGTTCCGCTTCAATATGCAGACTCCGGAGTATCAGGAAGAAATTCTGCCCGCCGCCTGCACGCGCCGCATCTCCGTGGAAGCCGGCAAGAGCGACCTCTGGTACCGCTACGTCGGCCCGCAAGGTGCCATCATCAGCATCGATAACTTCGGCTTCTCCGCCCCCGGTGAGGTTGTGCTGCATGAGCTGGGCATGAATGTGGAGAATATCGTCAACACAGCCAAATCTCTGGCCTGATAGCTCCCCATAAGCTTCATTTATCCTTCCCCTGCCCCGTTCCGCACGCGGCAGGGGAAGTTTTTTGCTGTTTTTTCTCCGCATATTCGCGGAAGAATGCAAGAAAACTTGCCTTGTCTTCCGTAATGTGATAGATTATGCGTTGAAGTCAAGCCAAAGAGCCATGATTCCGCTTTCAGACAACATCAACCGCGCTCTGGAGCGCCTCAAACGCGTCTATTTCAGTGATGCGGGGCGCACCGTGGAGCTTGCCGCGGGAGAAATGCTCATTGGCCAGGGAGAGCGCACCCGCCGCATGTACCGCATCATGAAAGGTTCCATCATCTCCTACCGGGAAGAGGACAACCAGCCCAGCGAACACATGCCCACCGAGAGCGAGGGCCGCCGCCATGAGGTATTCCGAGCAGATGAGGGCTCCTTCGTCTGCGTGCAGAGCTTTTTCTCCCGCGCTTTCCGCAGCAGCACCTCCCTCTATGCGCTTGAGGATACCCGGCTGGCATATATTGATGACACCACCCCCATCGTGGAGCAGTATGAATACGGCCCCTTTGCCCAGCAGTTTCTGCCGGTAGTCATTCACGAGCTTGCTGCCCGTAATGACCGCATCTTCGGCCGCGCAGCGGAGCGTGAGGAAGCCATGCGGCTCCTGCAACGCTCGGAAATGGCAGCCCTGCTCGGGCAGCTTTCTGCCGGCATTGCACATGAGCTCAACAACGCCGTGGGCGTCATCTCCCGCCGCACGGAATTCATGGCAGAGACACTCACCACTATTCTGGAAGACCAGGACAAGCTCAACGCTCAGCTTTTCCTCAAGGGATACAAAGACACAAACTTCCTCTCCGCCAGCGATTTACGCCCCGTTGTACGCCACTACGAACGTGACCTCGGCATGAGCCAGGACGCGGCGCGCGTGCTGGCCCATATAGCCCCGACGGATGATGAATACCGCAAGCTGAGCTGGCGTTTTGTGCGGAATGTGAAGCGCAACTACCGCATCTGGGAGCTGGGGCATGACCTGCGGGACATGCAGATGGCTTCCAACCATGCCACCGGTATTGTGCGTGCCGTGAAACAGCTGGGAGCCCCCAGCTCTGCCCGTGAAGAGGGGGTGGATGTGGTGCAGTCTGTCAAAGATGCCCTGCACCTGCTGCACAACAAGCTCAAGCATATCACCCTCAAGACAGAGCTCAACCCCATACCCGCCATCACGGCAGACAAGAGCGAGCTCATGCAAATCTGGACCAACATCGTCCAGAATGCCTACGATGCCCTCACTATCGAGAAAACGGAAAATCCGTACATCTCTGTCACCACCGGCATCTTCCACGCAGAGGGGGTAAGCCTCCTGCCCCAGGAATATGTCACCGTCTCCATCTCCAACAACGGTCCGAGGATTCCGCAGGAACACATCGAAAAAATCTACCAACCCAGCTTCACCACCAAAAAGCAGGGACTGGATTTCGGGCTGGGGCTGGGGCTCTCCATTGTTCGCCGTCTGGTCGACAGCTACAACGGCACCATCGGCCTGACCAGTACCGATGAACTGACCACCTTCACCATTAACCTTCCCACCACAAAAATTCATGGAAACGATTAATATTATCTGTGTTGATGACCAGCAGGAAGTGCTGGACTCCGTCATGCGTGACCTTCGTCCGCTCACCCCGCTTGTCCGTCTGGAAGAAGCCTCCGGCGTGGCAGACTGCCTCAAGCTCATGGACCAGATTGATGAGGACGGCGATTATGTGGCCATCGTCATCTCAGACCAGGTCATGCCGGGCGAAAGCGGCACTGATTTACTGAGCAAAGTAGCAAGCGATTCCCGTTTTGCCAAGACTCGCAAAGTGTTGCTCACCGGTCAGGCCACCCATGCCGATACCATCGATGCCATCAACGAAGGCCAGATTAACAACTACATTGAAAAGCCTTGGCAGCCGGAGAAGATTCTCACCGTCGTGAAGCGCCTTCTCACGCTCTACATCCTGGACATGGGTATTGATTACAAGGATTACATGCCCATTCTGGACCAGCAGACTCTTTACTCCAAGCTCCGATAAATATGAACAAGTCCATTTTCGGCACGCTCGTGGCTGCAGCAGTAGCCATGAGCGGGGCTGTGCAGGCAGAAAGCATGCTGGATTCCGCTGCAGCAGAACTGCAGAGCTGGAAGAAAGGCATGACCGTCTACGAGAACAAAGACAACTTTGTAACAAAGGTGCGTTTTGCATGGATGGAGCAGTACCAGATGGCCTCCGTCCAGCCGAACGGCAGCAACGGCGTACACCTGAAAGACGGCGGCAGCCCGTTCAACCATGAATTCCGCCGCTCCTGGGTAGGTGTGTATGTGGATCTCAACACGGGCACCCAGTTCCACAGCTGGGCCCGTATCGGCGGTCTGCCGTATCGCCACACCTTCAAGAACGGTCGCACCGTTCGCGGATTTTCGTACACGGACCTCTTTGATATCTGGGTAAAACAGGATATCAAGACCGTAAAGGGACTCAGCGTGAAAGCCGGTAAGCTCAAGCCGCTCTTCACCACGGATTACTCCACCTCCTCCTCTGCTCTCGCCTGCGTGGAGCGCTCCTTTGTGGGTAACCAGTATGCGTTGGACTCCAACTGGGGTCTGGATGTCACCTATGCCCCCAACAAGGAAGACACCTTCTACCTGCAGCTGCTGGCCAACGACCGCGCCAATGCCTCCAAGAGCAACAGCCACCGGGATGTCTACCGTGACGGTCGCGGTCTCAAAGGCGAGTTCGGCTGGGAAGACAAGTTCTACGCCATTGCGGGAGCTTCCCACAAGTTCAATGTGACGGACAGCGGGTATCACAAGGTATCCGTGCAGTACGCCCATGATTTCAATAACAGCTACGACAACGGTACCGCACCCGGTGCTAACTGTTACGGCATCGGGGTCAAAGATGCTCTCTCCGTCGGCTATGAAATCAAGAAAGACAAGTGGCTGTTCCTCGCCAACATTGTGGGCAACTGTGAAATGCAGAACGGCGGCGGCAACAACATCGGCCTGCAGCTCCAGCCCGTCTATTCTCTCACCGACCGCGTGGATTTGGTGTTCCGCTACACGGGAATGACCGGTGACAATGCCTGCAAGCTGGCCGCAGACCGCTACATCTGCACCAACACCACGGCTTCCTCCTGGGTAGACAGCATCAACGCCTTCTACTTCGGTGCAGATTTCTATCTTGCACCCAAGGATAAGAACATGCTCAAGCTCATGATTGGTGCAGAATACACTACCGCCCGCAAGAACGGAGCAGACTGCTACAACGGCTGGGAGTACACCTCCGCCGTCCGTTGGAACTTCTGATAACGGCACCAATCACCATCACTTCTGCGCCGCACCCGCCGCTCATTCTGTCGGCCGGTGCGGCGCAACCGTTTCATGCATCATTGATTTCTCAGGAACATAGGTATGTTTCAAAACAAAGTCCGTCAAATTTCCTTGATTTATCTCTAGCATTTCGCTAGAATGCAAATGTTATGAACAGACTTGCAGGTAAAACAGCTGTTGTGACCGGCGCCGGCCGCGGCATTGGTCAATCTATCGCCCAGCGCTTCGCCGCAGAGGGCGCCAAGGTCATCCTCATCTCCCGCAATCCCGCATCCTGCGGCAATGCAGCAGATGCCATCAACGCCGAATACCCCGGCAGCTGCAAGGCTTTCCCCTGTGACGTAGCGGACGCCGCCGCCGTGGAAGCCTGCGTGAAGGAAATTCTGGCAGAGTATCCCGCTATCGACATTCTGGTGAACAATGCCGGCATTACCAAGGACGGCTTGCTCATGCGTATGAAAGAAAGTGATTGGGATGCAGTCATCACCACCAATCTCAAGAGCGTCTTCCTCTTTGTCAAGGCATTCCAGCGCACGCTCATGAAGAGCCCCGCCGGCCGCATCATCAACCTCAGCTCCATTGTCGGCATGACCGGCAACGTGGGTCAGGCCAACTATTCCGCCTCCAAGGCCGGTGTCATCGGCTTCACCAAATCCATGGCCCAGGAAATTGCCAGCCGCAAGGTGACGGTGAATGCCATTGCTCCCGGCTTCATTTCCACGGACATGACGGATGCCATCCCCGAAAAAGCCAAGGAAGCCATGCTGGCCCGCATCCCGCTGGGTGATTTGGGCAAGCCGGAAGATATTGCCAACTGCGCCCTCTTCCTCGCTTCTGATGAAGCCCGTTATATCACGGGGCAGGTTATCGTCTGCGACGGCGGCATGACCATGTAATCCCCCCCTTCCATTCACCTAAAAAACGGCTCAGGCACACTCGCCTGAGCCGTTTTTTCTATTGGGGAATCTTCCAGATGGTTGTGGGACGCTCTATCGCCTGCACCGTTCGCCGGTCATCATCCCGCAGATAGACTGACAGCTCCCGAGGCGGACTGTAAAAGGAGTCCTTCATTCGTCGAATAAAGTTCACAAACCTCCGTTTAAGGCCTCTAGTTCCGACACTGAACCAAGATAAGGTGGCAAAATATCGCTTAGACTCACCGGCGGTCACGTCCGTCCAGGCCAGATTGCTGCCGGTCATGGCGTACGCAGAAGTCCATAAACCGGGGCGCACGCATACCCTGGGGTTCGTTTTCATGATGTTACTGAAAAACACCAAATCACCTATGGATTTGTAACTGGCATCAAAGCGCACACCGTGTTTCCGGAAGGTGGACACCTTGTGAAAACAGCTGCAGGTGATAATTTCACACGACGTCTCACTGCTCCAGGCATGCGGTCTTACCGGGCGCCGATGGCAATGATAGCTGCCGTCCGCATTCTGAATGATGAAAGACCCCAACACCATATCGGAAGACGGTTCTTCCTCGTACGCCCTCACCACTCCTGCTAAAGCACCGGGCAGATACTGCTCATCTGAGTTCAGGTGTGCCGTCACCTCCGCAGTCTCCGGCAATTTTTCTAAGGCTCGGTTCAGGGCATCATACATACCGGCATCTTTTCCGCTCTCATAGCTGAACGTATAACCGGGCACCTCCTCATGCTCTGCACGCCAGTGTTCCAGCCACTCCTTTGTCCCGTCCGCAGAACCACCATCCTGCACATGGTGGTGTACCTCCACGCCTGCACTCACCTGATCCGCCACGGAACGTATGCAGCGCCGCAACCACTCCAGCGCATTGTATGTTGGTGTAACAATATAAAATTTCATGTACTCTGCCCCACCTTGTACCACAACCCCCATCGTTTGACAAGCTTTTACCCACTATTGCCGAAAAATAACAACTTCGCATAATTATTTTTGAACAAGTGCAGCTTCTCACGCGTCAACACGGCATGACCAACAACCTTACTACAAAGTTTATGGAGGGGCTGCAGGCCGCACAGAAATCGGCAGCAGCCGCAGGACGCGCGGAGATATACCCCGCGGAGGTAATGCTGGCACTTGTCCGGCAGGAGGGCGGCGTGCTTGGTGCCGTGCTGCAGAAAGCCGGCGTAGATGCCGGGCGTCTGAGCCGCGAGCTGGAGAATCGGCTGGCTCGGCAACCGCACCGACAGGGAGCCGCAGCGGGCAATGTAGGAATCGGGCCGGAGCTGGACAGAGTACTGAACGCTGCGGAACAGCAGCGCAACAGCATGAAAGATGACTACCTGAGCGTAGAGCATTTCGTGCTGGGCATCTTTGACGCAGATACAGAGTTGACCAAGCTGCTGGAGAGCGTGGGACTGAACAAGAAGGGCTATCTGGAAGCCCTCCGTGACATCCGCGGCAACCAGCGGGTAACGGATCAGGACCCGGAGCAGAAGTACCAGACTCTGGAAAAATACGGCACCGATTTGACCGAGCGCGCCCGCCGCGGCAAGATAGACCCCGTTATCGGTCGCGATGCGGAAATCCGCCGCGTACTGCAGATACTGTCACGCCGCACAAAAAACAACCCGGTACTCATCGGTGAGCCCGGAGTCGGCAAAACTGCCATTGCAGAGGGACTGGCCCGCCGCATCGTGAACGGAGACGTGCCGGAAAGCATGAAAGGCAAGCGGCTGGTAAGTCTCAACATCGGCTCCATGCTGGCCGGTGCCAAATATCGCGGTGAGTTTGAGGAACGCCTGAAAGCATTCATCAAGGAAGTGACCGCATCAGAGGGGGAAATTATCCTGTTCATCGATGAGCTGCACACCTTGGTAGGAGCCGGCGCGGGCGGGGACAGCTCAATGGATGCGGCCAACCTGCTCAAGCCGGCGTTGGCACGCGGCGAGCTGCGCACCATCGGCGCCACCACGCTGGATGAGTACCGCAAGTACATTGAAAAAGACGCTGCGCTGGAGCGCCGCTTCCAACCGGTTTTGGTAGCAGAACCGGACGTGGCAGACACCATCGCCATTCTCCGCGGCCTCAAAGAGCGCTATGAGGTACACCACGGTGTCCATATCACCGATGGTGCCCTGGTGGCTGCCGCCACCCTCAGCAACCGCTATATCACCGACCGCTTCCTGCCGGACAAGGCTGTGGACCTGGTAGACGAAGCCGCTGCCAGACTCAAAATCGAGCTGGATTCCATGCCGGCAGAAATAGATGAGCTTAACCGCAGCGCCATGCAGCTGGAAATGGAACGCCAAGCCCTGGCAAAAGAAAAGGACGATGCCTCCCGCAAGCGCTTGGAAAACATCACCCGCGAGCTGGCAGACACCAGAGAAAAAGTGGACGGCATGCTGGCCCGCTGGCAGAGCGAAAAAGATGTAGTGACCCGCGCCCGCGAAGCCCAAAAGCAGATTGACACCCTGCGCACGGAGGCCGAGCAGGCTCAGCGGCGGGGAGACTTGGGCCGTGCCTCCCAGATTCTCTACGGAGAAATTCCGGCTGCGGAAAAAGCAGCCAGAGAGGCAAGAGAAGCTCTCAACACCCTACAGAGCAGCGGTGACGGCCTGCTGAAAGAAGAAGTGACAGAGGCAGATATTGCCAAAGTTGTCTCCACCTGGACCGGCATTCCCGCCGCCCGTCTGGCAGAGAGTGAGAGAGAAAAACTTCTGCACATGGAAGAGCGGCTCGGTCAACGGCTCATCGGACAGAAAGAAGCTGTGCGCGCCGTCTCGGATGCCGTGCGCCGCTCCCGTGCCGGACTGCAGGATGAGAATCGCCCGCTGGGTTCCTTCATCTTCCTGGGGCCCACCGGCGTGGGCAAGACAGAGCTGGCCAAGGCACTGGCAGAGTTCCTGTTTGACGACGAATCAGCCATGGTCCGTATCGACATGTCGGAATACATGGAAAAACACAGCGTCTCACGGCTCATCGGCGCACCTCCCGGATACGTGGGCTACGATGAGGGCGGCCAGCTCACGGAGACCGTCCGTCGGCGTCCGTACAGCGTTGTTCTCTTTGACGAGATTGAGAAAGCGCACCCGGATGTCTTCAACGTCCTGCTTCAGGTATTGGACGACGGCCGGGTGACGGATGGCCAGGGACGCACCGTGGACTTCACCAACACGGTCCTCATCATGACCAGCAACATCGGCAGCCAGTTCATTCTCCATGAGCAGGATGCCGCCGCCAGAAACACCAAGGCGCTGGATGCACTGCGCGGGCATTTCCGCCCGGAATTCCTCAACCGAGTGGATGAAATCATCATCTTTGACCGCCTCCGTCAGGATGACCTCAAACGCATCATCTACATTCAGCTGGAACGGGTGCGCAAACGCCTTGCCGCACGCAATCTGAATCTGGAACTCAGTGATGAGGCTGCAGCTCTGGTGGCAGAGCACGGGTATGACCCCGTCTACGGCGCCCGCCCCCTCAAGCGTGCCATCCAGCATGATATTCTGGACCCGCTCAGCATGGCTATCCTGGAAGGCCGTTACCCGGAGGGAAGCACCATTCGCGCAGAGGTGAAGAACGGCACCGTCACCTTCTGCTGATACAACCTGTAACAATCGCAGCGGCGGACACCCCGCCGCTGCATTTTTTTGCCAGATTGCGCTTTACAAGCCGCTGCAGAACGTGTAGACTTTCCAGCATGAAGGCAGAGATAGTGCTGAGTGATTTCATCTTTATTGACGGCGATCGCGAAATCCTTACCGATATGCGTGACGAAGCCCGCAAGAACGCTCTCTACCGCATCCGCGGCGTTGAAAGCTGTGAGATTCGGGAGCAATACGCCACGGAAGCCGGGGAGACCTTCTACGAAATCAAAATCACCGTTCGCCGGCGAGGCATGGATGGAGATGAGGGCAAGTTCCGCATCTATCTGGCTCTGCCGGAAAACCTTTGTGAAAAGCTCAGCACCTCTTGGCAGCATTACAAAGAGAATAAGACCTTCTTCAAGTACGATACCAGCGCCTGCAAGCTCAGCCAGACCATTGATGATGATACAGCCGCCCGCATGAGCGCAGCCGTATGCGAGCTTCAGGTATCCGACCACCCCAAGTGCGGTCTGCGCGCGGTGAGCCTGTTTGAATATAACGGCTGACCGTTGCCAAAAGCCGGACTCAGATACTCAGGATATTAACCCCCGGTGCAGCAAACGGATTTGCAGGCATACGGGGGTAAAAAGCAACCTTACATGGCTGCCGCTTCCGAGCCAATCTTAATCAGCATAGCAATAATGTAAAAAATAACTACTGCCAAAATGCTGCCGTAATTCCAATTCTTGGCAGCCGCGGCAGCCGCGCGAGCGCCGTCATAATCCCCCTGAGCCCAGAGAGTATTCACCTGTGCAGACTTGTAAATGGTATAAATACCGATAGGCGTGCAGCAGAGGCATGCTATGCAGATACTTTCAAAAAGGCGGTTGTACGGTTTTTCCTGCATGAAGGTCTGCGGCAGAGTGGACAGATTGAACGACATCTCGGAAAGAGGCTTCCAATCACCGCCTACTTCCGGCTTAAAATAATCCGACATCGTGTAAGTACCCTCCATAATCCCGCGGTGGATGGCTTCAACAGTCAGAGCAGTCGGTGTAATCTGTTCGTCCTTTTTGATATAGTATTTATTCATGATATTAAGTTGATTATTGTGAGTGAGATTTATCAGTCACGGCGCTTCAGCATGAGCCCCGCATCATCCATTAAGGCGTTTCTGCTCTGAAAATTATTTAAAAAATTAACGTTATACCCTGCATGACACAACGCGGCAGCCGACAGGGAAGACGTGGCAAAGGTGAAGCTTGACAGAGCAAGCTCCCGTGCTGTATGCTGTTCAATCATTTTCTGAACAGCATACACAGCATTACTATGAGCAAGATTGTATATCATTTCGGCGGCGGCACCGCCGATGGCAACGGCAGCATGAAAGCCCTGCTGGGCGGTAAGGGTGCCAATTTGGCAGAGATGGCACGTATCGGCCTGCCCGTGCCCCCCGGATTTACCATCACCACGGAAGTCTGCACCTACTATTACGACAACGGACTCACCTACCCTGCGGAGCTTGAGGAAGAAGTCCGCAACGGCATTTCCCGCATGGAAGAGCTGGTGGGCCGCAAGTTCGGTGATACGGCTGCCATGCCTCTGCTGGTATCCGTACGCTCCGGTGCCCGTGAATCCATGCCCGGCATGATGGATACCATCCTGAACCTCGGTCTGAATGATGAGACCGTGGAAGCCATGGCAGCCGCCACAAGCAACCCGCGCTTTGCCTGGGACTGCTACCGCCGCTTTGTGCAGATGTACGGTGACGTGGTGATGGGGGTGCAGAAGTCCGAAGGCGAAGACATGGAACCCTTTGAAGCAGAAATCCACGCCCTGAAGACTGAGCGCTACGGCCGCGACATTTCCGACTCTGAGCTGACCGCAGACGACAGCCGAGAGCTGGTGAAGCGTTTCAAGACACTGGTGCTGTGCCGCACCGGACAGAATTTCCCGGCTAATCCGTGGGAGCAGCTCAAGGGTGCCATCGGTGCCGTGTTCGGCTCCTGGAACAACGAGCGCGCCATCACCTACCGCGCCAAGTACGGCATTCCGGCAGACTGGGGCACCGCCGTGAACGTGCAGTGCATGGTGTTCGGCAACACCTCCAATGAGTCCGGCTCCGGTGTGGCCTTCACCCGCAACCCCGCCATCGGCAAAAATGAGTTCTACGGTGAATTCCTCATGAATGCCCAGGGCGAAGACGTGGTAGCCGGCGTCCGCACCCCTGAGCCGGTAAGCAAGCTTGCGGAGGTGATGCCCGGCGCCTATGAGGAGCTCTGCAGCATCCGCAAGACCCTCGAAAACCACTTCCGCGACATGCAGGACTTTGAGTTCACCATCCAGGACCGCAAGGTATACATGCTGCAGACCCGCAACGGCAAGCGCACCGGCATCGCCGCTTTCCGCATTGCCTGTGATATGGAGCGTGAGGGGCTCATCGACTGGAAAACTGCCGTGAAGCGCATCCCCGCCGACCAGGTGGACCAGGTACTGGCCCCCATTTTTGACGAGAGCGCCCTGCGCGGTGTCAAGCGTATTGCCAAGGGCCTGAATGCCGGCCCCGGTGCCGCATCCGGCCGTTTCTACCTGAATGCCGTGCGCTGCGTGGAAGCCACCAAGCGCGGTGAAAAGGTGCTGCTGGTGCGTCTGGAGACCTCTCCTGAAGACCTGCGCGGCATGATTGCCGCAGAGGGCATTCTCACAGCCCGCGGCGGTCTTTCCTCCCACGCGGCACTGGTTGCCCGCCAGATGGGCAAGGTGTGCGTGTGCGGCGTGAGCGACATGGCCATCGACTACCAGGAGCGCACCATCACCATCGGCGGTGTGGTCTATAACGAAGGCGATTATCTGTCTCTGGACGGCACGGCGGGCCTGGTGTATGCCGGCAAGCTGCCCACCGCTCCCTCTGAAATTGTGCAGGTACTCATCAAGAAGACCATGAAGCCGGAAGACAGCCGCACCTACCGCGACTTCGCCCGCGTGATGGAGTGGTGTGACCGCTTGGCACGCCTGAAAGTGCGCACCAACGCCGACTCCCCGGAGCAGACGGCCGCCGCCATTGCCTTCGGCGCCACGGGTATCGGTCTCTGCCGCACGGAGCACATGTTCTTCAACGGCAACCGCATCGACTTCATGCGCCGCATGATTCTCTCCCAGCGCATAGATGAGCGCCGTGAGGCCGTGCTGAATCTGCTGCCCTTCCAGAAGAGTGATTTCAAGGGCATCTTCAAGGCACTGGCCGGACGCCCGGCCACCATCCGCCTGCTGGACCCGCCCCTGCACGAATTCCTGCCGCAGACCAAGGAGCAGCAGCTGGACCTCTCCAAGAAGTTCAACATGCCCGTGGAGTTCATTATGCGCCGCGTGTCTGAGCTGCATGAGTTCAACCCCATGCTCGGTCACCGCGGCTGCCGACTCGGCATCGACCACCCGGAAATCACGGAAATGCAGGCGCGCGCCATCATTGAAGCCGCCATTGAAGTGATGGAAGAGGAAGGCTTTGAAGTGCGCCCGGAAATCATGGTTCCGCTGGTGGCCTTCAACAAGGAGCTGGAGCTGCAGAAAGCCATCATTGACCGCGTTGCGGAAGAAGTATTCGAAGAAAAGGGCCGCCGCGTCTCCTACCGCGTAGGCACCATGATTGAGATTCCCCGCGCCTGCGTCACCGCAGATGAAATTGCCCAGAATGCAGAGTTCTTCTCCTTCGGCACCAATGACCTCACCCAGACCGGCCTCGGCATGAGCCGTGATGACTCCGGTGCCTTCCTCGGCACGTATCAGGATTTAGAAATCATTGGGCGTAACGTCTTTGCCAGTATCGACCAGAAGGGTGTCGGCAAGCTCATGCAAATCGGCGTGGAGCTGGGTCGCCAGACCCGCCCGGACATGAAGATCGGCATCTGCGGCGAGCACGGCGGCGACCCCGCCTCCGTGAAGTTCTGCCACCGAATCGGTCTTTCATACGTCTCCTGCTCTCCCTACCGAGTGCCCACCGCACGCATCTCCGCAGCACAGGCCGCTCTGGAGGAAAACTGATACCCGCAGCGCATCATGAATCCCGTACTTGTCATCATGGCCCCCGGGTTCGAGGAAATCGAACTGAGTGCACCTATCGACATTCTGCGCCGGCTGGACATCCCGGTGGTCACCGCCGGGCTGAACGGCCGCAGCGTGGAAGGAGCACACGGCATCACCATGGCGGCGGAAATGCTGCTGGTGGATGTGGACCCGGAAAAGTACAGCGGCATCATCCTGCCGGGCGGCCCTGCCTCCTGGACGCTGAGAGACACCCCCGCCGTTCTCACCAATGTCCGCAAAATGCACGCGGAAGGCAAGCTTGTGGCAGCCATCTGCGCCGCGCCGATAGCCTTGGAAGCCGCCGGGGTGCTCAAGGGGCGGAAAGTGACCTGCTACCCCTCCGTCAAGGAGGAGCTTGCCTCTGCGGCAGAGGTCTGCGACTGCCCTGCCGTGACAGACGGCAACATCGTGACCGGTCGCGGTCCCGGTGCAGCACCGGAGTTCGGGTTTGAACTGGGGCGCTACTTCGGCAAAAGCGCTGAGGTAGAAAAGCTTCGCAGCGACATGTGCTACTGCTGAGCAACCCCAGCCACTTTTTCACAGAGCCTCCCGCCGGCAACAGCGGGAGGCTTTTTTCTGCCTGAATATGGGCATAAATAAGCACATGGCTTGTTTTCGCGTTGCAAGGAGAACGCAAAGCGGGTATACTGACGGGCAGAAAAACGTCCTGAAATCTTATGATTCACACGCTGAGATACGAGCCCATTCCCGCTTCCTTTTACGTGAAAACCCGTGATAAGCTGGCCTCCCGGCTTCCTGCGGGCAGTCTGGTGATTGTGCACGCCAACGACATTTACCCGACCAACGCAGACGGAACGCTTGCCCACCACCAGAACGCCAACCTGTTCTACCTGACGGGCATAGACCAGGAGGAGACGGTGCTTATCATGCGTGTGGGAGAAAACGGCAGCCACGAGGACACGCTGCTGCTGCGGGAGACCAATGAACACATCGTCATCTGGGAAGGCGCCCGACTCAGCCGTGAAACCGCCACCCAACTCTCCGGGGTGCAGGATGTACGCTGGACGGATGAATACAATACCCTGCTGGCTGCATGGGTGCCGACGGCAAAGGAAATCATGCTGGAGACGGATAATCACCCGCGGCGTCTCACCTATGTCCAGACCCGCAATGAGCGCATGGCCGCCGCACTCAAGGCCTCCTACCCGGACATCTGCACCCGCAGCATCTACCCTCTGCTGGCAGAGATGCGCTTGGTCAAGTCCCCGGAGGAGCTGGTGCAGCTGCGCCGCGCCTGCAGCATCACCGGTGAGGGCTTCACGGAGCTCCTGCCCAACATCCGCCCCGGCATGGGCGAATGGGAAATGGAAGCCGCTCTGAGCGCAGGCTACATCAAGCGCCGCGCACGCAAATTCTCCTTTCACCCCATCATTGCCTCCGGCGCAGACACCTGCGTGCTCCATTACATTTCCAACCACAAGGAGTGCCGTGACGGAGATTTGATTCTTTTCGACATCGGCGCAGAATACGGCGGCTATGCCGGTGACATGACCCGCACCGTGCCTGCCAACGGCAAGTTCAACCCGCGCCAGCGCGCTGTGTATGAAGCAGTTCTCGCAGCACACCGCTATGCTGTATCCATCATTCGTCCGGGAGTGGACAAAATGGATTACGAGCGCCGCGTGCGCGTTTTCATGGCCGGTGAGCTGGTGAAACTGGGTCTGCTCAGCCAAGAGGAAGTGGATGCCCAGCCGGAAAACCCGCTCTGTGTCCGCAAGTATTTCATGCACGGCACCTCTCATTCTCTGGGCTTGGATGTGCATGATGTCACCCCGGAGTCTCCCGTCTTTGCAGAGGGCCAGGTGTGGACCGTGGAACCGGGCATTTACATTGCAGAAGAAGGAATCGGCATCCGTCTTGAAACAGATATCCTTGTTCTGGCTGACGGTGCGGAAGACCTTATCCCCAACGCCCCGCTGGATGTAGATGACATTGAACGCATGATGCGCCCATAATTCTCTCACCGTCAAAGAAAAACACCATGAAATTAGTCAGCTGGAATGTGAACGGCATCCGCGCCACTCTGGGCAAGGGGTTGGCAGAAAAGATGGACGCCCTGCAGCCGGATGTGCTCTGCCTGCAGGAGGTGAAGGCCCGCCCGGAACAGGTGAGCGACCTCTGGCTGGCCTCCTGGCCGCATGCACTGTGGAATCCCGCTCAGCGGCCGGGATACTCCGGCGTGCTGATTCTCTCCAAAGTGGCACCGCTGAGCACATCTCTGGGCATCGGCGTGCCGGAGCATGATACGGAGGGACGGGTGGCCACCATGGAGTTTGAGGATTTCTATCTGGTGAACTGCTACACCCCCAACTCTCAGAATGAGCTGGCCCGCCTGCCCTACCGGCAGCAATGGGACACCGCTTTCCGCGACTACGTCTGCAAACTGGCGGAAAGCAAGCCTGTGGTGTTCTGCGGTGACCTCAACGTGGCGCACGAGGAAATTGACCTGGCGCGCCCGGCATCCAACCATTTCAGCGCAGGCTTTTCCGATGAGGAGCGAGCCGGATTCACCGAGCTGCTCAACGCAGGTTTTGCAGATACCTTCCGGCGCATGTACCCGGATGCACGGGATGCCTACTCCTGGTGGAGCTTCCGCGGCGGTGCCCGCGCCAGAAACGTCGGATGGCGCATTGACTATTTCTGCGTATCGGAAAGCCTCTTCCCGCAGGTGAGTGCAGCAAAAATTCATGCAGATATCACCGGGTCTGACCATTGCCCCGTATCGCTTGAGATTTCTGCTCAGTAAGCCGCTTTTTCAGGTTGCAAGGCGGTGCAGGATGGAGTACAATGCCCGCATGAGTTATGATCTGATTGTGATAGGCGGCGGCCCTGCCGGTTATGTGGGTGCAATCCGTGCTGCCCAGCTTGGTAAAAAGGTGGTGTGCGTGGAGCGCGAGCGCGTGGGCGGCACCTGTCTGAACTGGGGCTGCATTCCCACCAAGGCTCTGCTCAAGAACGGTGAGGTGTACAACACCGTCGCCCGCCGCGCTGCGGAGTTCGGCATGAGCACAGAGGGCCTCAGCTTTGACTGGAGTGCCGTCATCGGTCGCTCCCGTCAGATTAGTGACCGTCTCTCCGGCGGTATTGCCTTCCTTTTCAAGAAGAACAAGATTGACAGCGTGACCGGTGAGGCCTCCATCCCCTCCGCCGGCAAGGTGGAAGTGAAAGCCGCAGACGGCACCGTCACCACGCTGGAAGCCCCCAACATTCTCATTGCCACCGGTGCCCGCACCCGTGAGGTACCGGTGTTCCCCTTCAACGGCACCACCATCATCGGCAGCAAGGAAGCTCTCACGTTGCCCAAACATCCCGCCAGCATGATTGTCATCGGCTCCGGCGCCATCGGCACCGAGCTGTCCTACGTCTACCACTGCTTCGGCACAAAGGTGACTCTGGTGGAAGCCCTGCCCCGCATCCTGCCCAATGAGGATGATGACGTGAGCCAGGCCGTGGAGCGTTCTTTCAAGAAGCAGGGCATCACCTGCATGGCAGGCGCCCGCGTGGAAAGCCTCAAGGACAATGATGGTCAGAGCGTTACCGCCGTCATCACCGCCAAGAACGGCAAGACGCAGGAAATCACCGCAGACGTGTGTCTGGTGGCCATCGGCGTGGTGCCCGTGGTGCCGGAGGCAAACGGTCTGGAACTGACCGAGCGCGGCTTCATCAAGGTGGATGAGCGCTACCGCACTAACCTGCAGGGCGTTTACGCCGCAGGTGACTGCATCGGCGGCATCATGCTGGCTCATACGGCCAGCTACGAGGCAGAGCAGGCCGTAGAGGGCATGTTTGACGCCGAGCACGTGCCGGCACACCCCGTAGTGGTACCCGGCTGCACCTACTGCCACCCGCAGGTGGCCAGCGTGGGCAAGCGTGAGCGTGAGCTCAAGGAAGCCGGCGTGGAGTACAAAGTGGGCAAGTTCCCCTTCCAGGCCATCGGCCGCGCCGTGGCCGGCGGTGATACGGAGGGCTTTGTCAAACTGCTCTTCGGCAAGGAAAACGGCGAGCTGCTGGGTGCCCACATCGTGGGCGACAACGCGACAGAGCTGCTGACCGCTCCGGAGCTGGCACTCAACAGTGAACTGACGGATGCTGACCTCAACGCCATGATTTACGCGCACCCCACTCTGTCAGAAGCCATTCATGAGGCCGTGCTGGCAGCTGATGGTCGCGCCATTCATGCCTGATTCCCATTCCCATGGCTCGCAAATTCTACTACGACACCGGCAGTGAGAAAATCGGCCCCGTCACCGGAAACGAGCTGGTGCGCCTGCGCGCCGCCGGACAGCTGGATGATAACACCTGGGTACGCCGGGAAGATTCCGGCACCTGGCGGCCTCTGCACAGTGTCAACCTGCGTGAGGAGGAGGAAGAGGAGGCCAATCCCGGGATACTGAAGACTCTGTGGCGCAGCGGCATGCTGATACCGCTGCTGCTGGTACTGCTGGGATTCGTCATCTTCATTCTTCTGGCCGTCGGCGCCTTGAGCATTTTCTGGCCGGTGCTGCTGGTGCTGGCGGTTGTCTGGCTCATTAGCCAGATGTTCAAGTAAAAGTGCCATTTCCGCTCCATGTTTACGCTGGCTCAGATTACGGGGTTTGACGACCATGTGTTGTTTTATCTCAGCTGCGTATTTGCCACGGTAGTGGGTGCCATTGCCGGTGCCACGGCCTCCACCCGCGTCCGCATGGACCTCTTCGGCATCATCGTCTGCGGTACCATCGCCTCTCTGGGCGGCGGTACCGTGAGAGATATCCTGCTCAGCGGCACCCTCCAGCCGGACGGCAGCCCCGTGCGCATCTACTGGGTGACGGAGAGTGATGTCCAGTTCCTCTACATGGCCCTGATTACCTCTGTGGTTGTCTTCTATGTCACCCGCTACATCAGCATGCCCAAGGGTACCATCCGCGTGGCAGACGCCTTCTCCATGGCTTTCTTCACCATGTTGGGTGCTGCTAAGGCTCAGATGCTCGGTTGCCCGGACCTGGTGTGCGTGTGCATGGGTGTCTGCACCGGGGTGGCAGGCGGTATCCTGCGAGACGTAGTGACCGGCAATGTCCCGTATGTGTTCCGTTCCAGAGAAATATACGCCTCCGCCGCCTTTGCCGGATGCGTGGCATTTCTGGGCCTGCAGTATCTGGGTATCTCTGTGGATGCCGCCTACATCATCGGCACCGTTGTGGTTTTCGGTACCCGCATGGCAGCCGTGTATTTCAACTGGAGCCTCCCCTCCTATCGTCCCCTCTTTGAAACGGTGGACTCGGATAAAAATTAACTCTCCCCCGCTTGTTCGCCATAAAAAGCAGCGCAACCCATGAAAAAGGACGCGCTGCTTTCTTTTTTTCAGAGCCGGGAGCCTTGTGCTCCCCACCTATGCTCTTACTTCTTCACCTAAGTGAAAAAAAACGTGCCCGGTTTCTTCCGGGCACGGCTGAATAAGTTTTTCCGCCTTATTTACTTCTTGACGGGCGTCACCTCAATGGATTCTGCAGGAGTTTCCACTGCGGGAGTCTGCTGCTGCTGGCAGGATACAAAAGCAGCGGCGGTCAGGGCAAGAATGGTAATGTACTTCATTTTGGTTGTCTTTCTGGTTTGTTGCCGGCGGTATTCCCATATACGGGGCCTTCCACCAATTCATCTTATAGCGCTTTTATAATATTAAATCAAGCTTAAATTTCAGAAAAAATGAAGTGTTTAATAAAAAAATCACCATTCCTGGTTAGAAAAAGGGGTAGGAGAGACAGTCCAACCGCCAGAACCTCCGCAGTAGGGGCAGGCACCGGAGGAATTCTTTGTCGTGATTTCCCCCGTTCCCCAGCACTGGGAGCAACAGCAGGAAGAAAGCAGAAGTGAGAGAGAACAGGCAGAAAGAATAAGGAAGCGCGACATAACGGAAACGATTAGTAACACAGGAGTGAGGCAACTGCAAGGTAATTCCCCGTACACACAGGCAAAAGAGTTGCAAAAAAGCGGCAACTGTGAGAGGATGCAGCCATGCTGAATGCCGACACCATAGCCGCACTGGCCACAGCTCCGGGAACCGGAGCCCTGGCAGTCATCCGAATCAGCGGTCCGGACGCCGCCGGAGTATTGCAGCGCTGCACCGGGAGCAAAATTCCGGAAGCCCGTCGCGCTACCCTTTCCCGGATACGCAATGAGGCCGGACAGGTATTGGATGAGGTGGTGGTTACGCGTTTTGAAGGGCCCGCCAGTTTCACCGGGGAAGATGTGGTGGAGCTGAGCTGCCACGGCGGCATGCTGGTGAGCCGCAGAGTGTTGGAGCGCGTGTTTGCCTGCGGTGCAAGACCGGCAGAACCGGGAGAATTCTCCCGCCGCGCCTTTGAAAATGGGCGAATGGACCTGACGCAGGCAGAAGCCATCATGGACATCATCTCCGCCGGGAGCGATTTGGCACTGAGAGCCGCACAGAGCCAGCTACAGGGGGCAATCCGCCACCGGGTGGAAGCCGTTGCAGAACAGCTGATTGCCGTCACGGCGCATGTGGAGGCATACATTGATTTTCCGGAAGAGGATATCACCCCGGACACCGCACAGCAACTGGCAGACGGGCTGCACAAGGCGGAAAGCGGGCTCACCGCACTGCTGGAAACGGCGGATGAGGGACGCATCCTGCGGGAAGGCATCCGCACCGCCATCATCGGCGCGCCGAATGTGGGCAAATCCAGTCTGCTGAACCTGTTGCTGGGCTATGAGCGAGCCATCGTGAGCAACACAGCCGGCACCACCCGAGACACGATTGAGGAGAGCGTCACCGTGGCCGGGCTCTGCCTGCGACTCATTGATACCGCCGGCCTGCACCACAGCGAGGATGCAATAGAGCGCGCCGGCATGGAACGCAGCAGACAGGCCGGCGCTGAAGCGGATTTGATACTGCTGGTGGCAGATGCCTCTGCCCCCCGCCCGGAGATTTCCCTGCCGGAAACCGGGGCTCACAGACTGTTCATCCTCAACAAAGCAGATTTACCCGAGCACCCGGATTGGAAAAACGATTCAGCCCTGCGCCTTTCCTGCCGCACCGGGCTGGGCCGTGCCGAGCTGGAAAAAGCCATAGAACAACTCTTCCTGCACCGCCATGCGGAGAGCGACACCCCGGCCGCCATCAATCTGCGCCACCGCCATGCCCTGCAGGCGGCATGGGAAGCCACCCGCTGCGCGCGGGAGGGTATCCTCTCCGGCATATCCCCGGAGTTTGTCTCCGTGGATTTGCGGGAAGCTCTGGCAGCCGTCGGAGAAATCACCGGCAAAATTGATACGGAAGACATCCTGGATCACGTATTCTCCACCTTCTGTCTGGGGAAATAAGCATTTTACGGCATTTTCTCTTTGCCAGGGCACGCCGCCTGTGCTAACATATACACGATGAGAAAAGCAAGTATTCTGCTGTTGGCAATCGCTGTTTTGGGTGTTTTTCCGATGGGCTGCAGCCGCCCGAAAGAGGCTCCGTCTGCGCCCGTACTGACCCTGAAAGGGCTGAAAATGAGCCCGTACACCGTACGCGGCGTGCGCTACAAGCCCCTGAAAGTGGCGCAGGCACTTCAATACACCGAGACCGGGGAAGCCTCCTTTTACGGTCAGGAAGGAAGCCGCAGCGCCTCCGGCGAGATACTGCGGGCCGGCACCTGTTATGCGGCACACCGCACCCTGCCCCTGCCCTGCACCGTGCGGGTTACCAACCTCCGCAACGGCAAAAGCTGTGAGGTGAGAGTAGTAGACCGCGGGCCTTTCCACAAGCGCCGCATCATTGACCTGAGCCGCACGGCAGGCCGAAAACTCGGCATGAACCCCTACAGCGTAGGTCAGGTGAAAGTAGAGGTAATCAGCGTAGGCAAAGGGAAAAATATCGTTTACGCAAAGGGAAAGAATCCCTCCTGATACGCACGGCTCTCCTCACATACGGGACGCCAGTCCCCGCTTTCGCAAGGCGTTGATAAACAATATCAACGCCTTTTTGATTTCCTGAGTCTTTCCTTTCGCCCTCATTTTCGTCCGCCATCACCTGCCCGCCGAAAAATAAATTTACCGCGAGCAAAGTTTTGTGTTGACTTTTTGAGTGTATTGGAGTGTACTGGTGGTGACACAAAGTGTATGAAAGAGGATGACAAGTGATACCACAGTGATGTTCACGGGTAACGTGACGCATAAACTGGATCCCAAGAGCAGATTGGCGATTCCGGCGGGGTATCGTGTAGCTCAGGGAGTAGAGCTGACCATCCTCGAAGCAACCAGCGACGGGTTCCCGGTTCTGAAATGCTTTACCCGTGAAGCCTTTGCGGAAAAGCTCCTGAGCATCCGCCGGCAGGGTGAAGCCCGCGGCTTCGTCCCGGGAGAGATTGACCGCTACATCGGATTCATTGCCGGGCGCTGTTTCCCGGTAGAGGTAAGCAGCCAGGGCAAGCTGCTTATTCCCAAAGCACAGCGTGAAAATCTCAAACTGAAAGAAACGGCAACCATCGTGGGTCGCGGAGCGTACTTCGAAATCTGGGAGCCAGAAAACTTCAAGATAGCCAACAGCCCGGCAGCAGTAGCCGAGCTGGACAAGATGTTCAACATGATATCATGACCACCGCCTCCACCATCTCCGGCGCAAAGACGACAACACCCGGCGGCATCTGCTACCGGGTGCTGATGTGGGAGGATTGTGCCCTGCCTGCAGAGGCACTGAGCGAGTGGAAAGAAGCGCGGACTGCCATTCTGGCGCGCATGCGTGACGCGGGCGTAAAGGGCGCACGCGGCATTCTGGCCCGCCTGAATGAGGAGCTGCGCGAGCTGTCTGCACGCGCCATCGAGGCGCCTCTGGCTACGTGCGCACAGGCGGGTCTTTCTTTCGCGCGCGTAGATGCGCTCGCCAAAGCCCTGCCGGCAGAGGCAGACGTGCTGGGCTGGCAGCTGAGCCCGTGCAGCGCAGATTTGCTGGTGGAGCTGCACGGTGAGGAAGGCATTGATGCCCTGCTGGCACGGCTGACAGCCGCCACCCCGGAGCTGACCTGGTGCGCCGCTCCGCTGGTGGAAGTGCTGGATGCAGCCACCGCACAGGAGCATCTGATTGCCCGGCAGCAAGCCGCAGAGGAAAACGAAATCCACGCAGAGGCAGACGCTGAGGAAAGCACCCCGTTCCACCATGTCACCGTGCTGGCACGTGAAGCAGTGGATGCTCTGCTGCCCGCAGAAGGCAAGGTACTGGTGGATGCCACTTTGGGCGGCGGCGGCCACAGCGAGCTGATGCTGCAGGCCGGGGCCGACGTCTGGGGGATTGACCAGGACCCCGCAGCCCGCCGCGCCGCACGCAAGCGTCTGGCCGCCTACGGCGAGCGTCTGCAGGTGGTGGCCGGCAACTTCCGCAACGCAGTGGAACTGCTGCGGGAGCGAGGGCTGGAGCAGGCAGACGGCCTGCTGGCAGACATCGGCATCTCCTCTCCGCAGGTGGACTGCCCGGAGCGAGGCTTCTCCTTCCTGACAGAAGGCCCGCTGGACATGCGCATGAACCCCGCCGCTGCACGCAGCGCAGCAGATATCGTCAACACCTGCAGCGAGGCGGAAATCGCAGACATTCTCTGGCAGTACGGAGAGGAACGCGCCAGCCGAGCCATCGCACGCCGCATTGTCCAGGAGCGCGCCAAAGCCCCCATCACCACCACCACGCAGCTGGCAGACCTCATCTGCACCGTGCTGCCCCGCAAGGGCCGCCAGCACCCCGCCACCCGCAGTTTTCAGGCCCTGCGTATCGCCGTGAATGATGAACTGGGTGCGCTGGAAGCCCTGCTGGAGAGCGGACTGAGCCTGCTGAAAAGCGGCGGACGCTTCGCCGTCATCACTTTCCACAGCCTGGAAGACCGCGCCGTGAAGCGCTACTTCGAACGCGTGACCCGCCCGGAAATTGACCGTCCGGAGTGGCCTGCACCGCGCCCCAATCCGGAGTATGCCGCCCGTTCGGTCTTCCGCAAACCCATCACCGCCGGGGAGGCCGAGCTGGCTGCCAATCCCCGTGCACGCAGCGCCAAGCTCCGGGTTATCGAAAAACTTTAATCACCTTTACACGTATCACACCATGGCCTCTTCTCGTCCTTCCACTCGCTATGCCGGCCAGATCAGCTTTGTTCTGCTGGTCTGGATGGCTGCCGTCGCCATTCTTGTATCTGCCGGCGGCATCACCTATGCCACCCTCAAGAGCCTTCAGGTGGCAGAGAGCACGGAAATCAACAACCTGCAGCGCGAAATCGCCGTCTGCAACATGAACATCAACCAATACCGTGCCAAGACGGATGAAATGACCAATCGCTGGGTGATGCGCAACCGCCTGGAGGCAACCGGCTCCCGTCTGCGCCCGATTGACCGCCACCAGATTCAGACTGCACGCCGCCTGACAGACGGCAGCCGCATGACCTTCAATACCATCGAACAGAACTGATTCCCGCCACGCCTTGAAGACCAAAATTCCATTTTCCCGTCGCTGTCTGCTGCTTTGTGCCCTGGTGCTTGCAGCCTCCAGCGCTATTGCGTGGAAACTGGTAGCGCTGCAGATTGTGGACTCTGAGAACCACAGCCGCATCGCCGCAGAAGAACTCATTGACCAGGAGACTTTGCCGGCACAGCGCGGTATCATCATGGACCGCAATGAGGAGATGCTCACCAACAACATTCAGAACGCAGAGCTGATAGCCGACCGCTTCCACCTGCGCGAAGTCACGGTTGTGGTGGACGGTCTGGCTCATCACATGGCCTCTCAGGATGAGAGATGGAAAGACTGCACGGACGATAAAAGCCGCCGTGGGCTGGTGCGCGAATACCGCGGCAAACTCCTGGAGAACGCTCTTCGCCGCACCACCGCTGCCCCGAAAGACATCCGCCAGATGGCCACGGATAAAAAGGATGCCAAGAGCAACCGTCTGCGCAATTATGACCCGGAAGTCTGCCGCTACTATTTTGAGCTGCATGACCGCTTGGTTGCCACCATCCTCCACAATTTCCTCTCTGACCAGCAGGTGGAGATTGAATCTGAACCGCAGACCGACAAAAACGGCAAAAAAACTGCCACGGCAGAGAAAAAATACCGTCCTCTGACGGTGGAAGACATCATCCGCAAAATCGACCAGCCGGATGTGGCGGAACACAATGCCATGGCAGAAAAGAACGGCGGTGAGATGCGCAAATACTCCAACCGCATCGTTCTGGCCACCAACCTCAGCTTTGACAAGGCGGACCGCATCCGCGAGGCACTGAAAGCCGCCCGCGTGCGCGGTATCAAGATAGAATCCAGCCTGCGCCGCAATTATGTGATGCCCGGCCTTCTCTGCCATGTGCTGGGCTACGTCAACCACGAAAATGTGGGCATGTTCGGCATTGAGCAGGCATACAATGGGTTCCTCACCGGCACCAACGGCATCCGCGAATACCGCCACAATGCCCGCGGGCAGGTGCTCCCCCATGAAGATGACCGCTTCATGGCTCCCAAGCATGGCCTGAACCTGAAACTGACCATTGACATGCGTATTCAGGCCGTGGTGGAACAGGAGCTGGATGCCGGCATGCGCCACTTCCGCGCCAGCCGCGGCTGCATGGTGGTGGTAGACCCGAAAACCGGTGATATTCTGGCTCTTGTCAATCGTCCCGCATTCAACCTGAACACCAAGGAGACCATCACCCACAACGGTGTCATGCCCCGTGGCTCTGTCCGCAACTCTCAGGGCAAGATTGAAACGGGTGACTACAATTTTGCCATTCAGGCTCTCTACGAACCGGGCTCTACCTTCAAAGTGGTGGCAGTTACTGCTGCGGTAAATGAAAAGCTGCTCAGCATCCACTCCGGGGTCAACTGCTCCCCCTTCTCTGCAGGTTCCGGTTCCAAACCCATCAACGACGGTCCCCGCGACTACGGTGTGCTGCCGGCCTGGGGTGTTCTGGCAAAATCCAGTAACCCCGGTGCTGCCAGAATTGCCATGAAAGCCAAATGGAATCGGTACAAGGAATACATGGAAAAGTTCGGGCTTTACAGAAAACCCGTGGACATTGAACTGGGCGACCCGAAAGCCACGCTGGTGACAGACGGAACCAACAATGTGAACTTCTCCCGTATTGCCTATGGCTATTCGGTTTCCGTCTCTCCGCTGCACATGGCCATGGTGTATGCCACCATCGCCAACGACGGCGTGCGCATGAAACCGCGTTTGGTAGACCGCATCATTGCAGATGACGGCAGCGTGTACAGAGAATGCCCGCCGAAGGTGGACAACAGAGTCATGAGCTCCAAAACGGCGGCCGACCTCCGCTTTGCGCTCGAAACCGTTACACGCGGCGCCAAGGAAAACGGCCAGACCGTCCGCACCGGCACGGCCACTAGAGCAGCCATCCCGGGCTTCCGCATCGGCGGTAAAACCGGCACGGCCAAAAAGACAAAGGAAAACGGCGGTTACTATGATAATCTTTACACCGTCTCCTTTGCCGGCGTGCTGCCCATTGATGACCCGAAAGTGGTGATCATGACGGTGATTGATGAACCGCACCCCACGGACTGCAACCCCGGCGGCGGCACCGTAGCCGCACCCATCTTCCGCGCCGCGGCGGAGCGCATCATTCAGATACTCAATCTGCAGCCGAGTGACCCGGAGGCATACGAGAAATATATGGCAGAAAAAGCAGGCAACACCACAGAAACCCCATGAGAATACACCGAACAGGCTTAGCTCAGATACTACTCCTCATCTGCACGTCCGTCATGACGCATGCGGCAGATGTTGCAGCTCCCGCCGCCGCTCAACCGAAAGCTGATGCGTGCAGCGATAAGGGTATTATCTCTGCTCAACGGGGTATCATCACGGATCGAAACGGTATCGTCCTGGCAAACAATATCAAAAAAGAGGGCGAGACCGTACCGCACCGCAATTATACCTTCCCCCGGCAGCTTTGCCATGTGCTGGGTCGTGTGGACCATACAAACAAGGCTAAAGACGGTGTGGAAAACTTTTACCACAATCAGCTCACAAGCCAAGACGGCACAGCCGTACACAATCTGCAGCTCACCATCGACACGAATTTGCAGAAGATTGCAGAGGAGGAGCTCGATGCCGGGTTACGCAAATTCCGGGCAAAGAACGGCTGCATGATTGTGATGAACCCGAAAAACGGCGATATTCTGGCCATGGTCAACCGTCCCGCGTATGACCTCAATACCGGGGAAATCATCACGCACGACGGTACATTCGCGCAGGGCAGTCTCAAAGATTCCCGCGGCAAGGATATCACGGGTGAATTCAATATGAGCTGCCGAGCTTTCTTTGAACCCGGGGCTCTATTCAGCACCGTTTCCGTGGCTGCAGGGCTGGACAC
Organism: Akkermansia sp.; assembly: GCA_045635265.1. Taxonomy (GTDB): domain Bacteria; phylum Verrucomicrobiota; class Verrucomicrobiia; order Verrucomicrobiales; family Akkermansiaceae; genus Akkermansia. The sequence goes on from JAZRBU010000031.1 coordinate 199,361, forward strand.
GGGAATGTTTGATATTCACAGCAAAGTAGACTGTTCTCCTTTCACTGTCTGCGGAGCCGCTCCTATCTCCGATGGCCCGATAAATTATGGATTGCTTCCGGTCTGGGGAGTGCTCACCAAGTCCAGCAACCCCGGTACGGCTCGCATCGCCCTGCGAAACAATTGGTGCCGATACAATGAATATCTGAAAAAATTCGGATTTTTCAGCTCAACGGGCATCGACCTGCCCGGAAGTGGGCGCTGTCCCATATCCGACGGTAACCACATCATCAATTTCTCTCGTATCTCCTACGGGTACTCCATAGCTGTATCCCCCCTGCACATGGCCATGGTGTATGCTACCATCGCCAATGACGGCGTACGCATGAAACCGCGTCTCGTTAACCGCATCACCTCTGCAGATGGCACCGTTTACAACGAATGCCAGCCGGAAGAGGGCATACGGGTCATCAGCTCCAAAACGGCTGCGAATTTGCGCTTTGCCCTGGAAACCGTCACGCGCGGAGCCAAGGAAAACGGCTCACCCGTACGCCGTGGCACAGCCACCAATGCGGCCATCCCCGGCTTCCGCATCGGCGGTAAAACCGGTACCGCCAAGAAAGTGAAAGACGGCGGCGGCTTCTATGACAACCTTTACACCGTTTCCTTTGCCGGCGTCTTGCCGATAGACAACCCCAAACTGGTGGTCATGACGGTTATTGATGAGCCGCACCCCACCGACTGTCCTTCAGGCGGCGGCACCGTGGCAGCCCCCATTTTCCGCGCCGCAGCAGAGCGCATGATTCAGGCCCTCAATCTGCAGCCGAGCGACCCGAAGGCATACGAGAAATATCTGACAGAAAAAGTACAGGGTAGAGCCAACTGACACGCCGCACGCGAAATATCCACTTTATAACAGACGTATTTATTATCATGAACCTGAAAAATATCACCTCTCTCCTTCCCGATGCCACCATTACCGGCACGCTCAAAAAGCCATTGAGCCTGTTGACGGATGACAGCCGCAAGGTGATTCCCGGCTGCTGTTATGTGGCCGTGAAGGGCACTCAGTTTGACGGCCACACCGCCATTGAGGGTGCTATCGCCTCCGGAGCGGTTGCCATCGTGGCAGAAACTCCCGTCAGCCCCACGGCACAGGATAAGGGCATTGTGTGGATTCAGGTGCCCGACACTCATCTGGCAGACGGCCTGCTGATGAGTGTCTGGAACAGCAACCCCTCAGATGAGATGGTCGTGCTGGGTGTGACCGGCACCAACGGCAAAACCACCATCAGCTACCTCACCAACGCCATCTTCCGCACCGTCTGGCAGCGGGCCGGCCTCATCGGCACCATCATGTATGATGACGGCGCCCGCCGTACGCCCTCTCACAACACCACCCCCGGTTGCGCAGAACTGCAGCGCATGCTGGCAGATATGGTAAAGAACGGCTGCCGTGCCGTGGCCATGGAGGTATCCTCCCACGCCCTGCACCAGCAGCGCACCGCCGGTACCCGCTTCCGCGTGGGTATCTTCACCAATCTTACCCAGGACCACCTGGACTACCACGGCACCATGGAGGAATACTATGAGGCCAAGAAACAGCTTTTCGTCCGCATGGCTGCAGACAAGGCAAGCAAGGCCGTTGCCGTCATCAACATTGACGATGAATACGGCCGCCGCCTGGCAGAGGAGATGAGCCCGCTCATGCGTGTGCGCACTTTCGGCACGGCAGCAGATGCGGATTTCCGCGCAGAGCCCAAACTTGTATCTCTGAAGGGAAGCCAGTATGAGCTGACCTACCAGGGGCGCTCTTATCTGGTGCGTACGCCGCTCATCGGCGCGTTCAACCTCTCCAACAGCCTGGCCGCACTGGCCGGTGCGGTGGCAGCAGGTGTAAGCATTCAGGATGCCATCTCCTGCCTGGCACAGTCCCCGCAGGTACCGGGCCGCATGGAGCTGGTCACCAGCGTGAACAACGTGCAGTGCTTTGTGGACTACGCTCACACCCCGGACGCCGTGGAGAACGTCTGCCGTACCATGAAGGAGCTCTGCCGCTCCGGCCGCGTCATCACCATCTTCGGCTGCGGCGGCGACCGCGACCGCACCAAGCGCCCGCTCATGGGTGAAGCCGCCGCCCGCTACAGCGATATCTGCCTGGTCACCAGTGATAATCCCCGCACGGAAGACCCGGAGGCTATCATCGATGAAATCATGCCCGGTATCCCCGTCCAAAAGCAACACCGCATCACCGACCGTGAGGAAGCCATCCGCGCCGCTCTGTCCATGGCTCGCCCGGGAGATGTGGTTCTCATTGCCGGCAAGGGGCATGAAAATTACCAGATTTTCGCCACGGAGACTATCACGTTCTCAGATTCCGCCGTGGTGCGTAAGTACTACGAGGAGAAGAACCCGGAGGGTATCAGCGTGCCCTCCCGCAAACCCGGTCACTAACAATTCATTACCATGACTCACCTTTCCACCGGAAACCTGATAGCAGCCACAGGCGGCACCGCCGTGGTGACGGGAGACCGCGCCATCACTGCCGGAGTCACCACCGATAGCCGCGCCATCGCGCCCGGCTGCGTGTTTGTGGCGTTGTGCGGCGAGCGTTTTGACGGCAACTGCTTTGCCGCAGATGCCTCCCAAAAGGGAGCCGCCGCCGTGGTGGTGTCCCGCGTGGAAGGTGAGTACGCACCGGGCTGCACCGTCGTGCTGGTGCAGGATACACTGGAAGCGCTGCAAAGACTGGCCGCATGGTGGCGCGGGCAGCTGGAACCGCTGGCCGTGGTGGGGCTCACCGGCTCCTCCGGCAAGACCAGCACCAAGGACATGTGCCTCTCCGTCCTCTCGCAGAAATTCCGCGCACTGGCCACCAAGGGCAACCTGAACAACCACATAGGTGTGCCGCTCTCCATCCTCTCCACCCCGGAGGGCACAGAGGCCGCCATCTGGGAAATGGGTATGAACCATGCGGGCGAGCTCGCCCCGCTCTGCGGCATGACCCGCCCGCGCATCGGCATCATCACCACCATCGGTTCCGCCCACATGGAATACCTGGGCAGCCGGGAGGCCATTGCAGAGGAAAAATGCACCGTGGCCCGCGCCCTGCCGGCAGACGGCTACATGATTTACCCGGTGCATGATGATTTTGCGGACTATATTGCCGGGCAGACCACCGGCACCCCGTTGCCTGTGGGAGAAAACTGCTCTGTGCGGGCACTGAATCCGCGCAGCACCGCCACCGGCACCACCTACACCCTGCACATCGATGCTCTGGGTGAGATAGAGATAGCCCTGCCCGTACCCGGTGCCCACATGGTGAGCAACAGCCTGCTGGCTGCTGCCGCCGGTTGGAAACTGGGCTGCAGTCTGGAACAGATTGCAGCCGGACTCTCCGCCGCATCCCTCACACACGGGCGTCTGGCCTGCAAGCAGGCAGACGGCTGCACCGTGGTGGATGACACTTACAACGCCAACCCGGAAAGCATGAAAGCCGCTCTGGAAACCGTGGCTGCGCTCAAGGATGCCCGCCGTGCCATTGCCGTGCTGGGCAAGATGGGTGAGCTGGGTGAAAGCGGAATTGCCGCCCACGCAGACATGGGCCGCTGTGCTGCAGAGCTGGGCTACGCTGCCGTGGTGGTAGTGGGGGCCGCCTGTGCAGAAACGGAGGCCATGTGTGCTGCCGCAGCGGCGCAGATACCCGCCTACCGCGTAGATACTCCGGCAGAAGCCGCCGAGATTCTGAAAACCCTCATGCAACCGGGTGATGCCCTGCTCTTCAAGGGCTCCCGCTCTGCCGGCATGGAACGAACCATGTACGAACTCTTTCCCTCTCTGAACCCCAAACACTCATAAGTTATGCTCCATTTACTCGATATCAATGAAGAATTGCTGATGCTCATAGCGCTGGTTCTGCCTTTCGTGGGCTCGCTCATCATCGGTCCGAAACTCATCGCCGTGCTGCGAGCCATGAAAGCCGGCCAGCCCATCCGCGAGGCTCGCAAGGGCGTACTGGCACCGGAACACCAGAGCAAAGTGGGCACCCCCACCATGGGTGGGCTCATGCTCATCGGTCTTGTGCTGCTGACGGCGCTGCTGGTCTGCGACCTCACCAGCCCGATGGTGCAGTGCTGCCTGCTGGTCACGTGTGTAACCGCTTTCCTGGGTTTCCTGGATGACTACGCCAAAATCACCAAAAAGAGCACCGATGGCGTGAGCGGCTGGTTCAAGATTGCCCTCCAGGCTCTGGCAGCCATCGGCAGTGCCGCCTATCTGTACAACAGTGTGCCGAATGTGACGGAAGTGCTGATTCCGTTCTACGGCATGGTAGACTTCGGCATTCTCTTCATCCCCTTCGCCCTGCTGGTCATCATCGGCACCTCCAACGCCGTGAACCTGACGGACGGTCTGGACGGCCTGGCCTCCGGCTGCACCATCATCACCGGTTTGGCGTATGTGATTGTCACCTCCGCCCTGTCTTTCGGCATGGATATGAGCCTGTCCAGCTTTGTCATCGCCATTATCTCTGCCTGCATCGGCTTCCTGTGGTTCAACTGCAACCCGGCCCGTGTGTTCATGGGTGATACCGGTTCTCTGGCTCTCGGCGGCGCGCTGGGCACCATCGCCGTTTGCACCCATTCCGCTTTCATTCTGGTGATTATCGGCGGCGTGTTTGTGGCAGAAGCTCTCTCTGTGATGATTCAGGTGGGCTGGTTCAAGGTGTCCCGCAAGCTGTACGGTGAGGGCCGCCGCTTCTTCCGCATGGCTCCCATCCACCACCACTTTGAAAAAGGCGGACTGAGTGAGACACAGGTCTGCGTGCGCTTCTGGATTATTTCCTTCTTCCTGGCCGTGGTCGGCCTGCTGGTTTTGGGCATCTCTCAAATGATGGAAATGGAGCGTGAAATGACAGACATGCCGGTCATGGTCATGCCGGAGCCCGTAGAAGAAGCCCCCATGCCGGAGCCCGTTCCTGCACCTGAAAACAACTGATTTTACATACCGCCATGGATATTTCCGGTAAAAAGATAGCAATTCTCGGCTGCGGACGCAGCGGACTGGGTGCAGCGCATCTGGCCATGGCCCGCGGAGCGGGTGAAGTGTGCATTTTTGATGCCAACCCGGCCGCCACCTGTGCAGACAAGGATATTCTCTTCGTCCCGGGCGCCACGGAGGAGCATGCGCGCGCCTATGCAGCCGACATCGTGGTACTTTCCCCCGGTATTGAGGCCGACATCCCCTGGACTCTGGCGTTTACAGCACACGGAGCCCCGCTCATCGGCGAGACGGAGCTGGGCTGGCACTACTACAAGGGCCGCATCATCGCCATCACCGGCACGAACGGCAAAACCACCACCACAGCCCTGCTGGAGCATGTGCTGCAGAGTGCCGGCAAGACCGCCAAGGCCTGCGGCAACTACGGCTACCCGCTCTGCGAGGTCGCCCTCATGGAACCGCAGCCGGAATTCGCCGTACTGGAAGTGTCTTCCTTCCAGATGGAAACCATCATCGACTTCCGCCCGGAGGTGGCCATCTGGCTGAACTTTGCGCCGGACCACATGGATCGCTACACCAAGGTGGAAGACTACTTCAACGCCAAGCTGCGTATTTTCGAGAACATGAGCGCCGACCAGCTCGCCATCGTGCGCGAGGGCGAAGACCTGCCGGGGCTCACGCCGCAGCGTGTCGGTTTCTCCTCCGTGGTGAAAACCGGTAAGCTCTACTTTGAGAACGGCGCCATCATGGAAAACGGCACCGTACTGACCCCGCTGCGCGGTACCGCCATGGAGCAGGCACACAATGCCGAAAACGCCATGGCTACCACTCTGGCATGCCGTGCCGTAGGGCTGGACGATGCCGTCATCAGCGCAGGCATCCGCTCCTTCTGCCCGCCCGGCCACCGCTGTGAAATGGTGGCAGAAATTGACGGCATCCTGTGGCTCAACGACTCCAAGAGCACCAATCTGCACTCCACGGAGGCCGCCGTGCGCTCCCAGACCCGCCCCATCATCCTGCTGGCGGGCGGCAAGGATAAAGGGCTGGATTACACCGCCATCAACCCCATGCTGAAAGAAAAGGCACGGCTCTGCATCGTGTTTGGCCAGATTGCAGAGCAGCTTGTGGACACCTTCTCCCCCGTCTGCCGCACCATCCGCGTAGAAACCGTGGAGGAAGCCGTGCAGGCCGCCCACCGCGAGGCACACGCCGGAGATGTGGTGCTCTTCTCGCCCGGCACGTCCTCATTCGACCAATTCACCGGCTATGTCCAACGCGGCAACTGCTTCCGCAATGCCGTCAAGAAAACGCTTAACCTCTGATTTAACGTATCCCCTTATATGAAAAGAAGCCCCCTGAAATCATTCCGCAACTCAGACCTCGACCGCGCCAAACCCCGTAAACGCATCTTCCATTCCTTCATCAACAAAAACCTCAAACAGCCCAAAAAGCACCACAGTGACACCGGGCTGGTGGAAGACCGCACCAGCAGCACCACGATTGTCCGTATCATCGCCGGGCTGCTCATGGTTCATGTGGTCGTTATCGGCGGTGCGCTCATGCACGGCAAGATTACCAAAAACAAGACAGGTCTGGCCGTAACGCCCGGAATCACGCCCCCGCCCGCAGCCCCGGCGGCCCCCGCCGCTCCGGCTCAACCCGGTCCGGTTAACATGACAGCCGTGCTGACCCCGCAGGCCACCCCCGCCCCGGCACCTGCCGCCCCCGCTGCCAATCCCACTCAGGTACACATCACCCAGAACACGGCACCGGCTCAGCAGGCAACGCCCGCCGTACAGCCCACACCGGCACCAGTGAAGCCGGCCGGTACCACCAACATCTCCCACCGTGTATGCTCCGGAGACACTTGGCAAAGCGTGGCCGTGAGCCACGGCATCACCGTGGAAGAGCTCAAGGCAGCCAATCCCACCATCTCCGGAAATGCCAACCTGTTCACCGGTTACAATCTGGTTGTACCCGTGCCCCTGGATTCTGAAGCAGGCAAGGCCGCCGCTGTTGCCCAACAGCAGGAGGAAGCGGCTAAGCCCAGCGAGTTCTACGTTGTTCAGAGCGGTGATACGCTCAACAAAATTTCCAAAAAGGTCAACGTGCCCTTAGAAAAGATTTACTCTCTCAACAACCTGACTCCGAAGGATGCCCGCCGCATCCGCACGGGCATGAAACTGCGCGTGCGCGAATAAACAAGGGATACCCCCGCCTGTCTGACAGCGAACATGAGTACACGTCTTAGCATCATCTGCATCTGGGTATGCTTCATTGCCCTGCTCATCATGGGAATCGTCATGGTGGCCAGCACCGGGCTGAGCGCTACCCCGCCGCCGGGTGCAAGCAATACGATGTTCATTGTCAACCAGAGCAAATATGCCCTGCTGGGGCTGGCGGGGACCCTGTTTATTGCCTCCGTGGACTACCACAAACTGCGCCGTTTTATACCGGCGTTATGGATTATCTGCGTTATTCTGCTCATCTGCTGTTACATACCGGGTATCGGAAAAAACATCAACGGTGAATCCCGCTGGGTGAACCTGCGTGTTTTCTCCTTCCAGCCCAGTGAGCTGGCCAAGGTTGTGCTCATGATGGCCATGGCCAGCTGGTATACCACCCACCGCGAAATGGCAGGTACCTTCTGGAAAGGCTTTGCCATACCGGGCGGTCTGCTGTTCGGTTTTCCGCTGCTGCTCATTCTCATGGAAAAGGACATGGGCACGGCGGCGGCTCTGGCCATGTCCGGGTTCTGCGTGATGTATGTGGCAGGTGCCCGCGGGTGGCTCATTCTGTTATCCTTCCTGATGGGTGCGCTGGCGCTCTACCTCATGACCACCAGCAGTGAGAACCGAATGTTGCGTATTGAAGCCTGGTTTGATCCACAGGCCTTCAGCCAGGGCGCAGGCCGCCAGCAGTGGATTGCCATTCTGGCTTTCGCGCGCGGCGGTCTCTCCGGCGTGGGGCTCGGCAACGGAATTGAAAAATACGGCAATCTTCCCTTTGCTCACACGGACTTCATCTTTGCAGAAATCGGGGAGGAATGGGGCTTTATCGGCAGCGTGGGCGTGCTGTCTCTCTATACGCTCATGACAATTTCCGGCGTGGTGCTGGCACTGCAGACACAGGAAACATTTGCGCGCGTACTGGCCGTGGGGCTGGTGTGCAACATCTTCTGGCCCGCCGCGCTCAACATGATGGTAGTAACCGCCATGCTGCCTAACACGGGTCTGCCTCTCCCCTTCATCAGCTACGGCGGTACCAACCTGGTATTCACCATGGCAGCCATCGGCCTGCTCACCAGCATCCAACGCCACACCCCCCATATACCGCCGAACTACTGGCCGTGGCGCAGACTTAAAGAAAACCCCAAATTATGACCGCTAAAAAATCTCTCAATGTCATTATAGCCTGCGGCGGCACAGGCGGGCACCTTTTTCCCGGTATTGCCGTGGCACAACAGCTGCGGGCGCTGGGTCACCGCCCCGTGCTGCTGATTTCCCGCAAGGAGGTGGATGCCGATGCCTCCCGCAAGTACGGAGACCTGGAGTTCCACAGCGTGCCGGCCATTGCCAAGCCGCCGCTGCTGTCTCTCCGCACACCCGGTTTCCTCTGGAAGCTGCTGACCACATACCTGAGCTGCAAGCGCATCATCAAAAAAGCCGGTGCGGATGTGGTGGTGGGCATGGGCGGTTTCACCTCTCTTCCGCCCGTCAAGGCAGGCCGTGCACTGGGGCTGCGCACCTATGTGCATGACTCCAATGCCATGCCCGGCAAATCCAACCGCATGACCGCCCGCTGGTGCACCAAGGTGCTGCTGGGGCTCAAAGAGGCTGCCCGCTATTTCCCCGGCAGTGAGTGCGTGGTGGTGGGTACGCCCGTGCGGCAGGAACTGCTGCAGCTGCCTGCTCCCGCAGAAGCACGCCGCCGCCTCGGTCTGCCGGAGAACGGCACCGTCATTCTGGTGGTTGGCGGTTCTCAGGGTGCCAAAAACCTCAATTCCATGCTTATTGAGGCCGCCAAGGCGGACTCCGGCGTGCATTACCTGGTCATTGCCGGCAAGAGCGACTACGAGCGCGTGAACGGTCTGGCCGGCGGTGCCCCCAACATCACCGTGATGGGCTTCTGCTCAGACATGCCGGCTGCCTATGCCGCCGCAGACGGCGTGATTGCCCGCGCCGGTGCCTCCACGCTCACGGAGCTGTCACTCATCGGCAAGGCCACGCTGCTCATCCCCTTCCCCTTTGCGGCAGATGACCACCAGACGCACAACGCCCGAGTCTTTACCGATGCCGGCGCAGCCGCCATGTACCAACAGAGCGAGCTGACCACGGAAAAGGTGCAGGATTTTGTGCACAACACCATCATGCAGCCCGCCGCCCGCTCCGCCATGGAGCAGGCCATGCGCAGGCTTTCACGCCCGGATGCCGCAGAGGCCATTGCCCGCGTCATCTCCGGTGAGGAAGCCTGATGCAGATACCACTCTCCCCCCACACCTTGGAAAAACAACACCCTCGTCCGCCGCGTCGGGCGGGGGTGTCTTCCGTATGATATCCGCCATGCCTACCATCCATATCAGCATCCGCCGCCAGGAGCTCTGCCTCAGAGATGATGCAGGAAATCTGCTCTTCCGGGCAAGCATTTCTTCCGGAGCCGCAGGCACCGGCTTTGAGGAAGGCTCCGGCCGCACCCCTACCGGCAGATTTTCCATCTGCTCCAAACACGGCGAAAATGCCCCGCTAAACACCCTTTTCCGTGCCCGCATACCCGTGGGTACCTGGCCCTGCCCCGGCGCGCCGCAGGATGCCATTCTGGCCCGTATTCTCTGTCTGGACGGATTGGATGCCGCCAACGCCAATACGCGCGCTCGCTACATCTATATTCACGGCACTTCTGATACCGCCCGGCTCGGCACGCCGGCCTCCCACGGCTGCATCCGGCTCTCCCCGCAGGACATTGCCGACCTCTACCCGCTGGTGCCGCTGGGGACGGAAGTACGGATTGACTGACGCGCTCAGACAGCGCTACCCTCATGCATGGTGAAGGCACCCTGCTTCCGGCGGAGCTGCGGGCGCCCGCCGGGAGGAAGCAACACCTCCACAATATCAAAACGTATGGGCACGGCATAGCCCAGCAGCCGCAGCCAGTTGCGGGCACCGCGGCGCAGCAGCTCACGCTTGCGGCGGTTGACGGCACGCGCCGGGGCACCATGCTCTGCGTGCGTGGTGCTCTTCACCTCCACAAAGACGAGTGTTTCCCCGTGGCGGCAGACCAGGTCCACCTCACCGCTGCGTCCCAGGCGGAAATTGCGGCGCAGCACCTTCATTCCCTGAGTACGCAGCCATGAAGCAGCCACCAGCTCTGCATACGCCCCGGTATAACGCACGGGCGGGACGTTGTCAGAATCCCAGGGGCAGTTCCATCTGTGCAACAGGTGCAAACGAGCGGCGATGATGTTCCGTAACTCCATACTGCTGGATTGCCTGCATGTGCGCCTTAGTTCCGTATCCGGCATGCCGCGCAAACCCGTATTGCGGGTAGCGAGCATCCAGCTCCTCCATGTAGCGGTCGCGACTGACCTTGGCCAGAATACTGGCGGCGGCAATGCTCAGGCAGCGGGCATCCCCCTTCACCAGATTGAGAGAAGGCAAGGGAAACCCCGGCACCGCCAAACCGTCTATCAGGCAGAAATCCGGCTGATGCGGCAGCCCCAGTGCCGCGCGCTGCATGGCCAGATGGGTGGCACGCAGGATATTGAGCTCATCAATCTCATGCACCTCTGCCCGGGCCACGCATTTCTGCACACGCTCATCTGCCATGAGAGCCTCATACAACTGTTCCCTGCGGCGGGCAGTCAGCTTTTTGGAGTCATTGAGCCCGGGCAGTTCATACCCCGGCGGCAGCACAACGGCAGCAGCCATGACCGGGCCTGCCAAGGGGCCGCGTCCGGCTTCATCTATACCGCAGATGCAGGTATAGCCCTGCTCACGGGCAGCGGTTTCATGGGCCATGTCCGGTTTGCCGTCCGGCGGCAAAGCCACATCAGCTTTCTTCGGTCGGGGCATCTTCTTCAGGGGTGGAGGGTTGCTGTTCTTCCTCTGCTTCAGGCTCCGCAGGGGCGTTTACCCGCGCTTTCAGGGCAGCGGGAAGCGGCTCACCCTCTTTGAGCGTGTGCAGTGCTTCAATGTCTGCCAGATAGCGGGAGATGGGGGTATCCACGCCCTTGTCGTCGCGGCGCAGCATTTCCATGGCCGCCAGATACGAATCAAACGAGCGGGTGTTGGTGTGCCCCAGATGGGTAATTTCATACCAATCCAGATAATCACGCCCGCGAACGGAGGCCGCCACATAGGCACGCCGCAGCTCCTGAAGCGGGCCCAGCGTCTCCTGCAGCAAATCCGGGTCTGCACCGCCCATCAAATCCCCCAGCACACGGCAATACTCCGTAACAATGGGACGATACCCCGGGAAACAGGTGGCGCTGAGGGCAACCAGCCGCTCAATGCAGGGGCGCAGGCGCTTCTGCCAGTCCGGCAACTCCCGCAGGCGGTATACGTTGTCCAGACTCAGGGTGCGCACAGCCTCCAGCTCATCATCAAAATACACCAGAGACAACGCCTCCACCAGCTGCTCCTCACTCTCCAACGGGGTGAGTGCCTCTGAGGCCTTGGGAAGCGCCAAAGCGGCCAACTCCAGAGCCCACCACTTGTCCAGCATGTTTTCATCCACACCCAATTCATGGAAATAGCGGGTAATCATTTCCCGCGGGCTGCCTTCATCCAACGCACCCTCGGTGATGAGTGCCTTGAGCTGGGTAGCACCGCCGGGGCTGTCCAGAAGGCTCATCAGCAGCACGCCGCATGACACGTCAAACACCTGGCGGGTGGTGGCATCCAGCTTATATGGCTCTTCAATGGAGATAATCTCCTCCGGCGGCAGCATCTCTGCCCGCTCAAACAGATTGCGGTACAAGTTCCGGTCAATCTGTCCATTTTTCCACAAAACGGCCTGCTGAATACCCGTTACCAGCCATTCCGGCAGCCGAATGTTATCCGGGTAGGCATCTGCATCCAGCTCCCGCAGGGCGCGCTCATACAACACCATGGCAATGATGGCACTGTCCAGCCGCTGCAGGTCAATTCCGCCGCCGGGGTAAATACGTATCTGGAAATTGGGCTGTCCGCCGATAATGCGCACCCGCATACGAATGGGGTTGAGACGGGGCGGGTCTGAGTGCTGCCCGAGCAGGCGGATGGAAATACCGTATTTCCAATTCGTTTCAAAGGTGAGAAGATTGCAGACGCGCTTGTAGACATCATCCGCACGGGAAGCAATGGCACCCATGCGCAGAGAATCACCGCCGCTCACGGAAAAGAGTTTGCTCTGCGACACAACGTGCTGATCTGCCTGCGCGGGACGGGGCGGAACGCCTGCCGCCTGTCCGGCGCGGCGGGCGGCTGCTTCCCGCAGCAAGGCCTCTTCCTCTGAGGAAACAAACGGTGCCGGCTCCTGCGGCTGCGGAGCTGCCGGCTGTGCCTCTGCCGGCGGAGTCTTTTTCTCCTCTGCCGGCGGAGTCTGCTGCTGCGGAGACGGAAGCGGTTCTCCCATATCCACAATGGTATCGTCCTCCTCTGCCGGAGCCGCCGCTACGGCAGGCACCAGCATCAGACTCCACACAGCACCCGCTGTCAGCCATTTGCGCATGCCCCCATTACACCAGAAAAGGCGCGGAAAGTCAATGTCAGATGGTGCGGCCCTCTTTGTCATCGAAGCATCCCAGAATGATGCGGATGATATCAATAACCTGCCAGACAATAAAACCGCCGCCGGTCAGAAACTGAATAACACCGGTAATGACTTTGCCGGCATAGATGCGGTGAACGCCGCCGAAGCCGCAAAAAATGAGAAGGGAAAGCAGCAGGGTTGTGAATCGGGAACGCGGGGATTGTGACATAGGTAACGGATGGACATCTCTGTGCCCTTTTACGTTCAATCAAATCCGCATCTTTTTTTCTCATCCGCGCTTCCGGGGCTCTACGCCGTATCAGAAAAGACTTGTTTTTTTCCACGGCGCATGTTACCCTTTTCGCGGCCTTTTATTTTTAATTGCTAACACAGTTTTTCCCACGATATGGTCACGGTTTACATCGGCATGAGCGCAGATTTGCTCCATCCGGGTCATCTCAACATCATTGAACACGCCAGACAGATTGGTGATGAAATCATCGTCGGGCTTCTGACGGATAAAGCCATTGCCTCCTACAAACGGCTTCCTTACATGAGCTGGGAACAGCGCAGAATTGTGATTGAAAATATCAAGGGCATCACCAAAGTCATCCCCCAGGAGACGCTGGATTATGTTCCCAACCTCCTGAAAATAAAGCCGGATTACGTTTTACACGGAGATGACTGGAAAACGGGACCGCAGGCGGAAACACGGCAGAGAATCATTGAGGTGATGAAAAACTGGGGGGGCAAAGTCATCGATATCCCCTACACTCAGGGCATTTCCTCCACAGAGCTCAACAAATCCCTCAAAAGCATCGGCACCACCCCGGCCATCCGCGCCGCCAGACTCAAGCGACTCATTGAGAACAAGGATATTGTAACCATTTGTGAGGCCCATAACGGGCTGAGCGGACTGATTGTCGAAAATGCGTTCTCCGAGCAGAACGGAAAGCGGGTAGAGTTCGACGGCATCTGGATTTCCTCTCTCACCCAATCCGCCGCCAAGGCTAAGCCGGACATCGGCTACCTGGATACCACAGGCCGTATGGAGGTACTCAACGACATTCTGGAAACCACCACCAAACCCATCATCTATGATGCTGACAGCGGCGGCCCGGCGGAGCATTTCACCTTCACCGTCCGTTCCCTGGAGCGCTTGGGCGTTTCCGCCGTCATCATCGAAGACAAGGTAGGCGTGAAGAAAAATTCACTTTTCGGCACCGAGGTGCAGCAGACACAGGATACCATTCCGGCATTCTGCGAAAAAATACGCGCCGGGCATGAAGTATGCGTGACCGATTCATTCATGATTATCGCCCGCATTGAAAGTCTGGTGCTGAACGCCGGGATGGAAGATGCCATTGAACGCGCCAAAGCCTATCTGGAGGCCGGCGCAGACGGCATCATGATTCACTCACACAAGCGGGATACGGAAGAAATAAAGGAGTTCTGCAGGCTGTATAACGCCCTGCCCCACCGCAAACCACTGATTGTGGTACCTTCCGCCTACGACCACATCTACGAGGAAGAGCTGGCCGAGCTGGGGGTAAACATTGTCATCTACGCCAATCAGCTGCTGCGGGCAGCCTACCCGGCCATGATGCGGGCAGCCGGCAGCATCCTGACCCACCACCGCGCCAAGGAAGCATCTGAGCAGCACTGCATGTCCATCAAAGACATCATCACACTGATTTCCGGTGCCTGTTAATTCCCGCCTCTTCCCCCGGTCATGCAAGCAGAATTCTTCACCCGGCAGCTCTGTAAGCACGGCATTACCGCCTGCTACGGAGTACCCGACAGCCTGCTGAAAAGCTTCTGTGCCTATGTGACGGATGAATTTCCGCCCGAGCGGCACACCATCACCGCCAACGAGGGCAATGCCGTGGGGATGGCTTGCGGTCACTATCTGGCTACGGGCAGACCGGCACTCGTCTACATGCAGAACTCCGGACTGGGCAACTGTGTCAATCCGCTTCTTTCCCTGATGGACGAGGCCGTGTACAGCATCCCGGTGCTGCTGCTGATAGGCTGGCGGGGTGAGCCCGGCACCAAAGATGAGCCCCAGCACGCCGCACAGGGAAGACTGACCCTGCCCCTGCTGGAAACCATGGGAATAGAGTACGCAGTCCTCTCCGATGCCGCAAACACCGCCGCAGAACAGACAGCACGCGCAGCGGCTTATATGAGCCTGCACAAAAAACCCTACGCTCTGGTGGCGCGCAAAGGGGTATTTGACTCCTATACCCTGAAAAACAAGCGCACTTCCACAGCCACTCTGAGCCGAGAACAGGCGGTGTGTGCCGTGGCGTCCGCTCTGGATGCGGGAGATACCGTCATCTCCACTACCGGGCAGATTTCACGGGAGCTCTATGAGTTGAGAACCCGCAGCGGGGCATCCCACCAATCGGATTTTCTCACGGTGGGCGGCATGGGGCACGCCTCCTCCATTGCCTTGGGGGTGGCACAAAATCGCCCCGAGCGGCGGGTCATCTGTCTGGACGGCGACGGAGCTTTTCTCATGCACATGGGAGCCGTCCCCATCATCGGCAACAGCGGGCTGAGCAATTTCCGCCATATCATCTTCAACAACGCGGCTCACGATTCCGTAGGCGGGCAAGCCACCATTGCCAACCACCTGGATTTCCGGAAAATTGCCCGGGCCAGCGGCTACCGTTCCTTCCTGAAGGTAGACTCTGAGGCAGAGTTGGCCGCTGCCATGCCGGATTTCCTGAGTACCCCGGGCCCCGCCATGCTGGAAATCACCGTCCGCACGGGGGCTCGGCCGGATTTGGGGCGCCCCGCAGAAAAACCGACAGAAAACAAAAAGATATTCATGCAATTTATGGAAGAAGGTCAGGCACATGTACATCCCGGTTCATTTCAGCGTCTCCCGGAGCTGATTCAGAGCAACAAATGGCAAAAAATTCTCCTTTTCTCCACAGAGCGACGACTTGCCGAACGGAGGGAGGAAATATCCGCCATCTCAGCCATGTGCGAGCTCTGCACATACACCCGCATCTCCCCCAACCCTACGGCAGAAGACGTTTTGCAGGCCCTCCGGCAGATTCAGGGCAGCTTTGATGCCATCGTGGCACTCGGCGGCGGCTCCTGTATAGACTTTGCCAAGCTGTACCGTGCCGCTACGGACAACGGTACGGATATCCGCACCTTCTTCCAATCCCCGTTCCCGCTGGTCAGGAACACACCGTTGGTAGCCGTGCCCACCACCGCCGGCACCGGCAGCGAAGCCACCCGATTTGCGGTGGTCTATCTGGACGGAGAAAAATACTCGCTCGATGATGCCGCCGTCATGCCGGATTACGCCTTGGTAGACAGCGAACTGATGGCTGCCGCTCCGCAGTACCTCAAAGCCTCCTGCGGAATGGATGCCTTTGCCCAGGCCATTGAAGGCTACTGGGCCAACGGAGCCTCCGCAGAGAGCGATTCATACGCCATGGAAGCCATCACGCTCTGCCGGGATTATCTCACGGGCTTTGTGAGCTCCGACTCAGCGGAATGTGCCGCAGCCATGGCAAAAGCATCCTATCTGGCCGGCAAAAGCATCAGCATTGCCCGCACCACGGCCGCGCACGCCCTTTCTTACAAGATAACCCAACTCCACGGCGTGCCCCATGGCCATGCCGTGGCGCTCAGCCTGCCCGGTCTGGCAGAGCTGCACGCGCTCCGGGCGGAGGAGAACTCTCCCCTGCAGCAAAAAATGCAGTGGATATGCTCCACGCTGGGATGCCGCCCGCAGGAGCTGCGCGGATGGTTCTACAAGCTCTATGAGGATATCCGCCTGCCGTACCTCCCGGCGGAGCTGGGCATAGAGTCCGTGGCCTCCATCGTCTCCGGAGTGAATACGGAGCGGCTTTCCAACAACCCGCTTCCGCTCACCACAGAGCAGATGATTTCCGTGTTCCCCGCCGAGGCTTAACAAAGCATAACAGCCCCGTCCCCAGCATACGGCAAAAAGTTCCCGTACCGAGCCCGGAACAAAGCTGCTGAACCGCGTCTATAAAGAAGCGGTTTATTCCGGCAGCATCAGCTGAGACTGCGGAGCAATTCCTCTGCCCGCGCAGTCAATGCGGCGGCATCATTTTCCAGCTTGTCCTCCTGCACCTCTGCCAGCAGGGCTTCCAGCACTCGGCGCATATCCGGACCGGGTTTCATACCCAACTGCATGAGGGTGTTACCGTTGACGGCGAGATCTTTCACCGTGAAGGCAGGCTCCATCTCCAGCACATCCTCCAACAGCTCCGCAGCATCGCGGATAAGCTCTGCGCCGGACGCACGGTCATAATCCGAATGGGCGGCATGGTCTGCTCGCTGCACATCCAGCAGCCGGCGGACGTTCTCTGCCCCCAGCTTGCCCACCAGCCGCCGCATCCCGGAAACGGTGACAGGCAGCGTCATATCATGCACACGCACCAGCGTGCAAAGCGTGGAAAGCGTGGCGGTATCGCTCTTGAGGCGCAGCAGGATGTCTTTGGCCAGCTTTTCACCGGCGACGGGGTGCCCATAGAAATGGCCGCGTCCGTCCTCACCCATGCTGAAGCAGGAAGGCTTGCCTACATCATGCAGCAGCATGGTAAGCCGCAGCAGCTCATCCGCCGGGGCCGCCGCCACGGCATATGCGCTGTGGGTCCACACATCATAGCAATGGTAGGGCGTGTGCTGCTCAAAGCCGATGCCGGGGGCCAGCTCCGGGATGATGCAGCTGAACACCTCCGGAAAGGCTAAAAGCATATCCAGCACACCGGTACCCACCAGAATTCCCTTCAGCTCCTTGAAGATGCGTTCCGCGCTCACGTTCTCCAGCAAATGGCGATTGCGGCGAACGGCTGCCGCCGTCTCACGCTCAATCGCAAAGCCGAAACGCGAGGCAAAGCGCAGCGCGCGCATGATTCTCAACCCGTCCTCATTGAAGCGGGCATCCGGTTCACCCACGCAGCGGATGAGCCCGGCGGCCAAATCTTCCTGTCCGCCAAAGGCATCCACCAACCCGCGGGTGGGGCTGTACGCCATAGCGTTGATGGTGAAGTCTCTGCGCGCCAAATCTTCCTCCACACGGGAAACAAAGCTTACGGCATCCGGGTGGCGGTTATCACTGTACTGCCCATCAATGCGGAAGGTGGTCACCTCCACCGGGCAGTGGTCGGACATGACGGTAACGGTGCCGTGCTGCAAGCCGGTCTTGATGACATGGAAGCGCCGGAACACACGCAGCACATCCTCCGGCAGAGCATTGGTGCAGACATCCCAGTCATTCGGTTCCCGCCCCAGCAGAGAATCACGCACACAGCCGCCCACCACATAGGCCTCATAGCCGCGACTCTCCAGACGCTCAACCACGGCGAGCGCATAATCAGGTACAGTAATGGAAGCAGGCGTACTCATAGTTTTAGCTCTGAGGCTCTGCAGCCGGGGCTGCGGGTGCTGCAGGAGCCGGTTGAGAAGCCGGAGCCTGCGGGGCGGGAGCAGCGGGCAGGATGCGGCGCAGCGCATCAAACAACGGCGCAACCGCCTCACTACCCACCAGAATATGGGGGAAGCGAATTCTGTCCATGTTGCGGATGGTTTCCATGCGGATGATATTTTCACCGATGGCATCATTGAGTGCCTTCTTGCCCTTGGCCTCCAGAATCATACCCTCCGCTTCCGCCTGTTTCATCGCCAAAAGAGCAGCAGCCTCCTGCTGCTTGGCATAGAGCTTGGCATCTGCCTCTGCCTTGGCGCGCAGCAATTCACCCTGCGCTTCCTGGTTCATCTTGTTGGCCTTGGCGCGGCCCTCCGCATCGGCAATCTCTTCCGCTCGCTTGGCAATTTCCAGCATGATAGCCTGACGCTCATATTCCTGAGACGCCTCCACCTTGCGGGTGATACCGGCCGTCACGGATTCCGGAGGCATGGTGGAGCCGATGGTGACGGACTCTACAATAAAGGGAGAGCCCTCCAACTGCTTGCGCAAACTTTCTTCCACCATGAGTGTTATTTCCGGGATGCGAGCCGGTGCGTCCAAACCTTTGAAACGGGCAATGGCCGTGCGCACAGCCGTGCGGAAAGGCTGGCGGATGAAAGACTCGTATGCATCCTGGGCAATCTCGTCCGGCTTATTGGGCACATCTGCAATGGCTCCATACTGCTCCACAAACTCGCGGATTTTATTACTGTCGATGCGATATACCAGATAGGCCTGTGCCGTCATCTTGAGCTGGTCCGCCGCCCGGATATCATCAAAATCCTCCGTCATGGTATACGGCGTCACACAGATTTTGATGGATTTCTGGCGCCACACATAGCCTGTACCGCCCGGCCCCTTGATGATACTGCGGAACTCTTTCACCCCCACAATAGGATTGGTATACACATAGGCGGCATAACCGCCGTCCACTTTCTCATTAGAGCAATTAGTCACTACCACCACACCGGCAGCAACAAGAGACAAAACGATTCCCGGCACTATCCAGGACAAAGGCTTTTTCACTTCCAGAATTTTCTTATTCACAGGCATGCTTCTATTCAAGCACAAGAAAATCTGCTAGTCAAGAAAATGACATAGCATGTGGGGTGAATGACGATTTTATGTTCCGTATTCGCCAATTACCCGGAAAACGGCTGAACAGAAGCAATTATCCCGTCCGGATACAGTATCCGGACGGGATGGGATAACAATATAGCAAGGGATAAATTAATTCTCGTTCTGGAGAGCTTCCTCCGCCAGCATGCGGCAAGAGCGCAAATCCAGCTTACCGGTGGGCAGCGTGGGAATGGATTCCACGGGAACCACATACTTGGGAGCCCAGAGGTTCGGGATGTTGTGAGCCGCCAAAGCGGAGCGGATTTCGGCCAGAATAGCCTTTTCCTCAGAGGAGCGCTGGTGCTGCGGCAGAGCGGAAAGCAGGACAAGTGCCTCACCCTTCTGCTCGTCAGAAATGCCGGTCACGGCAATCTGCACACCATCCTCCGCAGCGGGGTCAATCTGCAGCGCCTCACAGATAGCCTGCTCCACGCCTTCATGGGGCACCATCTCACCACCCACCTTGGAGAAGCGGGAAAGACGACCGCCCAGCGTAATGAAGCCGTTGAGGTCTACGGAACCGATATCGCCCGTCTTGAACCAGCCATCGCGGAACAGCTCGGAATTCATATCCTCCTTGCCCACATAGCCGTTGAAGATGTTGGCACCCTTGAGCCAAATCATACCGCGCTCAGAGAGCGGAATCTCTCGGGTATCATCATCCAGATCCGTTACACGCACGGCAATACCGGGCAGCGGCGCACCAATGCTTCGCTTCACCAGACCGGGCACGTAGAAGGCGGAACCGGGCACGGCGGGAGCATCCGGCATGTTCACGGAGCAAACGGGGGCAGCCTCTGTAAGACCATAGCCCTCCAGCAGTTCCACACCAAAGCGCTCCTTGAACTCACGCTCCAAATCCGGCTGCAGCTTCTCTGCACCCACGATAAAGTTGCGAACGCTCTTGAACGTATCTTCCTTGGCGCGGCGCAGCATGGCGCGGGCAAAGGTGGGCGTGGAGCACACAAGCGTGATGCCGTACTTCTCAATCAAATCACAGAGGCTGCGGGCATCCGTCGGGTTGGGGTAAGACACCACGGGATAGCCGGTCAGCATCGGCAGGAACATGGTCACCGTCACACCGAAGCTGTGGAAAATGGGCAGACTGCCCAGGAACACCTCATTCCGCAAATCCAATCGGCTGGCGCACTGAGCCACATTGGCCAGCACCATACGGTGGGTCAGCACCACACCCTTAGGCTCACCGGAGGAACCACTGGTGAACAGCATCACACACTCGTCATTGTTGCGGCGGGCATCCGTGTCAAAACGCTTGCAGATGAAGCTTGCCGGTGCCAGCTTGGCCATCAGCACGTTGGCGATAAGCTTCTTCTTATCCAGACCGCCCAGCAAATCTTCCACATAAATGCACTGCTCATGCGGCGGCCAGGGGAAGGCTTCCAACTTCTGGCGGAACTTGCGTGCCGTGATGAAGGTCTTGAGTCCGGCCTGGCGCACGGTGCTCTCAAAGGCGGCCTTGGAGGAAGCATAGTTGATGAGGACGGGGGTCACACCTGCCAGCATGCAGGAAAGCGTACCAATCACGCCGCCGGCACCCGGAGGCAGAATCACGCCCACACGGGCCTCACCGCGCTTCTTCAGCATGGGAGCCACGGTCATGGCCACACCCAGAGCCTTGAAGTACGGAAGCTCGGAACCGGTCATGCCGTCTATGATTTTCACCTTACCGTTGGCACGAAGGCTTCTCACCACGGCAGATGTCACAGAGCCGCAAAGCTGCGGGCAGGAACCAAAGAGGTCTGCGCCCTTGTTCATCCAGGCGGAAAGCACGCGCTCACCGGTACGCGGACCGGGGTGCAGCTGCGGCAGGATGCACAGCTCCTCTCGGCAGGGCTGGCTGTTATCATCACGGAACAGACCGTCAAGCCCTTCCGTGTAGTAACCCAGGAACACAGGAATGGGAGAAATGTGCAGACTTCCCACTGCCGACAGGAAGGGAGACGGCACATCTGCCAGCGTACCGCGGCACTTGGCAACCTGCCCCGGCAGGAACACCACGCTCTTACCCTCCGCCATACGGTCCAGTATCTGCTCACGCACGCGGCGGGAGGTCGTGTTGCGGAAGTCGAAATACTCTATGTCTACCTTCTTCTTCGTCAGGTAGTCCATAATCTCCGGAGCGGGAGGGAACGTGGAATCCACCAGATAGCACACCTGGTCATTGAGCAAATGGTGCAGCGCCTTGCCCGCCGCCACACTCAGACGGTTGGGCATATAAAACGCCGGACTCTTCACATTTTCCTGCCCGCTGACATTCAGCGGATTATTCAGTACAGGGAGAATAGCCATAACGTGTAATGTAAAATACTTAAAATATTGGGCTAAAGAAAAGACCACCCGTTGAGATTGAACGGGTGGTCGATTCTACCCGCAGGTATATTCTAGCATATAACCTGCTTTTTGCCAGTAAATTCTTACTTTCCGGCGGATATTTAGAACTTGTAGGTCAGGGTCACACCACCAACCACACCGTGCTCACGGAAGGGAACCATCGAGGAGTTCTCCGTGTAATGCTTGAACTCGGAGTCCTGATTGGCCTTCAGACCGCCTTCGCCGAGCCAGTTGAAGCTCACGGAGGGAGTAAGGATGACGTTCTCAGTGATGAACCAAGGAGTGGAGAACTTAATCCAGAAAGCCTGGGAGCCGTTATCGCAGGCGTTGTAGCGGCCATCAAAGTAGTCTGCCGTAGCGCTCATGGCAAACTCCAGAATACCGGCCACCTTGACGTCCTCAGGAGTACCGACGATGGGAGCCTTGAAGCGCACATACGGTTCGAACCACCAACCGCGGATACCCTGAACGCTCAGGCTCGTGGTCACACCCACGGAAACCCACTTGGCGGGGGTCCACTCCGGAGCAACGAAGAACTCGTTCACGCAGGAAGCACCCTGGTCACGGTAGTGCTTGGCCATCACACCCAGCAGACCGCCGTGCACAAACTTGTGACCGAAAGCAACATTCCACTTCTCCTGAGTGTACTTCAGGTCACTCACAATGGCGAACTCGTTCTCAATGTTGGCCTCCTTGATGGACTTCTGCTGCATGGCCTGAGAAACGGCCTCCAGCTGACCGGCTGCGGCAAGCTGCTGCGGCGTCACACCCATCTGCTGGCAGTATGCCATCACACCGGCGTTCGGGCCGAAGCCGGGGTTACCGTACAGAGTGTGACCGGAGCACGGTGCCTGGTAGGCAATCGTGTTGTTGAAAGTCCAACCTCCCTCAAGACCGAAATCGTAGGTGGTCTTAAGAGCGGCCAATGCGACGCTGTCACCCTGGGCCACAGAGTGAGATACCACATAACCACGTCCGGTGTAGTTGGTGGCATAGCCTCCGGTGAGAGATCCGGAAAGGCGGTTGAAATCCTTAGGCTGCTCAACGATGGGAGCATCGGTTCCGGCGAGGGCGGTCGTGCTCAGAAGAGCGGCAGCAATCAGTGTGTAACTCAGTTTCATGTGTTATACGTGTTTGTTTTGTCAGGCTTTGCCGGGGCTTTTCCTTTCTTTTGCCCTTCGGCTGTCCTCGAACTCAATCTACATCTTCCTAACTTTTTTGTCAAGAAAATGTGCTAGAGTGTAGTCTACTTTATCGCGTTTTTTGCTCTTTTTTTGCATTTTTTAGCTATTTCTTGGGGTTTTTTGGGTATTTCTATGTCATTTAATTTCATTTTTATGTCATTTTCTTGATTTTTTACACAAAAATGTGCAACTCGACCACACTCTAGAATTATTCTTGCCGCTCCTCCCCAAAAAAAAAGGCAGGGAACCGCGGCCCGCGGTTCCCCACCCATCTGATTTCTGCACTCAACGAAAGGATTAACGGCAATGACGATGGCGGTGATGCACACCATGACGGCGACGGTGCATATCATATCGGTGGAAGTGGCGGTCCCGGCCGTGTCTATCATGGCAATGGGCATGACCGCGCCGGTTCATCACCAGATTTTCAGAGATGCTGCTCATTTGGCTGAGTTGCACCCCTGCTTCAGCGGCAACTACGGCGGCCTGAGACTGGTTACCCGCGCAGAATGCAAGAGCTGCAACGGCCATCATGACGGAAAGAACGATTTTCTTCATCTTTATCTGTTTTCTATTGTTTAGTTGTTTATAAGAGTCAGAGCAGATGCTCTACACCCATATAAGCGAACAGAAAAGAT
>JAZRBU010000032.1:0-7195 GCA_045635265.1 Akkermansia sp.
GACCATGTTGACCTATGCCCGGGCTTTTCAGGATATATGGGGAGGGGAGCACCGTAGCTCCGGCGTGGTAGAACAGCTAGCCGCAGCCTATGCTGCCCGCATGGTTGCTGCACCTGTTTCCGGGATGTTGCACCGCATTGCCCAAAGCGGGGATGCCTCATCCGTAGATACCATCAGCTTTCAGGGTGTACACGGCCTCACACCCGCCATTGTTGCCGCCCAAACCGGGCATCTGAAGGCTCTCGAAGCGCTTGTGTTGCATGGGGATAATCCCAATGCCATCGCTATCTGCAAGCCAGATGACTATACCGAGCCTATGGAAGTAGCGACGCCGATGTCGCCGTTGCTGAGCGGCCGCTTCAACAATGGGCGCAAACTGCTGTGGGATACACGACGCCAAACGGCTGAGTGTCTGCTCGCGCATGGTGCTAAACTCAATACCTCGCGACGAATAAACCTGTTAAGTTGTGAAATCGCGCTTATGATTGACCCCCCGAAAAGCATAGCACCGTGGGAATGGGCTCTGAACAATGGCTTGCCAATGACCGCAGACGGGCTGGGCTTTCTTGTCGGCTTTGCTGAGGGGCGACCTTTGCTGGAGCGTGTTTTGCGGGAGAAACAGGTGGACGTTAATGATGTTTCCGGCTCCCTGACAGTCCTACAGTGCTTGCTGATTCCCTTGTCGAGGTCATATAATGAGAATGAATGGAACGACGAGGACAGAGTGAAGGTGATGGAAGAATATCTGGACATGTTGCTGGCAGCGGGTGCTAATCCGAACCTCATCCCCGAGACGGCGATGCCGCAACGCCCCGGCGAAAGCGATGACGAATACGAGGAGCGTATCAATAATTCAGATGCCTTGCACGACACCCCGCTGGATATTGCCACCAAGGCTTTGGAACGAGCCGAACTTCCTGCCCACCGTGAGCTTTGCCGGCGAATCATCGAAAAACTGAAACGTGCCGGCGCTAAAACAAGCGAGAAATGAAGAAGACCATGCCACCCACATTTCACAGAATCCTCACCACCACAGCCCTGTGCCTTGCGGCGCTGGGGCTTTGCTCGTGTGCCACAGTTATAGACACCGGCAGTACGCTTGATAATGTGGGCAAGCAGGCTCCGGACCGTCTGCTAGTGAAGGAAGACTCTTGGCACAAAGAAGCGCCGCTGGTTGCATGGAAAAAAGGGGAGACCTATTATGTGGAGCTGCCGGTGGCCTACATACCGGCAAGTATCCGGAATCAAGACTTTCTGATATGCAATATAAGCCCCTTGCGTAGCCATAGAGAGTTCTGCTATCCTGATTTTGATGGTAGCTATAAGTTCAGAGCCGATCTCCAGGATACGAAGGAAGTCTTCTATGCCGTGCTGACAGAAGAACAGTTCCGTTTAGCCTGCACCGGTTATGGGAAATGGGAGACTCCACCGTTGGCCAGAGAATCGTTCCCCCTCCTTGCCGCAGCGGACGTGAATCTGAATGAGGCAGAGCGTCTGCCTGAAGAGTATTCGAGACGGCTGGAGAACGGCGCTTCCGTAATGCTGGACAGACTGCCGGTTCGTCGCACTTTTGGTAATCAATTGCGGAGACCTCTCACCTGGGTATTGGATGTCGCTGATATTCCACTGTCTTATGCCGTGACTCCGGTGTGGGAGCTCGTGAATTTAATTTGTTATCCTTTCAGTAAGTAGAAAGACTCGTAACAGATACACGCTTAGTCATGACCATGCCCACCATCCACAGAATCCTAGCCACCACAGCCCTGTGCCTTGCGGCGCTTGGGGTGAATAGCTGCCAGCAGATGCCCGACCTCGATGCCGCAGATACAGAGCTCCCGGTTCCCCCCGTTTCCGCCGTCAAGCTGCACCCGTCAGCTCAGAAGGCATTAGATAAGACTTTATCCGAAGGATTAGTCCGCGATTGGGAATTTGAAGAAGATATTTCTGGGTATTTGCAGCATTCTTCCACAGAAACAAGGTATATCATAAGCGTCTTGTTAAATAACAAGTGTGAGTACCTGGGCGATGGGCACAGTATTTTGCGCTTATATATTCTGCCAGATTTATGCAGAGACCTCGATGAGCTCCTAAATCAAGAAAATCCATCCGCAAAGACTTTAGACCATGCTGTCTGGATGGCCTCCAAATTAAAACTGAAAAATCTGATTTCTTTTCTGGTTAATATGGGAGCCCCTGCCAATAAATATAAACTGGGAGAATGATTAGTTGCAGCGTAGAACATCACCTAGCAGCCTAGGATTCCTTCTAGGCAGACCAAGGGCTCCACTTCGAGCAAATTCTCGGCTTTTTGCCTGTCACGGCGAAGCAAGAGCCCGAAAGGGCTACGCGAAGACGGACCCGTCTCGGTGTATCAACGAGGAGCCGGAGTCTGTTTTTGCGCCATTGGCAACAAAAATGCAGGAAACGCTCAAAAAAATGCTAGCCGCCGGGCGTCTATTTATTAAAAAAATCTGCACTTTCTGCACTTTTTTGTTGCGGATACAGTGCCGGGAAGTATTATTTTTATGTAAAGGAGATAGAGCATAATGAAGACAATTTTCCAAAAAATCCTTGCCTCCACAGCCATCTGCTGCCTAGCGCCTGACATTGTTCATGCGTCTGACTCTGATTTTTACGCAGAAAATTGTAACAGAGTTGCACAGGTGCAACAGACTCTGGATAAGTGTTCACAAATTGCAGTAGAATTTCATTTTTCGAAGGGGCCTCCCAATCGCATACTGAGCCAGGAAGAAACTCAAGAGGTAATAGATATTTTACGCCAAGTCGCCCCACTTCGGCACAAAGGTACGACTTTGGCTCGTTTGCGGGGTGTTACTTATCTGGTCTTTTCTGATAAATCCGGCAAGGAAGTTGGGAAGCTTTCCATGTGGAGTCTCACAGCTACCCCGGAGACCGAAGGTTCTCGAAGATACCGCTCTCTCGCAGAAATGAGCCTCGCTCCGGAAGGCCTGAATCGTTTGTATGCGATAGTCTATCCGGACAAAAATAACCGCTAATTTTTCCCATTGATGACCATGCCCACCATCCGAAACATCCTGCCACCACAGCCCTGTGCCTTGCGGCGCTGGGGGTGAATAAGCTGCATTTAGAATTTTACACGCTTGGCTACATTGATAAGATGCGGGGGATTATGTGACACGAAGTTTACCCGGAGGGCATAGAATTATGGCCATGAAACGTTATGTGATGTTGGGGTTGTATGCCGCCTTCTGCCTTTCATGGGCGGGAGTCATTACCTGTGTGGTGCTGCAGGAAGATGTAGGGGGGCATTGGCACTGGATGCTGAGTGTAGACACCGCCCAGCTCTTTACCTTTCTCCTGCTTCTCAGCTGGCTGTGGCGTCTGATGCGTGGCTTGTGTCGGTGGCATCCCGCGGTGCGAAAGGTGCTGTTCCTGCTGGTTGCGGTGATGCTGTTCTGTTGGGGATTTCGCGGTTTTAGTCCGATTACTTGGTATGAGCTGGATATGAGTTGCTGCTCGTGGGTGGGAACGACACCCACCTGGCATGTATCTCCCTTGCAACGGGTGTATATGTCGATATTCGATGACTGGAGCGCCGGACGCTTTGGTCATAGGCTGGAGGCGAATAGTATTGAATTTCACCGGAATTACCATCCTCGGGTGGGACACGGCCCCTGTGTTGTCGCTTTTTCTTATTATGAAGGAGTGACAAAAGGAATCCGGGATGAGTTTACCCTGGATTTGCCCCGGGACGCTACGCCCATCCTGCGAATGCACATGGATGCTTCATCGTCTGCAATCGGGGTGATTATCAGCCGGAGCATGGATACATATACCCGGTATATTGAGAGCAACCTGGAACCCCGTCAATGGTGCAAAAAAGAAGGGCATCTCTGGCTACCTGCCAGCCCGGGATGCGTGCTCGAACTGCCTGTCTGCAATGGTCAGGTTACCTTCTTCATGGTGTATTGCCCGGGCTTGAAAGACGATGCACCGAAAGACTTGTCCCCATATCAAGTGTTGCCGTTCCGCGTTACTCGGATGTGAGACTCTTTGCGTTTATTCTCCCACAAAACAAAATGTCCTCCACGCTTGAACAGAGGGGCAGGAATTGATATAATGCCCCATAACAGATACACGATTAGTTATGAACATCTTCCCCAAAATCCTTGCCACCACAGCCCTGTGCCTTGCGGCGCTGGGGCTTTGCTCGTGTACTACGGTAATTGATACCGGCAGTATGCTTGATAATGTGGGCAAGCAGGCTCCGGACCGTCTGTTAGTAAAGGAAAACCGGTGGCAGGACACTTGGCACAAAGAAGCGCCGCTGGTTGCATGGAAAAAAGGGGAGACCTATTATGTGGAGCTGCCGGTGGCCTACATACCGGCAAGTATCCGGAACCGAGACTTTCTGATATGCAATGTAAGCCTCTTGCGTAGCCATGGAGAGTTCTGCTATCCGGATTTCGATGGTAGCAATAAGTTTAGAGCCGATCTCCAGAATACGAAGGAAGTCTTCTATGCCGTTCTGACAGAAGAACAGTTCCGGAAGGCTTGTACCGGTTATGCCAAATGGGAAACCCCGCCTTTGGCCGGAGAATCGTTCCCCGTGCTTCCTGCCGCGGCGGTTAATATGGAAGGCGCAGAACGGCTCTCGACGGAGTATTCGCGCTGTTTGGAGACTAGTGCGCCCATCTTGCTGCGCAGAGTGCCGGTTCGCCGCACCCTTGGTAATCAATTACGGAGACCTCTCACCTGGGTATTAGATACTGCTGATATTCCCCTGACTATAGCCGCGTCTCCTGTGGGGTGGCTCGTGAATTTAATTTATTATCCTTTCAGTAAGTAGAAAGACTCGTAACAGATACACGCTTAGTCATGCCCATGCCCACCATCCACAGAATCCTAGCCACCACAGCCCTGTGCCTTGCGGCGGGGAAATAACATAGCTTCCGCGCCGCAGGAAGCTCAAGACCTGTTCAACGCGATGTGCCAAGCCCGGTGCGTTCGAAAGAAGGCAATGGACATCCTTGGGCTGGACTCATGGTCGACCCTCTACAGGCGTATGCGTGAACTCGATAGCTTCCTGATAGACAAAGGGTGGCGTACGGCTGTGCCGACCCAAGCTAATACCGTCCACGTGACCCACTACACCCTCCACACGCGCCTTGGCACCACCGGCCGCGGTATGTACCCGGCCGAACATCAATCGCGTCGCGTGGAGGCTAACGTGGGCGATTGCCGCCGCCGGCAGCTATTACTTCTTCTACAACGCCGCCGAAAACGACTGGCTGGTCACCTCTGATTCAAACTAAAGGATTTCCGAGGCTCAACACGGGTATCTATTCGCCAGCAAGGAACAATTCTGTAAGCAGCAGGGACCACAGCCGCATAACCCGCGCCCCCGGCAGCCCCTCATGGTCTGCGTTCATCAATTTTTCCGGGACAAATGGATTGCAGCAAATGGTTATACCAGACTTCACGAGTATCCAGTTCGTCGCAGAATGCAGTATACTCCGCCTCCTTTGCAAAGAATGGTCGCACCAGCTCCCGGACGCCGGCATACAGGCCGGCAAGCCCGCGGCGCACCTTGCGCGCCAGGTGCAGCCAGTGCAGCACAAAGGCAATTTTCTTCAACACAAAAAACGAGAGAAGATTCAATAGAATTCCCAGGGCATAGGACACCCCAATGGCGTACCAGAACCGGTCATGCCCCGGCCACAGCATGAAAGGCACTCCTATGCAAAGCGCCAGCTGCAGCACCCACATGATATAGGAACGGCTCACCAGATGCCCCAGCCCCAGAAACGGCACTGCGATATTCAGACACCCGCACCCGGCATCGCGAGCCGTGCCGAAAAAGTGGGGCAACACCACACCAAGCAACATAGCTGAAAACCAGCTGCGTGCTCGCCCCTCCTCCTGGTACTTCGCCAGCAATGCGTGTATCTCCTTGGCGGCAAGTTTGCGCAGCTCGGCCGGCGCCATGCCAGCAACGGACTCCGGCGTAAGCGACAGAACGGATTCGTACGGCTTATTCATAATCTTGCAGAATATCAATTACGAGCCATACTACCACAGACCTGACCTCATGGCAAGCTTTACCCGATGATGCTTCATGAGGCTCCTGAGATATTCAAGAAGCTGGGGCGCACCATCAGACAATGGTTTGAGCCAATTATCCGAATGTGCGCTTTACGAAAAGCAACGGAATCACGGAAGGCTTCCACCGTAAAATGAAATTAATTCAACGCCGCGCCTATGGCTATCGTAATTTTCAGAACTACCGATTGAGAGTGTTAATTGAATGTGGTCACATTGTGATATGAAAATCCAAATTCCACATTATTTGGGCTTGACCCGACTTTTGGAGCCGTTTTGCGCCCGGCGGGGCGGTGGCGGGGCTTGAACAAGATGTCGCTATATGGTAAAATACATCCGCTCTTCCGCTATCAGTTACGGCTGATAGGTGTCTACGGCACTTCTCAGCGGAGAGTAAACCGGTCCTGTCCGCTGTGGGTATCGTAGCCGCAAGGGTACGGAACAGCAGACGAATCTGACTGGAGGAGATTGAAATCATGAACGCTCGTATCATGATAGAGCTGATAATGCTCATTCTGCAGGTTATCCTGTTTGTGATGAACTTCATCCGATGAGCATGTAGGCTCCGTCAGGTGGGTGGGCCGCCCACCTGACGCTCTCCTCTACTTTTTACTGTCTTTGATGTTTTCGGGGATTGACAAAAAGCTCTAATACGCTATAATAGCGGCATCAGGAAACGAGCAACCTGATAACAATCTCCTGAAACACCTCCGGCGGCCCCCAGAGGTGTTTCTTTTTTAGTGCACGCCTTAACTACGGGCGCATTCTGTGCCGCCCGTCCTACAGCTTCCCGGCCAGCATCTCGCCCATCGACAGCACTGCCATCTATGACAAGAGTCTGTACGAGGCTGAGGAATCCGGCAACAAGTTCGAGACGGAGCTCATTCAGGCAATCACCGGCTTACCCAATATCCGGTGGTGGCATCGCAATATCGCGCGAACGGGTTTCGCCATCAATGGCTTTATCAACCACTATCCGGATTTTATCGTGAGAACGCGCTCTGGGAAGATAGTCATCATCGAGACCAAGGGCGACCATCTGGCCAATGAGGAGACACTGGCCAAGCTGCACTTGGGCAGAGCAGGGCAGGAACAAGCCGGGCCGGGGTAT
>JAZRBU010000033.1:0-2428 GCA_045635265.1 Akkermansia sp.
CTTCCGTCTTCGCACTGCGTGCTACGCCGCGACAAGTAGGCAGTTTTGAGCAGATGGAGATATATCGGCAAGCAATGATGTTTCGAACTGGGAAGATGCACAGAATCAGATGTTTAAGTGCCATTTTCAACAAGCGGTAACCTAAAATGAAACATCGCTTGCAAGGGGATAAAAAGCCCCTTGCAAGCGATGGACGTGAGCCGGGGCTCATTTTATATTGTGCCTGAGAATCATCCTTTGAATCCCATGCATCAAAGATTTGTTCCGCGCGTTCTCCAATAAGGGGATGAGCCAATTATACAGAAACTGTCCAAATGAGCATTGCCAGAAGGGGAATGGACAAGCAGAGATAACCGATGGTAACTTTTCGCCCCCAAAGGAAGAAGTACAGCGGCAGCAACAGTAGACCCCAGAATAGCCAAGAATCCAACATATCAACATCATAGCCGGTTTCGCCGTCTATGATAAGCCCGGGATGTAGAATCTTACACAGCTGTTCACCAAGGTGCAAGGGCAGATGTTGTTCAATCTGTATCGTACGCCCATCGAGGCAGAATAATAGGAGGTGAACCATCAAAGCTGCTATGACTTTGCAGGTATGGCAGAGCAAAGCTGTAGGATTTATAGCAAGGCATCTCATTTGTTTCCTTATGTGTAGCATAATCTTTTTTTTATAAAGATGGAACGGAGCCGCGTATTCCAGGCGAAGAGGCTATCTGTTGCGCTTCATTATATCAATTCGCGCCCCTCAGTGTAAGCGTGGAGGGCATTAGATTGCTTTGCCACCGGAGACTTTGATTACTTGGCCGGTTATCATGCGTGCTTGGGTGCCGGCCAGGAATAATATCGTCTCCGCTATATCTTCCGGTTGAATGAGTTGCCCCAGCGGGATGAGGGGAAGGACGGCTTGTTCCAGCTCGGTGTCGATCCACCGCCGCAAGGCAGAGGGCGCAGGTGGCAAGGATTCTGGGGATGAGGGGCATGGTCATAACTTAGAGAGTATCTGTTACGGGGTATTAAGGCTACCGCAGTTGCAGGATGTTATATGCCGGGGTGATGCCGCTGAGCGTTATTCTCAGCTCCTCCGGCAGGGTGAGAAGCGCATTGACCGCCGGCCGGCCGGCTACTGTCAGAGCCTGTTCAGGGGTGGGGCGCTCTTCGGATGGAGCCGCCCAGGGGATGCCGGCACAGATAGCCGGTATCAGCAGGGGGCTGAACAGTGCCTTGGTTGAGCGGAATGCAGGAGGATTCATATGGCAATGCGTGAGAGGAACCGGGCAGATGATGGTCAGTCGGATGAATGGCTTGTGCCGATATGGATGAAACTCATCACCCACCATAAAATAAGGCCTCCGAGCCAGTAGGCGGGGGAGTTCCCGTAGCTTTCGTGGCCGCAGATGCAGGAGAACAGGGTGAACGCCGGCAGAGTGAGCAGAATGCCCGATGCTACGAGAAACAGGCTGCCCCGGCGGGGAAGCCGCACACCTGCAACAAACAGAGCCGTTGCGGCTGCCGTGTACCACAGCACCGCGCCACGTCCGCCGGCCAGAGCCTCAGCACTGCAGGATTCTGCCACATCTACCACCTGCAGGTGGATGCTCAGCCCGAGAAAAATCGCCAGCAGCAAAGCCCCGGAAATACGAAAGAAAAGAGGCATAAGGAGTTTGTGGTATCAGGGTTCGTTTGAGAAAAAATCGGCGGGATCTGGCCGGTCGTGCCCTGCTTGGGGGCTTCTCGGTCTTGCGGGTGGTGTTTTCTCTTACGTTGCTCCAGCACACAGTAACCCGCATACAGTGGTACACACAACGCAGTGGCGAGAATGCTCCAAACCAGCCAATCTTCATCGAGATTCGAGCGGAGTCCGAATAGCAAGGTCATAATCAGAACTGAGTATATGCCGGCAAAGAGTAAGCCTAGCAAAGCCGGACGAAATCCTCCACGCGAACTCTGCCACGCAGCCAGCAATACGCTTATCGCAGAAGCTACCCCGCAGAGTAAAAGTACGCCCCACTGAGAATCAAAAGTCCAGGCCGCCTGCATCATGTTCAATCCCGTCCACACGAGGATAAACATGGCTGACAATAAACAGAATAGGCAATAAATGAGGGGCATAGACAATTAAGGTATCATTTTTACATGTTCACTCAGCCCCATCGCCGCAAGGCACAGGGCTGTGGTGGTAAGGATTCTGGGGAATGGTTTATTCATCGCTTTAAGATTGTATATTTCGAGTAGATGGGTGGTGGCAGAAAAGAGTATCCAGAAAATCAGAGCTTCCCTCAACAGCGAGCATCTTCGCCACACTGCTGATGCTGCCTTCCGAGTCTGTGGCTTCCGGATTAGCCCCATACATCAACAGCAGTATAACCAGCCGGGGATTGCGAGATATATACGCATCCAGAAGGGGCGGAATGCCGACTTCTCCGAC
>JAZRBU010000034.1:0-1516 GCA_045635265.1 Akkermansia sp.
TATTTGCCGACAATGTAGCCATGCTGATAGAGCAACATGAGCGTGAGCAGCCGACTCATACGCCCATTGCCGTCATTGAACGGGTGAATGCACAGAAAATCAAAGACAAAAAGCACCAATAATATCAACGGATCACAAAACACCACTCAGGCTTCTATGCAATGCGCCCGGACTGGCTGCAAGACCGGGAAGCTCCAAAGCCCGGGTAAGAATGAGCCACGGTGGGCATCCGCGCTTGAACAGTTCGGAGGGAATTGGTATAATGGTGACATGGCAAAAAAAGGGCAGAAAAAGAAAGTGCGGGAATCCGGGGTGAAGAAGGTCAGCTCCGGTCCTTGGGCACAGGCCGCAGCGGCGGAGTTTCTGCAACGAGTTGAGCGTTCGCGGAGTAACTTCGAGCCGGATACTACTCCGTTGACTCCTTTACAGGAAAAACTGGTGGAGCAGATTGAGCATGCTTTTGCCGGGGTGCAGTGCCTGAACGAACCCTGTGTTTTGCTTTGTGGAGAAGCAATGGATGACTACCTGAGCGAGGAAGTGCTGAATGTGCTGGCACCCCGTGAAGAGAGGCATGACTGGCACGCCATCCCGGATGATTTGCTTTCTGCCTGTTCCATAGCTCTGTGTTTCGTCGGCCCTGAGGCCTACCGATTCCTGATTCCCCGCTTCATGATTGGAGCTCTGCACTACGTAGTGGAAATATACCCCGGCATTAGTTATAAGGAAAAGGACAAGCTAGTGGAATACGTACGCATGCAGCAGAGTCTGCTCAACGATGCCCAGCGGCAGTGCCTTTCTGATTTCCTGAGCCTTCAGAGCGTGGATGAGGGAACAGGTGAGTACTATGGGCGCAATCAGTTCCTGCCATCGGAGCTGGATGAATACCGCACCCACTATGATGAACAGCAGGTGACCCACCGCGAATTCGGCGCTATGCTGATGCAGCGTTATGCTGAGCGCGTGGGGCTCAAATCGGTATGTTAATGAGCAAAATTGCCGTATGCCGACATTAAGAGAGGAGGGGTCTTTCTCCCCTTGCCGCTTGTCTTGGCGAAGCGCCTAAACTGCGAAGCCTGAGAGCATTTTTGCGCCTCCGGCAACAAAAAAGGTCAGCTCCGAACCACAAATGCCCGCAGCAAGTGCCTGTATAGTAGAAAAATTGTACTTTATATCTTTGTTCGTGATTGACGATAATTATTTAAGATTATAGAATAGTCGCGATGAGCGAATCTCCCGTACAGCGTTATTTACATGAGCTGTTGCAATGCCCGATTGAGAATCTGCCTGTATTTGTGGAGGCCGGAGTTCCGGCTGCGATACAAAGCTGGCTTGAAGAGAGTGCTGAGCGGCAGCAGGATTTTGACTTGCTGATGGCAGCCGCTCGGCAGGAACCATTCATCACGGAATATGCATGCGGCTGGGATATCAACCATGTACTTGATGGTTTCAGAGGCGATGAGGGGTATGGTTGGAAAGAACTCATGAGTAGTGTAGATGCCGTAGGGTGTGCCATTGA
>JAZRBU010000035.1:0-5677 GCA_045635265.1 Akkermansia sp.
CGTCCTGCGGACTCTGAATTTCGCTCGCTACGCTCGCCGAGTCTTCAACAAATCTCATTATCCGAAAAAAAGGGGCTTCCTTTAAAATCGGATTCATCCTTCAATGCCTCACGAAATCTTTGGGACACATGTGCATAGGGACAGCGGCGATGCGAACTTCTTTTTTGCAATTCGGCAATCTATCTTGACTGTAAAAGAAAATCTGATAGGATGGGGAACGTGAAATTAAGCGTTCTCGTAACTCTGTCCTTGGTATCACTCGGCAGTCTGCTGGCAGGTGATTTGCAACAACTGGCTGACAATCTGCAGGTGAAAGCACCGACTGCCGATGATAAGAAACTGACGATGCCACGGGTCAAAGGAGCAACAATTCGGCTGCTGGGGGCAGACTATGAACAAATTATCGACAAGAAAGGGAAAATCCGCTTCCCGATGAGCGATACGGAAGTGCGCCTGAGCTTTGAACTGAGCAGGGATGGGAAGAAAGCCATCAGTCGAGATTATCAAATCACCGTTCCCGGACTGAGCAAGAACACAGCGGGAAGCAATCCTAAACCGCAGGTGATTCCTGAGCTGCTCAGCTGGAGCGGGGGTCAGGGCACCTACACGCTCCCCAAGGAAATCATGGTGGGGGGGGATGCACCGTTCTGCGAAGAATTCATCTGTGAACTGAAAACGCTGCTGCCGGAGGGCTACACGGTAAGGCATTGTGAGCAGGCGGAAAACGCAAACATTTGCTTTACGCGCCGAAAAGGCAAGGCATCGGAGGCCTATACTCTTTCCATTGGAGATAAAGGCGTGCGCATCCTTTCAAAAGGAGATACCGGGCTCTACTGGGGCAGCCGCACGCTGCTGCAGATGCTGGTGCAGAATCCGACCGAGCTGCCTCTCGGCGCGGCATGGGATGCCCCGCGTTATCAGCTGCGCGGTTTTATGCTGGATGTGGGGCGTCTGCCCATCCCCATGGATTACATCAAGGAGGTGGTGCGACTCATGGCGTGGTACAAGATGAATGACCTGCAGCTGCATCTGAATGATAACTATATCTTCCACGAGCATTATGTGAAAGTCGGAGAAGACCCCTTCAAGAAATCCTACTCTGCTTTCCGCATGGAAAGCAAGGTGCGGGGTGCCGACGGAACGCCGCTCACGGCGCAGGATTTGAGCTACAGTAAAGCGGAGTTCCGCAAATTGGTGAAATTTGCCAATGAACGCGGGGTAAACATCGTACCGGAGTTTGATGCCCCCGGCCACGCGCTGTCGTTCACCCGAGTGCGCCCGGATTTGATTTACCGCGGAGAGATGCGCCACCATGCGGACCGCCGTTGCGAAATGCTGGATGCCGCCAATCCCAAGACCCTCGCGTTTATGGGCAAGGTGTGGGATGAATACCTTCAGGGCCAGAACGCGGCTTTCGGGAATTGCCCCGTAGTACATGTGGGATCAGATGAATTCTTCGGCGCGGCAGAAGACTACCGTCGTTTTACCGACGGCCTGTTGAAACACATTCTGAGCAGGAAACATACCCCGCGTTTCTGGGGGAGCCTGAAGGCCAAGCCGGGGCAGACACCGGTACAGGCTAACGGGGTGCAGATGAATCTCTGGAGCCAAGATTGGAGCAGCGCATGGCAGTCTGTGAACGCCGGCTATGATGTGATTACGACGTTTGACCGTGATCTTTATGTGGTGCCTTTTGCCGGCTACTACCGTGCAGATAATAACCGCAGAGGGCTCTATGAGAACTGGATTCCCAATCGCTTCGGCGGAGAAACGCTGCCCTCCGGGCATCCTCAGCTGCTGGGGGCGGCCTTTGCCGTGTGGAATGATGAAATTGACCGACTGCATAAAGGCTACGGCGCCATGGATATTTGGGGAAGCATTGAAGGCCTGGTCAACGTGCTGTCACAAAAGATGTGGGGGCAGCCCCGCGCCCCCCGCAGCTTTGACGAGCATAATGCCTTAGTCTCCAGAGTCAGCCGCATTCCGTTCTGCAATCCCCTGAGCCAAAATGATGCGCAGTTCAGCATCACACCGGATAAACTGCCGGTGCAGATGAAGAAAGGCTCTAAGGGTCCGAATTACCACCTGACAATGGAGCTGGAGATGACCACAGCACCGGCAGCAGGTACGGAGCAAGTGCTGCTGGAATCCCCCCACGGGCAGGTGCTCGCAGCAGGCAAGGATGGCCGCATCACCCTGCGACGCAATGATACCATCGAATTTGCCTATAATACCAAGCTGCCGGTAGGGCAGCGCGTGACTCTGGAGCTCATTGGCAGCATGGGTAAAACAGAGTTGCTCATCAACGGAGTCAATGCCGGAGAGCCGGAAAATGTGCGTTTCCCCCTGCACCGGAATGACCGCATGAGCACGTTTGTGCTGCCGCTGGAAACGCTGGGCGGCTCATTCACGGGCAAGGTATACAGCCTCAGGGTGGAATAAAGTGAAATCAATTTTCCGGACTGCCGGAGGCGACCTTCACGGGAATGGTCACTTCCGGCAGTCTGTCTGCTTTCACCGTAACCTCAGCAGTGCCGGCTTTGCCGCGAATGCCGCGGACAATGGCAATGATGAGCCCGTTGAAGAAGCGTTGTTTCCTGTCCTGCATGCAGGTATGGTCGGTCGGGTCACCATTGCAGAATCCTACCAGTCTGGCAGGGCCGGAAATGGAGAATCGCACCTTGCGGGAATCCGTGGGCACTACATTGCCCTTTTTATCCACCAGCGACAGGGAGATATAGGCTAAATCACATCCATCCCCGGCAATCGTCGGGCGATCAACCTCATACTTCACTTCAGCAGCGGCACCGGTGGTGACCCGCTGAGCGGTAGCCCAGGGCTTACCATTCTTTTTCACCACCACTTTCAGGGTACCTGGGGCATATTTGACATTTTCCCAGACAAAACGGTAGGCGTTCTTACACACCGTCAGTTTCTGCTGATAGGTCTCACCCTCACCGCGTTTACGCACCCCCATACTCTGTCCGTTCAGGAACAGCTCTGCTTCATCACCACTGGAAAACACCATTACCGGGGTGATTTCTCCCTCACGCCCCGGCCAATTCCAATGCGGCAGGATATGGCAGGTTTTCTTCTCCGGAGCCCAATGGCTGCGGTACAGGTAATAGGTATCTTTCGGGAAACCCGCCAGGTCTATAATGCCGAAATAGGAACTACGGCTGGGGGCTTTATTGCCCATCCTTTTGAGTTCTTCCATGGCAGCCTTCTTCTCCGCTTCGGTAGCCCCGTGGAAGTTACCGACATTGGAGGCATCCTGATTGTAGGGAGTGGGCTCTCCCAGATAATCAAATCCGGTCCATACATATTCCCCGGCCACATACGGGTTGGTCTCCTGTGCGTGCATCTCAATATCCGGGCTGGTTCCCCAGGCCGCGGCAGAGAGTCCATAGGCACTCACCTGGAAAGGACGGACACCATCCTTTACCCCCCAGCCCAACGGGAAAAAATAGGTACCGCGGGTCGCTACGCAGGAGTTTGTTTCAGAAGCATACAGCGGCTTCATCGGGTATCTGCTGCGGAAATCGTCATACAAATCCGGCTTATAGTTGAAGCCGAACACATCCACCGTATCCGCAAAGCCATTATTCATACTGGACGGAGCATTACTGCCCACCGTATAGGGGCGGGTTGTATCATACTGCTGAATTTCTGCACGCAGGGCGTTGGAAACCTCCCGACCACGCGCAGTGTTCAACTCCGGCACTTCATTACCGCCGCTCCAGGCAATGATACACGGGTGATTGCGATCCCGCAGCATGAAATTACGCACATCCTTACGCCACCAACGGGACCAGAAACGGTGGTAGCCGTTCACTTTGTCGTACTTCTTCGCCTCCCAGATATCAAACAATTCATCAATGACCAGAATACCATGTCTGTCGCACAAATCCAGCACCTCCGGAGCCGGCGGGTTATGAGTCATGCGGATGGAATTGCAACCCATTTCCTTCAGTATTTCAATTTTACGCTCATAGGCACGGGTATGGAACGCCGCACCCAGTGCGCCCAGGTCATGATGCTCACATACACCCTTAATCTGCACGCGTTCGCCATTGAGATAAAATCCGCTGTCACTCCACGCAATCGTACGCACCCCAAAGGAGGTTTCATGGCAGTCCAGCGCCGTTTCACCGGCTTTCAGCTCCGTTTTGAGGCGGTATAAATGCGGAGATTCACAGCTCCAGAGTTTCGGCTTGGTCAGGGAGATACTTTGGCTCACCTCTTTTTCTTCACCGGGGGCCAGAGTCACGGTCACAGGCTTTGCCTTGACTTTGCCCACGCTCTGGTGCACCGTTACCTCCGTTTGCGAGGAAGAGGTGTTGTTCACGCGGGTGGCTATCTCGACCGTGGCTTCCTGCGGAGAAATATCCGGGGTAGTCACATACACCGGCCAGTGCGCCAGATGCACCGGTCCCGTTTTTTCCAGACGGACGTGGCGGTATATGCCTGCCCCGGGGTACCAACGGGTTGAAAGCGGCAGATTGCTGACCTGTACCGCAATCACATTGTCTGTACCGGCCTGTAGATGAGGCGTGATATCAACACGGAAAGAGTTATACCCATACGCCCATTCTCCGGCAAAACGTCCGTTCACATAGACCTTCGGGCACGACATCACACCATCAAAATCCAGATAATAACGGTCTTTCTTTTTATCAAAATCCGCCGGGACCGGGAACTTTTTACGGTAGCAGCCCCAGCCGTCCCACGGCAGTTTGCCTGTCTCATTGGGCTTATCTACCAGGAACGGGCTCTCAATAGCCCAGTCATGCGGCAGCTGGACTTTTTTGAATGAGGCATCATCAAAATCCGCTCCCAGGCAGCCGCTTTTTTGTACAGGTTTAAGCTGTGACAAATCCAGCGGCTTATTTTTGCTATCCAAAAACTCAATTTCACGGATACTGGCCCAGCAAGACTCGCTTGTACCCTTGGTCACCGTAAGTTTGAGCGAGCGCACGGAGGTGTTTTTCAACGGAATAACCGTGGTGTCTGTATTATTCAGCTTAATTTTGCGGGAAACCTTGCGCTGTTTTGTTCCCAGTTCCACCTGCACTTCAAAGCTGTTCGCCTTTTCCCAATGCACCACGATGGAGCTTAATTTTTTTGCTCCGCCCAAGTTCACCTCAATACTGTGGCCGGGCTTCCCATTCGGTGCAGCCCATCGGGTGGCGGAGTCACCATCCACCGCCAGAGCCGGGCCATTCCCCGCCTCAGACGCAGATGCCTTGCAAGGCCCGGCGGAGTCTTCCGGCACGTTCTCTCCCATGTATTTGAATTTCCAGCCGAAATCAAAATTCTCACTCACGCCTGCAAGGCTTGCAGACTGCATGCACAAAGCAATTACGGCAAGTATATATTTTCCTTTCATTGGCGAACTACCCTATAGGTTACCAAAATCTCTGCTGAAATCAAGGAATCATCCGAATATGTCCTAAATAAATCACATGTGTCCCAAAGATTTCGTGAGGCATTGAAGGATGAATCCGATTTTAAAGGAAGCCCCTTTTTTTCGGATAATGAGATTTGTTGAAGACTCGGCGAGCGTAGCGAGCGAAATTCAGAGTCCGCAGGACGACAGAAGGTAGCCGGGGGTGGAGCTGCCCCGGCAGCGTAACCTCCGGAAATCGTATGATAATCAAAAGGAGTCCCGCTAGGG
>JAZRBU010000036.1:0-85954 GCA_045635265.1 Akkermansia sp.
AGTTTGCGCCGCCGGGGTCTGAAAAGCCCACCGGGCTTTTCAGCCTCATCCGTGACGCCTAGGGGGGCAGGGTCACTTGTCGAGGTTGTGGGGGAAGAGCCGCAGCTGCGTAGACAACAAAAAAGGATGCCCCGATGGGACGGGTGGTGGGTAGAATGGTGTCTGGCCGGTGCCGGGGAGGCAAGAACCCGCGTCCGCCCCCCGCCCCCGGGGGGCGCCGACCCCCCTGCCCCTTTTCCCCCGGCTCTGCCGGGGTCGGGGGGCGGACGCGGGTTCTTGTCTGCCCGGCACCGGGCAGACACCATTCTACCCACCACCCGTCCCATCGGGGCATCCTTTTTTGTTGTCTACGCAGCTGCGGCTCTTCACCCACAACCTCGACAAGTGACCCTGCCCCCCAGGCGTCACGGATGAGGCTGAAAAGCCCGGTGGGCTTTTCAGACCCCGGCGGCGCAGACTCCTCTGCGCCCTTTACCCCGGCTCTGCCGGGGCCGGGGGGCGGACGCGGGTTCTTGTCTACCCGGTGCCGGGCAGACACCATTCTACCCACCACCCGTCCCGTCGGGGCATCCTTTTTTTGTTGTCTACGCAGCTGCGGCTCTTCACCCACAACCTCGACAAGTGACCCTGCCCCCCTAGGCGTCACGGATGAGGCTGAAAAGCCCGGTGGGCTTTTCAGACCCCGGCGGCGCAAACTCCTCTGCGCCGTTTACCCCGGCTCTGC
Organism: Akkermansia sp.; assembly: GCA_045635265.1. Lineage (GTDB taxonomy): Bacteria > Verrucomicrobiota > Verrucomicrobiia > Verrucomicrobiales > Akkermansiaceae > Akkermansia. The sequence goes on from JAZRBU010000036.1 coordinate 725, forward strand.
CGGGGCCGGGGGGCGGACGCGGGTTCTTGTCTGCCCGGCACCGGGCAGACACCATTCTACCCACCACCCGTCCCGTCGGGGCATCCTTTTTTGTTGTCTACGCAGCTGCGGCTCTTCACCCACAACCTCGACAAGTGACCCTGTCCCCCAGGCGTCACGGATGAGGCTGAAAAGCCCGGTGGGCTTTTCAGACCCCGGCGGCGCAGAGGTGTCTAATCCCCGCGCAGGATGGAGCACAGCGTATTCTCAAACTGCTCAGCCGTAAAGTATCGTTGCTGCTTCACCCTGCCGGTCTCACCCATACGAGCGGCAGACTCCGGATCAGCCATCAAGTTCTGCATGGCATCCGCCAGAGCCGCTACATCACGGGGAGGCACGAGAAGGCCGGTCACCCCCTGTTCCACCATATCCGGAATAGCCGCCAACCGGGTAGAAATCACCGGCAGGGCATGTTTCATCGCCTCAAGGATAACCAGCGGGAAACATTCATTATGGTAATACGTGGGAAAAACCAAGGCATCCGCCAGACGGAGCATAGCGTCCTTATTCTCACCATACAGGGGCCCGTGCACCTGCACCGCATCCGGCAGGCCGCGTAAACTCACCTCATCCCCAAGGCGGGAGAGCGACAGCTCACTGCATTCATTGCCCACCACATGACAGATGAATGAGCAGCCGCGTTTTTTCAGCTCGCAGCAGGCATCCAGCAGAAGCAGCACCCCTTTTTCCGGCAGAAGATTACTCAGAAACAAAAATTTGAACATACACACACCTTACTGAATGCCATTAGGACAAATACGCACTTGTTCCGGTTTTACCACAGCGGAAACATCCTCATACAAAGCCTGAGAGAGCAGCACCACCGTCACGTTGCGATACACCAACGGCATCAGCCAGCGGTATGGGAAACGCTGCACGCAGGAAGACATACCGCGATTATGCTGATGAATGATAACCCGGTGGGAAAACAGTTTACCCAGCAACACAAACGGCGCATCCTTCAGAAAAGCGCCCCCGTGGCAGGTGATGGCCAGATAACACACGTCCGGGCGAAAGCAAACAAGCTCCTTCAGCGCAGATAACAGACTCCCCAGGAAGCGGAATCCCTTAATCAACGCACCGGACAGCCCGCAGGTGCCTATTTCTTCTACCGTGCGGGACAGGGCCGTATTCACATACCGGCATTCAAACTCATCATTCACGCGGGAGCTTTCCTGAATCTGCCGGCATACCATACTCATACCGTGCACGGGGGGCGGCAATGTCATCATGAACAAAACCCTCTGCCTGTTTTTCTTTGCCATATCCGCCTCCATCATATCTTTCCGCTTTCCTTTTGGCAAGCAATTTGTGAAATAGGGAAAATCCGCCACAAAGACTTGCACCAAGGATAGGGATGTGTATAATAGACCGACACCGTATCAACGACATGAAGGACTCTGAACGCACACAAGAACTACCGATTCACCAACACAGCCGAGGCTGGCTTATTCTCAGCCCGCTTCTTGTTTTTTTCCTGCTGTATGTTGGCGTATCCATTTGCTCGGGAGACTTTTACACCATGCCGGTAACCGTGGCATTTCTTGCTGCCTCCGCATGGGCGCTCATTGTCTCCCGCCCGACTGAATTCATGAAACGAGTGGAGAAATTTTCCACCGGGGCCGCACACCGCAACATCATGATGATGATATGGATTTTCATCATGGCCGGGGCCTTTGCCGCCGGGGCAAAATACATCGGCGCCGTGGATGCCACGGTTAATCTTACCCTTGCCATGCTGCCGGCCAACATGGTATTGGCCGGCATGTTCCTGGCGGCCTGCATCATCTCCCTGTCCATGGGCACCTCCGTCGGCACCATCGTGGCCCTCATGCCCGTAGCAGCGGGGCTGGCAGACAAGGGAGCCCTGAATCTGGCCCTCATCTCCGGCGCTGTGGTGGGTGGTGCTTTTTTCGGCGACAATCTGTCATTCATCTCAGATACCACCATTGCAGCCACCCGCACCCAGGGATGCAGCATGAAGGATAAATTCCGGGCAAACTTCCGCATTGTCATACCGGCCGCCGTAGCCGTATTTGTACTCTACATCATACTGGGTTTCAATAACTCTGCAGAGGTGAACACCGGCAGCATCGAGTGGCTGAAGGTGCTTCCGTATCTGCTGGTTTTGGTAACAGCCATCTGCGGTATGAATGTGATGCTGGTTCTCACACTGGGCATCATTTCCACATGGCTGATAGTTCTGTTCTGCGGCAGTTTCAGCTCCATGGCATGGGCTTCCGCCATGGGTACCGGCATCATCGGCATGGGAGAGCTCATCATTGTTACCCTGCTGGCCGGCGGCATGCTGGAACTCATCCGCTACAACGGCGGACTTTCCTACATCATCCGTCACCTCACGGGCGGGGTCAAAGGAAGACTCGGCGGTGAGGTGAGCATTGCCGTCATGGTCTCTCTGGCCAACATGTGTACGGCCAACAACACCGTGGCCATCGTCACCACCGGTGATATTGCGCGGCGCATCTCCGCCCAATTCGGCATCCCCGCTCCCCGCGCCGCAAGCATTCTGGATACGTTCTCCTGTGTCATTCAGGGGCTTCTGCCTTACGGTGCGCAGCTGCTCATGGCCTCCGCCATCGCCCGCATCAGTGCGCTGGATATCATTCCCTGCCTCTATTATCCCTTCGTGATGGGGCTGACCGCCATAGGCTTCATTATTTTCCGCCGCTGGAGCGCAAAAGCCTGATATTCTACAGCTTCTCTCATGCAAAAAAAATCAATCCCCCGTCCGGCGTCAAGCTGCGGACGGGGGATTGATTTTACCCGATGGGCAATGTTATTTTTTCTTCGGCTTTGCCTTGAGCGGCACCGCATGGAAAGGCTGAGGAGCCGTCCCCGTGAACTTCGGGTTCATGGAGGCAATCATCTCATTCGTCACCGTAAAGGAAAACGTGCCGCCCCGGGCATCATCTCCGGCATCAATAATGTGATCAAACACGCAGACCGGCTTGTTTCCCGGCGTTTCCGGCATCACAAAAAGCCCGATAGCCATGGCAGGCTTCACCTTGGCATCCGTCGTACGAATCGTGTAAGAGATTGTGTTTAACCCACGCTTCAAACCGCCGGAAACAACATCTGCCCGGCGTTCATCCGCAAAATCATGCAGAGAGATACCGTTGATTCGCATATCAATTTCCCGGCCCTGGGCATCCACAAACACCTTACCGATGAGCTGCGGGTAGGGACAGGTGGGCGGGGCTTTCGGCAAATCGGTATAGGGGTGGAACCCGTCCTGCTCCTGCAACACGCTCAAATCACGTTTCTTCAGACGGCTCGCAACCTTCGGCAGCTTGGATAAATTGAAAAAGCGGCTCTGGTCATAGCGCCAGCGGCCGTTTTCATGCACAAACTCCAGCACGAGCGCATTCATCTCCGCCTTCCCTTTTTCACCCAGCTGCACCTTTCCCATGTAGGTAGCTGCCAGCGTACGATTGGTGGGACCGGCAAGAGCTCCCACATACACAAAATTCTCCAAAGCGGGGGGTGCCGGTTGGTCACGGAAAACATCCAGCGGGAATTTACCTTTCTGAGAAACAATCAGGTTGCGTACTTTCACCTGGCGTGACTGCGTGGTAGTATTACGCCAAGCGTTCTCATTTCCCCGCATCATCGCCACGCGCCAAGTATTGTAAATAGTGTCCGCAATAGTGCGAGCCTGATTCTGATCCGGCACATTAAAAGTCGGCGTGGCCTGCGCGGAGGCTGCGGCCGGTTGCTGAGCCGCACTCACCCCGCCCATCCAGACCGCCGCGGTCATCGACAGCAGAAAAATCGATTTCTTCATGGTTAGAACCTACATCAGACTTGCCTTTCTTGCAAGAAAATTGCATACTAGGGGTGTATTATGACGGCTTTTTCACGCAAGCATCGCAACGCCGAGGAGGCTCACTACCAGCGCCTGCTGGATAAGGCCCCCTCTATGGTGTGGAAACGCTTTGCGGACGGCGTCTCTCTGCGGGTGCGCATGTTTGCCCCGGCAGAGCATGATGCTTCTGCCTCCGCCCCTGCCGTCATGTTCTTTTTCGGCGGCATGTGGGCACTGGAACGCGGCGCGGAATTCGTGGCATGGGCCATTCACCTGTCCCGCCGCGGCATTGTCTGTTTTATCCCGGACTACCGCACCAACGCCCGCTTTGATGTCACGCCGGAGGATATCATCGGGGATGGCCTGGATGCCTGGAAATGGCTGCACCACAATGCCCGCAATCTGGGGCTGGATGCTGAGCGCATCACGCTTGCGGGCACGGACGCGGGCGGGCTCATGGCGCTCAACTGCAGCATGCAGCCCTTGGTCTACGAGAAACGCTGGTGGCAGTTCAAACGGGAGGATGAGCTCCCCCTGCAGCCTGCCTGTGTGGCCATTCTGCGCGGCGTGATTGACCCGGAAGCCCCGGAAGCGAAAGCGCTGCAAATCAACCGCGGCAGCGGAGTGAATGTGGACGCCATCAATCCCTGTTCCCTGCTCCGGCGCAAGCTGCCCCTGCTTTTCTGTGCTCACGGCATGCAGGACCCGCTGCTGGATTATGAGATGCGCCAGTGGTTCTGCGATGAATGGGAGCGTTTCGGCAATACGGCAGAATTGGTTCTCTGTCCTTTCGGGGACCACACGCTGCCCCAGTTTTCCGTCAATCCGGCTGTCTTTGAACAAGTTCTCCTTGCCTGGGATGCCTTCATGGTGGAACAGGAACTGTGGCCGGAATCTGACCATGCTCAGGATGCCATGATGGTCTGATTGCACTTTTTTCTCCTTTTTTTCAAAAAAAGGTTGCGGATTTGCCGCTCCGCAGGATATACTATGGTGAAGACTTTCTTCACACGCGTATGAAAATCAAGGAAATTGAACAAATGCAAAGCGCCGGGCTCATCTCCGCAGAGCAGGCTGCCGCCATTGCAGAGCATTTCAAGCTCAACGGCAACCGCATGCAGAAATGGCTGCTCTTCTGCGTCTCCTCCCTGGCCGGAGCTCTCATTCTGGCCGGCATCATCATGCTCATCTCTGCCAACTGGGAAAGCATCCCCTCCGCCGTAAAAATGGGTACCGGCATTGCGCTGATGCTGGGATTCTGGACAGCTTACGGCTGTCTGAAGGAGAAGATGCCGATGCTGGCAGAAACCATGGGACTGATGGGCGGCGGCATGTGGCTGGCAAACATTGCCCTCTACGGGCAGATTTTCCAGCTTCAGAATCCTTTTGTAGAGGGATGCGCCCTTTTCTTCTGCGGCATTGTACTGCTGCCCTTTCTGACCAAACAACGGCTGCTTATTGCCGTCGTCATCATCACCTCCTTTGTCCTGCTGAGTGCTGCTCAAGAGAGTAAAAACAGTCCGCTGCATCTGCCCCTCACATCGGACGAGCTTTGCACCTGCCTTTTCCTGCTGGGCACTTTCTGGTGGCTTTTCAGCGAATACTGCCATGGTTCCGCAGGGGCTGCCAAAGCCTATTCCTGGACAAACATTCCCATTTCCATTGTTGCCGTCTGCACGACTCAGGGATTTATCCTGTACGGAGAATTTTGCTCTTCCGTCGGAATCATTGCGTACATTGCGCTGGTTGTAACGCTGCTTCTCCTGCTGATTTTGAAGCCGAAAGCCGCTGTTTGGTATAGCTGGGTTCCCTTGGCCATCCTCACAGCCGCCATTCTTCCCGCTGCGGAGGCATTTCAGGCAACCGACTTTGACCTGGGGCGTATCACCTACTGCTTCTTCTACGCTCTGCTCTGGATATGGAACGGCTGCAAGGCCAAACGAATCGCATGGATTAACTATGGCTCCCTGCTGATTTGTTTCACCGGCATCGGGCTGATGTCCAATATCATGGAATCACTCACGGGATCCGGATTTGCGCTCATTATCCTGGGTCTTATCATGTTGGGTACCGCCATTTTTCTGGAGCAACAGCGGCGGCGGCTCATTCACGCCATCAAAGCAGAAACCAATAATCAGAACTGACTCCCCCCTTTACCGATATGAAAAAAATCTTATCACGGCTCATTTATGTTGTGGTGGCTGCCCAGGTCATCTGGCTGGCTTGGAATTACCACGCCCGCAGCGCAGAGCTGGCCTCTTCCCCCCGCATCCGTATCGCCACAAAAACCTATGACCCGCGAGACCTCACCCGTGGGTACTTTCAGGCGCTGAATGCCTCCGTTAATCTGGATATTGCCGCTGCGTCCTCGCGCTTCGGGGCATCCGTTGACCAGAGCAAATTGATAGAAAACCTGTTGAAAGACCAAGATAATCAGGACTGCACATACGAACCGGTCACGGCATTCACCCCGCCCTCCAATCATTCTGCCACGGCGAAAGAACTGCCGACGGAAATATACGAGTCTTTCCCGCTGAGCACCTTCTGGAAAAAACAGGAATCCGGGCTCTGGGAAATCTGCCGCATAGAACACCCGGACAGCCCGGAAGATAATACTCTCATGGAGGGGGAAACCCGCATTCCCATGGAAGCCTCCTGGAGAAGAGAATTCTCCACGGACTCGGCTGAAAAAATGAAGTCCAGCATCTCTCTCGTCCTCCAATTCCCCGGCATGAGAAATCTGCGCTACTATTATCCGGAAGACTGCGGTGATTTCTTCTTTCTTCTCCGGGAGAAGGACATTCAATCCCCGGTGGAAATCACCGTCGATTTAATCGTACGCCGGACAAATGCCATCATCCCCACACAAATGTACCTGAACGGCATTCCTTACAACAAAGCCACTGAACTGCTGAAGCAGAATAAATTCCCCTTCCGTGAACAGGCGGCACCTTAATCCGACCGCCTGCCGCGCGGGTGAAAACTGCGCACCATATTCACCAGGCGCTTACGCTCTACATGGGTGTATATCTGCGTGGTAGCCAGGTCGGCATGCCCCAGCATGTCCTGAATCACGCGCAAATCCGCGCCATTCTCCAACAGATGCGTGGCAAAGGAATGCCGCATGATATGCGGGTACACATTCTCCGGCAAACCGGCTTCCTTTGCCCGCTTCTTGATGATTTGCAGGATACGGTCACGGGAGAGTGCCAGACCGCGGTTAGACAGAAACAGCACCGTCGCCCGGCGTCCCTCTCGCAGCAGTTTAGGCCTGGCATGCGCCAAATAGCAGCGCAGAGCCTTCGCTGCCACCCCGCCCAGCGGCACTAAACGGGTCTTGTTTCCCTTACCCGTAATACGCAGGTAGCCCTCATCCCAATCCACTTGGTCAGGGCGCAGATTCACCAGCTCACTCACACGCAAACCGCTGCCGTATAGCATCTCCAGCATGGCGCGGTCACGGCATCCGTACGGCACATCCGCCGGGTCAATACTGCTAAGCAGGCGGTTCACCGCATCTGCGGAAAGAGTCTCCGGTATATCCCGCACCATCCGCCCACTCTCCAGCAACGCGGCAGGATTGCTCGGCAAGCCCCTCCGCCGGTGCAGATAGCGAAAAAAAATACGCAGATGCACCGTAGCCACACGAATGGAAGAATCCATCAACCCACGTGAGCGCAGACGCCGGCGGTACTCCGCCAGATGCTCTGCGGTAACGGATGCCAACGCCTCCACGCGCTCGTCACACCAGTCCACAAAGGCAACGAGACTTCTGCGGGCGGATTCGCGATAATTGGCACTCAGTCCTCTTTCTGCTGCCAGATACAGCAGAAAGCGTTCCACTTCCGCACGGTATGCAGGATTGGGCATCAGTTATGCTCCCCGGCCGTAGGCTCCGGCAGCGGCTCAGAAGCAGGGTCCGGCAACGGAGCGGCTGCACCGTTACTCAGATTCTTGCCGGGAGCGGCATCAAACTGCTTCTTACGTTCCTCAAACTCTTCACTGCGGGCGTTCTTCTTCTTCACCACAACAGTACGACCGGAGCTGTTGGTCATCAAGCGCTGCGCACCGTCCGTTGCGGCACCGGATTCTTCCCCCCAATTCTCCGGCAGTGCCGGCATGCTCCCTTCCGGGAAAAGCTGTCCATTATTATCGGTTGCAATAAGCGTCTTAATCGGGCTTACCAGGTCGGATTCCCGCAGATAGCCCTTCTTACCGTTATCCGTCTCTACAAAGTAATACAGGCCCTCACAGGACACAATGCGGGCAGAAGCCGCCTCAACCATGCGTCCGGAAGTATCATGACTGTGGTCGGGATTGCGGTAGAACAGGAACACCTTCCCCTGCTGGATATCCAGCTTCTCACCCGGGGCATAGGTACCTTCCTTCACCAGCTTGGCTCGCAGGGCCGCACGGGCTTCTGCCGTGCCGGGAGGATCCAGAGGAGAATCCTTGCGCAGGTACTCAGGGGTATAATCCTGCTCTTCCGGGTTAAACAGGCTGCAGGAATTCAGCAGACTGAACCCGACTAAGACGGCAACAACTGGTGTGAACTTCATGCGTCTATACTAATATAATCCATGATATTGCGCAAGCCCCTTTTTCTGACACCACAGCAAAAAAAGGCTCCCCGTTATCTGGGAGCCTTTTTCAAAATCTTCCGCAAGCAGCGTAGATTGCTTACTTGGCGCGGTAGTACTGGTAGTGAACGCGCTCGTCGATGGCAAGAGCCTCACGCACCGTACGGATAACGGTGGGCTCAGCCTCAAAGGCGAAGAGCATGTACTGACCGAACTTCAGGTGGTCAGACTCATAAGCGAACTCACGACGGCCCACGTTGGTCACGCCGGAAACCTTGGCGCCGGCAGCCTCAAGCTGCTCCTTCATGGCGGCGGTCAGCTCATCGAGGGTGGCAGAACCCTTCATGTTCAGAACGATCAGTGCTTCGTACTTTCTCATAACTATCTGTTGTATAAAATTACTTGCTTGCGCAGTTGCGGTGGCATAGGATGCACCTTTTTGACGCAGATTGCAAGCCTAAAGTGTGTTTTGGAGCAAAAAAAACGCATTTTTCCGAGTTTTCTGCATGATGGATGCACTTGACACACAGTTCGCGTGCAAAAAAAGCCCCGATTCCGTGAATCGGGGCTTCTCATGCATCAGATAAGCTTCAGGCGCACCAAGTCCTGGGTGTCGATAAGCCCCACCGGCTTCTTGTCCGCATCCAGCACCACAAGATCATCGATGCGGCGGTCACGCAGAGCCTTGACGGCAACGATCGCCAGCTTGTCGGCCTCCACATACACCGGGTTCTTGGTCATGATACCGCGCACCGGCTCCGTACCGCAGGAGGGGTCCTTCTGGTAGGCGCGGGCAAAGTCACCGTGCGTGAACACACCGGCAAGAGAGCCGTCCTCATGCACCAGAATACAGGCACCCACACGTGCCGTAGACATGGCAATGATACAGTCCATGATGGTGGAATCCTCCGGCAGCTTGGCAAACTCCGTACGCATGATATCGCTGATACGGGTAAGCAGAGCGCGTCCCAGAGAACCGCCGGGGTGACTGCGGGCAAAATCCTCCTTGGTAAAGTTCTGCGCCTCCAGCAGAGCCATGGCCAGAGCATCACCCATCACCAGCATGGCCGTAGAGGAGGAGGTGGGGGCCAGGTTCAGCGGGTCTGCCTCTCGCTCCACATGCGTGTTGAGCACCACATCGGAAAGCTGAGCCAGCGTAGAGTTCGGCTTGCCGGTCATGCCGATGATGGAAATATCAAAGCGCTTAAGGAAAGGCATGAGCGTAAGCAGCTCTGCCGTCTCACCGGAATATGACATGGCAATGCAGGCATCCCCATCCTGCACGATACCCAGGTCACCATGCAGAGCATTCATAGTATCCAACACCACGGACGGGGCACCGGTAGAAGTAAGCGTGGCGGCAATCTTGTCACCGATAAGACCGCTCTTACCCACACCGACAATGATAATCTTGTGACCGGTGTTGATGGCCTTGCGCATGGCCTCCACGGCTTCATCGAACGAGTTATCAAGCTCATCACCGATAACTTTCAATGCCTCTATCTCGTCCTCAAATACCTTTTTACCGCGAATGATATGGCTAATCATAATAGTAAGAATAAAACTGTTTCTGTAGTCACAGTCTAGCACAAGGCCGGATAAGCTGCAATGAAAAAAGAACGTTTTCGCCGGGAAAGTTGCGGAAAAGCGCTCAGAAAGGGAACATTTGCTGCCGTGGGCCGCCATCCGGCGTTTTCTGCGCCGGCAGAGGCTGCTCCGCCACCCACTGCACCAACAGCTGCACAATTTCCCGCTGCTCTTCCGGGCTCAATTCCCTGCCCTTCGGGATTCCGTACCACTTTTCCAGACAAGAGCGGCAACAACAGGCACACGCATGCTGCGCCTTGAATACCGGATGCCCGCGCATGGGAGTCTGCCTGCCATCATTTTCCGGCTCAGCGGGTGCCAGGCGGCGGCGGACAAACTCCGCAGCATGCAGCGCAATCACCTCCCCTCCCACACGCCGGATATAGGCGGCATCTTCCTCACTCAAACGGAATCTGCGGCGAAAGGGGGATTGCTTCAGGCCCTCCGGATACCGAATCATAGAGTAATAAAAGGAACCGCTGCACCGGCGCGGCGCAAGCGGTTCCGAAAAACAGTGTATTTCTGATAAAGAAATCAGTTATTCACTCGGCCCAGGTAGGTACCGTCTTCCGTCTTGACGGAGATACGCTGACCGGGATTGATGAACAGGGGCACCTGCACCACCAGACCGGTGGTCATCGTAGCGCTCTTGTACACGTTGTTAGCGGAGTTACCCTTCACGCCCTCGGGAGCCTCAGCCACTTCCATGGTGATGGCGGCAGGCAGCTCGATGGAGCAAACGATTTCATCTGTGAAGAGCAGCACATAAGTCTCACCCTCAATGAGGTAATCCTTGACGGGCTCAACGATGTCCTCGCTCACGCACACGTCCTCGTAGGTCTCCGTGTTGAGGAAGTGGTAACCCATACCGTCCACGTAGGAGAACTCCATCTCCTCACGGCTGAGCATCACACCCTCCAGGAAGTCGTTGGAGGTGAGGCGCAGGTTGTAATCCTTCTTGGTAGCAATGCTGCGGATGGTCATCTGCACATAGGAAGCCATGCGGGGGGGAGTCTTGAGCTGGCTCTCACGCACAACGCAGATATCGCCGTTGTAATTCACGGCATGACCTTTGCGGAGCTGAATAACGGGAACTTTTGCCATAGCGCGCGGAGACTATCAGACACCCTTGCTTTAGTCAAGCTTTTTCTCTCTCGTCACCGCAAAAAAAATCACTATTCTCAAAGCCTTGGCATCAATCCCGGAGGAAAAAACGCACCAAAAGGAAGTTGGTCGGCACCACAATCACATACACCGGCAAAGGAAGAAGTGACTCCGGCTGCCCCAGAATCGGCAGCAATCGAGGCAGCCACGGCGCGACAGTCTGCAGCAGCTTCACCATCAGGCACCCCAACCCAAACCAACTGAACAGATTCAACAGGCCCAGATGCAGCCCCGCATTCACGGCATGGCTCAGGGCAAAGCCCATTCCTTTCCGAACACTTCCCTGCGTTCGGAAAGTCCACCGCAAAGAAACAAGATAATTGCCCGCAAAGCTGACGAGATAGCCCACCGCGTAGGTGCAATTCAACGCAAGTGATTGAGCTTCCGTTATCCCCAGCAGCTCATTGAGTCCCCAGTACACCAGCAGATGCAGCAGAGTGGCACCAATTCCCACCACCACAAAGCGTGTGAACTCGCCGCGCATTCCTTTCACGGTGGCACGCAACATTACAGGAGCTCCGGCATGAAATAGAACTTGAGCAGTTCTATCTGGTCCTCACGGGTGAGCAGGTAACCATCCTTCGGGTCCAGCCACTGGAAGGAATGAATGGACTTGCGGCAGGAGCCGAAGGGGTCCTCTGGTGAGGGTGCCGGCAATTTATCCAGCAGTTTCGGGGCAAACAGCTCCACCAGCTCCATGGTTGTGAGCTCCGGCATGGCGGGAATAATGGACGGAATACCCAGCGGGATACAACGCTCCACGTCACCCATAATGCGCTGAGGCAGATACAGCTGGTGGCGCTCCAAGGGAGCAAACGGCAGCTTCCCTTTCTTCACCGTATCAGGATTAAGCAGGGTATGCAACAGCGGATTGAACTCCGGCAGGGGATTGGCAATTTCCGTGAGGTGCACATTCAGCACACGCCCGAACTGGCGGTTCACTGCCTTGTACATGTTGATGCGGTTCTGCACATAGGCATCTTCACTGCTCTCTATAATCGGTGAGTTCTCATCCGCATCATGCGGCAGCATATCCGCCGTGGTCACAAACACCGTCAACTCCGGCTTGATATCTCCCAGATGATTGATGAGATAGTTGGTGGCCTTGGTATCCGCCTCCACATCCCCGCGTACGGCGGCAGGTCCGTTGGCCACGGCATTATCCAGATACACCATCATACGAAAACTCTTACCGAACGACAGGCGGAAATTCTCCCTGTCAATCAGGTAATCGAAATAGCGATGCCGGGTCCAGTACTTGCCGAATATCGTACTTGCACCAAAAAATGCCGTATCGTGACTCATGACGCTGCGCATTCTATCCCATTTTTCAGCCTATTGCAAGAAGTAAGAGGGCAGCCGGGACAAAAAATCCGCATCCGGAGAAGCATCGGGATGCGGCCAAAACAAAACCCGGAGCGAAAACTCCGGGTTTTGTCATAAAGATTAGGCCTCAGCGACAGCAGCCTTCTTCTTGGCGGGAGCCTTTTTGGCGGGCTCGTCCTTCACCACTTTCTTGGCGAGCTGAACGGGTGCCGTGTTCTTGCTGTTCTTGAGGATTTCCTTCTGGCGCTTGATGTAAGCGGTACGGCGGCGACGCTTGGTCTCCTTACGATGCTGTTGACCCATGGTTGGTTCTTATGTTTGTAGGGCAGGAAACCGACCCGCCCGATTGTTAATGAGATGTGCGATATTAAATAGCCTTTTCAGAGCCGCTTGGCAAGGCTAAAATGCGTATACCCCCTTTTTTATTGCCATTTTATGCCATTCATGGTATAAATTGCCGCATGAAGATTGCCATATTGGGAGCCGGCGCGCTGGGGTGTTACTATGGGGCACGACTGTCGGAAAGCGGACAGGATGTCACCTTCATTGTCCGCTCTGCGTATGAACCCATCCGCGAAAAAGGGCTTCATGTGGAAAGCGTACGGGGAGACATTCATCTGGCTGCACCGCGGGTCTGCCGCACACCGGAGGAATGCGGACCGGTGGATTTGGTGATTGTCTGCTGGAAAACCACCTGCAACGGGCAACTGGATGCAGCCCTGCCCCCGCTGCTGAAAGAAAACACGGAGGTTATCACCTTCCAGAACGGCATGGGCAATGCAGAAGCCATTTCCCGCAGCGTGGCAGCAGAGCGCATTTACATCGGCCTTTGCTTTGTCTGTTGCATGATGGACACCCCGGGCGAAATCCGGCATCTGGAGGGCGGAGACATCCAGTTTGCCCCCTTTATCAGCAGTGATGAAGGGCTGGAGCGGGCAAAATTCTTTGCGGACATGTTTGCCGCCGCCCGCATACCCACACGTTATTTCCGGGATGCAGAGCGCATCCAATGGTGCAAACTCACCTGGAACATCCCCTTCAATGGGCTGTGTCTGGCTCTGGGCGGCATCAGCGTGAAGCAGCTTTTCACCATGCCGGAGCAGGTGCAGCGCGCTCGCACCATTATGGAAGAGGTCTGCCGTACCGCAGAAAACCGCGGGTTCCCCCTGCCGCTGGAGATTGTGCAGGACCAGATGGAGCGCACCTCCATCATGGGAGACTTTATCCCCAGCAGTGCCGTGGATTACCTCCGCCAACGGCCGGTGGAATATGAGGCCATTTGGGGAGCCACCCTGCGGAGAGCCATGGAATCCGGCACAGACGTTCCCTGCTGGCAACAGCTTGCGGCAGATATCCGCACCAGACTCGGTCAGGTATGATGAAGCGGTTCCATCTCATCGGGCGGCGATTTATCACTCTGTTATCCGCCCTTGCTCTGCTGATAGGCGGCGGTGTACTGCTCCGCATGCCCGCGCAGCGGCTGCACAACGGCGAACTCCAAGCCGGACTTCAACAGCCGCCGCCCCCGGTAACAGACCGCACAGATGCCCTCACCGGCAGGCTCTTCTTCTTTTCCCTGGGCGGGCTGCGCACCCTGGCCACAGAGATTCTGGCCATGGATGCCACAGACGCCTGGCTCAAACAGGATTGGCCGCGCGCCCGCACCAGATGGGAACAGATTACCACACTCTGTCCCCACCGTGCCAGTTATTGGGCAAGAGCCGCCCGAGACATGGCAAAAAACGCCGTAGCACATGTCTACAGCCGCAAAAAGCTCTCGGAACATGAGCGCGCCATTCTGGTGCAGGAGTATCTGGACAAGGCTGAGCAGTTCTACCTGCAGGGTATTGCGGCCAACCCAAACAGCCTCCTGCTCCGGCTCGATTTAGCCGGCCACTATGAGGACTTGGCCCGCCGCCCGCAGTTTGCCAAAGCGGTAGAAGCCTATCGCGAAGCCCGCCGCAGGGGTGCAGCGGAGATGTATGACCGCTGGATTTTTTACAATTTATGCCGCATCCGCGGGCGTGAGCAGGAGGCGTGGGAGCTGGGGCGCAGGCTTTTCCTTCACAAGCATCACCAAGCACCTTCCCTGTGCTGCCTGCTCTTCGCTCTGCAGCACAGGCTCAACATCCCGCAGGAGCAGCGCTACTCCATCACCCGGCTATTCGGCTCGGAACGGCGCGCGCTTAAACAGCTCCGCCAATTCCGCAACAATACACTGCGCTTCCCCACTTACGGTGTGGAAGAATACCTGCAACAGCACCGTCCCTGAGCGGCTCACCCCCTGCTCCCGCCGCGTATCATGCGGCTCAGTCGCCGCCAGTAGTAACCAAGCCCGAAACCGTTTCCTCCGGCAGCCAAAGTCCGCAGCAACTCTGCATCCTTTCTGCGCAGGGTTGCCAGATCAGGCTCTGCAAACGGTACACGCTTCACCATTTCCGCAGCCCAGGCATTGAACTCCAGCGCGCAGCGGTGAGAACCCATCGAGCGCCCTCGGCGCAGGGCATGCACCACATAGTGCAACAGATTACGGCGCAGGCAATCAGTCATCCCCCCTTCACGGGCGGTGTAGAAATCCAAGAGAAAATCCCCACCGGTCATCATACCGGTCACATTCTGAACGGCGGCAAAGGTCAGGGACTGCTCATGCACATGGTAGAGATAGCCCACGGATGAAGTCTGCGCTATCCTCTTGCAGAGGGGCCGCACACAATAGTGGAAAACCGTATCCTCTCCATAGTGTACCCCAAGCGGGAATCGCGCCGCAGAGCGTTCCAGCACGGCGCGGGTGTACAGACAGGCACAGGCATTTTTGGGAAGAACCGCCAGCCATTCCGGGCTAGGCTCCCGCACATCCGTCTCCTGCGCCGTGTTCAGCGGGCAAGCCATCCTGCCGTCCGCCGCCACACGGGTCCAGCCGGTGACAACACAGTCCGCCCCTGTCTCCTGCGCCACGGCTACCAAATGCTGCATGTAGCCGGGTTCCACGGTATCATCACTATCCGCAAAAGTAACAAAACGGCCGCGGGCTTCCGACAGAGCCAGATTACGGGCACCGGAGACACCGACGTGCCCCCCCTTCAGCAGCCGCACCCGCGCATCCCTCTCCGCATAGCGTTCTGCCACGGCAGCCGTATCGTCCGCAGAGCCGTCATCCACAACAATCACCTCCAGACTCTCCCGGGCATCCGCCAGCAGCGCATCCAGCAGCAGCGGCAGCGTTGCAGAGCTGTTGTAGGCAGGCACCAGAATGCTCAACTGTGGCTCGTTTTCCATGATAGTGTACCAATTATCCCGTTGTTCTGTATAGCAGAAATCACGCTCATCCGCAAGCTCGTTTTCCGCACCGCTCTCAACCAAGCGGGATTTTCTCCATATCATCCGGCACCAAGATATTGCCGGTGAAATGTTGTGCCGCCTCAGCCGTGTATGCTTCCCGGCGCGTTTCCAGGGTGGCATCCTCCGTGTGGTAAAGGAGCAAATTTTTCACACCTAGCTGCGCAGCCAGGCGTCCGGCATCCAATGCCGTGCTGTGGTGTTTTTCATAGGGATGGAAGCGGTCACGGTCGGCATACAGACAGAACGCCTCACACAGCAGCCAATCCGCCCCCGCCACATGCTCCCGCGTGCGTTCAGCAAACGGTTCATCCCCCAGGCACACCAGCCGCTGACCGTCAGGCATCTGCAAACGGAAGCCGTATTGCTTCGTTTTCGTGGAGCCAATATCAAAGGCCACACCGGGCATCCCCAGTGCAGTAAAAGCCTCACCATCCGCCAACGGACAGAACAGAATATCCGCCCCAAAATGAGCACACACCTTTCCCGGCAGCGTGCGGCGGCAAATCCACTCCAGCGCCTCCAGAGCCTCATCATGCCCATACACACGCAGCGTCCCGACATACTTGCCGGCATTCATGGCCTGCGCAATCATCCTCACCACCCAGACCACCCCGAGAATATGGTCCGTATGGGCATGAGTCACAAACAGCTCGTGAATCTGAGCAAGGGGCAGGTCCGCCTCCTGAAGGCGAGCCAGAATTCCGTTACCGCCGCCGGCATCCACCAAAAACACCTCCTGCCCGCGACTAAACGCAAAACAGGTGTTATAACAGCGTGTTACAGCGGCATTCCCGGTACCCAGCATCGTGAGCATGATATCCGTCATGCCCACATGTTACACCTCTTCCGGGCTCTTTTCAATCATAAATGATTCAACGAACGGCGGTATTATCTGCCACCGGCACAACATCCGAGCTACCGTCTGCATGCAGACTCAGGCAGTAGAGCCGGCCATCCGGGCTGTGTGCATAGCGCTTCTCACAGCAATCGGCATGCGTTCCGTCCGCCTTCCAGAAGTATTCATAGGTCTTGTGCCCGGTCGGTGCATAAAGGCTTACTTTTTCAGCATACCCTTTGGAAGGGTTGTCGCGGGGCAAACCATCCGGCCCGACGTAACATTCCCATTCCGGCATACCGTCAGCGTTGCGGCGCACCAGATGCTCAGACCAGCCAACCGGGCACGGCGCCGGATTTCCCCCGGCATCCTGCAAACTTCTCCGAGTCATCCGCGTGGCGGGGTAATACTCCCGGACCACACGGGCAGCCCCCACATCAGGATGCTTCACGGCATTCCCCCCGGCGTCCTGCCACTCACGCAGCAGCTCCCGACCTTCCTTGTTGCGTACAATCCGCTGTACCGCCACACCGCTATTGTTTGCGGCCGGAAAATCATGAACAAAGTTACGCCGCAGCTCAACTCCGGCAGCATCATCATATTCATACTTCACCGTTTCTTCACCTGCCGCATCCGGTTTTGACAAACCGTTGATTCCGACATTCCGCACCAACAACGGACGCCCTTTGGCATCATAAGTCGTGCGCTGCTCCGCAACGTCAATGGGCTGTGCCGCCGTTGGCTGTCCTAAAGCATTGCGGTATGAGGTGCGCACCAAGCGCCCCTTGTCGTCATAGTCAAACTCACGCACGGCCACACCGGCGGCATCCTCTGCCGGTTTTCCTGCCGCATCCAGATTGATGCGTCTCGTCACCCTGCCGGCATCATCATACTGCACCGTCTGGCGAGCCACTCTGCTACCCGGCAGCGCATGCAGCTTCCCCGCAACATTCACGAACCGGGCCTCCACCGTACGCCCCTCCGCATTCCGGAGCATCTGCACATGCGGCACGGGCGGCGTCATCCCGCGCCCCATCACCCCCAGCGGCTGCGGTGGCAGGGGTGCCGCTGGATTGCTTAATCCGGTGCAACAGACAATGTTTGCGGGCTGCTCATGCAGGTTAATTACTTTCAGAACGCCGCGGCCCAGTGTGCCGCCCAGCACCGCCACCACGGCCAGTGTGCCGGTATAGCCCCACACCTGCTCCAGCCAGCGCCAGTAACGCGGCTCCTGCTGCAATTCTTCCTCCTCCATATCTCAGAGGAAACCTACCGCAGCCGCAGGCTTCGATAACAACTAGTCAGAGCTCCAGCTCAAACTGAATGCCGCGATAAACATTCCCATCCCACGCCGCACACTGCGGCTCAATGAAGCCTACGCGCGTGAAACCACATTTTTCCAACACACGCGTACTGGCCACATTCGGCTCATATACACAGGCAATCAACTTCCCGCAATCCGGCACATACCGCGGCACCTCCTGCAGAAAAAGCTTCACGGCCCGAGTCGCAATCCCGCGCCCGTGATACCGGGCTCCCAGCCAGTACCCAAACAAACCAGTAGCAGACAGTCCTATTCCGCCGGCAACCTCCCCATCCACCAACACACAGCGGTTGAAGCTGCCGTCCTCCCCACTCTTTGTCAGATACTCCCGCGCATCCTCCAAATGATAGGGATTCGGCATCCGGGCTGTCATATAACGCAACACCCCGGGATGGCTTATCTGCCCGGTCAGGCATTCTGCGTCTTCCATGCTCCACGGCCGGATAGTCACGTTCTCGCGTTCCTCTTTCATGCGTTTCCTCTCTAAAATGAATCATCAGGAATCACTTGACAAGAACTTTTCACGTCCAACCTCATCTTTAGCCTTGAAACCTCATAAAAAAGAGTATAAAATATCCGCGCGGAGCAGTAGAACAAGCTGATTCCGATAAACTTCCAACAAAATAACACAACTATGGCAAAACTGACTGTTCGCGACCTCGACGTCGCCGGTAAGGAAGTCCTCATGCGCGTGGACTTCAACGTTCCCATGAAAGACGGCGTCATCACCAACGATGCCCGTATCGTGGCCGCCCTGCCCACCATCAAGTACCTGGTGGAAGGTGGTGCCCGCCTTGTTCTCTGCTCTCACCTCGGTCGCCCGGAAGGTACCGGCTACCAGGCTGAGTTCTCCCTGAAGGCCGCAGCCGAATGCCTGTCCGGCCACCTGGGCAAGACCGTCGCTTTCGTTCCGGAGACCATCGGTGAGGCTGCTACGGCTGCCCGCGCCGCTCTTCAGGACGGTGATGTACTTCTGCTGGACAATGTTCGCTTTGACAAGAAGGAAAAGAAGAACGATCCCGAGTTTGCCAAGGCTCTTCTGGGCAACGCCACGCTGTATGTGAACGATGCCTTCGGTTCCGCTCACCGCGCGCACGCCTCCACTGAGGGTGTGACCCACTTTGCCGAGAAGTCCGCCATGGGCTTCCTCATCGAGCACGAGCTCGAGTACCTGGAAGGCAAGCTGGAGACTCCCGAGCAGCCCTTCGTCGTCATCATGGGCGGCGCCAAGGTTTCCGACAAGATTCAGGTACTCTCCAAGCTCATGGAGAAGAGCCAGACCTTCATCATCGGCGGCGCTATGGCCAACACCTTCCTTGCTGCCCAGGGTTACAACGTGGGCAACTCCAAGATTGAGGCAGACAAGCTTGACCTCGCCAACGAGATTCTGGCAGACGCCAAGGCTCGCGGCGTGAAGTTCATCCTTCCCGTTGACACCCGCTACGCCTACAAGTTTGAGGAAGGCGCAGAGACTTTCTGCACCGCTCCCTGGGCTGAGGGCGGCGAGATGCCGGAAGGCGGCATGGGCATCGACATCGGTGACAAGGCCATTGAGAACATCTGCTCCATCCTGAAGAGCGCCAAGACCGTCCTCTGGAACGGCCCCATGGGCGTATTCGAGCTGGATTCCTTCGCCGCCGGCACCAAGGCTGTGGCCGAGTGTCTGGCTGAGTCCGACTGCACCTCCATCGTGGGTGGCGGCGACTCCGTGACGGCTGCTAAGAAGTTCAAGGTGGCTGACAAGCTTTCCTTCTGCTCCACGGGCGGCGGTGCTTCCCTCGAGCTTCTGGAAGGCAAGATTCTGCCCGGCATCGGTTCCCTGACCGACAAGGCATAATCGCCCACAGCAAGAGTAATTTATCTACCGGCAGTCGGTTTCATCCGGCTGCCGGTTTTTCTTAGCCATTCGCAGAGAAAATATCAATCCCGGTGGTAAGGAGAACCGGCAAGAAGGGTGTGGATACGGTAAATTTGCTCCAGCAGCACCACAAGGGCCAACTCATGCTGCATGGTGTGGCGGCCCAGGCAGAGCACATGGTCACAGGCATCTCTGAGGGCCTGTGTATGCCCGTCCGCTGCGCCGATAAGGAAGGCAACATGCTTAACGGAGTGAAGCTGCCATTGCCGCACCCGGCTCTCAAACTCTCGGGTGGTCCAGTTCTGCCCACGCTCATCCATGGCAATGCGGAGGCAGCCCTCACTGGCCTGCAACAGACGGGCAGACACCTCCTCTGAGCTGCCGGCTTTCACATAGCGCAGCTCCACCTTACCCAGCGGCTTGAGACGCTCTTCAAAAAAGCGGACACCGTCCCGCGCATAGGCGATGGAGGGTTTTGCTGCAGCAACAATGCGAAAATCCATGCATCCAGCCTACCTCAACCGCCTTGACAAGGCAAGCAAAATAACAATTTTCCGAAAACGGCGGCGCATGCGTCCACTTGGAATAACCTTGACTTACAGCGGCTTTCATGCTATCTTGCGGTGACTTTTTTACCTCAATTCTCTCTACAGGATGACTGCTGTTATTGTTTTCTGTCTGCTTTCCGTTCTGCTGGTAATCGGCAAGATATTGCGCACCCTGATACCGCTGCTGCAACGCTTTTATCTGCCCAGCTCCGTCATAGGCGGTTTCGTGGGGTTGTTGGTGTTTCAATGTTTTCCGGAACAGATACCGGCAGAGGTGCTCAGTGTAATCGGAAAACTGCCTGGATTCATGATTAATGTGGTCTTTGCCACGCTGTTTCTGGGGGTGGTAACACCTCCCCTGCGGCAGGTGGTCCGCGTAGCATTCCCGCAGCTTTGTTTCGGTCAGATTCTGAGCTGGGGTCAATATGTCATCGGCTTTGCAGTGGTGGGTTTTCTGCTGATACCCATATTCGGAGTAAATGAAGGGTTCGGCAATCTGCTGGAAATCTGTTTTCAGGGCGGCCACGGCACCGTGAGCGGCATGGCAGAAAGCTTCACGGCCTACGGTTGGGAGGATGGAATAGCCCTGGGCTATACCATGGCCACGGCCGGCATGCTGTTGGCGGTCATTCTGGGGATTGTGCTGGTAAACTGGGCAGCAAGGCGCGGCTATGTGCAGAACATCCGCTCCTTTTCCTCTCAGAACCGCTTGCAGCAACGCGGTATTTACCGCAGGGATGAGCAGCCATCTGCCGGAGCCCAGACCGTATACTGTGATTCCATCGACTCGCTGGCTTGGCACGTTGCACTGGTCGGCATTGCCATTATGGTAGGCTTCGGGATTCTCCACGGTCTGCGGGAACTGGAGCTGTATTGCAACCCGGACGGAGAAATGCAGTTCATGAAAGGTTTTCCGTTGTTCCCTTTCTGTATGATTGGCGGATTGTTGCTTCAAAAGCTGGCTCAGCGGGTCAAGGTGCATACGCTCATCGACCATGGCCAGATGCAGCGACTCTCCGGAGCCGCTCTGGATTTCCTGGTAGTGTCTGCCATGGCAAGTATCAAGGTGGAAGTGGTCATGGCCAACTGGCAGGGCATGCTGATTCTCATTGTGCTGGGCACTCTTCTTTCTCTGTTCATGGTGATGGTGGTGGCAAGGCATCTGTTCCGCGAATCCTGGTTTGAATGCGCCATTGCAGAGTTCGGTCAGTCTCTGGGTGTCACAGCCACCGGGTTGCTGCTGCTGCGGGCGGCGGATCCGGAGAGCAAAACCTGCGCCACTCAGGCTTTTGGCTACAAACAGCTGCTGCATGAGCCCATCATGGGCGGCGGGCTCTGGACTGCCCTTGCTCTTACCCTGCTCTATAAATTCGGCTGGGAGATTATGCTCATCATCTCTCTGGCTGTCCTGCTGCTCTGGATTCTGGCCGCTTTCATCTTCACACGCTTCCGCAAATAGTCATTGCCACCGCGTCCCGTTCGTGCTATCATCCCCCCGCCATGGCAGACAACTCCCCCATACCTCCCGTTCCCCCGGCCACGCAGCCCATGAGCAACGCGCTGGCTATCTGGGCCATCGTTCTCACACTGTGCGGTTGCTGCAGCCCGGTGGGGCTCATTCTGGGTATTATCGGCATTTGCCAATATCCGGAAGGAAGCTCCGGAAGGGTTCTGAGCATCATTGCTACCGTGACCGCCATTCTGTTCTCCTGCGGCAGTTATCTTTTTCAGGAGCCCATTCTGCGGGCTTTTCATCAGTAAAGAAGCCCCCTCTCAGAATAAGAAATCGGGCCGCTGTTCGTTCAACAGCGGGCCGATTCCTTTGCTGTGATGCGCAGCAACGCATCACTTCCGGCGGCGGCGTGCCGCAAGCCCCAGCAGAGCCAGCAGGCTCAGTGTGGCCGTTGTGGGCTCCGGAATCATGGCAATGACGAGCTCACCGGTTTCCGCGCCGCTGTATGTCAGAACAAAGTTATTGTTGGTCAGGTTGCTGAAATACGGAGCGGCCAGCACTCTATCCTCCACAGAGATGCTCTCATACTTGATACCATTCAGGCTCAGAGCATCCACTCCGGTAAAGAGCGTGGTGTATTCATTGGAACAAATGCGCTCCAGAGTGGCGTCATCCAGCGTGATATTTGTCTTGAGGGCGAGGGTGCTGCCCATTGCGAGCCCGCCAGCTGCCACGCTCAGAGTGCTGCCGGATTCCAACGTGAGGTTGGCATTCAGTTTGGCGCCGCTGCCGAATATGGCCGAGCCCTTCACGGTCAGCGCAGCCTCCGCTGCGATAGTCTGATCCCCTCCGGTGTAAACGGACACCGTTTTGTCAGCCGCTACGGTGAGATCCTTGAGAGTGAGCTCCTTGAGAGAGAGGCCGGCTGCAGCCTGCAGCACCGTCAAATCACCACCCGTGGCATAGATATCCGTAAGGGTATTGTCGGCATTGTTCACCGTCAACTTACCGCTGCCGGCATTCTCCACAGAGGAATTCACCAGCTTGTTGGTAAGCGTGGCAGCAGATGCAGCCGTATACTTGGCATGACCATCGGTCAGCGTATAATTGGCGTTACCGACACCATAGTTCTGTGAGGAGCCGGAGGTGTTGTCCAGCGTAGCATTATCTGCTGCGCCACGGTTGGAGAACTCCATACTGGCAAGGGAAATGGAAGCCCCCTTAGCCAGATTCACGGAAGTGCCGGAGGACAGATTGACGTTATTTGTGCCGCTCATATCCAGCTGGCCGTCCTGAGCTACATTGAGCTCAGCATTTCCGTAGGTTGTGAAGTTGTTAACATTCACGGTCAGCTTACTGCCAGCTGCGACATCGACGGACGCGCCGGTATCCTGCAAGCCCTTGTCGGAGTTGATGTAATTGTGGTGTACATCATCCACCGACTTGAACTCGGCTTCCGCACCGGCAGCCGTGGCAAGAGAACCCTTGATATAGAATGCACCGTTAGCTGTGCGGTCCACCTTCGCGCCATCCTGCAGCAACAGCTTACCGCCCTCATTAATCTGGAAGCGGGAGTTACCCGTCACCGTCAGCGTCTTATCTTCGCCAACGCTCATCGTCCCGGCAATGTTAGCACCGGTTGTAGCCCAGTCACCGCTGTTACCGCGATTCATATCGAAGGCCACATCGCTGAGGATATTAAACTGACCGGCAAAGGTGGTGGTCACGGCTCCGTTCAGAGCCATGGAGGAAGCGGAGAAGTCAATCGTACCGACTCCGGATGCATCATTCTTCACGGCATTGCCGTTCTCGAAGGTGTAGGCACCGCCCTGCAGTTTCAGCGTAGAGCCGGTCTTCACCACCAACATATCGTTTTTGATGGTAGCGGATTCTGCGCTCAGAGTAGCCGTGGCATTATCTGCCACCGTGACCGTGCCGCTTGTCAGCGTGTTGCTTCCCGTCAGGGTAACGGCCGCCTTATCCTGCAGCACCAGAGCGGAGCTGACGGTATTGCCATTGTTCACAAGCGTTGTACCGCCCGCCACTTCCAACGTGCCCCCGGAAATGGCGTTATACAGCTCGTAATCGCCGCCCGTGGAGAGAATAATCTTGCCGCCGCTGATGGTCGTTGCACCGGTATAGGTGTTCTGCGCGGTAAGCGTCAATACACCGGCTCCGGCCTTGGTCAGACCACCCTCACCGCTGATAACGCCGGAAATCGTGCCGGTCTTACCATTATTGACATGGAATGTCGTGGACGCCCCCAGCACAACATCATTCTTCAGATCCGTGCCGGTACCGTTAAATACCAACTGACTATCAGAGGTAGACAAATAGATGGCAGAAGCTTCATTGAATGAGCTCTGATTCACCTGAAGACGCCCTGTAGCCACGGTGATATCACCGGAAATGCCGCTGAGGTTAAAGCCCACACCGTTATCCGCACCCAGATTCAGCACCACATCACCCGCACCGCTCACATGATCGAAAGCAGAGGAGGCCTTGTTCTGCTCCGTCTCCTTATTCGTCATGGTAAGCGTAGCCCCGTCCTCCACCACCAGCGAGCCGTCGCTAATGCTCTTGAGCTGTGCTTCCGTCAGAGACTGGGACGTACCTTCAGCCAGATGCCAGGCAGACTCCTTGCCCAACTCCAGAGTGGTAACAGACAGAGCGCCGGCAGTAGTGAGCTTCACGCCTGCATCCACCGTCAGTTTACCCACGCTGATTCCCTCTGCCACAGTCAGAGAAGCATCGGCAGCAAAGGCTACATCGGCACCGTTGGTAAAGGTGGTATTATCACCGATACAATCCTCCGTGCTATTCCAGTTGGCAGAAGTCGTATCCCATACGCCGGATTCACCACCGTTCCAGACGAAGCGACCGTCAACGATGAAGGACAACCAAGCGGAGCCATCAGAAATGCTCAGCTTAGCATTGTCCATCCAGGAAACTTGGGTGTCACCGATGTAGATATTTTTGGCCATGTTGGTCCAATCGAGAGAGGCTCCATCCACCAAGTTGAAGATGCGGTATTTGCCGCTCTGGTCAATATTGCCGAGCTGAATCTGACTGTAGGAACCCAAGGTGAGCTCACAACCCAAATCCACACCACCCTGCGTGGCGAAATCTGCGTAGGTGAGGTCAAGAATACCATTGTTCGCAAGAGTCAGGCTGCTGATTTGAGTCAGGGATTCCAACCCATAGGTACGCAGTTGCAATTTGGCAAAATCCATGGCCCCGGAGGCGCCGATTTGCACGGCTCCCGAGCTCAGGCCTGTAGCACTTGTTACGCTCAGAAGCCCCTCCTTCAGCGTGATACCACCGGTGAATGTGTTATTGCCGGCCAGATTGACACCATTGGAGGTATTAATATAGAGGCTAAGGGCAGAATCGCCATCGCTGATGTTGGACTTAATGGTGTAGATATTATCCACCTGATTCAGATTCAGCGTGCCGGTACCGGAAATACGGCCCTGCAACACCGCGCCGTCCCCATTATCGCCGCCCTTGATGACAGCGCCGTCCGTTGTCCGGATATCAGCAAACACAGTCGTACCGGAGCCGCCGCCGTTATGCAGCTCCAAAGTGCCGGACAGGTTAATCCGATCTGCCGTCAAAGAAGTACCATAGTCGGCACGAAGCGTTGCCCCGGTAGCCACCGTCAACTCTCCGGCAGAATGGGTTCCTGTAAAGGCAAGAGTACCGGAGCTTACCACATACTTCTGAATATTTGTCGCAGAATCGGCACCTACGACTACCGTGCCGGTGCCAACTTGAGTCAGGGTATAGCCATTCTGCTCAATGGCTGAATTCAATGTGGATGTACTACCGGCAAACGCAGACAGCTTGGAATCAGCTTCCAAGGAAAGCGTGCCGTTAAGTGTGGAACCACAGACATTAATAGAGCCACCGCGTGCCACAATGTTACCGTTGTAGCTAACTGCGCCCTGTGAATAGCAGCCGGCGGATTCAACAATGATGTTGGACGCCCCGGCGGCCTGGGCACCTTCGTTACCCCATGTGCCGGATTTGATATGCAGGGTGTTCAGCCCGGAAATGGCAGGTACGGCGCTGTTACCGTTCCCCCAGTCAACCACCAGTGTGCCGTCGCCGCTAACAGAACCACCCAGAGTTGAGCTCGAGGTAACAACTAGTGTGCCATTGTTGATGGCGGTGCTGCCGGTTACCTTCATGGAGCTGTCAATCGTGGTTGTGCCCGTGCCATTATGCACTAATGAACCCACAGTTGCCAAGCCACCCCAATTGCTGACGTTATAATTCTGCGTCGCATTGAAAATGGCTTTATCCACCGACACGTTATCCCAGACATAGACCGTCTTTCCGGCAGCAGTATCATCAAACACAGCTACGCGATAATCCGTGCCGGCGTAGGCATTCTGCGTACCGAACTTACCAGTTTGCCACATGTTTGTACCATAATATGTCTCGCCATTCCAAACGATATATCCCTCCTTGGCGCCGAAGCTCACCTGGAGAGAGTTTGCATTGTTAGAGAAAGTGGCCGTCAGGTATTCCGCACCGGTGGCAACCGTCTTACCGGCCAGAGCAGACCAGTCACCATTGGCAAGAGTATAGGTCGTTCCCGTAGCCAGAGCATAGGAATGGGTGAACTGTATTTCCTGCGTTGTCACGCCGCTACCAACCGTGAGTCCACCTGCCAAATTCAGCATGGGAGAGGAACCGAGAGCGCGGCTGTCGAAGCTGAGCACGCCGCCGTTGAGTACCAGCGCAGAATTGAAGGTGGCCGGAGAAGATGCCCCCTCCGCACTCAGAACCTTAAACGTCTTACCGGAATCCAGAGAGAAGCTGTCATTTATCTTCAGGCTGGCACCCTGAGCCACACCGACACCGCTCAGCACCTTAACTCCTTCGGATTCAATATTCAAAGAACCCTTGAGAGCCGTTGCCTCATTGACGACCACAGACGCACCGTTCAGCTTCTGAGAGCCCGTGCCGTTCATCACCACGCTCAGCGAGTTTGCCGCCGTGTCCGCAGCCGTGCCGATGGTACCGCTGTAGGTGTACTCATTACTACCGGTGAAGGTCAATGTTGCATTGCGAGTAGAGCTCGGTGCAGAGTTTTGGGCGGAGTTTGTCACAGCCGCACCGGCCATCACGTGGCTGTATGCATTGCCGTTCAGGCCGCCAATGTTGACATTGCTTGCGTTCACGGCAAAAGTAGCCATAGCGTTGGCCGGATTCGTGACGTTATGCCCACCGTTCAGGTTCAGAGTGGCACCGCTGATGGCGTTCTCACTGTTCACCTCCAGATAGGCCTGGTAGCGACGCGATGAGGTGTCATACGAACGGTTGAAGTTAATAATGCCAGAAAACTCGCCGTCACCACCAATAATGGTACGGGCCGTTGCGCTGTGAGTGGTGTCAGAGTTCCATGTTACAGTCCCCTCACCGCTCAATTTATCAATCTGCCAGATGGTGTTCCATGTGCGGTCTTCGATCGCAAGAGATTTGCCGGAGCCGACATTGACATGGTCAAAGTGCTTAAGCATATCCTCAGCAGAAGCACCGCTGCTGAATGAGGCATTTTGTGCAATGTTGACGGTGCCGCCTATATGTTGCTCCGACTTCTGATTCAGGTGAAGTGTACCTGCTGCGAAATCGATGGTGCCACCGTTAATGTTGTGCTCTTTCCCTGCCAGTTCGAGGTGATAACCCGCAACCGTTGCACGAGCGCCGGCATCCACCGAAAGAGAGCCGGTAAGAGCCGTCAGATTGTCCGTAGCCTCCGAACCGGTGAGAAGTGTAGCCCCGTCACCCAGCACAATGTTGCCGTGAGTCTTGCGAACAACTGTATCCCCTGTGGAGGTATCATCCTTGGCACCCAGATTAAGCGTTGCGCCGGATTCCACGCGGGTCACGCCATACTCCGAGAGGGCATTATCCACACCCAAGCGAAGCGTCCCCTCCTTCACGGTAAATTGTTCCCAGTTGTTACCCGAGGAGTTCAGCACCATCTCCGCAGCGCCCGTTTTCTCTGCCGTTGCCAGCTGCAGTGTACCGTTCAGCGTGCTCCCTGTTGTGACATTCATCACCGCCTTACCCTTGGCATCTCCGGTAAGCAGAGAGCCGACTTCAGTCTGAAGATTATTAAGCGTCTGGGTCGTGTTGCCAACATCTACGATACCGCCTTTCTGCACCTGCACGGAAGCAGCCTGTGACAGTGCATTATCCGCAGCAAATGCCAGCGTAATATCCCCCTGCAGCCCATCCTTATGCCCCATCACCACCACATTGCCATCCACTTCGGCTGCGTTCTTGAGCACAACAGCACCACCGGTAAGGCCCTGACCGTCCACAATCACATCATGCCCGGCGGCAAGCGTGCTGCCAACGGTGAATGTAGCACCGTTCATGGCACTGAAACGGTAATCCTGATCTGCCCCCACCGTAATGGCTCCGTTGAACTCCGTATCGCGGGATGCACCGAGGGCCAACACCGCATGAGAGGATAAATCAATCGCGCCCGAACCCATGTTATCCACCAGCGCCATGCCGAGCGAATCAGAAGTCAGGCTGCTGAGCGACTGCCCGGAAGAAAGCAGCATACCGTTACCATAGGTAAGCCCCACAATGGCTCCGCCGAGAGCGCCTTCGTCAAACGAGAATCGGATACCGGAGCTGTTGAACGTAATATTGCCCGTAAAGTTATTGCCCGTATTGGTCAGATGCACGGAGCCGGAGGCATTCTCACCGGAGCCTAACAGCAAATCGTAATTACCCGTCAGCAGGAAGTTGACAATAAGGTCACCGCCGCCGCCGCCCAGGCGCCAGGCACCATTCACGGCTGCCAGAGCTTCTGAAGTACCGGCAACGCCATACTCGACCACCTTGCCGGATTCTGCACCGATATACAAGCCGGTGTGGTTGCTGAGGTCCAGTTGATTCTCCGTTGCCTGAGAGAGCGCCAGCGTACCCGTGGAGGCGGAATCGATGCGATTCAGCAATGCCGCACCGCTTTCCGCATGAGAGGCAATCCAGGCTTCTTCTTTCACCAGCCA
Organism: Akkermansia sp.; assembly: GCA_045635265.1. Classification (GTDB taxonomy): domain Bacteria; phylum Verrucomicrobiota; class Verrucomicrobiia; order Verrucomicrobiales; family Akkermansiaceae; genus Akkermansia. Next base: position 29,644 of record JAZRBU010000036.1, read on the forward strand.
CTTATTCGTCGTCGTATCACCGAGAGATGTTGCGGTTTCACCGATAAGGCCACCGGAAAGCAGCGTCTTTTTGCCGGAGAAGGTGTTGTTGCCGCTCAGGGTCAGAGAAATCTCAGAATTCTTCAAATCCACGCTCACATTACCCGCCCCGGATATATTACCGGCATAGACTGCATCTGCGGTCACGCCTTCGCTGTACTCCACCTTCATGTCAGCCCCCGCAGCAAGGGAAACATTTCCCTTGTGACCGTGGAAAGCTGCAATATCGGCGGTGCTTTCCAAACGCTGTCCGCCTTCGATGTATTCCTGCTCGTGCTGTACGCTCTCGCGCATCACAAAGGTACCGCCGGCTTCCACCGTCACATCACCGGTGAGACGGGCATGGCTACCCAGTTCAAATGTGCCTCCATTCTTCACCTGCACATCAGAGGCGGCATCAGCATAATGCCAGTCCATCTCATTGAAATAGCGGTTGGCATTCTTACCGGTGGCTGAGCCCTTGCCGTGAATGGTATTCGTACCGACGAGCAAAAGAGTACCGCTGTTGACCACCATGCCGCTGCCCTCTGTCGTCAGGCTGGTAAAAATACTGTTGAGGGTGAGTTTTGAGCCGGCACCGCCGTCATAAATAAACTGCAGTTTGCTGTCCTTCCCGTTATCCCGGAAAGAACCGAGGAAAGTCTGTTCACCACCCTGCGTCCAGGTGAGCGTGGTGGTGCTGCCGGATTTGAGGTTGGCCACGATGGCACTTTCGTCCAGCGCATGAATGGTAAAGCCGTCGGCAGAGACATCCGTATTCCCGTTATTCCAGGTCATGCTGTTGCCGTTCATATCCAGCACACCGCCCTGGTGACCGAAGGTGAAATCACGGGCAATCTGGTTAATATCCTTGATGACAACCGTCGTACCGGTATTGGCCAGCACATTGTAGGCGGCATAACCGTTATCACGGTTCAGATAAGTGGCGCCCGCACCGCCGAGGTTAAGCAGCACCTTGTTGTTGCCGGTGCCCTCAATGTACAAATCACCCTCACCGATTTTGCGCCATTCGTATACATGATTGGCAGACCCGGTAAGCGTAGTATGCACCTCCACGCCCTTATCAATCACATAACCGGCATGGTTGAACTGATACGAGCCGTCTCCGCCGGAAGAAATATTGAAACGTGCCGACTGCATCCCCTCACCCAAGCTAAACTGAGCGTAGCCGATACCCAGGTCAACCGTTGCATCGAGCACCACGTCCGTTGAAGCTGCCGCGGCCTTGAACACCAGGTTTTCCGTCATGTACAAGTCCGCATAGGTCAATTCTTTGCCGGCTGTAGCATGTGTACCCTCAATGTAGGGTGCAGCATTCAGGTAATCATTGTTGTAATTATACCAGTTATCCGTATCAATAATGGAACTGAGGTCTTTCCATGTACTGATACCGCTCTTTACCCCCACAAAGCTCTGCAGGACATTGCCGTTGGCATCCGTCACTTTACCGGAATACGGGGTCGTGCTGACGGTCTGATTCATCCCGTAATTGTAGCCGACATTATCGGCACTCACTGTTTCTCCGGCAGAATTCACCGCACCAATGTGAAGCGTGGAAGCGGAACTGACCACTTTATCGTAGCTGTCAAGCACCTTGTCTACATAGCTCACTGCACCCCAGGTAGAGGTACCGTAACCGCCGATGTAGGCAACAGCACCCACATATTCGTATTGCTGCGTCTTCTCGTTGTAAATAAAAATGGGACTGCCGGAGTCGCCACTCTGCCCGGCAAACGGCATGGGCTGAGAGGATGAAATAGAGTAATAGCCATCCATCTCAAAGGTAGTATGCACGATATCGCCCTCTCCGTCTTTACCACCGGTGGACACTCTATCCACCGTATCAATGCCGCTGATGATATACACATACGCACCGGTCATGCCGCTCACGGTCCCGGTAGCCGTATCATACATCTGCATGGAGCCTGCACCGGCATGATACAGCAGTTGCCCCATGGCATACTCACGCATCTCTGCGGAAGAGCCGGAAAAGAGCGTAGCTGTTTCCACATCGGTAATCACCTTGCTCATGCGGGTCACCTTGTGGTCGAAGCCGCCGTTATCTCGGTTGTCATAGCCGCCGTCGGGAGAATGCAGGAAAGTCTCACTGTTATCAATGCGATATTCAATACCCTGATAAAGCACCTGCCGGTTTGCATCCAAATAACCGCCGGTAAATCCGCCGCTTGTCACACCGTTATGCTGCACGGAAACAGTCGCATTGTAGCCCAGTGACATGAAAGCACCATCATTCGTCGTGCCGGTAAAGTTGGGCATCTCATGCGGCAACAGATAATCACTCTGCCCGCCGACATAAGTCAGCACAATTCCGCCGTCCTGTTGACGCAGTTGACTCAGCAGGGCATTGGCTGTTGCATCCGTCTTATAACGACCAAGGTTCTGGCCATAGTCAGCATAAGTAATGAGAGAAACATCACTGTTCATAATCGCTGCATCCACCGTCTGACAACCAACGGTCAGAGCTACGGAAAACAGAGAAAAAAGAGACTTGCGGAGAGAAAGCGGCAGATGCAATTTCATGGCGGGAAATGATAAAACAGTCAACACTGTATGTAAAGCACAATAATGTGAAAAATACAAAAAAACCTCCAACCCGACAACCGGATTGGAGGTTTGAAAAATTACGGTAGCTTCATCAGCCTGCCAGCACAACAGCACCGGCGAGAACGAAGATGGCGATGATAATCCAGATAATCACCAGCCCCTTACCTTCGGCAGCCTGACCGGTGCCCTGAAGGTGGCTGTACTTACCGCGGATTTTGCCCTTCTTCATGAAGCCGTCATAGTTACGCTGCAGCAGCGTAGCCTCCACCTGACGCATCATGTCAAGCAGCACGCCGACGAGAATCAGCAGAGAAGTACCGCCGAAGAACTGAGTCACCAGCATGGGCATGTTACTGAACACGGACAGAAGGCTGGGCAGGAAGTAAATCAGCGTCAGGAACAGAGAACCGGAGAAGGTAAGACGGCTCATGGTCTGGTCCAGGAATGCAGCCGTGGGAGGACCGGGGCGCACACCGGGGATGTAACCGCCGGAACGCTTGAGGTCTTCGGAAATCTGCTGCGGCTGGAACATGGTTGCCACCCAGAAATAGGAGAAGAAGTAAATCATCACAGCAGAGATGATGTAGTAGTAGATATCATTGGGAGACAGCCAGTTGTTCACCATACCAATCACCCAGCTGTCCTGATCGAAGATAGCCTGAGCCATCATCTGCGGCAGAGCCATGATAGCGGTAGCGAAGATAACGGGCATCACGCCGGAGTAGTTCAACTTGAGCGGCAGATACTGCGTACCGCCCTGCATCATCTTGCCATGGCCTACCACTCGCTTGGCATACTGCACCGGGATGCGGCGCTGAGCCTGAGTAATGGTCACCACGAGAGCAACCACCAACACCATGAAGAGGATAAGTGCCACCATGAAGAGAGAACCCAGCGGGTTAATCTCAGTACCGCGCATCACACAGGTCTTCCATGCCACGGAGAAAGCACCGGGCAGAGCGTGAATGATGTTCACGGAAATGATGAGAGAAATACCGTTACCCACGCCGCGCTCCGTAATCTGGTCACCAATCCACATCAGGAACATGGTGCCGGTCACGATGATGAAAATCGTCGTAAGCGTGAACACAATGCCGGGATTCATCACCAAGTCACCCACATCCAGACCGATGCTGGAGGGGTTACGCAGCGTCTGCGTCAGGAAGTAGCCCTGCACCACGGCAATGATGATGGCGAGAATACGCGTGTACTTCGTCATCTTCTGGCGGCCGCCTTCCTCACGCAGCATCTTTTGCCAGGAGGGAAGCACGGCACCCATGAGCTGGGTCATAATGGAAGCGGAAATGTAGGGCATGATACCCAGCGCAAAGATACCGCACTGCTGGAGACCGCCACCGGAGAAGATGGTCAGAATGGCACCGAGCGCACCCAGCGGGCTGTCACCGTCCTGTGTAGCCTGCTTCATGTATTCAGAGAGGGCGGCCACGTCCACACCGGGCAGAGGCAGATGCACGCCGAGACGCACAATCACAATCATGGCCAGGGTGAACAGGATTCGGCTCCGCAGCTCGGGAACCTTCATGGAGTTAGCAAAAGCAGATATCATGATTTCCGGTTTCTTTTGTTAAGAGGTTAGAGAAGAGGAAAGTGCAGCGGGACGAAGCCTCGGAGCGTTGGTTGTGTTACTCCCGCCATTGACTCAGCATGCAATCAACGGCAGCCTGCTCACAGGAAGCTTCTGTTTTGCGGGAAGAAGCGGGCATCTCTGCACCCTGTCCCTTCCCACACAGCCGCCGGACAGCGCTGCGCTGTCCGGCTCTGTGTTAAGATTTTTGTAATCAGACCCGCCGTCGCCGGCAGGTCCGGATACTCAGGCTCAGGCCTGAGCGCTCTCGGAAAGCACCGTAAGGGTGCCACCAGCGGCCTGAATCTTGGCAGCGACGGAAGCGCTGGCAAAATCCACGGTCACGTTGAGAGCCTTGGAGAGGTTGCCATTACCGAGCAGCTTGACTGCGTCCACAGCACCCTTCACGAGACCGGCTGCGCGCAGCTCGTTCTCAGTAACCGTTGCACCGGCCTCGAAGAAAGCCTCGAGCTGGCACAGGTTGATGATGGCGATGTTGGACTGGAAGCGGGCATTGTTGAAGCCCTTCTTCGGCAGACGACGATGAAGCGGCATCTGACCACCTTCAAAACCGGGACGGATGGAACCACCGGAGCGAGCCTTCTGGCCCTTGTTGCCCTTGCCGCAGGTCTTGCCCAGGCCGGAGCTCTCGCCGCAACCCAGACGCTTCTTGCGATGCTTGGCACCGGGATTCGGCTTCAGTGTATCAAGTGTCAACATGATAGTATTTTCGGTGTTTGGGGGTTAAACTCAGATGGAGGAATCCTTCTTCTGCTTGCCGCGGGCGGAGAGAATCTGGTCAGCCGTGCGCATCTGCAGCATGGCTTCCATGGTTGCCTTCACCACGTTAGCAGCATTGGAGGAACCCAGAGACTTGGCGATGACGTTGCTCACGCCGGCAGCCTCCAGAACGGAACGCACCTTGGCGCTGGCCACCAGACCGGTACCGGAAGCGGCAGGCTTCAGGATGATCTTGGCACCACCGAACTCGGTGTACACCTCATGAGGAATCGTGTCGTTGACCACAACCACCTTCTTCATGGCGCGCTTGGCAGCCTCCGTACCCTTGCGAATAGCGTCGGACACCTCGTTAGCCTTGCCGAAGCCGTAGCCAACCTTGCCCTTCTGGTCGCCCACCACGATGAGAGCGGAGAAGGAGAAGCGACGGCCACCCTTCACCACCTTGGCGCAGCGGTTCACGTACACAACCTTCTCCATCAGCTGGGGACCTTCCTCAGCGGGAGCCTCGTTGCGGCGGCCACCCTCGCGACGCGGAGCGCGACCGGGGCGATTGCCATCACGACGGGGACCACGGGAACCACGCTGCTGGGGAGCGGGAACGGCGGCAGCCTCCTGAGCCGGAGCTTTCGTTTCTTCAGTGTTCATTGATATGTGACCTTTCTATTAGAATTTGAGACCGGCTTCACGGGCGGCATCGGCCAGAGCCTTCACCTTTCCGTGATAGAGGAAACCACCACGATCGAATACGACCTCAGTGATACCGGCGGCAAGGGCACGCTCGGCAACGGCGGCACCCACCTTAGCGGCGGTCTCGGCGTTGGCCTTCTTGAGCTCAAGCTGCTTGGTGCAGGCAGAGCAGAGCGTCACACCCTTGGTGTCGTCGATCACCTGAGCATAGACATGCTGGTTGGAGAAATTGACAGCCAGACGGGGACGTGCAGACGTACCGGAAAGCTTCTTGCGGATACGTGCGTGAACGCGGCTGCGGATGGCTTTGCGATTGATAGTGCTCATGTTGTTCTAAACTTTCTATTGTTTTATGATTACTTACCGACGCTCTTGCCTTCCTTGCGGCGGATGTACTCACCCACATAGTGGATACCCTTGCCCTTGTACGGCTCGGGCGGATAGTACCCGCGGACCTCAGCGGCGAACTGGCCGACGAGCTGCTTATCAATACCCTCAACCTTCACCTTGGTGTTGTCGGCAACCGTCACGGTCAGACCGGCAGGAATGGGGTGCAGGATGGGGTGAGACTTACCGAGAACGAGGTCCAGAGCGCTGCCCTTGACAGCGGCCTTGAAGCCCACGCCCACGATCTCAAGGTTCTTGGTGAAACCCTTGGAAACACCCTCCACCATGTTGGCCAGGAGGGAACGATTGGTGCCGTGAAGAGCACGAAGCTTGCGGGACTCATCAGCGCGGCTGACGGTGAGGGTCGTACCCTCAACAGCGGCGGTGATACCCTCGGGAAGAGTCCAGCTCAGCTCACCCTTACCACCCTTAACGGTAACAGCGCTACCCTCAATCGTCACCGTAACACCGGCGGGGACAGCGATCACTTTCTTACCTACTCGAGACATTGTATTCTGTTATAAGGTTAAGTGTTAATAGTTACCAAACGAGAGCGATAAGCTCGCCACCCAGCTGCTGCTTGCGAGCCTTGGCGCCCGTCATCAGACCGCGAGAGGTGGAAACGATGGAGATACCAAGACCGTTCATCACGGTCGGGATATCGGCGGAGTGCACATAGATGCGGCGGCCCGGCTTGGAGCAGCGCTTCACATCCGTGACAATGGACTTACCTTCCTTCGTGAACTTGGTCTTCACCACGATTGCCTTGTCCTTGCCTTCACCCTTCACTTCATAGTTCCAGATGTAGCCTTCTTCCTGCAGAATGCGGGCGATTTCAGCCTTGATTCCGGAGAAAGGAACGGAGAAAGACTCATTGCGGGCGATACCGGCGTTCTTCACACGAGTGAGGAAATCTGCGATAGGATCACTTAATACTGCCATGGTCGTAAATTAGTTAGGCGTTTTCTTCAGTCTTCTTGGTGGGCTTGCGGAAGGGGATACCCAGCTCAGCAAGCAGGTCGCGACCCTCGTCGTCCGTGTTAGCGGTCGTCACGAAGATAATGTCGAAACCGATGTTGCGCTTAATCTGGTCCAGCTCAATCTCAGGGAAGATGGACTGGTCCGGAATACCGATGGCATAGTTACCGCGGCCGTCAAAGGACTTGGTGGGCAGACCACGGAAGTCACGAATGTTGGGGGCGGTAATGTTGATGAAGCGATCGAGGAACTCCCACATCTGGGTAGAACGCAGCGTCACACGGGCGCCGAGGACTTCACCCTCGCGGAGTTTGAAGTTAGCCACGCTCTTGCGGGCGTAGGTCATAGCCGGCTTCTGGCCGGTGATTTTAGCGATTTCAGCAACAGCATCCTCAACAGCCTGCTTGCGGTCGGGGTGCTTGCCCATGCACGTCGTCACCACAATCTTTTCAAGACGGGGAATCTGGTGCACATTGGTGTACTGATGCTTCGCCTGGAGGGCCGGAACGACCTTCTCCTTGTAGTATGTAAGCAATGTAGGTGTGCTCATATTTTTAGCGGGTCAGCTCTTGTTGTTAGTAATTGATGATTGATGGCTTAAGCGCGGAGGTGCTGCCTTTCGGCATCAGCTCTCTTTCTTCACATTGGAGATGTGGATGGGGCCGTCAATGTCCTTGATACCGCCTTCGGGATCGGATTCGCTGGGCTTGATAGCCTTCTTCAGGGTGCGAGCACCCTCAACAATCACGGTCTGCTTAGCAGCATTCACGGACAAAACGACACCACGCTTGCCCTTGTTCTTGCCGGCGATAACGAGAACGTTGTCACCTTTCTTCACGTGGGTCTTCATCGTGTGTGTTTATTGTTTACGTGTTCGAGCCACACTACACCTGTAGTGGGGTCGCATAGTCTACACATACTTTGCCTATCCGTCAAGCAAAATTCCGAAATTTTTAACTCTTTTTTATCTTTTTTGTCTTATCGCGCGCCCGCGCGGATTCCGGGTCACTCGCAGGCAGTATAACATTGACACTTTTTCTGAAGCTGATAGACTTCTCGCATCACAAATAGTCATGAACATGAACCAACGCCCCCTTTTCCTCAGTATAATAGCGGCTGCTCTCATATCCCCCCTGCTCTTTACCGCCTGCCAAAAGACAGCAGAGGAACGGATGCTGGCGGAGTTAGTTGATAAAGATGCCCGCTTCGATGCCCAAAAGCTGTACACGAGCTATCTCAGCTCGCGCGACTCCTACCTCTGCCAACTTCGCACAGCGGCGGATAAAGCCGCTGCCATGCGTGTTAAACTCTCTACTCACTACGGCGAAAAGACGGAGTACATACACGTCAGCAAAAATGAAATGGAGGTAGTGCGAGAGGTTCTGGCATCCCTGGAACCTACCCCTCCCCGAGATTTCAATACGTGGTTGAAAGAACGCTACGACAGTGAGTTCTCTCCACAGCCGGCAGCTCTGTCCTATGGCATGTGTCTGGAATTCCTGACGGCTGACGGAGAGGTGTCAATCCGGTATTACGACCCGGACTCAGAAATCGGTGACCGAACCAAGGCGGAATACTACCGCACGGCACATAGCCGCCCAGACTACATGCTGCCTGCGGACCTGTTGGCGCGTTGGAACGCTCTGACATTTCTTAACCAAGCCTCTCAGCGTCTGAAAGAAATAGTATGGAAGAATAATGCTGAGCACGCCAAAGCTGTGCAGGCTGCTTGGAACGCAGGCACGCCGGGTTCTGAATAAAACCGTGAAACACCGGCGTTGCCCTTTTCCGAGCTTTCCTGTGTCGTATTTGATTTTACAACTCGCACCCTGTAGAATCAGCTCAATATCGGCTTGTATTCGGCTCAAAATTTGATAAAATGAGCCGAAAATAAGGAAAAATTGAGCCGAAAGGGAGAAAGATATGCTAAAAGAACAGATTTTTGAATTATTCTGGAGCTACGATAGCCTCAGCAAATCAGAGATTATAACTGCCCTTTCCAAAGAAGTGAGCGACGCTTCGGTTAAGCGCACATTGCAACAATTGGTAAAAGAGGGTAAGTTGCTGATTACCGGAGCCGGACGTTCTACTCGTTACCAATTATCTCCGGCCGGTCGCTTACTTTCTACAATCAATCTCGACACCTATTACAGCCGCGATATTGATGAGCGAAGCATCATCAGTAATTTTAATTTTGAGCTGCTGACCTCTGTGCTGCCGGGAGCAATCCTGTTTACCGCCGAAGAACAGAAGCATCTGCAGTCACTCCAAGCGGAGTTCCGTTCCAACATCAGCCAGCTTTCAGACGCGGCAAAACACAAGGAAATGACTCGTCTCGGGATTGATTTGAGCTGGAAATCCTCTCAGATTGAGGGCAACACCTATACATTGCTGGAAACCGAGAGACTGTTATTGGAACAGCGAACAGCTGAGGGCAAAACACGTGATGAGGCCACAATGCTACTGAATCACAAAGCTGCATTGGATTTCATTGTTGCTGAGCCGGATTACTTACAGCAATTGAGCGTAGCCCACATCGAAGACATTCACAGTATTCTTGTACGCGATTTGCAGGTCGACAGAAACATACGCCACCGTCGAGTAGGCATCATCGGCACAAATTATCATCCGCTGGATAATGAATACCAAATCCGTGAAGCCTTGGAGGCAACATGCAAGCTCGTAAATGCGACTCCTTGTGTTTTTTCAAAAGCTTTACTAGTACTCGTCCTGCTGTCCTACATTCAAGCATTTATGGATGGTAATAAACGTGTGGCGAGACTCACATCCAATGCTATTTTAATTGCTCATGGCTACTGTCCGCTTTCCTTCCGTAGTGTAGAATCCATTGATTATAAAAAAGCCATGTTGATTTTCTATGAGCAGAACAATATCTCGGCTTTCAAGAAAATCTTTATGGAACAATTCGAGTTTGCCGTGAAGTCATACTTCTGAAGCAGCGTCTTTGCTGAACATTCGCAAAATTTGCGACAATTGCAATTGAATAGAGTCGGCTTTTTCGCTGAATGGTAAGATTAAATCCGAAACATCAGGGAAGCAAATGCGGGGGAAGTTTGATTGAATGCCTGAAGTTTCAATGTTATCTACGGCAGCAACAGAAAAAGTGCTCTACGCCTTGTTCAAAGGGCAGAGCAGCCCGGCGGGAGGTGTCCCACAGACAGTCCGCCCCCACAACAACCGCAAGCGATTGCCGAGGTTTCGAATGCCGCCACGCTAATGAGACGAACAAGCCCCGCACGTTGTCAAGTACGGTTCTTGCTCATCATGGTTCGTCAACGGGAGTCACGCAAGGTCAAAATCAATGTAAATTAGTTACGATGAGATATATCATTTACTGACGTCAACCGGCAGCTGCTCAGATATATTCCTGCTCACCACTTGGTACCATTCGAGAAATCACGCGAAAGTAAAGTATAACATGTGAACTGACCTGCGACTGAAAGCACAGACGCCATCATGCGAGCAAACGCGCTTGCAATTCACGGTCCTGCGTGGTATAGTCCCCGCATGCCGAAGATTGCGCTTATTCAGCAGGAAGCCGTGGCCGAGCCCGCGGAGAACAAGCAGTTGCAGATGCAGGCCATCCGCGAGGCTGCGGCAGGCGGGGCTCAGATTATCTGCACGCAGGAGATGTGCACCACGCTCTATTTCTGCCGCACGCAGGATTGCGACCTCTTTGACACAGCAGACCCCATCCCCGGGCCGTGGACGGATGAGCTGTGCGCCCTCGCAGCGGAGCTTGGAGTGGTGCTGGTGGTGGCAGGCTTTGAAAAACGCGCCACCGGGCTCTATCACAATACGGCATGGGTCATTGATGCCGACGGAACCTTTCTGGGCAGCTACCGCAAGATGCACATTCCGCAGGACCCCGGCTTTGAGGAGAAGTTCTACTTCACCCCCGGTGATTTGGGCTACAAATGCTTTGATACGGCCTACGGTCGCATCGGCGTGCTCATCTGCTGGGACCAGTGGTACCCGGAGGCAGCACGACTCACCGCCATGGAGGGCGCGGAAATCATTTTCTACCCCACGGCCATTGGCTGGATTCCCGGGGAGGAGGAGCTTTACTCCGCCCAACACTGTGCCTGGGAGACGGTGCAGCGCGGGCACGGCGTTGCCAACGGCTGCTACATCTGCGCGGTGAACCGCTGCGGGGTGGAAGGAGAGACTACGTTCTGGGGGCAGTCCTTTGTCTCCGACTACTGCGGTCAGATTGTGGCCAAGGCCCCGGTGAAGGAGCGAACCATCCTGTACGCAGACATTGACCTCGCCGCGCTGGAAGCCCACCGCCGCATCTGGCCGTTCTTCCGCGACCGCCGCATCGATTCCTACGCCGGCATCACCAAGCGCTGGGGCAAATAATTCCCTTGCCCCTCTGCCCAGTCTCTGCATGAGCCAGCCCCCGCAGTTCACCTACCCGGATTTGCCCATCTCCCGACACAGGCGGGAGATTGCGGATGCCTTGCGGCGGCATCAGGTCGTCGTTGTCGTGGGTGAAACCGGCAGCGGCAAAACCACCCAGCTGCCGAAAATTGCTCTGGAGCTGGCCGGCAATCGGAAAGGAAAATTGGGTTGTACACAACCGCGCCGTCTGGCCGCCGTAGCCGTTGCCCGACGCATTGCGGAGGAAATGGGCTGCGAACCGGGCGGCTATGTCGGCTACCAGGTGAGATTCGATGACCGCACCGGGCCGGAAACTCAGCTCAAGCTGATGACGGACGGTATTCTGCTGGCAGAGACGCAGAATGACCGTGATTTACGGCAGTACCACACCATCATTCTGGACGAGGCGCACGAGCGCAGCCTCAACATCGACTTTCTGCTGGGCTACATGAAGCTGCTGCTGGCGCGGCGGCGGGATTTGAAGCTCATCATCTCCTCTGCCACCATGGATGCAGGGGCCTTCTCCGAGTTTTTCGGCGGCGCACCGGTCATTAACGTAGAAGGGCGCACCTACCATGTGGACATGCACTACATGCCGCCCCGCAACAGCGAGGAAGAGCTGCCGCAGCATGTGTGCCGCGCCGTGGAATGGCTCTCAGAGTATGATTCCAAGGGGGACGTACTGGTCTTTCTGCCCGGTGAGCGGGAAATCCGCGACTGCGCTGCCGAGCTGGAGGCCATGAACCTGCCGCGCACGGACATTCTGCCCCTGTTTGCCCGTCTGGGGCTGGGGGAACAGCAGCGCATCTTTCACCCCACCCGCGGCACACGCCGCATTGTGCTGGCCACCAATGTTGCGGAAACCTCACTCACCATCCCGGGTATCATCTATGTGATAGACAGCGGCTTGGCCCGCATCTCCCGCTACCTGCCGGGCCGCCAGATTCAGCGGCTCCAGGTAGAGCCCATCTCACAGGCCAGCGCCCGCCAGCGCGCAGGCCGCTGCGGCCGTGTGACGGAGGGTGTGTGTATCCGCCTGTATTCCGAGACGAATTTTGACAATAGAGAGCCGTTCACGGACCCGGAAATCAAGCGCAGCGCACTCGCCGGGGTCATCCTCCGCATGGCGGATTTGCGTCTGCCGCCGCTGGGAGAGTTTCCCCTGCCGGATCCGCCCAGCCCGCGTCTGGTGAATGAGGGCTACAAGACCCTGCGGGAAATCAGCGCGCTGGACCGAGCGAAAAAGCTCACCGATATCGGCCGCAGTCTGGCAAGGCTGCCGCTCGACCCGCGTCTGGGGCGCATGCTGCTGGAGGCAAAACACGAGCAGGCTCTGCCGGAGCTGCTGGTCATGGTGGCGGGGCTCTCCATCATGGATCCCCGCGAGCGTCCGGCAGATTTCGCTGCGCAGGCAGACCAGGCGCATGCCCAATGGCGGGATGAGAACAGTGATTTCCTCTCCCTGCTGAAGCTGTGGCGTGCCACGCTGGAGTTTGCAGAACGACGAGGGCTGCGGCGCAACCAGCTGCGCCGCTGGTGCAGCAAAAATTACCTGAATTTCCTCCGCATCGTCGAATGGCACAATCTGGTGCAGGATTTATCCGCCGCACTAGCAGACACCATGCGCTGGCGCATTCCGGAGCTTCCCCCGGAGCAGGAACAGGCTTCCTCTGAGCGCATTCACCGTGCCCTGCTGGCAGGTGCCCCCCTCCAAATCGGCTTCTGGCGACCGGAAGAAAAGGTTTACCGCGGCGCCGGCGGGCGAGATTTTGCCATTTTTCCCGGCAGCGGTCTCTTCAAACGCAAAAAACGACCGGAGTGGATTATGGGTGCGGAGCTGGTGGAAACCAGCCGACTCTGGATGCGCCGCACGGCTGTCCTGGACCCGGCTTGGGTAGAGCAAATTGCCCCGCAGCTTTGTGCGCACCACGCCTATGATGCCGCTTGGGACAAATCCGCAGGCGTAGTCTATGCCAAAGAGCGCGTCACCTGCGGTGGGCTCACCATCATCGACAGCCGCCGCATCTCCTACGCCCGCTGCAACCCCGCCGGCGCACGCGATATCATGATTCGCGACGGAATTCTGGCGCAACAGCTCAAAAACCCGGCACCATTCCTGGAGCATCTGGAGGAAATGCGGGAATCTGTTGCCACAGCAGAGTTCAAGCTGCGCCGCAAAGACCTCATCTGGTGCGCAGAAGGCGTGTACCGCTTCTTCAATGAGCGCATCCCGGCAGACGTCAACAGCGAAAAAGCCCTCCGCCGCTGGCGTGAAAAGGCAGAAGCCAAAGACCCGCGTTGCCTCTTTGTTCCCTATGCCGACTGCGTGTACCCCGGGGAGGACCATGCTCCCGCAGACCTGTACCCGGATGAAATAGAAGTACAGGGACAGCAGTACCCCGTCTACTACAATCACGCCCCCGGCGCGGCGGATGACGGCGTTACCCTCGGCGTCCATATTGACCAGCTGGAGATTTTCCCGGACTGGCTGCCCGGCTGGAACATCCCCGCGCATCTGGCAGACCGTGCAGAAACACTGCTGCGCACGCTGCCCAAGGATTTGCGAGCTTTCCTCATGCCCATTGCTGAAGCGGCGGATGATTTCTTTGAGGAATGGTATGACCGTGAGCCGGACCGCCCGCTGGAACAGGCACTGGCCGAGTTCGTGATGAAGCGCAGCAACAAATTCTGCAACGCATCCCAGTTCGACACCTCCCGCCTGCAGCCGGAACATATCACCAAAATATGGGTATGCGATGATAAGGGAGACGAGCTCGCCCTCGGCACAGATGCCGCTGCTCTCCGCGAAAAGCTCACCGATTACCAGCAGAAACGCTTCCGCAAAAAAGCAGCACGCACATTTTCCGGTTCTCCCATGACCCGTTGGGACTGCGGAGACCTGCCCGCCACCGTAGATGTGGGCAACGGAACCGGCTACCCCGCTCTGGAAGACGACGGTGAGCGGGTCCGTATCCGCGTCTTCTCCTCTGAGCAGGAAGCAACCGCCGCTCACCGCGCAGGCGTGCGGCGGCTGGCACTGCTGCGGCATGGAGATTTTATCGGCGGCATCCGTAAGCGGCTCCCCATCAGGAGCATGGCGGTTAAACTTGCCATGAGCACCCTGGGATGCGAGCCGAAAAACAACGTACAGGAAACGCTGCTCGCCGCATTGAACAGCACCCTCGCCCCCCTGCCCCGCACGGCAGATGAGTTCGATGCCGCCTGCCTGCGCATGCGTGAGCGGCTCTACGACACCATCTCCGGCCCGCTGGAAAAGCTCTGGGAACACCTCGTTGCCGCAGAGGGCCCGCTGCGGGAATACTGTCTCACCGCCTCCCGAGATCGCTATGCCGCCCGCATTGCCGAAGACCTGCAGCAGGAGTGGCAGTGGCTCACCCGCCCCGGCTTCCTCTCCTCCCTTCCCCCGGATTCCCTGGCAGATGTCTCACGCTTTGCCCGCGGCCTCCGCGAGCGGCTCACCCGCATCACGCAGCAGCCCGCCGCCCGTGAGCTGGAGAGAATCGACACCTTCCGCGCCGCCATTCTCCCGGATTTCTATACCCGCTACACCCGGCACCTCCTCCACCCGGCATGGATTGCCTACGGCATGATGGCGGCAGAATTCCGGCTCTCCCTCTTTGCTCCTACCCTCACCGTCAAAGGCCGCGCCTCCGCCAAGAAGCTCGCCGCAGCCGCGGAGCTCCTGCCCTGACCGGGACGCTGCCCTGCAAACTACCCGGCTCACAAGATACAGGCAAGACAGGCGCAACATGTGCTTGCGCAGGGAGAGGAAATCTGGTAGAATACGAGCCATCAGCTATGGTTACCACCGAATATCCTTACGGGGAAGAGTTTCCCGTCATCCGCATCGACACGCCGCTCTGCTCGGCGGAAATTTCCGTCTACGGAGCACATGTGCTCAGCTGGGCACCCAAAGGACAGATGCCGGTCATCTACATGAGCCCGAAAGCCGTTTTCAAAAAGGGTAAAGCGCTGCGTGGCGGCATTCCGCTTTGCTGGCCGTGGTTCGGCAAGAATACGGAAGATGCTTCCCTGCCTGCCCACGGCGTGGCACGCACCGCCATGTGGCAGGTGGCACACTGTGAGGAAGCGGAGGACGGCAGAGTCCACATCCTGATGGCACTTCCGCCCACGCAGGAGATGATGCCCAGCGGAGCCATTGCCATGGAGGTGGGAGAGGAGCTGACCCTGAGCCTCATGACGATGGATGTGCCGCGCTCCATGCCCTTCTCTGCCGCCATGCACACTTATTTTGCGGTAAGCGATTACGAGACGGTGGCCGTCACCGGGCTGGAAGAGGCGGATTTCACGGAATTTGCAGACGATGCCGTACCGCATCCGGAGGACCCGCTGATTCCTCTGGGTCACATTGACCGCATCTACTATCCCGTGCAGGAAAACCAGGAGATTACCATACACGATCCTGCCTGGCAACGCAGCATCCGCATCTGCCGCGCAGGTTCCGGCTCCTGTGTGGTGTGGAACCCGGGAGCAGAGCTTGCCGCCGGAATGGGTGACTTGGGAGCGGGGAATGAACGCGGTTTTCTGGCCGTGGAGACATCTGTCGTGCCCGCAGAAAACGTCCTGCTGCGCTGCGGTGAGAAACATGAGCTGACCACCCGCATCCAGGTGATACGCATTGACTGATTCACGGCCTGCCCCCATGTCTCTGCTGCGAAAAATCGTCCGACTGCTCATCTGCATTCTGCTGATGTGTTGCGGGCTTGTTGCCACGGTGGAACTCTGGACCGCCCGGCAGTCCGGAAAATACTGCCACGATTCCGTGGCCTCCTGCGGCAGCAACCGTGTGGCTGTGGTGCTGGGATGCAGTAAGTATTTTTCCTCCGGCAAGCCGAATGCCTACTTCCGCGGGCGCATGGAAGCCGCCGCTCAGCTTTGGAAGAGCGGCAAGATTCGCGGCATCATCGTCTCCGGCGATAACAGCGACCGCTATTACAACGAACCGAAAGATATGCGGAATGCTCTTGTCCGACTGGGGGTGCCGGACAATAAAATCGTGTCCGACTTTGCCGGCCTCCGCACTTTCGATTCCGTTGTCCGCACCGCCCGGATTTTCGATGCCGGTGCCGTCACCTTCATCAGCCAGCCGGATCATGTGGCCCGTGCAGTAGCCATCGCTCGCGGTATCGGCATGGATGCCGAAGGGCTGAATGCACCGCTCCCCCCCGTCACGCGCCGCACCCGGCTCACTCAGTTCCTGAGAGAGCGGGCAGCACGGCTCGCCATGGCGGTTGATCTCATTGCCCACCGGGAGCCCACCCACCTGGGCACCAAACAACAGCTTCCTTTCTGACCCGGACCCACCCATTTTCCCCATGTTCACTCTCATTTCCTGTACGGCCATGGCCGGTGTAGCCGAATGGATCTGCTGCCCGGGTGAAAAAAACAGTCTCCTCTATGATGCACTCGCCGCGTGCCCGGTCATCCACCGCTGGGCTATGGCAGATGAGCGCAGCGCCGCTTTCTTTGCTCTGGGACGAGTGCAGGCAACGGCCCGCCCGGTGATTGCGGTAGCGGGAGACGGCACGGCTGCGGCCTCTATGCTGCCCGCCGTGGTAACGGCATACTACGAGCGGCGTCCCTTGATTGTGCTGACCATGGATTCCGGCATGGATACCGGCGGCACCGGGGCCCCCCAGGCCATGGAACAGGAAGGCATTTTCGGCAATTTTGCGCCTACGGTAGAGCTGAATCTTCCCTGTCCGGTATCGGATTTACCGGATTTGACCGCCCTGCTGGCAGAGGGCTTCCCGGTGCATCTCCGCGTGCGTGCAGATGAAACGGCAGAGCCGAGAGGGGCGGATTTCAGCGCTCTGGAGGTGGGGAATGCCCCTGTTTCCCCGGCGTTCCGCGGCTCTCTGGTAGCCCTGTCGCAGATGCTGCGTTTCCGCGCTGTAGAGGGTCTGGTGCTGATGATTGGAGCCTTGGAGCCGACGGAACAGGAACCCGTGCTCTGGTTGGCCCGCACGCTGCGGGTTCCCGTGGTGGCAGAGGCATCCAGCGGTCTGCGGGAAGAACTGTCCGGGCTGCTGCTTCATGGTGCGGACGAGCTGCTGATGCAGTACCCGCCGCGCTATATTCTGCGCGTGGGAGACGTCCCGACCGGGCGTTTCTGGAATGCACTGGAAGATTTACCGGATACGGAGGTATTCTCCATCACCCGCACCGGGTTCTCCGGTTTGTGCCGCAAAAGCACCGTGATTGAGGGTGAACCGGAGCAGATTATGAAGTCTCTGGGAGATGTGCCGCATGTGGGTGATACGGAACGCCTGCTGGGCCGCAGCCGCCACACAGCAGGCCGCCGGGAGGAGCTTCTGCTGGCGCACCCGGAATCCGCCGCCGCCATGGTGCGGGCTTTCTCCATCCATGCCTCGCTGGGGGATGTGATTTGTCTGGGCAGCCGCACCATCACGGAGCTCTGGAACAGCTTTGCCCAGACTCATGTGCCCACGCTCTATCTCAAAGACCTCAGCATGTCCGGCTCAGACGGTACCATTGCGGCTTTCCTGGGCAATGCAGCAGATGCGTCCGCCGCTTTCTGTCTGGTGGGAGATGTGACACTGCTGAAAGACCTGCACGCTGCCGCCATCGTGCCGCAGCTCCCCGCAGGCAAACGTATTATTGCCGTTCTTAATAATGAAGGGGCTAACGGAGCCGCCTACGCCGCCGGTGATGACCCGGAACTGCAGCGTCTGCTGGTACAGCCGCCCGTCTTCGACATGGAAAGTGTTGCCGCTCTCTGGGGTGCGGAATACTACCGCATTGTCAGTGAGGCGGACCTTGAGGTGCTCGATTCTCTGGATGAGCAGGCCTTTGTCCTTCTGGAAATCATCCCGGAAAACAACTGAGCCACGTTTGACAAAGCGCAGCGGTAGGAAAGCTGCCGGCTACGCGTTCTTTCCGTCAGATTTCTGAGAAATCAAAGGGGCTGTTTTGGGGGTCCCAGAGGATAGATTTGCGGCGGCGGGTATCCCACATAAGCAGCACCATCGCGCCGAGCAACAGCAGACGCATGGCCGTATCCAGCGGATAATTCACAATCTCATGCACGCTTCCCGTGCAGTTGCAGCTCAGCTCCAGCCCGCGAATCCAAGCCTGAGCATACAGGAAGAGGAAAACGCTGCACATCACGGTACCCCAGAGCGCTGCTCCTTGGTAACAGCGGCGGGATACCAGGCAGGCTCCCACCACCAGCTCCATGGCCACCCCAATGCAGGCAATGGGCATGGAGCACCACTCCGGCAGCAAGGCACTGCGGGTCATGAACTCTGCGGTTGTGCCCAAATCGGTTATCTTGAGTGCCCCCGTGATGAGGAAGAACACCCCCAAACCTATCCGGAGCAAGGTCAGCAGGATATTGATGATGCTGGTACGTCCCATGGGTGGATGCAGTTTAGCTCAATACTGCGGAATGTCAAGCCCGATTGCCGCAATGCGGTCAGAGGCCGGGTTTGAGCCCCAGAATGTTGGCGCGCGCATCCTGGCGCTCGCGGGAGAGCTGTTCATCCGTGGCACCCAGCGCCTGGAGCACATGGCTTGCCATGGAAAGAGAAGCCTCTGCCTCTCCGGAGAAGACGACATTGTTATCATGCGCCATGAGCTCACGGGCCGTGCGTATATAGGTCGTGTTCGCCACCACCTTGATATCCGGATTCAGCTCCCGAGCCGTTGCGGTGATATCTGTGGAAGGAGCACCGGGGGCGGTGATGACAATAGCCACGGCTTTTTCCACCCCGGCGGTTTTAAGGATGGGCCGCAGGCGGGCATCTCCCAGAATGGCAGGTATATTTTCAACGGCCAGTCGGTTGACGGTATCGATATTCATCTCGATGATAATGACCTCCAGATTATACTTACGGAAAATACCGGTCAACAGCTTGCCGCAGGGGCCGTATCCCACCACAATGATGCGGTGTCGGTCCTCCGACGGCGGCGGCACCAAATCGTTGGAGCCGCGCTTCGGCAACCCGATTCCCCGTTTCTCCAAGGCCATGATAACGGCCGGAACAAAGCGATAACATGCGGCATTCACCGTGATGGAGATGATGGCCACACCGGTGATGACGTTGACCGCCTCCATGGGCAGCAGTTTGTAAGCCCCTGCCACCAACGTGGCCAGAATGAACGAAAATTCACCAATCTGGGATAGTGAACCGCCTACCAGCATGCCCTTGCGCATGGATTTACCCAGCAGTCGCACAATGATGAATGCCCCAAGCGGTTTCACCACCATGGTGGCAAAGAGTGTGGCCAGTGCCAGCGGCCAGTAGTCCAGCAGCCCGCTCGGGCTGAATCCCATGCCCACCGAGACGAAGAAGAGTACGGCAAAGGCATCACGCATCGGCAGTGCATCAGATGCGGCTCGGCTGGCAAAGCGGCTCTGCCCCACTACCATGCCGGACAGGAAGGCACCGAACTCCATGGACGCATTGAACACTTTGGCTGACAGCACGGCAATACCCAGCGCAGAAACCAGCACCGTGAGCGTAAACAGCTCACCGGAAGCACTGCGGGCCACATAGGTGAAGATGGTACGCATGAGCTTGCGGGCCACCAGAGTCACCACCAGAACCAAACCCGTCAGCTTAATCATCATCCACATGAGGGCCTCACCCAGACTCTGCCCGCTGTCGCCGAACAGTACGGGCAGCAGCACCAGCAGCACAATGGTGAACATATCCTCCACCACCAGCCAGCCCAGGGCAGTGTAGCCCGCGGGGGTCTGCATCACGCGGTTGTCCGTAAGCACACGAGTGAGCACCACGGTACTGCTCACGCAGATGCAGAGGCCGAACATCAGGCTGTTGAGCCAAGTGGGTTCCCCTATACCGAAATAAAAATAGCCCGCTCCGCCGGCCAGCACCACCAGAGCCATACACACCAGAGCCCCCGGCACCGCCACACGCTGCACCGCCAGCAAGTCCTTGAAATGAAACTGCAGGCCCACCCCGAACAGCAGCAGCACCACGCCGATATGTGAAAAATCCTCCACCACATGGCCATCTACCGGCTCACCCCACCAAGGCTGCGCCGCAATCATGCCGGCCACCAGATAACCGACCAGGGGAGAGAGTTTACAACGCTGAGCCAGAATACCCAGCAGCAACGCCAGGGTAAGACCTATAACGAGAGTGAATATCATAATGGTATGGCAAGTCTGTTAAATCTATTCTTTCAGGTAGGGGAGCTCCCCTGCCAGTTTGCGGCGCATGTGGTTGCGCTCACGCACCACCTGTTCATCCGGCGCGCCGAAGGAGTGCAGCAGGTAGCCGCCCATGGAGAGAGCCAGTTCCTCCTCACCGGAGAAAATGGCACGGGCTCCCTTGCTGCGCATGAGTTGTGCATTGCGGATAAAATGAGTCGCGGCAATAACCCCGATTCCCGGGTTGATGGAGCGGGCGGCTTCTGCTATCTCATCTGCCGGAGCGGAGGTCACGGATATCACGATAGCCTCTGCCGCTTCCACCCCGGCAGACTGCAACAGGGCGCGCAGGCGGGCATCTCCGTGGATAACGGGTATCCCCTCTCGGTGCAGGCGGGTCACGGTATCCACGTTCATTTCAATCACCACCACGTCAATGTTATTGCGGCGCAGAATGTCGGAGGTAATCTCTCCGCAGGGGCCGTAGCCCACCACGATAACGCGCTGTTTTTCCTCTGAGGGGGCGGGTATCTCCGTCGTCTGATTCTTCACCAGTCCGATTCCTCGGTCTTCCATGCGCTTGATGAGCCCCGGCACAAAACGATACAGGGCCGCATTGAGCGTAATGGTGATGATAGCCACGCCGGTGATGACGTTGGCGGCTGACTGGGGCATGAGCCCATAGGTCCCTGCGGCCAAGGCGGCCAGAATGAAGGAGAATTCACCTATCTGAGAGAGAGAGGTGCCCACCACCACCCCCAGGCTTCCGGGGCGCCCCAGCAGACGGATGACGAAATAGGCGGACACCGGCTTGAAGAGCAGCGTGAAGAGAACGGTACCCAGTGCCAGCGGCCAGCACTCAATAATGCCGTTGAGGTTGAAGCCCATGCCCACGGATACAAAGAACAACACCGCAAAGGCATGGCGCATGGGCAGTGCATCAGAAGCGGCACGACTGGCAAACTTGCTCTGCCCCACCACCATACCGGACAGGAAGGCGCCGAACTCCATGGACGCATGGAACACATGGGCGGACAGCACCGCAATGCCCAGCGCAAATACCAGCACTGCCAGCGTAAACAGCTCATCCGAGCTGTGGCGGGAAACATAGGTAAGCACGCGTGCTATCACTTTACGCCCTAGGTATGCCACGCAGACCACCATGGCCCCCAGCTTGAGCGCCATCCAGCCCAGAGCTTCCCAGATACTCTGCTGTCCTGCGCCGTCGCCGAACAGCACCGGCAGCAATACCAACATGATGATGGTAAAGATATCCTCCACCACCAGCCAGCCCAGGGCCGTATGCCCGGAGGGTGTCTGCAGCAGTCGGTTCTCAGAAAGCACACGGGTGAGCACCACGGTACTGCTCACGCAGACACACATGCCGAACATCGTACCGCCCAGCCAGTCTGCTTCCGCACCGTCCAACAGATAATACACCACGGCTCCCAGCCCGGTCCAGAGCAGCATGCAGATGCAGGAGCCGGGCAACGCTACTTTTCGCACCGCCAGCAAATCCTTGAAATGAAAATGCAGACCTACGCCAAACAACAGTAACGCCACACCTATATGGGAAAATTCTTCGACAATATGACTATCCACGGGATGCCCCCACCAAGGCTGCGCGGCCAGCATGCCTGCCACCAGATACCCCACAAGCGGCGAAAGCCGCAACTGCTGGGCAAGCATACCCAGCACCAACGCCAGCGTCAAACCTATAACGAGTGTAATAATCATAATCTGTCTTTCCGAAAAACGGTGTACAGGATAGCGGCAACACTCATTGTCACCAGCCGCCAGATTACCACTTTTCCTCTCCGTCTGTCAACGCTATTCCGCTGCCGCCCCCGCAAAAAAAATATGAGAAAACTCCGCAGCGGCATCATCTCCGCCGGCTGCTCAGCCTCCGTACCGATTTCTGCACCGGGAGCCGGATTTTGTGTGCTTCATTACAGGGAAAATGCTTGAATTACCCCCCGGAACAGGGTAGAGTGTTGCAATACAGCCATGGCCGAAGCTCCTAAAATCAGCCCGATGATGGATCAGTACCTGCGCATGAAGCAGTCACTGCCGGAAGACGTGTGGCTCTTTTTCCGTCTGGGGGATTTCTATGAGATGTTCTTTGAGGATGCCGTGGAGTGCGCCAACGCCCTCGGGCTCACCCTCACGAAACGCCAGACGATTCCCATGTGCGGCGTGCCGTTTCATGCCGCAGAAGGCTATATCGGCCAGATTGTGAAAATGGGGCGCAGAGTGGCTATCGCGGAGCAGATGTCCGTGCCTGTACCCGGCAAATTGGTGGAGCGGGAAATCACTCGCATTGTCTCCGCCGGCACGCTGGCAGACCTCAGCCTGCTGGATGAGGGTGAGCACAACTATATAGCCGCCTGCTACCGCCACAAAAACGCCTGGGGGCTGGCCTGCGCAGACCACACCACAGGTGAGTTCTCCGTGGCGGATTTCAACAGCGCGGAGGAACTGGCAGATGAGATTGCCCGCATGCACCCGCGCGAGCTCCTGGTGAGTGATGAGCAGAAAGAGGAGTTCTCCTGCCTGCCCGTCACGCTGTATTATGATGGCTATACTTTCCTACCCGGCGTTGCCCGCACGGCATTGGAGAGCCATTTCCGCGTTCACTCGCTGGAGGGGTTCGGCTGCGCCCACCTGCAGGCCGCGCCGGGAGCCGCCGCCGCCATCCTGCACTACCTCAGGCACCAGCTGCGCCGGCAGACGGACCACCTCCGCAAGCTTTCCCTCCGCGCCACGGACAACGCCGTGCTCATCGACTCGGCCTCCCGCCGCAATCTGGATTTGGTGGAAGCCCGGGGCGGCATGAAAAACACGCTATTGGGCACGCTGGACAGCACCTCCACCCCCATGGGCGCACGCAAGCTGCGCGACTGGATTCTGCACCCCATCTGTGACCGTGATGAACTGCTGCGCCGTCAGGAGCTCATCGCAGGCTTCCTCGCAGAGCCCTATCTCATGAGCAAGCTGCGGGATTCTCTCAAGGGTGTGCGTGACATGGAGCGTCTGGTCTCCCGCCTGTCGCAGGGCGCGGGCAATGCGCGAGACCTGCTGGCACTGGGCACGTCTCTGGCCCAACTGCCGGGCATTGCAGAGGATTTATCCGCACTGGTGCAGCACCGGCCGCTCTTTGAGCCCCTGCTCTCCCGCCTGGGGGATTTCCGTGAGCTCACGGACCTGCTGCAACGGGCCATTGTTGTGGAACCGCCCGTCACAATCAAGGAGGGCGGCATGATTCAGGACGGCTACGATGCCCGTCTGGATGAACTGCGCGCCGCCTCCCGAGAAGGCAAGAACTGGCTGGCTGAGCTGGAAGCCCGCGAGCGCTCCCTCACCGGTATCGACTCCCTTAAAATACGCTACAACAACGTCTTCGGCTACTATATTGAGGTCACCCGAGCCAACTATGGCAAGGTACCCACAGACCGCTATATCCGCAAGCAGACTCTCGCCAACGCAGAGCGTTTTGTCACGGAAGAGCTCAAGAAGATGGAAGGCACGATTCTGGGCGCGGATGAACGCTCACGCCAGCTGGAATACGAGCTATTCTGCGAGCTGCGGGAAAAGACCGGAGAATACATCGACCTTATTCAGGCTACGTCGGAAGCACTGGCGGAGACGGATGTACTGCTGGCACTGGCAGAGAGTGCACAGCGCCACCGCTACTGCCGCCCACAGCTGGACCACAGCCGCGACCTGCTCATCACCAATGGCCGCCACCCCGTCATTGAACGTGTGCAGACGGATTCCTCTTTTGTGCCCAATGACACGGAGATGGATGCAGAGGCCAACCGCGTGCTCATCCTCACCGGCCCCAACATGGCCGGCAAGAGCACCTACATCCGCCAGGTGGCCCTCATCACCCTCATGGCCCAAATAGGCTCCTACGTTCCCGCAGAGGCCGCCCGCATCGGTCTGGTGGACCGCATCTTCTGCCGTGTAGGTGCCAGTGATGACATCGCGCGCGGGCAATCTACCTTCATGGTGGAAATGAGTGAGACAGCCCTCATCCTCAACAACGCCACGGAGCGCTCGCTGGTTATTCTGGATGAAATAGGCCGAGGCACTGCCACTTTCGACGGCCTTTCCATCGCCTGGGCAGTCGCGGAGCACCTGCATGATGACATCGGCGCGCGCACCATGTTTGCCACGCACTATCATGAGATGGTGGATTTGGAGCACAGCCGCTCCGCTGTGAGCAACTGGCATGTGGAAGTGCGTGAGTGGAAAGATGAAATTGTCTTCCTCCGCAAGGTTCTGCCCGGTCCGGCAGATAAATCATACGGCATTCAGGTAGCACGGCTTGCCGGACTTCCCGCCCCCATCATTGAGCGCGCCAAACAGGTACTCACCCACTTGGAGATGAGCGCCTCTGCCAGAGAACCGAAACAGGTGCGCCGCAAACGGGTCCGAGAAACCGGCATGCCCACCGCAGAAGAGCCGGATGTAACCCAGCTGGATATGTTCGGTATGCTTGACGATGGGCTCAACTGATTTTTTACGAAAAACAGGCAAAAATGAGCTTGACATACGCCACGCATCATCTATACTCACAGTATCATTTTCTCACAGCATGAAAACTCTTTCCATTCTCTCTCTGACCGCTTTTGCTGCTACTGTGGCCATGGCAGCCCCCGTTGTCTCGGAAAAGGACATATCCCCCGAGTCCCTCAAGTCCGTTGCCACTCCCGCTCAGAAAGCCAGCCTTGAGCGCTGCGCAAAGGCCCGCGCCAGAACTGAAAAGAAGCGCGCCGCTGATGCCAAGGAAGCCGCAGAGCAGACTAAGCGCAACGACGCAGGAATGAAGAAGACCATCATGAAGCGTCACCTCAACAACATGCTGCCCGCCTGCGACCGCGCTCCTGAGGAGCCCCGTGACCCGGGCGATTACACCATCCGCTTCTGATAGCGCACCTCCTTTCTACTGAACAGGCGGCAGGTTTCCCGTAAACCTGCCGTCTGTTTTCTTTTTGTCTCGGATTTATCTGAAAATACAGGCCAACAAAATTGTGGCTTACCATGCAGCAAAGGCTGCGATTTTCTTGACTTATCTGAGCAAAAGAATTATAACATCCGCGCACTTTTTCTCTCTTGAACTTTGTTACCACCAATTTTGTCCTGTTTTTTATGCCTATCCTCTTTCTGGGGTGGGCTTTGAGACCTTATTCTCTCATATACAAGCTTTTCTTAATTGCCGCCGGTCTGTTTTTCTATGGGCAGCTTGGGTTACAGTTCCCGTTATTGCTGCTGCTGGTGGCCACGTTGAATTGGGGTACCGTGCGGCTGCTGGCCCGCTGCAGCAGCAATGAACGGTGCTGCAGGTGGCTGGTAACGGCAGATGTAGCTCTGCATATTCTTCTGCTGGCCTTTTACAAATATGCGGAGTTCATCTTCCTGCAGCTGTGTGATATACTGAATGCAGACAGTCCGCTCCTGCAATGGATGCAGGAATCCGGCATAGGAGATGTTGTCCTGCCCGCCGGCTTATCATTCTACTCATTCATGGGCTTGTCTCTCGTGATTGATTATTACCGCGACCGCAGTCAGCCGGTGCGCAGCTTTGTGGATGTGCTGGCCTACATATCCTTTTTCCCCACCATCATGGCGGGTCCCATCATGCGTGGGCGGCAGTTTTTTCCGCAGCTTCAGAACGCAGAAGGCACCGCTTCCGGGTTTAACGAGGGCATCTGCTACATCCTGAGCGGTTTGTTCAAAAAAGTCGTACTGGCTTCGTATCTTTCCGCTTCTCTGGTTGACCCGCTGTTCGAGATGCCGGATTCATATTCCGCCACGGCGGCATTGGTCGGCATTTATGCCTACACCATCCAGATTTTGTGCGACTTTTCCGGCTATTCAGACATGGCCGTCGGCATTGGCAGACTAATGGGATTCCAACTGCCGCAGAATTTCGAATCTCCCTATCGCTCGCTCAATCTGCAGGAATTCTGGCGCCGTTGGCACATCACGCTTTCACTCTGGCTGCGGGATTACCTCTACATCCCCATGGGCGGCAGCCGCAAAGGCAACCGTTATGTTAACCTCACCACCACCATGGTCATCGGCGGTCTGTGGCACGGCAGCGGGCTCAACTTTCTTATCTGGGGCTTCTTCCACGGCATAGGGCTGGCTCTGGTACACGGTTTCCACTGCATACAGGGCAAACTGAGTCTCTTCACTAAGCTGAGCGGCAAGGCCTGGAGCCTGACGGGCAAGGTGCTGGCATGGCTGCTCACGTTCCACTGCGTAGCGGCTCTGTGGGTGTTTTTCCGCGCAACGGATTTTGACAGTGCCTGTGCCGTATTCCGCTGTATTTTCTGCGGAGACGGGGAGATGGGCTTTGAACCGCGCATTCTGCTGATTATTGCCCTGGTGCTGGTATTACAATGGGCAGGTCCGCCCTGTTTCCGCAAATTCGCCGCGCAGATGTCCCGTCTGCCGTGGGCGTTGCAGGCGGTTGTCGCCGGCCTGCTGGGCGGAGGCATTCTGGCTATGGGACCGGAGGGTGTTTTGCCGTTTATCTATTTCGATTTCTGATAAAACATCATGTCCGTACGCCTTTCACAGCCTCTGAAAATCTGCCTGAGCACGCTTCTGGCAGCGCTGCTGATTGGCTTGCAGAATATCGATGAATATGCGCAGCAGCTGGAAAGCAAATATCCGGAGCTGATGGGTGCGGCGCAGTCCCTGCGCTCCGTCTGCCGCTATACCGGTCTGCCGCAGTGGTTTGGCTGGCAGAGAAGTCTTTACTCATCTTCGGAAAACGGCGCGGAAGAGTTTGTTCCGGATGCATTCGATGATTCGGAAATCTACGCCCCGTCAGAATCTGACGCCCTGCCCCCTGCCCCGGATGCTCAGCCGGAGCCGAAAGTGAAAAAAGAGAGCCCCGCGCCCGCCGCCAAAAAGGCCGGCAAGAAAAAATCGACAAAAAAGAAATCCTCCGGCAAAAAGAAAACTAATAAGAAAAAATCAAAGAAAAAGTCGGTAAACAAGAAAAAGGCCTCACAAAAAAAGCGCAAGGTCCGAAAGGACACCCCGACAGCAACGGAACAACCGGCTCCCCAAAAGGAGCAGGCGGCGGAGCCTGCAAAAAAGAGCCCGGAAGCCCGCAAAAAGGTCAAACTGGCCAAAAAGAAGAAGCCGCGTCGCAGGCTCGCCAAGCGACGCACCCGTGCATCTTATCCCTTCAAATTAAAAGCAAAGAAGCGCCGCAAGGTAACGCTTAAAAAGCGAGAAGCAGAGTTCAACCCTGTCTTCCTGACTCCGGAACAGATTGCTCCGCAACCTAAGCCGCAGCCCGAACCGCAACCCGAGCCGCAGCCCGAACCGCAACCTGAGCCGCAACCTGAGCCGCAACCTGAGCCGCAACCTGAGCCGCAACCTGAGCCGCAACCTGAGCCGCAACCTGAGCCGCAACCTGAGCCGCAACCTGAGCCGCAACCTGAGCCGCAACCTGAGCCGCAACCCGAACCGCAACCCGAACCGCAACCCGAACCGCAGCCTGAACCGCAGCCTGAACCGCAGCCTGAACCGCAACCTGAGCCGCAACCTGAGCCGCAGCCTGAGCCGCAGCCTGAGCCGCAGCCCGAGCCGCAGCCCCGGGAAGAGGCTGCAGAGATACCACTTTCCGCAAAAGAAATTCAGGCAGCAAATGAGAAGCAGCCTGTTCATTATCGGATTATGCTCATGGGCGACTCCATGATGCAAAGCCTCGCGCCTCAAACACATAAGGCTTTCCTCAACCGCAAAGGTCTGCATTTCATCTTCTCGGCAAGATTTTCCACCGGCTTGAGCAACCCCAATTATTTCAATTGGCCGGAAAGCATGCGCAGAACCATGGAGCAAAAGCGCCCGAATCTCGTGGTGATTTTCATCGGCGCCAATGACGGGGTCTCCATTGTAGAGGGCAAAAAGGTATTCTATACCGGCCACAGCGGCTGGAAAGCAGCCTACGCCGAAAAGATGAAGCAGGTGGTGGATATTGCCGCGCAGTTCAACTGCAAGGTCATCTGGATTGGCCTGCCCCCCATGGGGCCCCGCTACCGCGCCATGCAATCCGTCATTGCAGCCCAGCGCGATTTTTGCCGAGAAAAAGGCATCACAGTCTTGGATACCAATGCCTTTATGGGCGATTCCAAGGGAGACTTCATGGCCTACACGACCAATGCGAAGGGCAAGACCGTGCGCATCCGCATGAAAGATCAGTGCCACCTGACAGTTGAGGGTAATGAGCTGCTGTTGGAGCATCTCCGCCCCATGATTGAACAACATATATACCGTTTCCGTCAAAACAATCCCCGGCGTTGTCTGTCGCAGAATGAGCTTAACAGCATCAAACAGGCAAGCAGGGAAACCTCTATCAACCCCATGCGTTCATCCGATAAAAAGAAATGAAAAAGTTCATTACATGCCTGGTTATGCTGTTGTTGTGCTGCGCCTGCTCATCTTCCATGCCCCTGAAACGCGGCGGCACCGGAGAAGCTGCATTTCCCATACGCATCCTGCTGACCGGAGATTCTCTCATGGCCGGCATGGGCCCCCACATGCAGAGAGAAATGGCAGGTTACAGCAATATCACCCTCATCCCCATCGGTAAAGGTTCTACCGGGCTCAGCCGACCGGATTTTTACAACTGGCCGAGCGTCCTCAAAGAAAACCTTCGCAAGCATCGTCCGCATATTGTCATCATGTGGATTGGGACCAATGATGTTGCTACCTCCATCTACAATGTACCGGGAACGGAGGAACCCTGCTCCCCGCCCTGGATGCGCGCCTACGCCTACAAAATATACGAAATTGTGAAAATCTGCCATGCGCATAATGCACGCCTGATTTTCATGAGCCCGCCGGTGATGGACCGCCCCAAGTGGGATGCCAAATTAGATAAAATTACCAAGCTCATGCACAAAATCTGCAAGCACTATCGCTTAGGCTTCATCAACACGCGCCCCATTTTCTCCGGCAGCGATGGACTGTACACACACACCAAACGCCTCCCGGACGGCACCGTCGGCACCATCCGCACAAAAGACCATATCCATATCACACCGGATGGCTACAAGCTGGTAATGGATAAACTCCTGCCCTATATGGGGCACATTATCCCGGAGCCAAAGCGCACCCAAACCAAACGCAACCGGTAGTTGCGGTAATTTTGCCGACTTTCCGGCAAGTTTTTTCCGACACCGCACAGACGAACGCTGAATTGTCTTGATTCCTGCCATATTTGTGAGATAATATCCTAGGTATCATCTCTACTTATGGCAGACGATTCTGATGATTTTTACAAAGAGCCGAACCGCAAGGAATGGACGGGTTTCTGGACACTCGTAGCGGTTCAGGCACAGAATGCTTTCAATGAAAAGGCAGTACAGTTCCTGCTGATTCCGCTGGGCGTGTGGCTGTGGGGTGCAGACGGCAGTACACTGGAATACATGCTGGGTGCCATTTTCGTGCTCCCCTACATTCTGTTTGCGCCGTTGGTAGGCTGGCTCGCAGACTGCTTCTGCAAGACCCGCATCATCCAGGTGATGAGTTTTGCGCAGATTATCGTGATGAGCTGCATGCTCTTCTGCTTCTACCAGCACGACATGCGCGCCGCCATCATCTGGTTTGCCATCTTCGCCACACAGGCCACCATCCTATCCCCCGCCAAGAAAGGCATTGTAAAGGATCTGCTGGGCTCCCGCTACATCGGATTCGGCTCCACCATCATTGAGACCAGCATGGTCTTTGTGCTGCTCGCCGCCCAGATTGGCGTCTTCTTCTGGTTCAGCCACCTGCTGGAGGGCTACTCTGCCCGACCGGACGGCGTTGAGGAAGCAGGCTGGAACGCCGTCATCCTGCCCACCTGGATTTTCCTCATCATGGCCGGCGTGGTAACCGCAGCCTCTTTCCTGGTGCCGCGTTACCACTCCAAACCCACCCGCAAATTCAGCTGGAGCCTCTTCTACGAGCATTTCGGCCAGATTAAATACCTCTGGAAAGACCGCGAGCTGCGACTCAGCGAAATCGGCCTCTCCTACTTCTGGTGTCTCGCCGGCTCTCTCTTCCTCATCCTCATCCAGATTGCCAAAGACCTGCAGATTGCCGACCCGACGGTGGACTTCTCCATGCAGAGCGGCATCCTGATGGCCTGGCTGGGCGGCGGCGTCATCACCGGCGGCGTCATTGCCTCCCTGCTCTGCCGCGGCAAGAATGAGCTGGGGCTCATCCCGCTGGGTGCCCTGGGCATCACCCTCTGCACCCTGCTGCTCACCATCTTCGACGTTAACACCTACATCAGCAACGCCCTACTGGCGCTCACCGGTGCCTTCGGTGCCATCTTCATGGCTCCGCTCAACACCTACCTGCAGGACAACTGCGACCCCGCCAACCGCGGCAGCATCATCGCCGCCGGCAACCTCATTGACAACCTCATGGGGCTCGTGGCCGTGGTCTTCATCTGGCTCATGCACCAATACGGGGCCACCCCGCAGGCACAGTTTTTCGTCCTGTTCCTGATGAGCGGCTTCATCCTCATCTCCACCCTGCGTCTCATCCCGCAGGAGCTCATCCGCATGCTCGGCATCTGGGTGCTGCGCCTCTTCTACCGCCCCCGCTACGTGAACATTGAGCGGCTGCCGGAGCGCGGAGGCGCCCTGCTCGTGGTAAACCACGTCACCTTTGCAGATGCCCTCTTCCTCACCATGGTCTGCCCCCGCCCCGTGCGATTCATCGTGGCAGAAGAGTTCATGAGCATGCGCATGCTCAACTGGGTGCTGGAAATCTTCAACTCCCTGCCCATCTCCAGCAAAAACCCGAGAGAGGCCATCCTCAGCGCGGCCAACGCAATTGAGAAGGGAGACCTCATCTGCATCTTCCCGGAGGGGCAGCTCACCCGCAGCGGCTGCCTCACCCCCATCCGCCGCGGCATGGAAATGATTGCCCGCCGCGCCCACGCCACCATCATTCCCGTCTACATGGACGGTCTCTGGGGCAGCATCTTCTCCTACCACCGCAGCCGCTTCTTCACCAAGCTTCCGCGTGAAATACCGTATCCCTTCACCGTAGCCGTGGGTGAACCCATGGAGGCAGAAACCTTCAACAGCCGCGCCGTCCTCCGCGCCTTCCGTGAGCTCTCCGCCAAGAGCCTGGAAACCACGGACAGCGCAGGCCGCGACCTCCTGCTGCGCACACTGGAGCAAATCGGCACCCGCCCGCTGGTATTCTACCCCGGCGGTGAGCTCACCGGCATCCAGATTGCCGCCGCCGTCATCGGTCGTCAGCCCTCCCCGGAGCATCAGGGTCTTGCCCGCAAATGGCTGGAACTGCTGATTGAAGGCGCCAATGACCTGCTGACCCTGCACCGCCACTGGATGAACGCCTGCCAGGTGCGCCGTGTCAACGCTCTCAAGGAGCGCCGCCACCGCCTCCTCACCACCGTCGGTAACGGTGAGCCGCAGGAAATCGTCCTCGGCGTCCTCTG
This sequence comes from Akkermansia sp., assembly GCA_045635265.1. Taxonomy (GTDB): domain Bacteria; phylum Verrucomicrobiota; class Verrucomicrobiia; order Verrucomicrobiales; family Akkermansiaceae; genus Akkermansia. The sequence continues at coordinate 61,705 of JAZRBU010000036.1, forward strand.
GCCCATCATCACGCACACCCCCGTCCAGCTCATCGATGCCCCGCAGGAAACCCTTCCCACCAACATCTCCCAGATTGTGGGCGGCAAGGCCATGCGCCGCATCCTCCTCACCACCATCCCCCCGCGCCAGATTCCCTTCTACGACTTCAGCGGCAGCCCCGCCATCTCCACCCCCAACATGCGCTGGCGTCCCTGTCTCGCTACACCGGGCGGCACCATTATCTCCATGAGTATGTGCCACAGCGTCTTCAAGATGAGAGACGGCACCATCCAGCTCGGCGCACGCCCCCGCACCCGCGGACTTCTCCTCCCGGGCTACCGCGTCCAGTCAGAGCCCGGCGGCGCCAACGCCGTTGTCGAAGGGCCCTCCCTCGCCGCTCCCTACAAGCTCCCGGACAACATCTATCTGGACGAAAGCGGCTTCCTCGCAGAACTCGCCTGATTCCGCCCCCCCTTACCCCTTCCACCAAGCCCGCCCCTCCACGGCGGGCTTTTTTTTCACCAAGTCGGAATTTCCTCAACAATAATTCTACTTGATAGGCGCCTGCCCACTTTCTTTGTTCGTTTCTTAAGACGAAAAAACATCTGAAATTACCGCCAGATCGTTATAAATTAAGAGTGAAAGATTCCAAAAAATAATGAGTTATCAGTCAGTTTGGTCTAGTAAAAAGATAGAAGCATCATTCAAAAGAGAAGCAAAATTTGGATATTCTGCTTGCAGTTGTTGAGACATCTTTCTAAGTTTATCAACTTCATTAGTCTCCCAGTATTCAGGGGAACAATAATTATACTTCACCCTAAGCAAACAGTAGACACCATTCTTAAATCCAACCTGCAGGTTGACATGTGTGTTTTCATTAAAAAAACGACAAATATCACCACTTACAGTACCGCCTAGTTGCGATTCGAGAAAGTATTTTGCCAAGAATTCCCCAACATCAAACATAAGATACTTTGACTCATTTACTAACAAATATTCATTAATATCTGCCAGCCATTTTTTTATGCAATCATGCTTTACAAGATAACAAAAAAAACGAATATCAGTTATAATATTTTCCGCACAATTTGGAACAGCATATTTTACATAACGATAGCGCTCATATAATTTAAAAAACAACTTTGAATTTTTCGTTATAAGAGAAAAAAGGCTATCATCAAACTCTTTACTATTAATGAGATCAAAAAACCGAAAACCAACCTTTATCCGTTCTATTTCAGACAACTCTGGCAAAATACTATTTATTAGCACGCTAATTGAATCTTCATCACTATAACTAAAAACATGCGGATTCATTAGTCTGTCTCTATATATCTGCGAAAACAATTTTCGTCTAATTTTTAAATATTGAGAACCAACTATAAAACGTATATTTTCCAAAATCCACAAATGCCTTCCATTCTCCAAAAAACGAGACAGAATGATACAATCTTCATCATCTTCAACATCTGAAACATGTGCCGTAACCTTACACCAAAAACGCTCTTCAAACTCTGGAACAATCGATGCAATGAGGCTCCAAGTTTCTTTGTTGCACGGCAAGCAGGAAAGAAGAAAATCGCACCAATAATTATTCAAAAATTCTTTCGCAAACTGTACTATTTTCCGTCTTTCATCAACAGCCATGCCTTTCAAGAATCCGGAAACAACACCAAATAACTGTACACTGTCTATATCCCATTCATCGGAAAGAAGTATCTTTAGCGTATCAAGAACTAAACCTCCGCCACCCAGCTCCTCAGAAAGCAACTTAGCTACATTAAAGGCGTCCAACTTTTCTAATTTTAGAACAGTTAAAACATCGGCCACAGATTTTATATTTAGAACATGTATTTTTTGCCTTCTTAATTCTGTTACATCAACGATTAATCTTTCAAATTCCTTATCGCCTCCCGATTGATATAGATAGCCATCCATCCAATCATATTGGAATATCCACGCATTTTCCCAAAAAACATCTTCAATCTTATAAAGTTCAAGCACTTGTTCAGCTAATTGAATATTCTCTGCTACTTCATCAGACTTTCCAGCTCTCAATTTGGCACGATATATAAATTTTCTTATTAACTTAAGCATTTCAGCGCAACTAATAACATCAGATGAGAGCGCAAGTTCACCCAAGCGCTCCCACACACGCTGCTGATGACATTTAGAATAGCGAATTGTATAATTTAGCAATTTTGCAAGTCCTTTACGTTGGAGCGTGATATATTCAATAACTTTATCAAATGCAAAGGAACGAATCTTATTAACATCACTTAATGTCGGTTTTACCACATTCTGCCATTGAGCTTTCTCTCGCCAAATGGCAGGTTGATTGCAATGTCCTACTTTGGAATAAGGGTCTATCTGTTCTAACGCAACCTCCCAAGCCACATCCGGTACGTCTGCAAAGAGCTTTTCCAATTCCTTATTTCTATCATCAGCCGACGCATTTGTTTGTGGCATCCAGAAACAAAAGAACGTTTTTAGCATTGATTTAACTTCATCAATATTTGCATCAGTTGGTATCCGTTGAAGCAACAAAACCGCACACCGTATACAACTTGAAAAATATTCACGGTGAAAAGCCAACACTTCTATTGCTCTCAGTAATTTGCGAAGATTATCACTTTCAAACAAAGCCTTCACACCACCATTCAGAGCGCATTCGATAAAATTTAAACACCTACTAGGATACAATTCGGCTAACAATGGCAACTCATTCCAAACAACTCTCAAATTAACATTATTAAAATTGAACTTTTCTTCTGCTATACATTGAATAGTCTGAGAAATCCGACGACTGCCGCATAAGTCACAATTCATTTTATAAACATCCAGGATAATAAGCGCATTATATGCCGACTTTTTAACATCAAAACGTGCACTTAAAATCAAATTCTTAAGAAACCGCAACAAGTCATCCAGCCTACAGCATAAACTATTTTTTGTAAAATAATACAATACCTCACTCAAGGAAACTATTTCATAAACACCGTTCTTTAATTTTACAGGATAATTACTTTTGTATATATATTTTGCTAATACAGTTTGGTAATCATTATCGGACATTTGTCCTATAAGATCATTATCGCATAAATTAAAGGCATTCCACCGATTAATGCATATCAATGGCACTAAATCATTTAGAAGATTAATATCATCTCCCCAATCGGGAGCAAGGATGGCAGGATTTTCAGACAAACGTCTCCGCAAGACACTCTTTGAACCACCGGAAAAGTCTGCCAAAAAAGCGATCGAATTGTTAGGAACTCCCATTTCTCTTAACATATCAGAAACTTCCCATGGCTCCACACCTCCCAATTCAAAGGAATCCTTGCCTTTTACCCCCTTGCTTTCTCTTATCAATATACCTCTTACACCATTTTTCGTCGGCACTAAATAACTTCTTAAATCTTCATTTGCAAGAATTACCGTGTTATTTTCCTCTCCGAGCAATCTCAGCAATTTATCTTTATTTTCAACAACTGCGGCACTGCTATCAAATTGATTAAAAGCATCACTTTTAAACAGACAATACAAAAAAGCTAATGCTTCATCTTTTGTATCCGCATATAACTCGATAACTCTACTACCTACACCTTCCTTCCACCTATTCCATGAGTAGTTGTTCCTTGCCCTGTCAATATCCCTTTTGAACAACGATTTCGGCAGCGTCGGGGTTGTAGCCTTAGACCATCTCAGCCATGACGTTTTCAACAGCTCCACCCCATCTACAGACAGCTCCATGATATCCGCAATTCTTACGAGGGAAGGATAATTCAATCCCTCAATCCATTGTTCCAGAGACTCAACATCTATAACCTTTACATCTTTCCATTGCTTTAGTTCTCTTTTGCTATCAGCCCAATTCCCACCCTCAATCCAGTTCTTTGGTGTAGCAAAAACAAACGTGATTCCTCTCCGCAGCTCTTCCGGAACTTCTTCAGTACGTTTAAAATAATCTGAATCGGCTTTTTTTCGAGGATTTTTAACGTTACCCAATTCCCAATAGGCAACGCCGCTAGGAATCCAACGACATTGAGAATTCTCTATTGTTGTCTTCCCATCGATTCCAGGTCTGTTATTCTGATTATAAGCGTGAAAACCTTCGAGTTCTACATGTTCAGAAAAAAGTATAAGATTTCGTATCAATGCGGGGAAAGTATTTATTGCATCGTCACGACTAGCCCACCACTCAATTTCACCTGATTTTATAATTTTCATACATTCACATATCCCTATGACTTATTGGCATTATCATGACCTAACCAGTCTTGTTAAAAAATTAACAACCGTTGTATGCAAAACATGTTATTTTTGCAATATCCAATCTACGGTGAACAAATGAGATTAATGATAATGCTTCCAAAACCTCTTCTTCTGTCATTTTCCATCTCACCTTTAATTCATGGGCCGCAGGATTTCTAAATGTACCATACAATCCGCGCAGAAGATTTGCAAGCCCCCTATGTTCGGATATTTCTGATTGAGTTTGAAAATTATTTACTAATATTCTCGGTCGTTCACTTGAAAATACTATATCAACGAGAGCAACACCATCCTTATCATTCAGGTTGGCAAACTCTCGAATTCGCTCAAACACGCCTTTGCATGATTCAAAAACTACATCATAAAAGTCTTCCCTAACCAAATCCGCTTTGCAGTAGCGTTCAATTTCTTTATGCATGTTTCTCTCTCTTACTTTGGATAACAAGCTCGACGCTCGTCGTTCAGCTTCGTCCAGCGTCTCTGCTTTCGATACAATTTGCAATACAGATCTCTCATTAAGATGCAATCCAACCAAAGCCAATGCCGCGTTCAACCTGCAACGACATTCTTCAAATTTTTCTCTACTCTGTAAAAATAATGCTGGATTCAAAAAATGAGCAATAGCATCTCTAACACAGCTATCATTATGCCGTACTTTTTGAGCCTGTAAAAAATAAGCTTTCAAGCGTTTCCACTTAGTTGATTCATAACACGAAAAACCACATAATGGATTATTATTGAAATAATCGCTAATACCCCTCCCTGTTGTTGCGTCAGCAAGAGCCCTTGCTAACGCTTCTATATTAGCTTCCGCCCACATACTTCACAAATGATTTACTATTCGCTATACAATTAACAACGAATTAAATGTACAATTTCACACCTAATCTCTCTTTTAGCTCTTCAGTATTATCAATCACGCCTTTAACCTCGCACTCCCAAACAATCACTACATTCCATCCTAAATCCTTAAGGGCTATGTAATTTCGTTTATCACGCTCAACGTTGCTCGAAAGTTTCTTTTGCCAAAACTCAGTATTAGTTTGAGGGACTGAGGCATGTTTACAGCCCTCGTGTTGATGCCAAAAGCAGCCATTGATAAAAATAACCGTTTTATGTTTCGGCAATACTATGTCAGGATTGCCGGGCAAATCCTTTCGATGCAGCCGAAAACGATACCCCAACGAATGCAGAAGCTTTCGAATAAGCATCTCCGGCTTGGTGTTTTTACTCTTAACCGCTGCCATATTCTTGCAGCGCTGTTCCGGTGTATGATTATCCATTCAATTTAAAACGAATTTGAAGCGGCAAAGTGATGAACAATTCTCCGTTCTTCTCATAAATTCTTCCTATTGGCGGGGCATCCTCTTTTTTATTTTTATTAAGCTTACCTATTGAAGGCTGGTCTAACTTGGTATAATTGAATAAATATTCTAAAAAGAGCTTTCTATCGTAAATCAGAAAGGAAACCAAATCACCATTTGACTTGACAATAATATACCCACCGTTTGCATCTTCAAGACCTCCCCATGGTTCCCCCGGTTTCATTCCAAGAGCAACAGCTTCCAGAAACTTCTTAATTTTGTATTCATATAAAGAAGACTTCCTATTATCTGTTAACAAAGCAGAATTAGAATCCATGATACGTTCATTGATATTCCTAATAGAAAGGCGAGACGTACTCTCCTTCGAATCCGTCGATTCTTTGGTATATCCTTCCAACAAATAATATGACAATATCTCCGGCATTCTTGTGTCAATATACTCCAAATTTGCCTTAAAGGTATCGGGCAGGGAATACAAAACAAGCTGACCGCCTTTTTCCCTTATGCGAGAAACGACAGAGGTCAGCCAGCCTTTGGCAACTGTTCCGTATTGATAACTTTTAACACTATATCCTTGAATTTCATCAGCAGTCTTGGTATCCATGTTTACAATTTTGAAAGATAAACATGCTTCACGAGACGCATTGAACAGAGTAGGATTTTTACCAAACAAGGATTTTATACTAAACCCGCAAGTAATGGGCAATCTGGCAATTTTATCTATTATCGTCAGTTCGATATCCTTTTTCTCTTTGGAATCAGCCTTAATTGACGTAGACAATAATTCTTCTTTCAAAAACTTATATGTATCCGGATAATGCCTTTTAGAGCTTGATGTTTGCTCTTTTATATGGTTCAGCAATTGCAATGCCTGCTCGTTACAGACTTCTGCACTAATTATCTTCTCCTGTTCTCCGCTAACTACACTCCACTGACTTTTCCGTTTATCATAGACATAGCACAAGGGCACGGAATCTTTATCCGGCTTGCGAAATATTTGATTGAACTCAACCTTACCGCCATTCTTTTCGAGATTGTCATTGCACTGATAAAGAAAGGGCTCCCCTAGCAACTTAAAAAACGCGTACACTTCTCCCCACTCCCCGGCATTGCCTCTTTTAGAAGAATCACACTCACTATTTTCGGATGCTGCTTTCTTTGAACTCATGTTGTTATTATAACACAAACAGCTTATTTTTCAAGCTATAATACAAACAATAACAACCTAACCATTAAATCGGATTTGCAATGCGAGTTTGATGCACACCTTCCCGGATTCCTCATATAGCTTTCCGTACTTATGCCGAGACCTGGACGGTCTCTCAAACCTGGTCTGCATGTACAAGTACTGCTTAAATGCATCACGGTTATATATGTGGTATGTCACAACCTCACCATCCGTCTTCACAATGATGATACCGTTCGTTCTGTCTGTTTCTCCATTCCAATCGTGTCCCGGTGTCATACCGAGAGCAACAGTATCAAGCAAACGCTTAACAACCATCTTGTACGTTCTGGGATTAAGAAACTGAAACGGATTAGCCTCCATCAGAAGCCCTGTCACTTCCTTGATACTTTTACCCTTACCAGAATAGTGCAGTCGCACCAACTCTCCCAATATTTTCTCAGCAGACGTGTCTATTTGTTCCAAATTCATGGAAAACACATCACGACAACACCCCTTAAAGATAAGTTTACCGCCCTGTTCCTCAATCGCCTGAATGATAGACTCAATTTTGTCAAGCTCATTCAATTTCTCAATCTTATCAACAGAAATCCCCTCTGCTTCATATAGGAAGTTGGTGCAGTCACCGCTGCTATTCAGCAATGTAGGAGCTTTCCCTAAATACGATTTAATACTAAATCCGCATGTTGGAGCCGTACCGGCCCGTACATCTGAAATTTTCAGAACAATATCCTGCTTCTTCTGAGAATCAGCCTTAATACCATCGATATTCAGGCGTGAGAGAAACTTCGCCGCCTTAGAATACTTCCCGGGCCATTTATCTTTATTCTTAAGAAGAGCCAGCAGATTATCGGCCTCGCTCTTACCTTCAGATGAAAGCACATTCACTATTTCGGAGGCTCCGGAGTATACATCCCATGAATCCCTAACCTCATCATAAGTGCATATCACCGTTGATTCCTTCACCTGACCTCTGAATATCTTGAGGATAGGAAACGACTCATCCGTCCGGTTCAGATTCTCATCGCAGGCAAATATCTCATGATCTCCCAGCAGCCGGAAAAATACATAGACTTCGCTCCACTCCCCGACATTTCCACCTGCAACCTTATCACTTTCACTCATCAGCCTAAAGAATCACCTTTCGAATTTCCTCTGCAATGGCACGAATGACCGGTACGGTTACGCTGTTACCAAACTGCTTGTACAAATGAACATCTGACAAGGGAAGAATATAACTATCCGGGAAACCCTGGAGGCGTGCCCACTCTCTCGGGGTCATTTTCCGGATTCCCTCACGGTTTACATTCCCTTTAATATGAGTTATCGGTGTAAAATCAGTCAAACGGTCATCTACAATAAGATTTCTTTCCCGCCCCATGCCACCGCATACAATAGCCCCGGCAATACTGTCCAGCGGACGAATTTCATAACCAAATCCGTTTCCTTTAGCTTCGTGTCTTGCTTTGTGGCGTTTTAAGGTATCTATATAAACATCACTAAGATAATATTTTACAGATACGGGTTCTTTCTCCATTATATCACGAATGGTAACTTTTTTACCGGAAGGTCGGGGAAAGCGAAACTGTTCAGGGGCAACGTCTTCCCGAAAAGCAACTATATATATACGCTCTCTGTTCTGAGGAACTCCGAAATCCTTTGAGTTGAGCACTTTATGAAACACCTTGTATCCCATTTGCTCAAGCGTCCCCGTAATAATCCTGAACGTTCTCCCCTTATCATGAATGGTCAGCCCTTTAACATTTTCACAGAAAATCACCTTGGGACGGTGATGTGAGCAAATTCTGGCTACATCAAAGAAAAGAGTACCTCGGGACATACCTTTATAGTCGTCCTTAAAACCTTTACGCTGTCCGGCGAGACTAAAAGCCTGACAGGGGAAGCCCGCCAGACAGATATCAAAATCAGGGATATCTTTTTCATCAATCTGAGTAATGTCACCTGCAATAGGCTTCATATCCAGATAATTCGCCCGATACGTTTTTTGAGCGTAGGTGTCCCACTCGGAAACAAAAACCGTCTCGATATCCTTACCGAAAGCCTGATCAAAGCCCATTCTGATACCGCCGATACCGGCAAACAGATCAATAGCCTTGAGCTTAGCAACACTCTCATTTTGAGGTTCGCAAGCCTCTGGGATTTCAGATACTTTCTCCGTGCGCGTCTCCTCCAACGGAGTAATATCCTCGCTCATGAACGTATTGTAGTCTACCTTGAAAGAATCCAAAAGGCTCATTAACACCAATACGGACACATCTGCATCGCCTGCCTCAATCTTTGCTAACTGGGTTGTTTTCAAACCTATCGCCGACGCAAGATCAGAACGAGAAAGCCCAGCACGTTCTCTCCGACACCTGATTTTACTCCCGAGAGTCTGTAACACACCCTTGTTATTCTCCATGTTCCGAGTATATGCTTTTGAGTGCACCCTGTCAAGCGCGGACAACGTTATATCCGTTAGTTCTTGTTTTCTAATCACTCATGCAAACATTTTCCGCATTACCATCCGGCAGAGCGGCATTTTTCCAAGAGATCCAGGACCACCACGGAAAGAAAAACAATTACTTTTGTTACCCTAAATCCCGAATACGGGCAAAAAAGCACCGGAAGGAGATAAAGGGAAGCAAAATAGGGTTAGAGATGAGCCAAGTGGGAACTCAGCGGGCACTCATGACACAAGGAGGCATTTTCTTGCTTGCAACGTGTAGAGAATCCGCTAGAATAGGCGCGTTATAGTAATTCCCGCGCGCGGGAAAGGATAAAATTTTCACCTGAAACATTATGAGCGTACTCGAACTAATCCGCAAGAATTCAATCATTGTGCTTGTCGCCGTATTCGGCGTGGGCGTAGGTCTTATCATGATGGACTACGCCGATAAGGGCAGCATGATCGGAAGCAACGCCTATATCAAAGTCAACGGCACGGGGTATTCCTACCAGGAAATCCTCAACCTCGGCTCCAACGGCAAGGAGTTCATCCACTCCCTGCAGAGCCAGACATTCAGCAGCCTGCGCAACCGATTCGACGCGAACGGGGACGACACGCTGAGCGCCGATGAGCAGGCAGCCCTGCAGGCCTACGCGCAGCAGCACCCGGAGTATGACAACTTCATCGACTTCAGCCGGCACATTCTGCAGATGTGGTGCTACGGCGGCAGCGATGATGCGGAGACGAACATCGCCATCAACCGCGTGGTGCTGCACCACGAGGCCAAGGCGCTGGGCATTGAGCCCTCCAAGGAGCAGATTGATGCCTATATTCAGTCCATCCCCGCCTTCCGCAAGGCAGACGGCAGCTTCAACACGGATTTCTACAACCGCATGGTGGGCACCTACAAGGGTGTGAGCAACAATGCTCAGACAAAGGCTTTCCGCTCCGTCATCAGCGATATGATTGTGTGGGAGACCCTTACGGCCATGCTGACGGACGGCCTGGCGTACAACAGCAAGGCCACATCCGCCATTGTGGATGCCCTGGTGCAGCAGATTAGCGGCAAGACGGCATGGCTGCCGGCTTCTGCCGTGGCTGCTCCCGCAGAACCCACAGAGGAGGAAATCAAGGCCTATTGGGACGGCCACAAGAACAATTACAAGAGCACGGAACGCCGCATTGTCTCTGTCTACACGCTGACCCCGGACAAGGATTCCTCCATTGAGGCTCTCATGGCCACAGCGGATATCATCATGCAGGACCTGTCTCTGGCCAACGGCAAGGGATTCGACAAGATTCTGGAGGGAGCTGCCGAGAATCCTGAAAATGAGCCCTTTAGCTACAAGCAGGCAGACGGCACCTCTCACATCACCTACCCCATCTGCACTCTGGATGAGGCTCCCGCCGAGCTCAAGACGGAGGTGAACCACAACGGTGAGCGTGTTTCTCTGGCTAAGATTGCTTTCACGGAGGTTACGTCTGCCCCTGCACCCGCTCATTATGAGAAGGCGGTGCTGTCCGGCGATACGGACAATCTGGCCGGCATCACCCAGGTGCGCGGTTACTTCACCGCCGACAACAACAAGCTGGTGTTCCTGCGTGTAGAGGCCATTGAGGAGCCGGAGGTGCTGCCCTATGAGTCCGCCCGCGACAAGGCACTGGCAGACCTGAAGAAAGAACGCGCTGACAATGCTCTGGAGAACGCCGCCCGCAAGCTCTACGAGGAGATGGAGGCCGGCACCGCAGAAGGCGTGGATGCCATCTTTGCCAAGGCTGCTGCAGCAGGAGCCACGGTGGAGGATTTCGGTCCCGTCGGTATTGGTCTGGCGGCAGATAGCGCCAAGGTTCCCGCCCACATGGAGACGCAGGCTCTGCTGAGCGTGGCCAGCGGCAAGCTGGCACCGCTGGTGGTGACCCCGGAGGGTGCCCGCATCAGCGCCGTGACCGGCCGCACCTATGAAGATTCCCGTGAGTACAGCACCATTAAGGCTTTCAGCATGATTCCCCAGCAGAATGCCCGACTGGCAGAGCATCTTCTGCTGGACTGGCTGTCCAACGCCTACCGCCGCATGGAAGTGATGCTTCCCAAGAAAAACCAGAATTAACTGATTTATACACCAAATCCATCGGCTTTCGCCTATCTGCATGCACAGCAACCGCCCACGGAGCTGTGCATGCGTTTTCCTATCCACCCCCCGCATCCATTATGTCCCTTCCTTCACAGACCAAGTTCATCGTAGGCAATGAGGCCTGCGAACGTTTCAGCTTCTACGGCATGCGCAGCATTCTCGTGCTGTACATGACCGGCATGCTCGCCATGACCGAAAGTGATGCCGTGGAGGTGGCACACCTCTTCCTGGCCGGCATCTATATCCTGCCCCTGCTGGGGGCCTGGATAGCAGACCGATTCCTGGGCCGCTACCGCACCATCCTCTATATCTCACTCTTCTACTGCCTTGGACACGGCGTGCTGGCCACGGCGGATCTGACGGAGAGCATCGAGATGCGCCGCTATATCCTCTTCCTGGGGCTCTTCATCATTGCACTGGGTGCCGGCGGCATCAAGCCCTGCGTCTCCGCCTTCGTGGGTGACCAGGTGAATGCCAAGAAAGAGCCTGCCGTCATGACCCGCGTGTATGCCGCGTTCTACTGGGCCATCAATCTGGGCTCCTTCTTCTCTTTCCTGGTGATACCGTGGGTGCGCCAGGCATGGGGCTACGGCTGGGCCTTCGGTATTCCGGGCATCTTCATGGGTCTGGCCACGCTCATCTTCTGGCTGGGGCGCAAGCAGTACAAGCACATTCCCCCCACGCAGCCCACCTTCCTGCCGGCCCTGTTCTGCCGCATTTTCCGCGGTGCTCCGGCAGCCTGTGAGCGGTTCGGCGGCGCGGCCGTGCGTTCCGCCACCAACACCGCGCTGGGCATCGCCGGATTCATCGTGATAGCCCCCATCGTCATCATGCTGGGAAGCTGGGCTCAGAACGGCGGTGAGCAGCTGGTCATCCTCAGCGGCGGCAGCAGCACCATTGCCTCCCTCTGCGGACTGTTTGCCCTCCTGCTCTATGTTGCGGCCATTGTGGCAGCAGTGCTGAAGCTGGCGGAAACTTTCAATGCCCGCGGGTTCATCGGGGTGCTGGGCACCCGCCTTTACCGCGGCAGTGAACTGACCGCCGCCCGCTACAGCGAGCAAGACCGCCGCTCCACCCGCAATCTGCTGCGAGTGCTGACTGTCTTTGCCATGATTATCCCCTTCTGGAGTCTGTATGACCAAACGATGTCCAGCTGGGTTATCCAGGGCAAAGAGATGACGCCCGTATACTTCTCCGCCATCAACTTCCGTTTTGGCGCGGAGGAAATCCAGAGCTTCAACCCGCTGCTGGTGATGATATTTGTGCCGCTCGTCACGCTGTGCGTGTACCCCTACATCGGCAAATGGAGTGCCCCGCTCAAGCGCATGGGCATCGGCATCGTGCTGGCAGGTGTCTCCTACGGCAGCGTGGCTTGGCTGCAGGCGCGGATTGATTCCGGAGAGACGCTCAGCATCCTCTGGCAGTGCATCCCCTACTTCCTCATCACCCTCTCTGAGATTCTGGTGAGCACCACCGGTCTGGAGTACGCCTACACCGCCGCCGGCAAGAGCCTCAAGAGCATCGTGTCCAGCTTCTGGTTCCTCACCAGCACGCTGGGTAACTTCCTGGTCATCTACATGACCGGACTTGTCTCTGACCCCGCTTCCGCCTCCACCTTCCTCATTTACGGTGCGCTCTCCGTCATCATCGGTCTCATCTTCATCATCGTTACCACCCGCCCCGGTTTCCGCGCAGAACAGGAAGAGGATTGACGCCGACCGCAGTACAGCCAACGCTCATCTGCAATCAATTCCGCTGCTGTTTCTTTTCCTCACGGGCGGCGAGGGAAAGCTGGACGGCGTTGGCAATATTGTGACAAAAAACGTAGATGAGCGGGCCGAGATAGGCCAAGGGGGCGGCGTAGCTCTGCGTGGCCATATAGAGGGAAAGGATTGTGTTCTTCTGCCCCAGAGCCTGTGAGCATTCTCGCTTCAGGTTCGGCGCGCCGAGCCGATAACCGAAAAAGAAACAGAAGGCGCAGAGGAGCGCAGCCCCCAGCATGATGGGCAGCATATCCCAAAGGGAGGTCTGCGTGCGCTGCAACCGCTCCACCCCGGCGGCGGCTACCACCACCAGATTGAACACCCAGATACCCAGAGAAACATCCCGCAGCTTTGCCGACCATGCACGACAGGGCGGATACAGCCACCGCAGCAGCACGGCAATGACGGCGGGAGCCACCAGCACGGTGGCAATCTGGGACGCGGAGAGGAACGCCAGCTCGCCGTAGCTGATATCCGCCGCCTGCACCACCAGCGGCAGCAACAGGGGCATGAGAACGGAGAAGACCACCTGACTGAGAACCATGGCCGTGGTACTGAACTCCACATCCCCCTTCAGCAGGCTCACGATGATGGGGCTGGCCGAGGCTATGGGCGTGGCAGCACAGAAAAAGAGAGCCTCTGCCAACAGCGGATACCCGGCCAGATGCACGGCATACCAGCTTACCATGGCAATGGCATATATAGAAAACAGCACGGAAATGTGCTTACGCCGCGGCTTGAGCCGGGAGGTATCCATCCCGATAAAGGTGATGGAAAGCATGACGGCGATGCCCACCGGAAGAATGGGAGTGAGAAAGCCGAGCTCCTCGTGAAAAACGGAACCCACGAGGAAGCCCAGAATCATGCAGATGCTGCGCAACTGCTGCTTCATGCCTCTGCTTTTTTCTCTTTCTCTGCCTGCCGCTTATCTGCCAGTGCCAAGGTGGCATCCGTCTTCGGCTTGGGATAGGAGATGCGGTTGTGGTGCATGGTGCGGATGGTGTTGAAGAAGGTTTCTTTCATCACCGCAATATCACCCAGAGTCAGCTGGCAGTCCTGCAGATGGCCATCCAGGATACGCCCGCGGAAAATGCCGTCAATCATGGAGCGAATATCCTCCTCCGTAGGATGCTGGAGCGAGCGGGTGGCACTCTCCACCGCGTCTGCCATGCTCACAATACCGGATTCTCGGGTCTGGGGAATCGGGCCTTTGTAGGTAAATACGGACATATCCACCTCTTCCGGGCAGGTATCGATGAGTCCTTCCTCAAACTTCTGCATCTCCTCACGGTACAAATCCTGTGCCTTGCGGTAGAAGAAATAGGCGGTTGAGACGCCGTGGTGCTCACGAATCACGTTGATAATACGGATATTCAAGCCGTATTTCTCTGCCAGCGCCACGCCGTCCGTCACATGCCCGGTGATGATGCGTGCGCTGGCTTCCGGGGTCAGATCCGCATGCGGGGTGGCACTCTGGTCCACGATATTTTCCGCAAAATACTGAGGGTTTTCGATTTTACCGATGTCGTGGTACAGGCCGCAGACACCGGCACGGGTAACATCTGCCCCGATGGCCTCTGCCGCAGCTTCCGCCAGACGCTGCACCACAAGACTGTGGTGGAAGGTGCCGGGAGCAGCAATCTGCAGTTTCTTCAGCAGAGGGTGGTTCATATCCGCCCATTCCAGCCAGGTAATCGGGGTGGATATGTTGAACACACGCTCCAGCGCGGGCATAACACCGCCGATAAAAGCGGCCAGCACAAAGTTCACCGCCACGGTCACCCCCACTTCTCCGGCAAAGGCAGAAAAGCGGAAGCCGTTCTTCACGGTGGCCAGCTTCATCTCATCATTCAAAGATGCATCCTGAAAGCCCACCAGACCAAATACAGAAACCAGCACGACCAAGGCGGTCAGCAGGCCGGTTTGCAGAATGCGCTCGCGCTTGTGCGCACGACCGCTGATACGCGCAGCCACCATACCCACCAGCAGACTCACGGCACCATAGTTGAACAGCACAGCCTGAGAAGTCTCCTCCGGGAACATGGAATACCCGAACAGCGTACAGCACAAAGCAGCAAAAATACCCAGGCGGCGGCCCACCATCACCGCCATCACCGTGGGAGCCAGCATGTAGGGCATCCACAGCAGAGCCTGACCGGGCGTATTGTACCCGGGGATGGAACCGCAGAAGGAATTGACGGCAATGGTCAGCAGCAGTTGCATCACCACCACCATCATCAGCAACAGAGAGCGGCGCAGACTCAGCAACAGCTGCAGACGGAAGGCATAGCCCAGCAGCATCACGGCGGCTAAAGCCATGAGCAGACGCACCAGACGATACGCGGCATCCAAAGCATCTGCCGACATCCAGTACGCCATCACCCCCATCACCATCATACCGCAGATAATGCAGAGCAACTCCAACGGAAAACCACGCCGAGGAGCGGTGGAAAAATCTTCTCCCGAATGACGAAAAACAGAAAATAAGTTGAGCATAAAGTCAGCGGTTCATTCTGTATACTGAGTTACAAGCCCCTCCGCTTCCGCACGATAACGGTTATTTCCGACGCAAAGGGCTCTCACCGCATGCTAGCAGATAAACATGCTGATTTCAAGGCTAAATTCAACGTGCCTCAGTCGGGACTCCTGCGTAGGTGATGCGCCCGCCCTCTGCGCCGCTGCCGGGGCCGAGCTCCACCAGGTAATCTGCCCGGGAGAGGATATCCCGGTTATGCTCCACACAGAGAATGGTGTGCCCGGCGGCGCGCAATCGGAAAATGGCCCGCAGCAGCAGCTCAAGCTCGTTGAAATGGAGTCCCGTACCCGGTTCATCCAGCACAAAAAGCAGCTTTTCACCCGGTTTACCGCCTCGCGTAGGCGCTGCCTTGGCCAGATAGGATGCCAGCTTGACCCGCTGATTTTCTCCCCCGGAAAGCGTGGTAACGGGTCTATCCAGCGGCAGATAGCCCAGTCCCAAATCCTGCATGGCCTTCAAAATGGCCTGCGCACGGGGAATGGGAGCAAAAAACTCCACCGCCTCATCCACAGTGCGGGCAAGTGCCTGCGCAATGGACTGCCCACGCCAGGTGACCTCCAGGGTCTCACGGTTGTAGCGGGCACCGTGGCAGGCATCACACTCTGTATAGAGGTCTGCCAGAAAGTTCATATCCACCTGCAGACGGCCCGTACCCATACAACGCTCACAGCGACCGCCGCGCACATTCAGTGAGAAGCGGGATGCGGTATAGCCACGTTGGCGGGAAAGCGGGAGCGCGGCAAACAGAGGCCGCAGTACATCCAGCAGTCCCGTTGCCGTGGCCGGAGTGGAGCGGGGAGAGCTTCCCGGCGGCGATTGGTCCACCACCACGGCCCGCGCCACCTCATCCGCCCCCGGAAAACCGCCTTTTTTGAGGGCCGGCAGCAGGCATTCATGCACCAGCGTGCTTTTTCCGGAGCCCCCCGGACCGCAGAGACAGGTAAATGCACCCAGCGGCAGCCGCAGCTTCACGTTTTTCAGATTACGCACTCGGGCAGCAGGCAGCTCCAGCCAACGGCAGGATTCCGGCTCAGCAGAATCGGTATCCGGCATGGTGCGGCGACCGGAAAGCCATGCTCCCGTGGGGGAGTCCTCATTGTTCAGGAAGTCCTCATAGGTACCTTCTGCCAGCACCCTGCCCCCTTCCGGACCGGCACCCGGGCCCATTTCCACCAGCCAATCCGCCGCCTCCAGCAGCTGCGGGTCGTGTTCCACCACCAGAATGGTGTTCCCCTTGTCCCGCAATCTGTGCAGGGCGCGTATCAATCTTGCCGTCTCGCGGGGATGCAGGCCGATGGTGGGTTCATCCAGAATATACAACACGCCGGAGAGACCGCCGCCAATCTGCCCGGCCAGGCGCGCGCGCTGCAGCTCACCGCCGGATAATGTGTTGGCGGCACGGGAAAGCGACAGATAGCCCAGCCCCAGCTCCAGCAGGCAGTCCAGACGTTTCAGCGTCTCCGCCGCCGCCGGGGCCAGAGCGTCCCTAAAAACGGCGGGGATTACCAGCGCAGCCATCAGCTCACGGTTCTCCTGCACGGACAGCTCACAGAACTGCCCGAGATTCAGCTCCCTGCCGCAGAAATCCAACGTGACGGCCAATGCGGTGGGATTGAGCCGCATACCGCGGCAATCCGGGCAGATAACAGTCTTTTTGCGTGCATTCTCCACCACGCCAAGCCCCTCGCAGCGCGGGCATGCGCCATGCGAAGAGTAATGAGAAAACAGTCCCGGGGTCAGATCCGGCAGCGTAAATCCGGTTTCGGCATTGCGGTAACGGGTGTGGAAGCACTGCAACTGCGCCTCTCCGTCTTTCGGCTGCAGGAGGGCTCTCAGTTCATCCGGGCAGATTCTCAGCGCGGTCTGCACAGAGTCTGCCACACGGGAATCCGCCCCGGGGCGCAGAACAATGCGGTCCACCACCAGCTCACAGGAGTCTCCCTCCTGCGGCGGGGACGCCTCCAGCTCATCCAAATCGGCAATTTGCCCATTGACACGCACGCGCAGATACCCTTGTTTGCGAAGCATGAGGATATCCGACTCCGGCTCCCGCCCGAACGCGGGCGGCAGGGGGGCCAGCAGGGTCATGCGGGTGCCCTCCGGCTGCGCCATGAGCGCAGTCACAATTTCCTCCGGGCTCAGACGGGTCAGCCTCGCACCGGTCACGGGGTCATGCGGCACCCCAATGGCGGCATACAGAATACGCAGGTAATCCAGTACCTCCGTGAGTGAGCCCAGCACGGAACGGGAGTGCCCTACCGGCACATGCTGCTCCAGACAAAGCGCGGGCGGCAGCCCCTCAATGGCATCTACACGCGGTTTTTCCGGGCGGGCCAGCAATCTACGCGCCCCGGGCGACAGGCAATCCAGAAAGCGGCGGCGGGATTCTGCAAAAAGGGTATCATACGCCAAGGTGCTCTTGCCGGAGCCGCTGGGCCCCATCAAAGCAATGAGCTTGCCGCCCGGCAGCGTCAAATCCACATGCTGCAGGGTATTCTGGGCAGCCCCGGTGATGCGGATATCCATGGCGCACTAATCTCTGGGCGGAAGATATTTACCGCCCGGTTCCACAACGATATCCGCAGCATCACATCGCCCGCGCAGCAGGCCCTCGCGCCCCACGCGGATGACACCGGCAGCACGAACAGCCGCCGCCAATGAACCGTTCACCTGAGCTTCCCGCACAGACACCTCACCGGGTATCACCACTTCCACGCCACGGTCAACAACCAGGCGGCGGGCACGCACAGCGCCGTCCACGCGGCAGGATTCACGGAAACAAAGCTCCTGAGTGCAGCGGAACTCACCGGATACGCGACCGTACACCAGCATATTGCGGCACACAACAGACAAATGGGAAAGCACGGTACCGGGCGGCACCATCACATTACCCAGCGTTCTGACAGTCAACTCATGAGAGCCGTTGACCAGCTCCACATCCTGCATGTTCAGGGTAGCATGGCAATGCACGCAACCGGCGGAAAGCGCCGCCACCGGCACATGCGAGCGGCGGCCGCATTCATAGCACTCAATTTCACGGGTCGGCACGCGTCCCGGTGCCGCCCCGGTACGGAAAGAGGTGAGCGCCACCCTGCGGTCGCGCTCACCTTCCGGTAAAATCCCGGAGACACAGGAAACTACCAACGGTTCTGTTCTGTACTCCGGCATAAATGTTCAAACCTCACTCCGGAATCAACCCAGAAGGTTGGCATCGGAGCTCTTGGCGGCAGCCTTGGTGCTCTTCTTGGCGGGAGCAGACGGGGCGGGAGTGTTCACGGGAGCACCCACGCGGCAGTAGCCCACGAATACGGCACCGTCCTCAATGGAAATGCGGGAAGCGGTCACGTCACCCATCAGCACGGCAGAGGAAGCCAGAACCACACGGTCGGTCACCTCGATGTCACCCATCACGCGGCCATGAATGACGGCGCTCTTGGTGCGGACAGCCACCTTGTTCTTCTCTCCGGCCTGAATGCTGGCGTTGGCACCCACGGTCAGCTCGCCGTCGGAAGTGATTTCACCCTCCACGGAACCATCCACCAGGAGGTCATCCGTGAAACGCAGAACACCCACCACGGACACATCGGAATTCAACACATTGCGGGTAGCACCGGCAACGGGAGCGGGAGCAACGGCCTGCACAGGCTCTTCCTGATACTCTGCAAAGGTATCATTGCCGCCGAATGTGCTCGGCTCTGCGGGAGGAACGGGAGCAGTCGGCTTCTGAGGAGGTGCACCCCAGGGGGAGAGGTCATTGTTCTGACCGAAACCGGACGGGGAAGATGCGTTATCGCTCTGCTTTTTCGGATATTTAAACATAATTGTCTTATTTTAAGGGGTTAAGTAAAACTTTCCTGCCCACTTGGCGGGGCTGGCTCTATCGTACCTTTTTACCCCGCTTTTGTCCACATGAAAATTTGTCAGAATCAGATTTTTTTATACCTCTGCGGTGTAGATGGAGGCAATCCCCATGCAGAGGGGCAGACAAGTGGCTCCGGAGTATCCGCAGTGCTGCAGCAGGCGGCAGAACTGCTCCCCGCGCGGGAATGACTCAATGCTGTCCCCCAGATAGTCATAGGCAGCACTGTTTCCGGTGACGCGTCCGGCTATCTTCGGCAGAACATGATGCAGATAAAAGCGATACGGAGCGGCAAACATCCCCTCCGGCATGCTGAAATCCAGCACCAGCAGATGGCCGCCCGGGCGCAGCACGCGCCGAAACTCACAGAGAGCCGCCGCATAATCCGCCATATTGCGGAGGCCGAACGCCACCGTCGCCACATCAAAGGATGCATCCTCCAGCGGCAGATGCATCGCATCCGCCTCCAACACATTGGTAAGCCCGCGCCGCACCGCCACATCCAGCATCGGTCGGCAGAAATCCGTGCCCAGCACTTCCGTCTCCGGCAGGGCGCGGCTGATGGCCAGCGCCAAATCACCGGTGCCGGTGGCTATATCCAGCAGGCGGCGGGGCTTCCACTCCGCCACCTTCTGCACAACGCGCTGTCTCCACAGCACATCCGTGCCGAGAGACAGGATATGATTCGCCGTCACATAACGCTCTGCAATGGATGAGAACGCCGCGTGAACATAAGCGGGATCAGGCATGGCGCGTTACTTGATGTGGGAGATGAGGGCATCACCAAAGGCCGTGGTAGACACGGACGTGCTGCCCGGTATCATCTCCGCCAGGTCTGCTGTCACCGTCTTATCCGCAATGGCGCCCTCAATGGCGGTAATAATGCGGTCAGCGGCCTCATTCCAGCCCATATAGCGCAGCATCATCTCCGCAGAGAGCAGGAAGGAACAGGGATTCACCACGTCCAGATTCGCCAGCTTGGGGGCTGTGCCATGGGTTGCCTCAAACACGGCGTGTCCGGTCTTGTAGTTGATGTTGGCACCGGGAGCAATGCCGATGCCGCCCACCTGGGCGGCCAGCGCATCGGAGCAATAATCTCCGTTGAGGTTAAGCGTGGCAATGACGG
Source organism: Akkermansia sp. (assembly GCA_045635265.1). Lineage (GTDB taxonomy): Bacteria > Verrucomicrobiota > Verrucomicrobiia > Verrucomicrobiales > Akkermansiaceae > Akkermansia. The sequence continues at coordinate 82,336 of JAZRBU010000036.1, forward strand.
AATGCTCCTGCGGGTGAATGAGGATTTCCTGAAGGAAGGCATCGCAGATGCAGTCCTTGATTACGATGCCGTTGGGCAGCCTGCACCACGGCCCCTTATCGATAAGTTCTGCGCCGAACTCATTGCGGGCCAGTTCATAACCCCAGTCACGGAAACCACCTTCGGTGAACTTCATGATATTACCCTTGTGCACCAGCGTGACGCTCGGGCAGTTATTATCAATGGCGTATTGAATAGCGGCACGCACCAGACGCTCCGTACCCTCACGGGAAACAGGCTTGATACCGAAGCCGGAGCTGAGCGGGAAACGCACCTTACCCGCGCGAGCCGGGAAGGTGCTGTCCAACCAGGCAAAGAAAGTCTCCGCCTCTTCAGAACCGCATTCAAACTCAATCCCGGCATAAATGTCCTCCGTGTTCTCGCGGAAGATGACCATATCCACTTTCTCTGGCGCCTTTACCGGGGTCTCAATTCCGCGGAAATAACGCACGGGACGCACGCAGCTATACAAATCCAACCCTTGGCGCAATGCCACGTTCAGCGAGCGGATACCGCCGCCGACAGGCGTTGTCAACGGTCCCTTGATACCCACAAGCAGCGTGCGGAACGCCTCCATGGTCTCATTGGGCAGCCAATTACCCGTGGTATCAAAAGCCTTCTGACCGGCCAGGACCTCCTGCCACACCAGCGCACGGGAATCTCCGTAAGCAGCCTGCACGGCGGCATCAATCACGCGCTTGGCTGCCCGCCAGATATCCGGACCGGAGCCATCGCCGATAATGTGGGGAATAATCGGAAAATCAGGCACATTCAGTCCCTGAGCGGTCATGGTAATGGGAGTTCCTTCTCTCATGTCAGTAAGTAGGTTTGTTTCCTGTTATTTTATTCGAAATCCTCTGTCTTGGGGGCGGCCTTTTCTGCTTCCGCTTTCTTTGCAGCCGCCGGTTTGGCGCTCTTCCGTCCGTTTCCGGAACTCACGCTGCAAAAGATGAACACTGCCGCCAGCAACAGCGGCGGCAAAAGAAAGAACATCCAGCCATCCGGCTTTTCCCCGTGGCGTCTCAGGCGTTTATTGAGTACAATACTTTGAAGAGAATGGCGTGCCATAGTGTTACGCGCCCCATTATACGCTTTTATTAAAAAATTGCAACTATGGAATTGAGCCATTTACGCCACTTAACGGAAAAAAATGCTCCGCGCAGAATAGGAAACGGTAAAGCACGGGCGCATCCTCCCGATTGGGAAGATGCGCCTGCTGTAATTTTTTTGCTGATTAAAACAGGGCTTACGCCTCATCGGCATCCCCGAGCAGCTCGGTCATGAGGCCATCGGGATCGGTATGCACGGACTCGCGGGTGGAGAGATTTTTGAGCTCCACCTCCGGGTACTCGGAACCGATAATGACGGCATAGCGGGCACCGATTTTCTCTGCACGCTTGAGCTGGTTACCCATCTTGGCAGGAGAAAGCGGCAAATCCACCCGCACGCCGGCATCACGCAGAACGGAGGCCAGACCAAGCATCTGCGGACGCATCTCCGGAGCAGCCAATACCAGGCACACATCGCAGGCGTTGGGCTTGAGCGCAGCATCGCGCAGGGCACGCGCAGCGGGGCAAGCCTCTATCAGGTGGGCAATAACGGCATCACCCATGGCAAAACCTGTGGCGGGCATATCCACGGCTCCGTTGGACAGAGTAGCTACCAAACCATTGTAACGACCACCGCCTGCCACGGCACGGAGGCTGCGTCCTTTGTCGAAAATCTCGAACACCAGACCGGTATAGTACGCCAATCCGCGCACCACATGCAAATCCAGCTGCACATAATCAGTCAGGCCGCGGGCCTCCAGCTCTGCCAGCACCGCATCATATCGGGGGGAGCAGCCTGCAGGCGGGTTCTGGATGAAGTCCACGAGGTCCTCACGCTTCATTCCAAACGCATCCAGTTTCTCCTGGCACGCCTCCGGGCGGTCACGCTCAAACTTATCAACAACGGCAAGGAAATCCCCCACACGCTCTTCCGGAACGCCGTTCTCCGCGGCATAGCGAATCCACACCTCGCGATCGCTCACCCGCACCACGAAATCATCCGCGGTGAAGCCGAACTCGCGCATGCAGTCAATGGCCAGAGCAATCAGCTCCGCATCAGAGCCCTCCCCTGCCTCGCCCAGAATATCGGCATTGAACTGCACGAACTCGCGCAAGCGGCCCTTCTGCGGCTTTTCGTAACGGAAGCAGGAGCCAATCTCAAACCACTTCAACGGCTTGGTGTATTCACGCTGGTAAGCAGCAGCAATACGCCCCAGAGAGGCGGTCAGCTCCGGGCGCACGGTAATATCGCGCTCACCCTGGTCCGTGAATCGGAACAGCTGGGTGGGCAGCTCACCGCCGCTCTTCTTCAGATACAAATCCGTTGCCTCAATCGTAGGTGCTTCCCACTCCACGAATCCGTAACGGTGCGCCACCCGTCTCCAGGTAGAGAACAGGTAGTTACGGAAGGCACATTCCTGCGGCGCAAAGTCGCGGAACCCGGGCAGCGGCTGAAAACGAGCATCAGGCATAGTTTTATCGGTTAATGAAAATGGATACGCCGTTCATTATACCCCAATCTCCCGTCTTGGCAAGCGCAAAGGGACGCTTCTCTCGGCTCATGACGCTTGAAAAACAGCCGCCGGGAGTTTTCTCTCCCGGCGGCGGCATGTAATAATTTGTTCCGTTGCTTAGAACTTGTAGCTGGCGCCGATGTTCGCGCTGTGGCTGTTGGCGCGCTCCATCAGCTCCATGTTGTAGCTTGCGTTCACGCTCCACTTCTCGTTGAGGGCGTGATTTACGCCGGCGCTCAGGTTGATGCCTGCGCGGCCGGGATTCGCGCCGCGTACGCGGTACTCTCCGATGGTGGCGGTCGGGTTGTTGCGGGCCATGTCACCCACGAAGCTCAGCTCGCCGTAGATACTTGTCTTGCTTGTGGCTCGGTGGCCGGTGCCTACACCGATTTCTCCGCGCAGGTTCTGAATGCTGCCACTTTCACAGCCCTTGGCTACCGTGGCGGAGTCGCTTGCATAGTACTGCAAGCCCGCGAAGGCGCTCACCGTGGTTTTGTCGTTGAGCTGGTGCGCGTAGGTGGCGCGGGCATCCAGCTGCAGCGCGCGCCGGTCCCACTCCATGCCGTTCCAACGGCTCTCCGTGCGAAGTCGGAGGCCAAGCGGTTTTAGGAAGACAAGTGTTAACTACAACTCCTTGGCTCACAGAACGACATGGCTACGATCCGACTTGAGAGCCGTTGGAACGGCATTGAGTGGGACCAGCGCGCGCTGCAGCTGGATGCCCGCGCCACCTACGCGCACCAGCTCAACGACACGACCACGGTGAGCGCGTTTGCGGGCATGCAGTACTATGCAAGCGACTCCGCCACGGTAGCCAAGGGCTGTGAGAGCGGCAGCATTCAGAACCTGCGCGGAGAAATCGGTGTAGGCATCGGCCACCGCGCCACAAGCAAGACAAGCATCTACGGCGAGCTGAGCTTCGTGGGCGACATGGCCCGCAACAACCCGACCGCCACCATCGGCGAGTACCGCGTACGCGGCGCGAATCCCGGTCGTGCGGGCATCAACCTGAGCGCC
>JAZRBU010000037.1:0-27434 GCA_045635265.1 Akkermansia sp.
AGGGCCGACAGAGAGCGCGGAATAGTCATTTACCCCGGCAAAAAGAACAGCAAAAGCTCAGAGGATTCCATTTGCATGCATAGAGGAAACGCCGAGTTTTGATTCATCACCACCGCATGGGTGCGCCTCACCCCGGTTGCATGGCAGTCTACCGGTCATGGCAGAAGCTCCGGGTTAACACCCTGCGCCGGGGCTGTCGGCCTCCGCCACATCGTGGTCACGATGCAGCTCCGGGCTTTCCATGGCATTCTTGGTTGGGAACCGGGGGTTGCGCTGCTGACGCAGCTCCACCCCCGTCTACTTTCTGCCGTCCTGCGGACTCAGGATTTCGCACGCCTGCGGCGTGTATGTTTTTCAACCAATCCCCATCGGGCAAAATCTTTGGGACACATGTGGTCCCTATGCCGTAAATTACGAAAAGAGCTGCGACGAGCTGCCGTTGTGTAGAAAATTGCATTTTTTTTGCTTTTTTGTTGCGGATTTGCCGTCGGGATGAGTTAATATAGGTGAGAAGACCGATGATGAAAGCCTTAGCCACATTTTTACTAGCCATAGCACCGTTGCTGCCGGTGGGGGTAGCGCATGCAGTGCCTGCCTGCGCCACGGCAAATGAAGCGGTTTCAGAAGAAATCTTGTTGGCGGATGTGCTGACGGTGTATGACTCCTTGCCTCATAGCTATCTTTCCGAATATCTGATTCAGGCACATGAGCAGTTGGACCTTTTCCGGGATGCTGCCGAGAAAATCCGCCCCATTGTGGCACGCCTGCAGCAGCATCCGATAGAGGATGTGAAAGCGGCATGTTTGTTGGCGGATGCCATCTTATATCAAGCGCAGTGGATGCCGGGTGTTTATCTTGGCGAATTTGGGTATGAATGTGAGGCTCCGGAAGATACTGGATTGTGTGTTGTTGCGGACCTGTTCGAGAAGGTGTTGCTGTACCTGCAACCAGATTCTGCCATATCTCCGGCAACCCGCGAAACCTTGGAGTCGTTCGTGGCTGCCTGTGGAGGTGCACAAGCGATGAATGCGGTGATAACTTGGAAAGATGCTGCCCGAACGAGGCAGGTGAACAATCGGGAGTATCTGGCCGCCCTGGGTTTCTTCAAGGATTTCTGCGCTGCGGTGTCCATCGCAAGTGAAGAGAAGTGCCTCCTTCAGCTGTCGGAGCTATCCAAAACGCTTAATCAACTGAGCGGCGGCAAAAAAGCCGAACTTTTGCGCATCAATTATCTGGTCCCTAGTTTCCGCAGTGCTTTAATCGAGCTGTGGTCGGATATGTGCTGCCCTCCCGGACCATACTCCAATCCTGTATTGCCGCATGTTTTGCGTACAGAAGCTCGCCTGCATGCCCTGCAACCATTCTTTGAGCAACTGCCGAACCTGCGCTCTCTGGTGCTCGATAAGGCAACATGGCAGGCGCGTGTGAACTCAGAATCGATTTTATGAACATCATCCACAGAATATCCGTAATTACGGCTCTCTGCCTTGCGGCGGTGGGTGGGAGTTCGTGTACCATCGTAGACACCGGCGGCGCTGTCAACAATGTAGGGCGTTACATCCCGGTGGATGAAAACTTAGCCAATCCATCCCAAACGCACGAAGAAATAAGCTACACTGTCCACACCTATCAAGACACGGCATACCTTGAGATTCCCGTGCGGTACTTACCGGCGCGCAACAAATGGTTTCATTGCCGGATGATTGGTGGTGGCTATGTTGAGGAGAACCGCAGATTCGAGAGTTTTTCCCGTCCGGATAAACATCCGCCTGACGGCATTTATTACGCCTTGATTCCGGCGGACAGACTGCAGAGCCGCGATGTTCTCAGTCATGTTACGCACCTGATACCGGCTTGCGGCGCTGAGCCATTCCCGGTAGGCACATCTACCAGCACGATACAACTGCCGAATAGTGCCCAACGTGCGCTGAGCAAACTGGAGGATGATTGCACTTGGGCTAACTACGCCGTACAACCTCTGCGTTACGTGGCTGAGCTGGCGGATATTCCGCTCTCCGTCATGGCGACACCCGTAAATTGGTGCGTTATGCTTTTCGGTGAGGAACTTTGGAGATACTGAAATACCCATGTTCCCGTTCCTTAAAACCCTTAACGACTCAGTCTTTTGCACTAAAAAAGCTTGCAGTAATTCTATAAAAATGTAACAATAAACGTGAAATAACAATTCTATTTATGAAGAGACTTCTTTTCATCATCGCTTTAGGCATCTCGCTGATGACTACCCCTTGCTTTGCTGAATCCGACTTGACCGAAGCTCAGAAAGCCATGGTGGAACAATGTTTGGCTCCCATCAAGAGTGCCCAAAAAGATTTAGTCAAAGCAGGAGAGCTGCTGATGCGTATCCGTAACGGCGAGCAGTCTGCCGGAGCGGCTACTTCTGAAGTTAAGGTGCTTCTTGATTCCATTGCGGCTAATCACAAGTTGTTTATGGAAATGGAGGAGCCGGAAGATGCTGAAGTTGCTAAAATCGTAGTGATGTATATGAGATGGAATGGCGGCAAATTAGGAACTTACACGAACATCCTGATTCAACTGAGTACGGAATTGCTGAATAAGCCTGACACGGATGCTACGTTGGCAGACGTTCTGAAAAATAGCTTCTTTGCCTCTTCTCTGCACTGCTTGAGCGAATATCCTGCAGAAGACCTTGCGGCAGCTGAAGCTGAGATTCAAATGTTGAAGCAATTTTCCGATTGTGCTCGTGAATTTATCAGCACGCTTGACTCCGTTTCCAATAAAGAAGAAGCAGATGCCGCTGCTCCGAGAGTAAAACAGCTGCTGGAAGAATTGGTGCAGAAGGAAAGGCAAGTGCGTACCTTATCCCCGGTAGGTAAATCTAAAATCCATCAGGAAATCATCCAAACGGCAGGTTATTCTTATGGCTTCCCTCTGATTATGATGGAGCTGGAAAAAGCCGTCGACACTATTTCCGGAAAACACAAATGTTTCGGCTCTTCCGCTTTGAAAGAGATTATGGATGCAATATAATGCCGGAAATGATGGAAATCTGCTCATAAACAAAACCGCATATCATGTTATTACCTCTGCTGGGGCTATTCTTGTATGGGCTACCCTTGTTAGGGGCCATTTGTGCCGGGTGCTTGCGTAACCCAATTTGGGCCAATTGCCTCAGTGTTGCATCGTTTATCCCATCTTTTCTAATCAATGTTCTCTTTTTTATGGTGGCGTACAAAGAAAGAACATTGAGCTTTGATGATGCACTGGCCGGCTATGGCATCACTTTCTTCCTACCGTTGGCTCTCCATTTCGGCGTGCGGTTTCTGACTCGTTTCATCAGGGGACGCCTATCGGAGTCTTAACATATCCCAATCCATCGATGCATTCATCCTTCGGAATCATTGCCGTCGCAATCCTCTGCCTTGTGTCGGCTGCCTGCGCGATGTGTTAATATAAGTAAGGAGAGGGTATGAAAAAGGAGCAAACAAATAGACAAGTCTTGAATCTGATGGCGCTGCAGAATATCTACCGCGCAAGTCGTTCTGCCCGAGAGGCGTCCGGCGCACTGCCATGGATACCATTGATCATGGCCTGTGTTCTGGAAACGGTGTGGGTTGTCGTCCCTTGGGGCTCCGGACTGGGATTTTTCAGTCTGCTGGCGTGTATTCTCATGGCCGGAGTCAGTTTGATTGTAGGCATAGTCATGCTTATCCAAGGGAAATCCCCTTTGCGTGGTGCGTGGATATTGTTTTGCACGGTTTTTCTGTTGCCATTGCTGATTTTGCTGTTTTTTGAGGTTTTACACCTGGATTTGCTACTGCACTGAGCCACGCGCCGGCACAATTATACCACGCTTTGAAAGACCATGCCCACTTTCTACAGTATCGCGGCAGCAGCAGACGTTTGAAAACACAACACTTCCTCAAGCCTTCATATGTTCGTTTTAAGAATAATGGCATTTGCCGTGCTGTCCTATTTATCTTTAGGGATAATCGTGGCTTGGTATAAGGGCATCATATACAGGCAACAGTTTACCTACATCCCGTTTGTCGGCGGTATATTAGGCTGTGTCGCTTTATATGTGAACCCTTTTTATGAATTGGGCTGGTTCGTTCTCATGCCTCTTTTTATCGACTATTTTTCGTTTCCTTATTTTATACACCTTCTGATAAAGAAAATAGTATCTCATAAGTAAAGGCATTCGCTCTTGCACGGAATGACGGATGTTGATATAATTCCCGTAACAGATTAGAATTATTGACTTGGCAATTAACCAGTTTCAGAAAATGATATCAATTTTCATAAGCTGTTTACACACAACGTATCGGAGTCGCTAAAAATCATAGTCACAAAAAGGCTGCCAGCGGGCGTATCTGATAGGGTTACGTCCGCTTTTCTTTTTCCCTTCGGGGCTCATTCCACAATTTTGGGGCAAGCCCGGCTGTGGCGCTTATTGCGCGGGCGATTCAGTAGCTGCGATGGCGCCGGAAAGCCGCGAAAGAAGCGAGAGCAATCAGGCACAGGATGGGCGTAGTCGGCTCCGGAACAACCGGACCCCGATACACCAGGCGAGTATAATCATTTTTCCACTCAAGCTCAGCAAAGCTCACATCTCCGGTCACATGCACCAGCTGCTCATTCCAGGCAGACTCTGCGTAGGCATATTGCTTCAGATCCAGCAAAATGTACTCTGTGCCGGCTGTCGGCTTACCGAGGAACGCCACATCGAGTGTATAGCAACCGTTGGTATTCATGAGTCCATCAATCACCAGAACTGCTGACTCCGTATTGTCGCTATTGAGAGTGAGAGCCAGGGTACTGCCCTCAGCCATCTCCATGCGGCCCGTTAAGGTGTTTTCTGCCCCCTCGGCAGCCAGTGTAGCCCGGGCCGACAACAGGCTCAGATTCGCCACATTCAGGCTACTGCCGTGCTTGAGGCTGAGCGTGCCGTTGTACAGGCTTGTTTGCCCGAGAAAGGTGCCCTCACTCGCCCGGAACTCGATGTTCCCCTGTTGAGCCGTCGTCTCATAGTCCGCATTCAGCTCCGCTTTGCCCTCTACATAAACCGAGTCCTCAAAACAGATTGTTCTGTCGGAGGCGGCGGAGAGCTCCAGCACCGCAGCCTGTCCCTCCAGATAAATCGCATGAGTCCCCTTATTGCCGGCAAAAAGAACATACCCATTGTTGCGCACACGCAAGATTCCCTGCGTATAAATAGCACTACCCATTGCCGCCTGGTTATTCACAAAAGCCACAGAGGCATTGTTGCTGATGTCCGTTACGGAGCCCGCTGCACCCCATATGGCACCACCGGCCGCCGAGCTCGAGGCTCCCTGCTGACTGACCGAGGCACTCGCAGCATTGGCACGGAATAAAACCGCCCCCTCGTTTCCCCGCACGCTCAGCTGACTGCCGCTGCCGAGATAAACAGCACCGCCCTGTGCCACGGCATCATCATTCAAGGTGCCGTCAAGAGCAGTTGCTGTCGCAGCATTGCCGACAAAGTTCACCTCGTCACCGTTCCCCTCCATCACAAGCGTAGCTCCATCGCTCAGATAAATCGCGCCACCCTTAGCCGTATTGGCCACCTCCACCCCACCGTCGAGAAAATTCACCGCTCCCATATTCCGGCTTATGGAACTGTCTCCATGCAGGTACAGTGCGCCGCCGTAAGCATAGCCCTCATCCTGATGAACTGCCGTCTGATATATCCCCACCGAGCGGAAGTTAACATCACCATAATTCGCATCCATCATCAGGTCGCCGGTATATATTGCACCGCCATACCCATAGAAATAACATTGCGAAGAGCGTGCGTAGTCTGCACTGCGGTCCAGCTCAATGCGCACATTCTCAAAGTTCACGCCACCCCCAAGACTGCGCCCGTTTTGATTAATCTCCACATTCCACTCCGCATCGGCATATATGGCACCGCCTTTCAGGTTGATTCCACAGTTCACATCGCCCATGGAACTGCCATCATAACAAATATTGCGAAAATCAACCGCTCCCTCATTGTCATGAATATACACCCCACCGTCCTCACCGCTCGTCAACCCCGAAACACTGCGGAACACAGCGCCGTAGCCGTAGCAGGAAAGCGTATCGCCCGTTGCAGCCACCATCTCGCCACTCGTGGCTACCGGCTGAAAGGGGGTGAATGTTCCGGTCGTATCGGCAGTGATATTTCGAATGCCGCTGAAGCTCAAATTCCCCAAATGACAAAACTCCGCCTTACCATTGCGCACCACCTTGCCCACAGTCGCTCCTTCCGTCGGCGCAAAACTTAAATGAAGAATCACTTGTTCCAACTTGGGGCGGAACACATAATTGCTCAAATTGAACAAGTGAGACTGCCCCCAGCAGGGAGAATTGTTAATGAGCCCCGTATGCACCGGTACTTGGTCCGTCACCGTGATATCCCGCTTCAGCAGCACCGTGATGTTGTTCTTCTGATCCACCGCATCCACCAAATCCTGGGCCGTCTCAACCTCTATCGTCTTCTCGCCATAGCCCAATATCCCCTCCACCATCGCAGGCTCCTCTTGCGCCCATCCCACGGCCGACATGAGCACCAACAGAGCTTCACACGTTCCCAATATCATTGACGGAACCTTGTTCATACCGTGAATGATATCCATCCGCCCCCCGCAAGTCAATCACATTTTGCAACAGCAACCGGGTATGTTGTAAAACCAAATGCGACGCCTAAAAGTCTCCCAAGGAGCCCAACCTGCCATGGCTGGATAGGGGAATAGGAGGCATAACTGTCCAAAATAGTTGAGTATCGAAAACGCGAGGTGCCAATATCAAAGGTTAATAAGCGGCCGCCCTCCTTTTGACACGAACAAGCTATTTCTTCTTGTTTTTTGTCCGGATGAGCGCAAAAAATGGATTGACATCAGAGGGTATAGAATGATATAAAAATTTAACACGCAGATGCACACAAGTGAGAGGGGCTTAAATTGGCTTCCTAAGTGTCGAAAGAATGGCGCCAGTTTATGGAGAATTAACTGCCGCATCAATAACATAGAAAGGCAGGGCAGACAAATGGGCACAACCCCGGTGAGGTACAGCGGTGGAGAATTGGTGTGTATCGGCGATTTGGCAGAGCTGAGCCTGCCCGATGGCAGCGTGCAGCGTGTGCGCATCGGTGCATTGGATTGCCTGCTGAATCGAGCCGTGTTGGGTGGTTGGTCTCACCACTGCGATATTCCTACGCTGCATCTTTTTGATGATTTTAACCCGCACGCTTGGTTCGGGGTGACGGAACAGCCCATGCTCCCCCTGAATACGGAAAACCTGCGGCTGATTCAGCGCTCTGAAAAGTTGTATTATAACGATGGTCGTGAGATGCAGGAGGGAGATGTGGTGTGGGATACCGGTTTTCATGCCCTGTACCGTTTCGCGGGAGTTTGGCATAGGGAAAACCCGGACTATGCGTGGTACTTTGAGCAAAATGAGAATGAGTCTGCTGATTGGGTGCTCTGCTTTGAGCCGTATGAGCAAAAGAACGATGGCTATGGGGGCTATCTCTGTGCCTATGCAGATAGGGAAGGAAACCGCACGGCGGCGATGGACCATATCTCATTTCTGGAGCGAGGCCCCGTTTCTGTTACCCCCGGCAATCGGCGCCCCTATACGGGATATGGGGGGGAGAAATTCGCTGCGTCTCACGGGGGAGAGTAAGAATTATTCTAAAAAAATGGGATGATGCAACAGTCTGCGCTTGCGTTGCGGCGGAGAATCCTGTACAATGGCTCTGCGGCGGGAAAAACGCTTTCCGACGCATCTGTTCAATAACGGAATCCTCACAAAATCAATAAGATGATTAAAGTAGCCATCGTAGGATACGGAAATATCGGTAAGTACTCAGTGGATGCTCTGCGTGCTGCACCGGATATGGAATTAGTTGGTATTGTTCGCCGCGCCGGCAGCGCACCCGTTCACGGGATAAAAACCGTGACAGACATCGATGAACTCGGCCCGGTGGACGTGGCTCTGCTCTGCACGCCTACCCGCAGCGTTGAAGAGACCGCTCTCCCTCTGCTGGCCAAGGGTATCAATACCGTAGACAGCTACGATATTCACGGCGGTATTGTTGATTTGCGCCGTTCTCTCGGCAAGCAGGCTCAGGCCAACAATGCCGTAGCTGTTATTTCCGCCGGTTGGGACCCCGGTTCCGACTCTGTGATGCGTACCATGATGCTTGCCATGGCTCCTAAAGGAATTACCTACACCAACTTCGGTCCCGGCATGAGCATGGGGCACAGTGTGGTGGCCCGCTCCAAGGCTGGCGTGAAAGATGCCCTCTCCCTCACCATTCCGACCGGCTCCGGGGTACACCGCCGCATGGTCTATGTGCAGCTTGAGGAAGGCGCAGACTTTGCAGAGGTGGAGGCCGCCATCAAGGCAGATGACTATTTCTGCCATGATGAAACGCATGTCAAGCAGGTGCCGGACATTGATTCCCTGCGGGATATGGGACACGGTGTCTACATGGAGCGCAAAGGCGTTTCCGGCTCCACGCAGAACCAGATTTTCAAGTTTGAAATGCGCATCAACAATCCTGCGCTCACGGCTCAGGTGATGGTGAGTGCGGCCCGCGCCAGCATGAGATTGGCTGCCGGTTGCTACACGCTGCCGGAAATCCCGCCCATGGATTTCTGCCCCGGCGACCGCGAGACGCTCATCGCCCAGCTTGTCTGATTCTCAATACCGTTTATCCGACATTTTTCACCGGGACAGGTACGCGCCTGTCCCGTTTTTTTTCATTCCGAATTCCACCCGGACAATCCACCCGGCGGAGATGTTTTATCACCGCTTTAAGCCGGAATAATCACGCCTCAGGACGCAGAGAGTCTGCTATTTGGTCCAGTTGAACCGCTATGTCGCAGAACTCTCTGTTCAAATCAAGAGTGCGCACAGAGATTGGGATGCCGTGCAGCGGCAATTCGCTGTCCGGCTGGTGAATGGCATCCGTGCGGGCGTAGAGCAACATGCCGGATACGTTCTCATTCGGGTGCTGTTTCCGGTAATTGTCCACATAGGTATATATTTGATACAGATTGTTGCTATGAATCTTGTAACTGTCTTTATAGCGTATCTGCAGGTTTTTTTGGTAATATTTTGCGTCGATTATCAAGGTTCTCTTGCCTGAGCGGAGCACGACATCCGTCTGCATGATGGGTAGGAACGGACTACGTTCTCCATGCATCGCCCAGGGAATCTGTTCTGATGTGGTACGCAATTCCGGGTGCTCCTGCAAAAAGTAGTTAAGAATAAATTTCTCATACAGGCGGCATGTACTCTGTTCATCAAGAAAAGAGCGAATTTTTACGCTTCCGTCAGATTCCGTTTGCAAAAGGCCCTTGATAATCAGGTGACAAATACCGATGAGCAGTTGGTAGCTTTGATTGTTGCGGTTGTAATGCAGCTGCCAGTTTATCTGGTTGAGCGGCAGTTCTTCGATATCCCGGAAAAAGAACATCATTTTCCGCAGGCTCTGCTTCAGGTCAGGTTTGATGGTCTGCCGGAGCAGGAGGTTGACCGTTGTTTTCAGAATGCGGTTGCGGTAGCTGTTTTCATCAAACACATCATAGGTGCAGACCAGCTCCTGCCTGCGGGGGGATTGGGTGCGAATGGATTCGCAGAGATTTATTTTCCCTCTGATGCTTTTGCTGCTTTCGGTGATACCCCGGTAATTCCGTTCCAGACCTCGTTTAAGCTGGATGGCAATAGCTTTGTCCAGAATACTCGCCAGTAGTTCTACTGCGTTGTCAAAATCCTCCGTTGCGCAACGCACATACGCACCGTCTTTCAGCTTGTGAAAGGCGTAGGCGAGCATGTGGTAGATGTTGCGGACAGGAATCATTGAAGGCTGTTGAGGAGATTGATCGTCCAGTTATCCACCTTTGACTGTTCATCAAACCAGTATTCTTCCAACAGCGGAATCAGTTCATGCTGCACAATGGATTCCAGCATGGCGTCCGTTATGTTGCTCTCGCCGCAGAAATAACTGTGCCCGATACGGAATCCTTTGCCGAGAGAATCATCTCGGCATATTTCATTATTGAGCTGTTCCACCACACTGATGAGACGGTCAAACTTCCGATTGTCTGCCTGCCGCTGTAAGCGCATGAATCCCTCTGACCTGAATCCCGGCTCAAGCTCAAAGAAGGCAAAGCGGCGGCGCAGCGCATAATCCAGCATGGCCAGACTCCGGTCTGCCGTATTCATCATACCGATGATATACAGGTTCTTCGGTATGGCAAACTCCTCCTCCGTGTACAGCAAGGGCATGCTTCTTCCCCGATAATCTTTTTCCATCAGCATGAATAATTCTCCGAAAATCTTGCTGAGATTGCCGCGGTTGATCTCATCTATGATGAAAAAATAGGCCCGATTGGCATCTTTTTCTGCTTTCTTGCAGAACTTGTAGAAAGGACCGTATTTCAGCTCGAAGCCGGCCTCTTTTGGGCGATATCCCATGATGAAATCTTCGTAGCTGTAGCTCTGGTGAAACTGAATCAGCATGACTCTCTCCTTATCCTTGCACCCCATGATAGACCATGCCAGACGCTCCGCGCTGAAGGTTTTACCCACCCCAGGCGCCCCCTGTAGGATGATGTTTTTCTTGAGCAATAGCTTGTCCTTCATTTCCTGATAGTTGCGCTCAGGGATATAGACCTCATTTAAAAAGTCTTCTGAAGTATAAGATTCTGCCTCCCGTTCCTCCGCCTTGGGCTCCGGAATCTCTTCCGGCTCGTCATATTCAGCCAACCCAAGCTCACGAATGGCCTCTGCCAACTCGTCACGGACTTTCCAGATGAAATTATTGTTTTCTTCCCACCCCTCAAAAGGGATGCACCAATATGTATCCTTTTGATTCGATTCCCGTATTACTTTGAAACGTCCTAATTTGTTAATGATTTGTTTGCCAAGAGCTGTGACTGTATAGTACGGGAAACTCTGCGGCAGGGTTGGGTTTTCCTCGATAATTGATTTGACTGCGGCTTGATGCTTAGGTTTGCGATACCACGAAAGAATCATTCTGAGCGCATCCGGATAGAAAACCTTTTTATTTTGCAGCATTTCCTTCCACTCCTCAATGGAAATATCAATGTTTGCGTGATATTTGCCATTTTCTTCCTTTAGTACTAGCGTGTTAAGTAAAGCTCTTCTTTCTTTGTTAACTCTTTCAGCTTCGCGCCAGACCTTATATGAGAAATCGACAAAGCTTGTGTATTGTTCGCTAGCCGTAATTGCTTGCCTAACTTGTTCCGTGATATTCAGATATTCTGCTGCAGTGGGGACAAGAGATGTGATGGCAAGATGGGTGAATTCTTCGCTATTTTTAAGATGCATTCGATTCAGTGCATCCAGACTGAGGTATTTAGAAGGTCTTATCCAGAATAATCCCATTGACAGATTCCATTTAACGCCCTTTTGGGTCTGGCACTGGTCATACAGCTGAATGAAGCAATTTCTAGTCTCTTTTGTAGGATTGTCAGCAAATGCTATGGCTGCGTCAAACATCTCCCAAAGGATGGAGATGTCATGCGCCTGGTTGTCTCCAAACCAATAGAACGTTGATTTTTGCGGATTAAGAACAGGAATTCCATCAAAGAATGCAGGGCATTTCAGAGATAATCCCAATTCAGAGAGCAATGACTTGAGGAGCTTTTTGCGGTTTGCTTCCGTCATTTGCTTATTGAAAAGCCCGAAAATAGTAAAAGGACAGATGTCCGTTGGCTCTTGCCCATCCCGAGCCAATGTCGGAAACTTCTGCTCTGTTGAGGCGTAGGCGTTTTTGATATGAGCAATCAGAGCAGGGCGGTCATGTCGAAACTCTAGCAGTTTGTCAGCAAATCGAGTATAGACATCAATCCATTCATAGTTTCCTTGTTGCAGGGAATTGGGAGAAGTACTTACTGTTTCGGGCATGGAAAAAGACTAACACCTTTTTTCCGTACTGTCAAGAAACATACTCCGTAGGGTCAGGGATACCGGCAGCGAGGAAGGCTTCTTTTCGTTCGCGGCAGGTGGCGCATTGGCCGCAGTGCTGCTCTCTGCCGCAGTAGCAGGAGTAGGTGTGGGAGAAATCTACGCCCAACTCGGCACCGATAGCGGTTATCTCCTCCTTGGTGTTGGAGATGAAGGGTCGCAGAATTTGCAGGTTCGCAAAGGTGCCCAATGAGATGGCACTTGCCATGGCGGTCATGAAATCCTCCCGGCAGTCGGGGTAGAGTGCGTGGTCTCCGTTGTGGGCGGCTATGACGATTCCCTCTGCGCCGTTGCTTTCTGCAATGCCGGCGGCAATGGCCAGGAAAATGCCGTTGCGGAAGGGTACAACGGTCTGTTTGAGGTTGTCCTCATCGTAATCCGCAGTGGGAATTGCCTCCGCTCCGCTGAGCAGGGCACTCTGCAGGTGCGCGGAGATGCTGCGCAAATCAATCTCTCTGTAGGGGATGCCGAGCCTTTCTGCCTGCCACCGTGCGCAGGCCAGCTCACGGGCGGCGTGGTTGCTGCCGTAATCGAAGGAGAGGGCGCAGACCACCTTGTGCCGGCGGTGCGCCCAATGAAGTGCGGTTGTGGAATCCAGCCCGCCGGAGAGAAGGACGGCTACGTTCATGCAGGTCGGTTCTCCGGCTTGTGCTCTGCCGTGCAGGTCAGCTGTATGCCGCCGCGGGCTCCGAACTGGCCCTCCACCTTCATCCAGGCGGGGTCGACGGCTGCCACGAGGTCATCCAGAATGCGGTTTACCACCTGCTCATTGAATGCTGCATAGTTGCGGAAGGAGACCAGATAGTATTTCAGGCTCTTTGTCTCCACCACTTTTTCAGCAGGGCAGTAGGTGATGGTGAGTTTGCAGCTGTCCGGCTGTCCCGTCACGGGGCAGAGGGAGGAAAACTCATGCGTGGTGAGTGTTACCACATAGCGGCGCTGCGGGCTGCGGTTCGGGAATGCTTCCAGTTTGGCATCCTCCGGACTGCGGAAGAATTCCGTGTGTTTGCCGAGCAGAGAAAGGTCTTTATTGTCCATGTCTGAGATTATGCTTTGGTGAGTTTGTATCCGTCCTTACCGTCTTTCATGGCCCAACCAAGCTCGGCGAGCTTGCCGCGCAGGGCATCTGCGGTGGCCCAGTCCTTGGCAAGACGTGCCGCCCAGCGTTCATCTGCAATGGCTTTGATGTCCTCCGGTACCTCGATGTCTGCATCCGGGTCCGGCAGCTGCAGGCCGAGCGCTTCCATGATGAAACGGAAGGCCTTCCATGTCTCCGTAGCTGCGGCAGAATCCATTTCCGCCGGCTTGATGCCCTTGATGGCGCTGAACACGTGGCCGAGTGCCTCCGGGCCGTTCAGGTCGTCCTCCAGACTGTCCCATGCGGGTTGGAACGCGCCGAGGGCAGGGGCTTTCTTCACCAAATCGCGGTAAGTGGGCTCTTTGGCACCGCTGGCTTTGGCCAGCTCCTTATCAAAGCGGCCCAGCTTGTTGAGTGCGCTGGTGGCATCTTTCATGCCGGTGAGCGTGAAGTTGAGCGGGCGGCGGTAGTAGGCACCGGCCAGCATATAGCGCAGGGCTGCGGGGGTATAGCCCATTTCCTGCAGTTGGTCAAGGGTGTACATGTTGCCCAGGCTCTTGCTCATCTTGGCGCCGTCCACCAGCAGGTGGGTCACATGGAACCAGTGGCGGGCAAACTTACCGCCGCAGGCGCAGCGGCTCTGGGCAATCTCATTCTCATGGTGCGGGAACACCAGGTCCACACCGCCGGAATGCAGGTCAAAGGTGTCGCCCAGATACTTGTGGCTCATGGCAGAGCATTCCAAGTGCCAGCCGGGACGCCCCTCACCCCAGGGAGACGGCCAGAAGTTCGGGCCATCCTCCGGTCGGCGGGCTTTCCACAGCACAAAGTCGGCCACGCTGTCCTTTTCATACTCATCCGTATCGGCGCGGGTGTTGGCCGTCTTGCCCAAATCCAGTTCCTGCCGGTCCAGGTGGGCCAGCTTGCCGTATTCCGTGTAGGAAGAGATGCGGAAGTAGACGGAGCCGTCCTCGCTTCGGTAGGCGTGCCCGCCGTCCATAAGCTTCTGTACAATATCCAGCTGCTCGCGGATGTGACCCACGGCGCTGGGTTCCACATGCGGTACCAGGCAGTTCAGGGCCTTGCAGTCGTCATGGAACTTGGCTGTCCACTTGGCGGTGTACTCACCCAGCGGCATGCCCTGAGCCTGAGAGTTGCGGATGGTCTTGTCATCCACGTCCGTAAGATTGCGCACATGCTTGGTGCGCAGACCGCCCAGCTCCACCACGCGGCGGAAGACATCCTGCACCACAAAGGTGCGGAAATTACCGATGTGTGCCGCCGCATACACGGTCGGGCCGCAACAGTAGAAGCGCAGCTGCTTGCCGTCTTCCGCCTGCACGGGCTTCATCGCCCCCGACTGTGTATCATATAAGTTCAACATAACGCGCGTGAGTATAGCGCGAACCCTCTCCCTTGTCAAGACAATGGCGCGCGCTCGCCCCACTTGCGCTCCGTCAGTACTCCGGCGCGCGGGGGCGCCATGCAAAAACCGCTGCCCGGTGAGGGGCAGCGGTTTTGTCTTTCACGCTTCCGGGAAACCGGACAACGTGAGAATGTGATTGATTTTTACTTACGGCGGCGGCGTGCTGCCAGACCGGCCAGAGCCAGCAGGGAAAGTGTAGCCGTGGCGGGCTCGGGAACAACGGGGGTGCTCAGGGTAACCGTTGTGACAGGTATATAGTTGCCCTCCCAGCTGTTGATGCCGCTGCCCTTGTAGGTGCCCCAGCCACCGGGGATTTGGGAGCTGAAAGAATTGGTTACAGCAGTACCCCACGCCATGGCTGCAGCTTTGTAACCATCAAAAGTAGTAAGATCTTCCGTGGTGGCTGCCGCGACGTAAAGGAATTGATAGCGTTCGGAGGAGTTAACCGTGATGCCGTCAAACTTTACGGTGTAGGTCGTGTCGCCTGCTACATTCTGCAGCGTAGTCTCAGAGACGCCGAGGTAAGTACCGGTCGTGTTGTCTCCCGTGTACTTGTATACAGCAACCTTCATGGCGCCTGCTGTGGCGTTGCTGGAGCGAGTCTGCAGGGTGATGCTGTCCAGATTCAGCATGGCGTCGGCAGGCACATCCGTGGTCAGGTATGTGGTGTTATCGAAAGCCATGGTAAAACCGTAGTAATTACCCTGTGCTCCATCGGCACTCTTTGCGGGAGTGCTGGCGGTGTAGGTTTCGGCGGCGGCAAGGCCGGCCAAAGCCATAAGCGCTATTAGAGTCTTTTCATTGTGTGCGTAATGTTTTAATTTTTGGGGATGTTTGGATAACTCTTGCAGGGATACCCGGTTCCACGCGCGACGGAATGCTGAGAGACCTGCCCAAAGTCACCGGACGCAGTTTACAGTAAAAAGGATGCAGAGGCAAGTGCAAAAAATGAAAAAATGCTGAAAAATTACACTTTTGTTGACTTTTTTGAGTGAAATTAACAAATCTGCGACCCGATGCGCGGATGATGAAAAGAAAAGCCGCTGACCGCACAGCCTGCTGCGTGCAGACGGGGCGGCCGGAGCCGGCAGGGAAAGTGTAGCCGTGGCGGGCTCGGGAACCTACCCCGTCAGAAATAGGGGCAGGGGGTGATTCTTCCTTGACTGTATGGGTAATTGGGGTGTAGGATGCATGTGTTATGAGTGACTACTACATAGTTAAACCCGGTTCTCAACAACCTGTCGGTCCGTTGACGGTGGAGGAAATCCGTCAGAAGCTGGAGCAGGGAGAAATCACGGCGGAGTACCTCTTTAGTATGCCCGGGGCAAAAGAGTGGAAACCTCTTGCTCAGCTGCCCGGGCTTAATGTTGCTGTTGCTGCGGTGCCGTTTCCGCCTGCCGTGCCGACCGGTGAAATGGGTGAAAAACCTTCCAATTATTTGATTCTGAGCTGCCTTGGGCTTCTTTGCTGTTGGCCGTTGGCAATCTTCTGTATTGTTAAATCTGCTTCTGTCAACACTCTCTGGGTGCAGGGACGGTATGAGGAGGCAAAAGCTGCCGCAAATACAGCAAAAATATGCAATATCGTGAATATTGCCATAAGTGTTATAGGGTTGATGGGCTATATCGCCTTAGGTATGGCAACGACCCTTACAGAGCTGTAATTACCCTGTTTTCTGCTTTTTTGCCATACTGTCGAGCCTTGCGCCGGCAGTATGGCATTGTTGAATGGATATTCCCATGGAATTACCCCCACCTCCGAAACCCGGGACGCCAAGTTCTTCCTGCAGCAAGTGGGTGCTGATTGGGTTGAGCATCTTGTTTGCGGTGGTGGGTGTGCTGTGCCTGTGCCTGCCGGAGCTGGTGAGCAGGTGGGTATCCGCAATCTCACCGGGATGTTGGTTCCGCCGTTACACCGGCATCGCCTGCACGGGATGCGGCGGCACCCGCGCTCTTCAGGCTCTGTTGCATGGCGAACCGCTTGAGGCTTTTCGCCACAATTTCTTTTTTCCCTTTATTCTCATAGGTCTGCTGCTGGAATACGTCCGATTGTTTGCCGTGCACGTGTGCAAAGCGCAGAATTGGGAGTGCAGGGGGTATTACTGCGCTTTTTTCCGTTTCTTTGCCTATGCTGCCCTTGCTTGGATGATTATTCGCAACATAGCAGGCATTTAATCGATTATTCCCGGCCCCCGTCAAAGATGTTGCGCCGCGCAGCATTATACCGCCGCCTGTTCTGCCGGCCTGGACGGGACTGTTTTGCGCCTCATACTGTCAATCCGTCGCGGCGGTCGTCATTTCTTCTTGCGTCTCTTGCATTTCCTGTGTTAGAATGTGCGCGTAACAGATTTTTGCCATGAAAACCTCTATTTGGAAATACGTGTTGGCGCTGATCGCCACGGGAGCCGTGGGAACGGTGATGGTGGGCGTGTCTGAGATGGCGGTGCAGTCTGCCAAAGACAGTAATAAAAGCCCGGAGCTCTCCGGCGCAGAGGCGGAGCGGGTTGCTCAGGCCATCCTCGCCCAGAAGTGTGCGGACTGCCATGGCCCGAATGCCTCATACAGCAAGTTCTGGAATGCTCTCTCCTTCGGCAAGTTGGCGCATGATGTGGATGGCGCCCAGCGTGCCTTCAAGATGGTGCCCGACAGCGAAATCCGCTCCGCTAACGTGGATTACCTGAAGATGGACCATGTGCTGACCACCCGCCGCATGCCCCCGGCAGCCTATACCATGGTGCATCTGGGTTCCCGTCTCACCCCGCTGGATGTGAGCATCCTGCGCAACCGCTACAAGGAAAAGGGCGCAGCGCTGCGCCGCTTTGCCCCCATTTCTCCCGCTCCGGATGCCTCCACGCTCTCTGAGTGGGATAAAGCCCGCATCCACCTGGGCCGTCTCCTGTACCACAACGGCTCTCTCTCTACCAATAATCAGGTTTCCTGCGCCTCCTGCCATGATTTGACCAAGGGCGGCACGGACAACCTCTCCAAGTCTGAGGGCGTGCCGGGTGCAGATGGCCTGCCGCAGCTGGGCGGCGTGAATGCCCCCACCACCTACAACACCGCCGGCAACATCCGCCAGTTCTGGGATGGCCGCGCAGCCAACCTCAAAGAGCAGGCAGGCGGCCCGCCCCTCAACCCTGTGGAAATGGGCTACAGCAAGCCTGAGGACTGGAACGAGATTGCCGCCAAGCTGGCACAGGACCCGGAAATCCGCACCCTCTTCGCTTTGGTTTACGGAGATGCCGGCATCACCGGTGATACCATCACGGACGCCATTGCCGCCTTTGAGCAGACCTTGGTCACGCCGGATTCCGCCTTCGATGCCTACCTCAAGGGCAATAGCGATGCCCTCACCGACAAGCAGAAAGCCGGTCTGGATGCCTTTGTGAGCCGCGGCTGCGCCACCTGCCACTCCGGCCCTGCGCTGGGCGGTATCAGCTTTGAGTACATCAACACGCACGGTGATTTGCGTGCCGCCGCTGCACCGGAGGACTACAAGGAGGGCGCCTTCGGTCTGCGCGACTTCACCAAGCGTGAGGCAGACAAGGATATGTTCCGCGTGCCCGTGCTCCGCAACGTAGCCCTCACCGCGCCCTACTTCCACACCGGCACCGTGCAGACTCTGGAGGAAGCCGTGCGCGCCATGTGCACCACTCAGGTGGGCGGCTCCGTCTCTGAGTCAGAGGTAGAAGCCATCTCCGCCTTCCTGCGTGCCCAGACCGGCAAGCTGAACGGACGTCCCCTGGAGGCTCTCACCCCGGAGGAAACGAACCCCTACTGCGCAACACCGTCCGCTCAATGATGCGACTCTCCGTTCTGGCCAGCAGCAGCCGTGGCAATGCCTCCGTCATCTCCGCCGGGGGCACCACGCTGATGGTGGATGCCGGTATCAGCGCACAGCGCATACGCAAGGGCCTGCAGGAATGCGGGCTCTCCGTGTCTTCACTCTCCGGCATCTTTCTCACGCATGAGCACCATGACCACATCTGCGGGCTCGGCGTCCTGAGCAAAAAGGACGCCCTGCGCCTGTACTGCAGCCGCTACCTGGTGAGCGACCTCCGCGACGGCGTGGCTGCGCACACCTCCTTCACCTACCTGGAGCACGGCTCCCGCGTGCAGGTGGGGGATATCACCGTCACCGCTTTCGGCGTGCAGCATGATGCCTATGAGCCCTTCGGCTACCTCTTTGAGTACGGCGGCAAAAAACTGGGCTATGTGACAGATACCGGCACCTTCACCGCAGACATTCTCCGCCGTCTTGCCGGGGTGGATGCCCTGTATGTGGAGTCCAACTATGACCCGGAGATGCTGGCAAACTCCGGCCGCGCCCCCTCACTCATAGACCGCATCTGCGGCGACTGGGGGCACCTTTCCAACGCACGCGCCGCAGAGCTGGTGCAGCAGCTGGCGCATCCCGGCCTGCAGCATGTGGTGCTGGGCCACCTCAGCCCGGAGTGCAACACCCCCCGCCTGGCCACAGAATCCATGCAGGCGGCGCTGGACTCCTGCGGACTGAGCAACTGCCGCCTGCATTGCGCTCCCATGGCCAATCGGCTCCCCTGGATAGAAATTCATTGATAAAAACGTTAGTAACCCCCTGTACAACTGTTATGAAGGTCATACTTCCCCTCATCCCCCTGCTGTTTGCCGGCCTTGCTCCGGCAGAGACTTCCGCCGCCGCTCCCGCCACGGCGGTGAGCAAGAGCACCTACGTCATCATCTACTCCAAACCCACCGCAGAGAGCGGTGCAGAGTGGAAAAACGTCATCTCTGCCCTGCAGCAGAAGCATGAGCTTGCCGGTCGCAGCGTCATCCTGCAAGAGCTCGCCGCGCTGGATGAAGACAGCATCGCCGCCGCCCTGCAGCCGCTCAAAGGCAAGGGCCGTTACGCCGCCGTCGTTGCCCGCCCGGAGGAAGTATCACGCGTGCTCTTCCGTGATATCCACCGCGCCGTCCGCCGTGTGGATGATGACCCCTGGGGCGACTGCATCTGCGGCGTTGTCACCGGCCGCACGCCGGAGGACGCCCTGCGCATCGCCAAGGCAGAGGACCCGCTGGTCATGAAACGCCTGCTGGCCACCACCAATGTGGATGCCTCCCGCTTCGAGCACAGCTACTGCATCACTGACTGGTCCGGCGCACCCGTCATGGCCCAGACCGGCTACACCGAGCCGCAGCAGACCCTCTACAGCCGTGAGACTCCGGAGGGGCAGGCCGTGCTCAACGCCGGGCTGCAGACCCTCTTTGCACAGGAGCTGCAGCAAGAGAAACCCCAGCTCATCATCACCTCCAGCCATGCCACCCAGTTCAACCTGGAAATGCCCTTCAGCATCGGCGCCATCCTCCCCTCCGGCGGCTACTTCTACCAGGCCTCCCCGGAGCAGTTCTCAAGCTTCGGCCATACCCTCCGTGCCGCGTACATGCGCCAACCGCTGGAGGTGAGCAAGTGGGTCTCTGAAAAACAGCTCAAGCCCATTCTGCCGGATGGAGAGCCCCGCATCTGGCTTGCTGCCGGCAACTGCCTCTTTGGGGATGCCTACAACACCGCAGACAGCATGTCCATGACCGCCCTCTCCACCTACACCTGCAACCAGGTTGTGGGCTACACCGTCCCCTCCTGGTACGGTGAAGGCGGCTGGGGCACCATGGGCACCCTCCTCGGCAATGCAGAGGGCACCTCTCTGGCAGAAGCCTGGTTCCTCAATAACCAGTTCATCCTGCACCGCACTCAGAAAATCCATCCGGCCCTCCTCAGCGTAGAGTTCAACGCCGCAGAAATCTCCGGCGCCTCCCAGTACAAGATGGTTCGGGATATTGAAAAAGCAGGCATCCCCCCGCAGGTCATCTCCCCCGTCATCAAGGACTGCTTCGGCCTTGTCCATGACCGAGACGTTGTTGCCTTTTACGGAGATCCCACCTGGCGCGCCATGGTGAACGAGTCCAACACCAAGCCCGCCTTCAAGATTACCTGGACCGGGTCCACCTCCTTCACCATCTCCTCAGAGAAGGGCGGTAAGGCCCGCATCGGCATCCTCTTCCCGGAATCCGTCTCCGCAGACCAAGTCTCCGGCTGTGATGCCCAGGATGCCGTCTTCACCAACGACTTCATCCTCTTTGAGTCTCTCGAACTCGCCCCCGGTGCCTCACGCACCGTCAATCTGCAGTTCAAATAAGACTCCCCATCCCCCTATCTTCACCACCCACCCCACCCGCAGCTCTATGCCGCGGGTGGGGTGCTTGATGTATGCGGTTTCTTTCTGTTAAGAGGGTAAAGCGCGACAAAAAGCATGTCACATCATATTTTTGTAGGTGGTGAAGTTGACTCCAGCGAGTCATTATGATATAACAGTCTCCCCGATGTCACTCCGCGACCCGTGTTCTGAAGTTGACTCCAACGAGTCATTATGATATACTGATGGAGAGAGCGAAGCGGGTCAGCAGCTTGTTCTGAAGTTGACTCCAACGAGTCATTATGATATATGGATGGGGTGCGCTGGAGCATCACGGGCGTGGGTTCTGAAGTTGACTCCAACGAGTCATTATGATATATAAAAGAGTCTACCAGGGTGATGTCGGAGATTGTTCTGAAGTTGACTCCAACGAGTCATTATGATATAATCAGAAGCTTCCCGAACCACCGAACGAGAATGTTCTGAAGTTGACTCCAACGAGTCATTATGATATATAATACCCCACGTTATACGCACATGAACACAGTTCTGAAGTTGACTCCAACGAGTCATTATGATATAAGAATTGACGAACCATCCCGGCCCCTTTTGCCGTTCTGAAGTTGACTCCAACGAGTCATTATGATATAGACCGCATGGCAAGCACGATTCGCCATAACCGGTTCTGAAGTTGACTCCAACGAGTCATTATGATATATCTTGGCATGTAGTCAACCCCGTGTCAGCGGGTTCTGAAGTTGACTCCAACGAGTCATTATGATATAAGTAACCACCGGGAACACCCTTGCACCGAATCGTTCTGAAGTTGACTCCAACGAGTCATTATGATATAATGATGTAGCCCGCACCTCCGGAAAGAGCCACGTTCTGAAGTTGACTCCAACGAGTCATTATGATATAAAAATCATGCTTTTTCCACCCGCAAGCCATAGTTCTGAAGTTGACTCCAACGAGTCATTATGATATAACGGAATGCTTCTTCCCGAATGATTGAGTTAGTTCTGAAGTTGACTCCAACGAGTCATTATGATATATACGGAGGCGAGAGTTATGCGCTGGCCGCGCTGTTCTGAAGTTGACTCCAACGAGTCATTATGATATAACTCCCGGCAGCATCCCCGGCATTCACCACCAGTTCTGAAGTTGACTCCAACGAGTCATTATGATATACGAAATCGCCAAAATCAACGCATGAACATATGTTCTGAAGTTGACTCCAACGAGTCATTATGATATATGAATTTATAAAGCCCCCTAAAGCGCGCGAGGTTCTGAAGTTGACTCCAACGAGTCATTATGATATACACGGGGAAACAAAGCCATTGAGCCAAAAGGGTTCTGAAGTTGACTCCAACGAGTCATTATGATATACGTATTCTGCCCAATAATCCGCTGATAAAGCTGTTCTGAAGTTGACTCCAACGAGTCATTATGATATAAAGTGATGAAGCCTAACTCAATCAACACCCATGTTCTGAAGTTGACTCCAACGAGTCATTATGATATACGCGTATCTCAGCCACCACCTCCACACCCTGCGTTCTGAAGTTGACTCCAACGAGTCATTATGATATAAGATTCATGTAGGTTATTCAACCGTTGCAAGTGTTCTGAAGTTGACTCCAACGAGTCATTATGATATATCCTTTCCGGTTTACATAATAACGGAAAAGCGGTTCTGAAGTTGACTCCAACGAGTCATTATGATATAATTCCTCGGGCTCTTGCGTAGTCTTTCACCGTTCTGAAGTTGACTCCAACGAGTCATTATGATATACCGCCGAATTATACGACCCCGTCACCACCTCGGTTCTGAAGTTGACTCCAACGAGTCATTATGATATAAGATAGCATCCAAGTTATTGAAAATCATTAACTTGGATGCTTCTTAGTTTTCACGGATTGGAAAAAACAGCCGTAAAATGGCTACCAGAAAAGGACAAATTCCGGGAATGGTCGAGGCTCTCTGACGACGGATTCTCCCAGAAGAACAACCTGTTGTTCCCAGACGGCGCGCTCCATGGGGATGAGACGGATATCTCCTTCCGGAACCTGAGCTGCTACGCGGCGCATGTAGCGGATGACTCGGTCAATTTCATGGTCTTCTCCCTCAAAGAGGTAAAGACTGTACTGTACGCGGATACCGCCCAAGGCCTCAAACTCCTTGCGGAGCAGGGTCTGGTGTTTGGTTTCCGGCACATCATAGGCAAGCATCACGAGCATGGAGCACAAAGGGACGGAAAGCGTGAGGATTCTGCGTGAGCAGGGCGCGGGCGAAGGATTCCACCGTCAGGCGGATGATGGTGCGCAGGCGAAAGCGCTTATCCTGGTAACACCAGAAGTCTTCCATCATTTCCGCAAAGCGTCCTGCCATGAACTTGATGTCATGCATTTCATCCAGATGCCGCATGACATAGAGCTCCACGCAGCAGCGGAAGGGTTCTATGAGATCACAGGCAAGGCTGGGGCGGCTGCGGCGCAGGCGGTGGATGATACCGATGCCGGGTTCCAGCCCGGAGGCAATGCACTGCCACTCCAAGGCGTGGTAGAGGAATCCGTAGCCGTAGTTGAGTGCCACGTTGAGCGGAGCCTGTGCCTTGCGCTTCTCACGCACGAAAAGGTCCTGCGAGGCGGCCAGAAAGTATTTTGCCCAGAAGAAGCGGGCCCACTTGGCTTCCAATCGAAGAATGCGGTTAAAGGAGTTGGACGCAAGCTTTGGCAGCGGGGAGAGCGAGGGCTCGAGCGAGCGGATGAGGGAATGCTGGTTGTTTACCTTGGTGAAGAGTAAATCAGATGCCAGTTGAGTGCTGTGGCGTGGTTTGAGGGTGCAGAGGCGGAAGGTGGCATCCGGATTCACATAGCGACAGCGGGGCAGGAGCGCGGAGGTGAGCCATTTACCGGAACGCTTGTCCCACTGAGCCATGATGACGGGACATTGCTGCGCTACAGTACAGAGCGCTGTCTGGCTCCACCGGGCGTGTGAAGCCAGACATTGCAGAGAACCCAGCACCTGTACGGCGATTCGCTTATCGCCGCAGGCTAGTAATCCGTCTTTAATCCGTAAATCAGCCGCCTCGTCCATCAGGATGAGGTGGTGTATCATATCAGATTGTTGTTTCGTGTGCTGGAGCTGTAGGATTCTGTGTTAAGTTGACTAATAGGGCAATTTTAGCAAGAGCTTTGGGCCTGCATGCTTTGCGGTCTTTTCTGGTAATGCATTTAATTTCGAGCTCTCCATCACTTTTGATAGCAGAAACACCCCCCCAAGTAGTAATAATTTTCGGGAAATCCTCCATATTAACAGGCCCTTTTTTCTGTAACTTCTCAATGTATTTGGTATCAAGCTCAAAATCCATCAGGAAGGTATCGCCCTTGCGGAAGGTTGCCACTTTGACGGCATGAGGAGGAAGAGAGCCGCAGAGCAACTCTTTCAAATCGCGCGCCTTTCGTTTTTGGAGCAAGTCCAGCAGGTACTGAGGAGCATTCTTTGTGCCGCGCCAGGGGAGCCCCATGCGCTTGAGCCCGGCGAGGGCAGCAGCGGTGGGGATGATGCGCTTGTAGTATTCCCACTGCTTTTTCTTAGCGTTCCATCCGAGCCAGAGTTCCATGCGGTCGTTGGATGCGGAAAGGCTGCGGAGCTGGTCGAACTTATCATTTTCCGTGATGATGCCATTCCAGCCCAGGGGAGATTTATCCAGATTACCCTTGCTGCCGAACTTCCAGATACTGCGGATGGGCGTACCGTTATTGAGTCGGAGGGGCTTGATGACGACAGAGTCGTCCTTAGTGGCAGCCTGGCAATCAGTGAGCCAGCATTCAATCTTCTTTTCCGAAGGAATCTGGTCGGAAGGGATGCCCATTTTACGGAGCGTATCGGAAAGTTCCTTGGCTTTGATGGTGCCGGGATCCAGCGGGGTGCGCTGACTGGTCATGCCATCCTTATCCACTCGCCAGAAGGTGCTGTCGCCGAGAGATTTGTACTTGCTGCGGCTGTTAATCTTAATGAGCGGGCATTCAAGGCCGTCTTTTCTGACTTCCGCAAAGTCCGGCGTATTAAGCCCCATGATGCACATGAGACGGCGGTTCCCCTTGCCGTTGAGCTCTGTTTGGAAGATGCCGCCGTAGCGTACATCATTGAGAGCAGTGGGCGGGATGCAGGTCATGGCGGCAGCATCCCAGCGGTGGTGGTTGTTGTCTGTTCTGTCCTTTTTATAATCCGGACCGAAGAAGCACAGACGCGCCGCCGCCGTATAGATGCCGGCAGGGTTGCCGATGCGCTCCCGAATTTGGGCTGCATCTCCCGCAATACCCATCCAGATGGCGGCGAGGTTGCGCAGCTCGCTGGCCAGCTGAGCGGTGCGGGTCATATTATTGAAATCCGGGAAGGTGACATTTGATGAATGAGCAAAGAGCTCGCGTTTCTTATCAATCCAGTGGAATTTTTTGCTCTGTGCAATCATCTCCGACCAGGAAAGCCAGCCCGGAAGCCCAGCCGTTGCCGCTTCGTAGGGAGTTCTGTCTGCCATGGCGAGATTAACCTCCTGCGTGGTGAGGACGAGGTTTTCTGCCATGTAGAGACCGCCGCGGGAGTCCGGGTAAATGTGTGCGAGCTGGAGCTTGGCGGTGAAGAGGTCTGCAACGGAGATAGGTTGACCGGTAAAGGGGCAGATGGCCGGAGACTTCTCTGAGCCGCCCTGTTCACAGAAGAGGCGCATGCGCAGGAAATCTGCCTTGCTGGCATTCACCTTGCCGAACTTTTCAGCCTGTTTTTCGCGGCGGGCGCGATTCTCCTTTTGTTTCTTCTCAATTTCAGCCTTGATATCTTTGTTGGGGGCGGGGTCTTTGACGCACTCAATGATACAATAGTCCGGAACGGATTTGCTGCCCAGCTTATCCCGTAAAGTATTGTTGAAGAGACGCTGCAGGAAACCATCCGTGGTGAAGACGGAGCTGTTTTTCTTCAGTGAACCCAGAAGCGTTTGCACCTGCGGATAGATGCCGCCGCCGGAGGTAATGGTGGCGCGGTGAATGTACAGACCGCTCTCCTTTTTCCACTCCTCGAGCTGCTCCGGTTCAAAAATGGTACCATTGTTTGTGGCCGCGTTGAACATGGCAGCCGCTGCGGCGGCGGACATGCTGCTGCGTCCCTTGCGGAGAATGGGGGAGGGGGAAACGATGTCTGAAAGCTGCTCCAGCTGAGCCTTGTTCCAGTCGCTCTTGGGTGCGAGCTTGTTAGGCTTGAGAGCGGCTTCCATGGCCTTCTTGGCCTCGCCCCAGCCGGTACCTTCCTGAGAGATGGCCTGCACCAGAACCTGTACGGCTTCTGCAGAAAGACGGTGACGCCCCATCGGCAGCTTGTTCTGCGAGATGAGCTCGAAGGTGCGGGTGGAGACAAAATCTATGAGCTTCCACTTGCGGATATCGGTATTTCCGGAAAGGGCACAGGGAGACTCCGGCAGCTCAAGCCAAGAGCAGTAGGGGCATTTCCTGACCTTTGTTTCATAATGATCTTTTGCTTCTTGGGTCGTTTTTCTGTTGTAGCGGAAAATGGCGCGTTTTTTGTTCTCCTTAGAGTCATTCGGGAGGAAGAGCGTTTCCGTAAAGCCGTCCGCATCATCGATGAGGTCTGTATGGCGCTGAATGATGGTGCGGAGGTGCTCCTCTACATGGGAGCGAGGGAAGTTGCGGCCTCTTGCCTTGCGGTCGTTGAGCTTCTTTTTAGCGTAATCCGCCAGAGTGGCGGGAATGCCCTCACTTTCCGCCATGGCGTAGCGCTCGTTGACTGTGGCAACCCAGAGTTCTGCCTGTTCCTCATTGAGCTCTTTTTTCTTGTAGGTCATGAGCGGGGCAAGAGAGATGAGCTGATGGCGCATTTCTGCATCCACATAGGTGGTGCTGAGCCATTTTGATGCCTCGCTCAGGGAGCTGTCTGCGCCCCAGGGAAATTCTCCGCCGGTTTCCGTTTCGCTCATGGCCAGATAATCATAACCACGACGCAGAACGCAGGAGCGGATGCAGATGGAAAGAGCCTCACGGGAAGCGAGCTTTCCGGTAATGGCGCGGTGTCGGAGTTTGAAGGGGTCTGAGCGGGACATGACATCATCACTGACCCAGGGGAGATTGTGACGGAGGAAAAGTTCTTTCAGACGGCGCATGCGCGTTTTGCGGTTTTTGCGGGCATGGCGGGAGGCTCGGAAAGCGCGGCGTTCTGCGAGCGCCTGAGCTTCCGGCAAATCTACGAGAAGCGTTTTGCTGTAAATCCAATCCTGTCCTCGGCGGACGGTGATGCCGATGCCTTCAATGCCGATATCGAGACCAAGCACAACGGTGTCGGGCGCAAAGAAAGGGGAGTTGTTCCATTTGGTAGCTACGGCGGTGGCCGTGTTGTCGGGCGTTGTTGATGATGTCATAGTAGTTTTGTTGTTTATTTATGCTCCGGTGGAGCATCCGTCCGATATTTTAGCGGACTCATTCACCAAGTCAACGAAAAACGAACATATTATCGAAGAATTGTAGATAAAATCACATGTGTCCCAAAGATTTTGCCCAATGGGGATTGGTTGAAAAACATACACGCCGCAGGCGTGCGAAATCCTGAGTCCGCAGGACGGCAGAAGGTAGACGGGGGTGGAGCTGCGTCAGCAGCGCAACCCCCGGTTCCCAACCAAGAATGCCATGGAAAGCCCGGAGCTGCATCGTGACCACGATGTGGCGGAGGCCGACAGACCCGGCGCAGGGTGTTAACCCGGAGCTTC
>JAZRBU010000038.1:0-155296 GCA_045635265.1 Akkermansia sp.
TGGGTCATCTTGCTGTTCTTGAGCGTAAGCCCCTGGGCATTGATGCGGGAAGTGGCGGAAAGCTCCGCGTTGGAAACGGAAATAGCCCCCGTACCCAGAGCGTTCTCAGCATTGAGTACTACCTTGCCGCCGGTAATCTCAGTACCACCGGTGAAGGTGTTGGTGTTCTTAATCGTAAGCGTACCGGTACCTTTTTTTGTCAGCTTTGCCGTACCGACAATGCTGCCTCCGCTCAGAGTGAGCGAGCCGCTGTTATCTACCAGCACGGAATAGGGGGAGACATTGCCGCTGATCGTAATGGTTTTATTTGCGCTCCCTTTGAAAGAGACCTTTTGCCCATTTGTTCTGACATTGTTATTCCCCAACTTAGTGCTGCTCCAGGTAAGACCGATTCCGTCCCAGCTGATTTCGGGAATAGAAGAGTATTTCAGATAGAGCACGTTTCCGGCATATTCCAGCGCAGAATACTGCAATGCGCCGCTTAGTGTTGCAAAGAGGGGCTTCCACTGATCACTTCCGGACGCAAACTTGATAAGAGCGTATGAGTATTCCTCTTCCGGAGATTGTAAGTTAAGCTCCAGATTGATGAGACCGCTGCCGCCGGCGACGGGAAGTCCAGTAAGCGTAACATACGGAGAGCTGCTTATTCCTCCGTTCAGAACCCAAGAGCTTTTTCCGTTAACGACGAAATCAGTCGCTTTCAGAGAGGTTGTTGTTTTAAACTGCAGGGAAGACCCGCTGTTTAATGTCAATGAAGTCCAATCTGCGGAACCTCCGTTGAATACCAATTTGCCCCCCGAATCAAGCTGCGCCTTACCCGTCCATTTTGCACCGGAATTCAGGGTAATACTGTAGTTTTGCACGGTGGCTTTTTCCGTGGCGAGCGTCATGGAGGCAAAAGTGGCTGCTCCGCCGCCGGATGCAGAGAACGAGTCTGCGCTCAATGTGTTTTTATTGCCGGTAAAGCTGAAAGTCTTGCTCTTGTTTCTAAGTTTAAAGTCTGCTACTTTGCCGCTGTTTTGCACGGATACGGCACTCGCGGATGCCGAATCATTGAATTCAACGATTCGGGAGGAATCAAAGTAAATGGGGTAGTAGCCATCCTTCGCATACACCTGCCAGCCGCTGCTTTTATCCGGCAGCTTTTCCGTGGTCGGAGCCGCGGCCAAATCCCATGTGCCGTTGCTTGAGTTGCCGGTCCAAATCAGCGGGTTGCTCGTATCCTCATAATCCGCCAGCATCTCTTGGAGTATTTCCGGTGTAGATATGGCTCCAACCTCAATAATATTCCAATATGCATCTGCGTATTCCCATCTCGTTGTATGAGCTTCGTCTACATACAAATTCAGTGAAGAATCAACATACAGCGCAAAGATTTTATATTCAAGGTCATCGGAATTAGTAACATACAGACCCTTTATCTTTCCTGCTTCATCACAAATCATGCCATAACAAGTAATGGCATGAGCGTATCCATCCGTACCGTTTACGGCAAGATAGGCGATCAGCCCTTTTGCTGAACGCTCATAGACGCCGTTGACTTTTTTATAACCCAAATATTGCGGCAAAAGGTTATTCAATGTCGTTAAGGTACGAACAGGTCCATAATCGCTCGTGTAGTCACTCAAAACATACTCCGTCCAATAACCGCCCTGTCCTTTTTTTTCTATCGTAGAGAAATATGGACGGTCGTCACCGAACATAAACCAGTCGAGATAGGAATCCAGGGTGTCTCCATCATTTGAGAATACATCCTGAAAGATGAGGCTCTGTTTGAGTGACAACGACCCTCCCAGCATCTTCAGATATTGTTTATCATACGTGTAGCCATAGGGCAATACTCGTTCATCTTTACAGAACACCCCGTAATAGCTGTGCCAATATTCAACCAAATTCATCGCGGCCTGAGCCCAACAGGTATTGCTATCATCAGTCAGCGGTTGCATCTTTGCCGCAAGAGTCGTGCCATTCTTATTCGTTCTTTCGTACAAATCTCCCAGGATTTCCAATGAACCTTGATTTCTGTAATACTCCTGAAATTCTCCGAGATAATTCTTCCCATACTGAACCCAGTCTAAGAAATACCCTTTTCCGGAATCGTAGAATCGGGTAGAATTCATGATGTTATCCAAATCTATTCCCTCAGCAAGGTAAGTAGTATCAGCATAGGAAACGGAACAGGTAACAGCTGCTGCCATGGCACTGAGCAGCAGCCTGCGGAAAACGGATGGAAGATGCAGTTTCATCGTATAAAATGGAGAATATGGTTGATAATTATCAGAAAAGACAAGGACTACCTGCACAATATTCTTTTCCTGTTCACAAATCAAGCTAAAAGTATCTTTCTAAACAGAGTAAGCGTAGCAAAATTGGACGAGTCATCATATTTCTGTCAAAAGGTATCTGTATGCGGGCGCAAAAAAAAGATGCAGACTGTTACAAAAATAAGAAAAACCGCTGTTCTTCATCAAGAATAGCGGTTTGTTGAAACAGATGGCGGTTCTCTGTCTACCTGCGACGGCGGCGGGCGGTCAGGCCGGCAAGAGCCAGCAGAGAAAGTGTAGCAGTAGCTGGCTCGGGAATCATCAGGGAGATGTTGCCGTTATCGCTGTAGATGAGCCTGATGGAATCGGGGGCGCCCTCGTTGCCAGTGTAGGTGAGGTTGAGTATTTTTGTCAGGTCGGTGCCTCGTTCAATCAGACCTTCTCCTGCGATTTCAAGCTCACCCACATTGGTGAAGAAAGGAATGTAATCGGGGGTATCTGTATCCAAACGAATCGTGATGGCGGTATCCGGATTGAGCAGAAGATTATGGCCGTTCATATTGACCGTGCTTTCCAGAAGCACAACGGAGGCTTCCGTCAAATCCAAATCTGCAGAGATGTCTGCAGAGGGCAGGGTGCTGTTGCGCATGGAGAACACGGCCATCTCGGGTTTTTCTACGCGGAACTCACCGGCAACCTTGACGATGCCTACGCTTTCTTCCAGGCTCAGGCAGGCTCCGGCTTCCAGAGAAAGGTCCTTAAGGTTCAGCTCCACGCCGCTGTGCAGGCTGGCGCCGCTGCGAATCTTCAGATTTGCCCCGGCTGCAATAGCCCCATTCTCTCCTTTTACGAACTCATAGCCTTCTGCTGCGATTTCTATTTGCTCTGCTTTAACCGTGCCCTTGATGGTGACTTGGCGGTTTTCGGCAGCAGCGTGGTCGTCAAAGCGTACCTTGCGTCCTTCCAGCGCATAGCCGTGGTAGTAATCGTGATGCTTTTCATCGATGTTGTCTCCGTTCACCAGAACGTCCCAGCCGGTCTTTTCATCGGCAATCTCGCTGTCGACCACATCCACCTGGGTTTCCCAGACGCCGTTGATGCCTTTGCCGTTCCACACGGCTGCTTCATCCATGCTGCGGTATTCCTTCAGCATGTTTTGGAGAACCTCCGGGGTGTTGATATAGGATACCCCGTCAATGTAGGTGCTTGAGTTGATATATGCGGAGCTGATGCTTCTGTACAGAACCAATTTGCCGTTTACTTCCTTGATGAGCAATTCCTGCAGGCGAGTTGTTCCGTTATCACCATCGGCAATCAGGACGGTGTTCAGGACTCCGTTGGCATCAGTCGTGAAACCATAGCAATTGAGCACATGTCCGCTGAGACTGAGAGCCGCCAGCATGCCCTCTTGGGTTTGGATATAGGTGCCGTCATCCTGCTTGGTAAAGCCCAGCCCGGCAAGAAGCGCCTGTTTGATAGCTTCTCTGTCGTTATAGGCGAAGGTGGAATTGTCTGCAGAGGTATTGCTTGCGGCGTTGATGGTCACGAAGGCATCTCTGCCCGAGTTGCCGTTGCCGAAGTATTCGGAATAGTACCCACCGGGAGTGCCGCAGGAAAAGGTACTGTCGTAGTCCTTGCTCGGATGCGGTTGGGCGTAGGTCCACTTGCCGTTTGCGTCCCACGGGTTTGTGGTGGAGTCTGCCTTGAAGAACCAATCGGCAGCATCGCCAAATGAACCGCCTGTGTTTTTCCAACTGTTGTAAAAGACCTTGGCAATATTGAGCTCGCGGGCGTTGTTAACGTCCACGTATGAGCCGCTTTCGTATATGTTTTCTTGGCCGATGTATCCGTTGGGGAGTTCACGGGAAGAGTTGGAATCGGTTGCCTTCCTGTTGCCTGTGTCTTTGTAGAAGACGCCGTACACGTCCTGCCAGTATTGAATGGAATTGGTGGCTACGTGAGTCCAGCACATGAGGCTGTCGTATTCCGTTCCGTCAGAGTAGCTGCCTGTCCAAGGCCCGCCTTTATTGCTGTCGTACAAGCGGGTGGATTCCGCTTGGACCACCGAGGCATAGTTCCAACTCGTTGTCCCGTAAGTTACCGACATTTTAATGCCATCAACATGGTAAGCCGGTTTAACTTTGGGGTCGATAATATCCCCTATGGCGGCAACCGCGCTTGAGGCAGCAAGACAGAAACAGGCAAGGAAAAGAGTACGTTTCATGGCGGAACGAAGAAGCATGGTCATTATGGCATATTTTAAGAAAATTGCAAGCTGAGAAAGACCTTTTCTCAGAATCAGATGCCGATGTCTGCCGTTTTCTTAAGATTTGCGAGTATTTTGATGCGCAAATAGCATAAAAAAGAGTAAAATCACCAATTTTGCAAGCAACTACCGACTAAGGGAGCTTGTAGTGAAGTCCATGCCGAGAAAAGCCGCAAGTTCAGGACGGCAGCAGGGTTTCTGCTGTGCGGGTGTCCTGAACTTGCGGCTGTGTAATACAGAATTTCAGCGAGTAAGACGTGTTACTTGCGTCTGCGGCGTGCGGCCAGACCGGCGAGCGCCAGCAGGCTCAGTGTAGCGGTTGTCGGCTCCGGAATCATCATCGTGATGTTGAGACTGCCATCGTTCGTGCCGGTGTAGGTGAGAATATAGTTGCTTTCCAGATTACTGAAGTACGGGGCCGCCAGAACGGAATCCTCTGTGGTGATGCTCTTATACTCACTGTTACCCAGTGTCAGACCGTCCAATCCGGTGAAAAGCGTGGTGGATTCGCCCTTAGAGAGGGAATGTATACGCTCCAAGGTGTCTTCACCCAGCGTAATACCCTCCTGAAGCGTCAGCGTGCTGCCCATTGACAATCCGCCCTCTGCTAGCTCCAGTGTGGAGCCGGTGGTCAGGATCAGATTGGCATTCAGCGTGCTTCCGGCACCGAATGTTGCCGTGCCGTTGATGCGGATGTTCGCTTCCTTGACGGTGTCTCCCACAACTCCGGCATAGAATCCGAGTTTGGCAGAGGTGGCTGCCTGCAAGTCTTGCAAATCATAGGTGGAAGAGCCGAAGACTCGCAGCTCTCCGGCATCTGCGCGGATATTGGCGATGGCATTGGCAGCATTGTTGATATCTGCCGTACCGGCTCCGAGCTTGACCAGGTTGCCGCGTGCATCTCTTGCCGTAAGCTGACCGGTGGAGCTCAGGGTGGCTCCCTCTGCCACATCGTAGGTGATAGTGGCGCCGTCTCCCAGTACCGTATTGGTTTCAATGGTGTTGCTGCCGCCCGTGGCGCGGATGCTGCCGGATTCATTCACGCTGAGCGCTGCCTTATTGCCCTTGAGCGAGGCGTTGTTCAGCTGCAGACTACCTTTGTTCAGCTCCACGGCAGTGTTAACATCGCTTTCTGCTGCCAGGCTTGCTCTCTCCTGTACACGGATAGCGGCGGTATTGTTGAATACGCTCTTGTGCTTCAGCGTGCCGCTGCCGATGACATCCAGAGTCACATTGCCTTTCAGCGAGATGTTTCCGGTCATGTCCACCGTCACGCCCTTGTCCGCACTGCGGGTCAGGAGGAGGTCCTCATCTGCCGTGGTGGCTGCGGTATCAATGGTGATGGTGCCATCCGTACCGTTTGTTCCCCAGCTCATGTTGTTGCTGAAGGTGACGGTGGAATCCGCCTCTCCGATAGCCCCCAGTGTGGTGTCGGCAGCAAAGGAAACCACAAATTCGCTGCGGTTGGTACCGCCTGCGGCGTACAGCTGACCGCCGGATAGAACGTTCAGATTGCCTTTCACGCCACCGTTGACCCAGGCATTGTAAGCTGTGCCTTTCAGTTCCAGCCCGCTGAGCAGGTTCAACCTGCCCGCATCTCCCACCGTGACATCGGCAGACTTGTAGTACAGGGTCATGGATGCATTGGAGGTCAGCGTACCGTTGATGTTGATTTTGTTG
Source organism: Akkermansia sp. (assembly GCA_045635265.1). Taxonomy (GTDB): domain Bacteria; phylum Verrucomicrobiota; class Verrucomicrobiia; order Verrucomicrobiales; family Akkermansiaceae; genus Akkermansia. Next base: position 6,211 of record JAZRBU010000038.1, read on the forward strand.
GAACCGCTTGTCAACTGGGATTTTTCGCCACCCACAGCCAGCACGAAGTCGGAAGCTGTTGTGCCGGATTTCTCTCCGCTGATGATGAGGTGGGCACCTTCTGATACGTTGAGTATCGAAGTAGCACCCTGGAGATCATTCGGCATCAGGCAGATGCCTTTCACATACATGGCACCGTCAGCATCACTCCCCCCGATGGTGAGTGTACCGGAGCTGTGATTGTAGTAGGAATCACGGGTATCGAATACCGCCCCGTTTTTCAGGAGAACGGTATGATTGTCCCATGTGCGTGTCTGGGCAGAGGTCTCGGCAATATGGAGACCGTCAATGCTAACACTCCTGACAGTGCCCATATTGAAGTGCCCGACGCTGAGTTTGCCGCTGCCGCTCAGGACTGCATCCTTATAGATGAGATTGACGGTATTTGCTGTGGTGTCTGCATTGACATTGACGGTCAGCTTGTCTGTGCTGTTACCTTCTCTGCCAATATTCAGGGTGCCGATAGTTGTCTTTCCATTGAAGTTCAGCGTATTGTTGTGCTGACCGATGGTGACGGTTCCCAAAGTGGTTTCAGCGGCAAAGGTCATCCCGGAGTTGTTTTGGTCAATCATGACCGTTCCCACACTTGTTTTGCCGTTGAAGTTGTTGGTGGTATGATCCGCATTGATATCGAACGTGCCCAGGTTGACCTCACCGTTAATGGTCAGCGTACCGCCGCCGTGGCGATTCCATGTGCTGTTTTCGCTTCCGGAAACCGAGCCGTTGATGGTCAAATTGTTGCCGCTGTTTTGGTGAATGCCGCTGGTGCCATCCAGTACAATGTTGCCGTTGATGGTTGTTCCGCTGCTGATTTGGGCATTGACACCATTGGCCAGTCGGAGCGTGTTGCCGAAGCTGCTGCCGTCCAGCGAGAGGTTGCCTTCCAGCACATGTGTTGTGCCGGAGAAGCTGTCAGTAATACCCAGCTTGTTGTTATACGTATTATCCAAGTGAACCTGCAGTGTGCCGGTACCGGTGATGTTGTCTACCTTGGCAACATTATTCTCATCTTTGGTCAGCGTTTGAGACAGATGCAGGGTGCCGCTTTCTGCAATTTCCAGATTTTCTCCGGCAGCTTGATAGGAAGCGGCGGTGAGCTTGTTGTTGAGCACCAGCTTGCCGCTGTCTATCTGCAGAGCGCCGCTCAGCGTGACATCGCTGCCGCTGAACGTGTAGGTCTCATCATTGACGAAACGAAGACCTGCTGCCGTTGCTGCTGTGGTGAAGTTGAGGCTCTTTGCTGCCTCCGTATCGCGGAACAGTACCGTGTTGCCGGCGGCGAAGACATCGTAGTTGCTGCCTTTCCATTCCGCAAATCCATTGGCCAGGGTCACCGTCAGCTTCAGCCCTGTGCCATCTGCCGTGAAACTGCCTTGCAGGTAGTCAGTCGTCGTTGTGTCCAGTGTAGCGGTTTTGCCGGTCCAATCGTTGGAGAGCAGGGTGTAGGTGCGCCCCAGTATCAGCTCGGTCGGATTGATGATGCCGATGGTCTGGGTGTTGTGGCCCTCTGCAAACTGCATGGTGCCGTTGAATTGTGCAGTCCCGGCGTTCAGGGCTGCAGAATCAAAGGCAAGCGTACCGCCGTTGAGCACGAGCGTACTCTCGAATGCGCCCCGGTTGCCGATGATGGCCAGAGTGGTGCCTTCATTCAGATTGTAGCTTTCTCCCATCTTCAGGATACCACCCTTGCCCAGATAGATGGTGTCGGTCACCACGGTGTTTGCAGAGAACTCCAGACGCCCGGCGTTGGCGTGGATGTTGGCAACGGATATATTGCTGCCGGTGAACTTCTGCGTGCCGCTGCCATCCATGGCAATGCTCAGCCCGTTCACGGCTCCCTTGAATTCATAGGTACCGTCGCCGGTGATGTGCAGCGTGCTGTTGCGCGTGGATGTGGGCGCCGCATCCTGATTGACTCGGTAAGATGCCCCACCGTATGCCAGGGTGTGCGCATTGCCGTTCAACCCCTTGATTTGTGCGTTATCCGTATTGACGGCCAATGCCATGTTGGAACCGTTGTAGCCCTGCAGTTCGAGCGTGCCGTTCTGCAGTGCTTTGTCATGTGCCAGCTCCACATAGCTGTTGTAGGCAGCTCCGTTTGCCGTTCTTCTTGCAATGACATTGCCGGCAAATGAATTCTCACCCTGCAAAATCAAGCGGGAGGAATTTGTCTCTGTGACGGTATCCCAGTATTCTCCGGCTCCGGGAACAAGATAGCTGGATGTGGTTGTGTGGGAGGCTGTCCAGGTAATAGTGGAGTTTTCTGTGGCCTGGAGATTATTGATTCTCCATACGGCCTGATTGGTTGTCTCTTCCAGACTCAGATTCTGCCCATTGAGTTTGATGGTGTCAAAGCTCAGCTCCTGAACATGGCATTGGGCTGCGGCTTGGAGTGATGTGACGCTTTCCGCCAGCTCCAGAGTGCCCTTGACTCCGACCCCCACCGTGTAGGGAGAGGACCCGTCATAGCTTTTATTTGAGGATGGGAGAGCTCCGTAGGAGAATTTTACCTTACTGGCATCCTCAATTCTGAGCGTGCCGCCGCCTTCGTTATAGCCTGTATAGCTGAAATCCCAATTGCCCGTGCCAGTCAGACGCAGCGTGGCGCCTTCCATGGCACCGATAATGCTGCGGAATACCATATCATTGGAGCCGCAGGAGAGGGTGGCTGTGCCGCTTGTGGCTGTGACGAAGGTATAGGCCCCAATCTCAGAGCCCGCTTTGGAGGCATCAATGATTGCTCCATCTTCTGCTGTGATGCTACCTGTGTACAGATAATGGCCATTGATGTCAAATTTGTTGCCGCGAATGTTGACGTTGCCTATTTGTGCGTAATCAGCCGTGACTTTGACATCTCCCTCCTCGATAATGAGTTGGCGATATTTAAGATTGCTGGCATTATAGGCTCCGTTGTTCAGCTCAAGGGTGCTGTCGCCGTATCTGTGAATGGTGTCAACATTCAGTATGCCCTTGATATCATTGATGGAGTCAATTGTCACATACAATTCACTGGCTTTGGTGTCTGTTGCGCTTTCCAGTCGATTACCGATGAGGGAACTTCCTGCTTCCAGTTCCAGATGACCGATATGCTGAGTGGAGTCGCCAATCTCGAGCTTGCCACCGTTCTTCAGGTAGACTCCGGTGGCGTTGTTCAGCAGGTTATCCTGGTCGATTCGCAGGGTGATATTGCCCGCCGCTACGCCGGAGGAGGCGTCGGCACCTGTGACGGTGACGGAACCGGTGATGGGACTGATGTTCGTGAGTTTGACGGTGCCGCCCGTATAGCCCTGGGCATCTACGATGATGTTGTGGTTGCCCTGAAGCGCAGAATTGACGGTAAAGGTGCCATTGGAGGCAGAGAAGCGGTAATCCTGCCCGTTTGCCACGGTAATGTTGCCGGTATAATTCAGATTCCCCTCAGCGCCGATGAAGAGCTTGGAGTGCTTGCTGAGGTTCATATCCGCATCCGCATCGTTTTGGAGCAGAATACCATCAGACCCCGCCGTGATGTTGCTCAGCATCGGAGCCATGGTGGCGCGGTTGCCGTAGGTCAGATTCAGGGAGACTTTATCAATGGCTGCCGGATCGGTGTAATTGAGCGTCACGCCGCTGCTGACAAAATCAATACCGCCGGTGAAGTTGTTGCGGGTGTTGGTGAGGGTGACAGCACCCTTTGTGTGCCCATTGCCCAGAACGAGCTTGTTATTGCCGGTGAGAAGGTAGTTCACCACCAGTTCACCGCCGCCGCCGCCCAGGCGCCATTCATTGTTGGCGTTGGTGCGGAGCTGCTCGATGGTTCCCTTGGAACCGTAGTTGATGGTCTGCCCTTCCAGCGCGCCGAGGATGAGGCTGTTGTGCTGTGTTAAATCAATCTGAGAGGTCTGGTCCTGAGTCAGGGCAAGCACACCGGTGGAATCCGTGCTGACGTATTGCAGAGCCGTGGAGCCGTCTGTATCCTTTGCGGCAAAGATACCTTTGTCTTTAACCAACCATTTTCCGGAACCGGCAGCGGCAGCATCCTCCACGATGAGGGTGCCGTTTTCCACGCTGCGGGCACCGGTGAAGGTGTTCGTTCCGGTCAGCGTGAGTGTGCCGGAACCCGCATCCACTGAGACGGTACCCGTGCCGGTGATATTTCCGGCGTAGGTGTTGTTGGCGGTGGTGGAGGCATCAAACTGCACTTTCAGCGTACCGTTGTTCAGGATGGTGTCACCATGGTGTCCATAGTATTCAGACCATTGATAGGTGTCTTCCTTGAATGCTCCGCCTTCAATATATTCCATGCGGTGGCGCACGCCTTCATTCATCACATAGGTGCCGCCGTTAACCGTGATGTCGCCTTTCAGGCGGGCGTGGCTGCCGAGTTGGAAAGTGCTGCCGGTATTGACAGTCACATTCATCTTCGCATCTGCATAGTGCCAGTCTTCCGTAGAGCTCCAGACATCGTTACTGTATTGGACGGAACCCGGACCGTGCTCGGTATTGGTGCCGGCCAGTATTACCGTGCCGCTGTTGATGGTAAAGCTGCTGCCGGCATGGTTCGACAAATCCGTGCCGATGCTGTTCATGGTCCACACGGAGCCGGCGCCTGCATCTGCTACAATCTTAATGGCACCGGTAGCGGTGTCCTTGAGCGAACCTTTCCAGGTGCTTTCCCCGCTCTGCTTGTACACCAGCGTGGCAGTACCGGAGGTGTTGGTGATGATGGCATCATCCGTCAGGGCATTGATGCTGAAGCCGTCGGCTGCAATGTTGGTGTTCTTGGTGTACCAGTCCATGCTGTTGCCGTTCATGTCCAGCGTGCCGCCGTTCAGACCGAAAGTGAAGTCGCGGGCAATCTGCTTGATATCGCGGATGACCACGGTAGCACCGCTGGCTGCCATCACATTGTAGGCAGCATAGCCGCCGTCGCGGTTCAGGTAAGTGGTGCCGCTGCCGCCCACGGCCAGCAGGATATTGTTGTCGCCGCTGCCCTCGATGTACAAGTCACCCGCACCGTTCTTGCGCCATTCGCGCATGTAATTGGCGTCGTTCGTCAGCTGCACATGCACCTCTGCATCATCATTGATGACATAACCGGCGGAATTGAGCATGTAGTTGCCGTTTTCCGCGTTTTTGATGATGAACTTGCCCTTGTTAAACTCCGTGTAGCCCACGCCCGTGTCTACGGTGGCGTTCAAAATAATCTGATGCTCCGTGGAGCTGCCCGCACCGTTGAAAATCAGGTTGTGGGTGCTGCCCAGACCGCTGATGCCGTTCTGGTACCCGTTGTCGTAGGCAAACCAGTTGTCTTTGTCTTTTTCGGCAGCAAGGTTTTTCCAGGTGTGGGAGCCGGAGTTGACGGCCAGATGTTCAATTTCCGTGTCACCCACGGTGATGGTGCCGGTCCCTCCGCTGACGGCATTCAGATAGGCAGTGTTCGTCTTGCTCATGTCGACCACCCGGCTGTGCATGTCCAGCGTCTCATTCGCAAAGTCTATGGAGCCGTGGCCTACGTTGTAGGTGGTGAAGTTGGTGGCACGTTCGGAGAAGAAATACTCATACTGCCCCGTGGCTTTGTTGTATATATAGACCGGGGTACCGGAGTCACCGCCGCCTGCGGTGGTGGGCAGGGGATTGGCAGGGGAAACGCCGCCTTCCTTGTTGTCCATGTTCCATGCAGCAAAAATGAAGCCTTCATCCGTGATGGCAACCTGTTTGATGGTGGAGACGCCGCCGATGATATAGGTATACGGATCGCCGGAAACAATGTTGGAGCCATCATGCATCCAATACCACATGGCTCCGGCACCGGCGCGGTACATCAGCTCTCCCAGCAACTGGTCTTTGATGTCCGGCTCGCCGTTGCCGTCCAAATCTTCGCTTTCAGACGTGACCCCGCTGTAGTTCTGAGCACCGACTACATCCGTGAAAATCTTATTCTGGCGGTACAGCGCCCAGTCTGCAGAGCTGCCGTGGTCTTTTTCGGAAGAATGGACGATACCATACTTAATGGTGTTTTCCTTGCCCACTTGGTAGCCGCCGAACATGGCACTGAAAGTGGGGTTGTGTGCAACCGTTACCAGATAGTTGCTGCCGAAAGCCGCAGCTGCACCTTGGCACTGCATGCTCTGACCGTAATCCAGCACGCCGGAAAAATCAATCATTCCCTGTTCCAGGGAGATTTTGTAGTCTTCTGTATTCGGGTTTGTATCCGGTATGACAATACCGCCGTCTTTTTCTCGGATGGCCTGCAGCATGCTGCTCACGCCCGTTACCTTGAAGCGTCCGCGGTTCTGACCGAAATCGGCGTAGGTGCGCTGGGCAATATCCTCATGCATGACACCTGCCCACACTGTCGGGGCAGCGGCTGCTGCAACACTAAGCAACAAGATACATTTACGGAGCGGCAAAGGAAGATGCAGTTTCATGGAATTTTTCAGACTACTCTTCAAGTATACCATGTAAGCTTGGCAGGTAAAGAAAAAAATGAGTGCGGATAGCCCCGTTTTAAACCCGCAGTGCTCGACGTTTTTTCCTGATAAAAATAAAGCGGCTCTTCCGCAAGGGACGCGGAAGAGCCGAAAGAGGCGGAAAACCTGCCGGGGACAGGGCAAAGGTATCTCAGTCCACCTTAATTGTGAGGGTTTTCTTCACGGTGATACCGTATTCATTGTACAGCTCATAGGTGAGGGTGTCCTCTCCGCTGAAACCGGGGGCCGGGGTATAGACGGCTTCTCCCTTGCTTCGGTACTCCACCTTGCCGCCCTTGGCGGTAGTCGAGAGCCAGAGAATGCGCGATTCTTTGGCGAAACTCAGCAAGGTGTCTTTACCGCAGGGAATGGTCAGGGACATATTTTTCCCGGTGCCGGTTTCCTTTGGCTGTACCCAGTAGGTCATATCCCACTTGGGCAGTTTGAGAGAGTCCAGATAAAGATTCGTACCGCAGGAGGGGAACAGTTTGAAATGCGCAAAGTAGGGGCGCACATCCCGTCCGGCTGCTTCTGACAGGGAAATCAGATAGCGGTCAATCTTGGCCTGGTCATAGTCTGAGGTGTCAATGAAGTCCCACTTGTTCAGCGGGTCGTTCACATCTCGGAATCGCTTGATTGCTGCTTTCACGCAGGGCCAGCCGAAGTCTTCCGCGTAGGCAATCATCATGGACGTGATGGGGTATGACCAGTGGTGAGTGCCCTTGGTGCTGATTTTGTACCATTTTTCCTGCATGATTTCCAGCATGCTCTTGTTGGTGGGATCAAAAAGGTTGCGCAGGTGTAAATCGTGAGAGTCTTTCCAGTCGAAAGCCTTGCCTTCTCTGGCTTTCAGGTAGTAGCCGCCCCAGTTGGTGGTGGATTCTGCCCAGAATGAGAGCTCCATTTCCCAGAAGTCGCAGTGGTGACCGTGCTCATGCAGGAAGAGGGCAGAGTTGGTTGCCTTCATCGCCTCCAAATCCAGCAGGTTGGGCACATTCTGCACATCCCAGTGAAGCGGCCAGAAAGAAATGCCTTCCTCCGCATACAGACCGGAGTGCATGCGGAAAGCAACTTTGGGATAGTAGGCGTAGAAATCCTCCAAATCTCGGCAGTTTTCGTTCCACCATGTCATGAGGGCGGTGGGATTGTCCAGCTTTTGCATCACATCTCTTGGCACCAGCAGCACCAGATGCTCGCTCACCAGCTCACCCCAGGGGGCAGGGGCAGTGCGCAGGCTCTTCCACTCTTCGTCTGAATTTTTGCCCAGGATAAAACGGGGCGTCTGAATGGCGCCGTCGATGCCGATGGGTGTGTTCTCCAGGGCTACTTCCTTGGGAACCATCAGCAGCATGATGCCGCCGTGCGGACTGATGAAGGTGGTGGTTTCTTTATCCAGCGTAAACCGCCGTGTCGTGCCGGGCATGCTGATAAGCGGCAGATGCTTTTCCGGGAAGTGGTGGCCTACCTGCACCTCCAGCCCCTTGCCGACCAAGCACCCGGGAATGCTCACCGATACCGGTTTGCCGGGAAGGGCATACACCCCCATGGAGACGTACTCCTCCCGCCATTTATCACCGGCAGAACTAAGCTCGCGGGTCAGCTTGCAGGGCTTGGCATTCGGCTCAATTTTGCCGAGCGTATCAGCCAGTCTGTGCGCGCCGATTTCTTCGAGCTCTTTCAGAGAGAGAGATTTCAGCCAGTCTTCCTCCATGAAGAGTAACAAACGGGCTACGGGGTGATACACAGGGGCAGCCTGAGAGGCGTAAATACCCTGAGCCACTTTGGCGTAGTCACGCAGGCCGCTGCGTACGGCGGCATCTCCCTTGCTCATCAAATCGCTGTGGAGGCGTTGCAGAGTATCCATCAACACGGGAATGTCATCCTTCGAGAGCTGCTCTATCCAGACACCTACATTTTCAGGCGTGCGGCAGAGCAGGGCGGCGGTGAGCTCTTTGCCCTTCTGCTCGCGGATGCGGGTCTGCTCCAGTATCTTCAGCTGCCCTTCATCCATACGCGGAGAAAGACAGGCTGTGTCGATAATGGATTTCGGGATGCCCGGCCCCTCCCAGGCAAGAGCCACATGGTCATCCTTCACTGCATCCTTGAAATGCACGGCCAGCGCATACCGCTTTCCTTTTTCCAGATAAACCTTGGCAGAGCTTTTGCCGGGTGCAAAATGGTGACGTGGCATGTAGTATGGAACCTCGCAGATGGTTTTCAGATTATCTGCCTTTTCATCATCGCTCAGGAGCAATTCTGCGGAGTCGTCTGCTGCCAGGTAGAACGTGTATTGCCCCGTTGCGGGGGCTGTCAGCCAGGCTGAGTACCTGGCCGCAAAGTGATCTTTACCCGTGGCAACATCGTCAATGCATTTTTTGATATAGACGGAATCTGCCGGACGCTGCCGGCTCACCTCTGCCACTTCCTTGACTTTTTCGCCCTTTACATTGTCCCAGATCTCCATAACCACACCGTAATTTTGCAGATCTGTTGCACCATTGGTCACCGCTCCGGCGGCCAGCATCAGGCTCAAGATAGATAAATGTTTCATGTCCGTAGTAAATGTTTGGAAAACTCTAATATAAGATATTTTTCCCTATCAAGTGCCATTCTGACACAAAACAAACCACATGGCAAGTATTTTTCTCCGACTATCGCGGCAACCTAAATGTAGTACACATTTGTTTTTGCAAAAACAACGGGATTTTCTGCGGATGGCGCGGGATTCGAACCCTCGGTACGGTTTTATTTTACGCACGTTTCAATTGGGAGAAGCGGCGCGTGAAGAAGGGGGGTAAGGCAAGCCGTCTAGGGATGGGTGCCACGATGACGGATGAGAAGCGTGAGGAGCTGGGCGGTATGCAGATGCCTAGTGTGGCGGTGACGCGCTTGGATAAGCCGTATGAGTGGGGTGGTGCCGGGTATATCAATCTTATTGGTAAGCCGGAGATGGTGGACCCGCGGAAGGGTGCGGATGTGTATAGCGCTGACGCGTGGGCGGGTACTATGCCGTTTGTTGAGCGTAGGCCGAAAATTCTAAGTCGCGTGAAGTGACATTCGATGATTTGTATGCCTTAGATAAGCAATATGGTACCGTAACTCACGGTATGCGTGTGCATGTTTCCTGGGATTATGAAGGGAAGCGCACGATGAGGCAATAGAAGAATTATAAGACAAAATGTTGCGGAATGATGGTAAAGAAAAAGGCTCATATATCAACTCAAGCGTTGAAATATGAGCCTTTTACAGCGGACAGGGAGGGATTCGAACCCTCGGTACGGTTTTGCCGTACACACGATTTCCAATCGTGCTCTTTCGACCACTCAGACACCTGCCCATTGGCTTTAAGCCGGGGGCGCTGATGAGCGCGAGAGAAATATACGCTAAAGTTAACGGAATTGCAAGCTTTATTTTTCTTTTTTTGTGTTTTTTTGCAGAAACGGGGTAAAAAAGTGAGAGCTGCCCGTGGTTGGGCAGCTCTCAAGGGTAAGAAATGGCGGAAGTCGGAGTTACATACCCACGATTTCGTAACCGCCGTCCACGTAGATGACCTGGCCGGTGACGGAAGCAGCGCCATCGCTGGCAAGATAGGTGGCGGTGGCACCGAGTTCTTCCAGGGTGCAGGAGCGCTGCAGGGGGCTCTTCTCCTCATACACCTTGAACATGCCGGTGAAGCCGGTAACGCCGCGGGCTGCGAGTGTCTGCACGGGACCTGCAGAAATGCAGTTCACGCGGATGGGGTTTTCACGGCGACCGAGGTCGAAAGCGAGGTACTTGCTGCAGGTTTCCAGTGCGCTCTTGGATACGGCCATGAGATTGTAGTTCGGGACAACCTTCTGGCTGGCGTAGTAGGTGAGGGCGGTGATGGAGCCGCCGTTGGTCATGAGCGGGGCCACGCCGCGAGCCAGTGCGATGAGGGAGTAGGCGGAAATCTGGAGGGAGAGGTTGAAGGCATCGCGGGGGATGTCGGAGAAGTGTCCTTCCAGCGTGCCGGGAGCCTTGGGAGCAAAGGCGATGGCGTGCAGCAGCATGTCTACGCGGTCGGTATGCTGAGCCACAAAGGCAAAGAAATCTGCAATGGACTGGTCATCGGAGACGTCGAGTGCGCAGACGGGAGTGTCCTCCCCGAAGCTTTCTTTCACCAGCTTGATGACACCGTCTTTGAGACGTTCGCCCTGGTAGTTGAAGATGAGTTTGGCGCCGGCTTCATGCCAGGCTTTGGCGATGCCGAATGCGATGGAGCGCTTGTTGGCCACGCCGGTGACGATACCGACTTTACCTTCGAGGGGTTTTGCAAGTGACATAAGTGATTATTGGTTGTGTGGGGTGAAAATGGGGTGAAATCAGAGGGCGAATTCTTCTGAAATGATGCGGGCGTAGGTGTGGGCCATGCTGACGCCCTGTTCCTCCATGCGGCGGATGCGGTTGAGGATTTCCTCCTCGGTGATGTTGAGGTCATCCACAACGAACTTGAGGCGGTAGTAGACAAAGCCGTGTTCCATATCCAGCAGAAGCTGGCCTTCCGGCAGGTTGGCGTTGAGGGTAAGCAGCAGGAGTGCTACTTCGTGCCGCGTATCTTCCGGGATACGGACGGCAAAGTTAACATCAAACACCAAGCTGCAGGGGTTCTTCAGCTCGGTGAACATGAACGTGCAGGGGTAGCCATCATAGTTAGACGGCAGGTAGGCGAGCCCGATTTTCTCGCTCTCTCGGCCCATGGTTACCCACTGGTAATCTTCACCGTGGGTGATGAGATACCGGCGAACCTGTGCCAGAAGGTTAGGTTGATTCGTCATATATGAAGAAAGTATTACTTGAAAGATGTTTGCGGGGTGAAACGCGCTTTGCTCTGTTACCTATAGTACCCTCAAGCTTGGATGGAGTCAAGCTAAAGTGTTGAAAAAATCCCGAGAGAGAAAAAGGAATGTTATCTTGCCCGGTTGCGGGAGATGCTGCGTGCCAGTTTTTCCGTTACTTTGGCGCAGATTTCCAGTTCATCGGCGGAGATGTCTGCGGAGTGGTTGTCCAGCTGGCGCTCCAGAGCGGAGAAGCCTACATCAAAGAGCTCCCGACCCTTAGTGGAGAGGCGGATGCAGATGGCGCGGCGGTCATCCGGGTTCTGGTTGCGCTCAAAAACGCCTTTGTTAACCATGGTTTCCACCAGCAGAGAGGTGGCGGGTACGGTCATCTGCAGCTCCTGTGCCAGAGTCTTGAGAGCAACGCCCTGGGGGGCCCTGTCCATCATAATCTTAAGGCGGGCAATGGCAGAAGCCTGCCGGATGGTGAGCCCCATCAGCTTCTTGATGTGAGAGGAGGAGGTGAGTTTCAGGCTTTCTCTGCGTATGTCGTCCAGCGTGTAGAGGAGCTCCAGCAGGACTACGTGAGGAATGGATGCGGTTTTGTTCATGCTGAAACTATTGTACCTTTTTAAATATTATTGTCCAGCATAAATAGTTATATTTTATTTTTTTTAATAATGGCCCGCACATTTCTCTTTGCTTGATTTACTGATTGAGAATACTTCTGGTGGGGAAGGGAATGTTGATGTTCTCTTGGCGGAAGGCATCCAGAAGAGATTTTGCGAACCTGAAACGCACGCTGTGGTAGTCTGCGGTTTTGCACCAGGCGCCGATGTGGAGATCAAGTGAGCTTTCGCCGAATCCTGTGAAAAGGATGACCGGTGCGGGCGTGTCTGCAAACAGCGGTTCTGCCTGCACCTGGCGGAGAATGACGCTGCGCACGTGTTCCAGGTCGCTTCCGTAGTCTACGCCCAGGTCAAAATCACAGCGCCGGAGCTCATCTCCCGTGACATTGACGACCGGGTTTTTGATGATGGATTCACAGGGGATGCGGACGGTGGAGTTATCTGTCTGACGCAGGGTGATGGAGAGGAGGTTTACCGCTTCCACGTTGCCCTCCACTCCGTTGGTGCGGATGTAGTCGCCAATGCGGATGCTGCGCTCGCCCATGATGAAAAGCCCGCTGATGATGTTGCTGAGCGTGGTCTGTGCCGCAAAGCCAATGGCGACACCCACTACACCGGCTGCTCCCAGAATGCTGATGAGATCCACGCCGACAGCCCGCAGCCCCTGTACGAGGGCAAACGCCCAGATGATGGCATATAAGGCTTTGCGGATGAATGAGGAGACCTGCAGAGGCAGCTTTTCCGTGAGCGGACGTGTAAATTTTCTGATTACCAGGGTGAGGATGCACGCAATCAGGATGCTCAGGGAGAGGTGAAACCACCCACTGCTGATGAACTGATACCAGAGCCGGGTGGCATCCGTGCCGGTTTCACGGACCACCAGCTCAATGTCAGAGATTTGTTCCGTGGCGGTGAAGAGGGTAAATGAGCGTGCTGTCATAGCCGTATTTTAGTCCTCGGCGGAGCCTTTGTCAGCAAGAAAACGTCAGCAGGACGTGAAATCTTTGCGCTGGCACATTTTAGACTCGCTTTTTAGGGATAAAAGTGGCAAATTAAGAGCGAACCGAAACAATATTTCGTCATGAGCGAGCAGAAACAACCTGTTTATAAGCGTATTCTACTGAAATTGAGTGGAGAGGCTCTCCGTGCCCCCGGAAGTAAAGACAACATCTCTCCGGAAATCGTTGCCCGTATAGCTCGCGAGATTGCCGTTGCTCAGCAGGCCGGGGACCTCCAGATTGCCATCGTTGTGGGTGGCGGTAACATTTGGCGCGGTGCCAAGGCCAGTGTGCGCGGTATGGACCGCCCGACGGCCGACTATGTGGGCATGCTTGCCACGGTGATGAATGCACTTTCCATCTGCTCTGCTGTGCAGGAGGCCGGTGTGCGCTGCCATGTGCACAGCGCGATTGAGATGAAGAATGTGGCAGAGCCGTATGTGCGCAACATTGCCCGTGAGCAGCTCCGCCGCGGAGAAGTGGTTGTGTTTGCTGCCGGTACCGGCAACCCCTTCTTCAGCACGGATACCGCCGCAGCCCTGCGTGCCTGTGAAATCAACGCAGAGGTGGTGATGAAGGCTACCTCCGTGGATGGTGTGTATACCGCAGATCCCAAGACCGACCCCACGGCCACCCGTTTTGATGCCATCTCCTATGAGGAGTGCATCTCCCGCAACCTCAAGGTGATGGATCAGACCGCATTCACTCTTTGCAAGGACAACAACAAGCCCATCATGGTGTTTGATATGCACCAGCCGGGCAACATCACCCGCGCTCTTCTGGGTGAGCAAATCGGTTCCGTCATCGGCAAATAAGATACTTTTTTAACACAACACTCAGATAAAAATGGACGAAGAAACACTCTTGTTGGAAGTTGAGACCTCCATGGAGGAAGCTCTGGAGCACATGCTCACGGATTTTGGCGGTGTACGCACCGGCAAGGCATCCCCCTCCCTGGTGGACAATATGGATATTTATGTGGCCTCCTACGGCACGAGCATGAAGCTCAAGAGCATTGCCGTGGTTTCCACCCCGGATGCCCGCTCCATTCTCATTCAGCCGTTTGACCCCAGCACGCTTAACGACATCAAGAAGGCTATCGCAGAGAGCCGTCTCAACATTACCCCCATCATTGATGCCCGCTCCGTGCGTCTGCCCATCCCTGAGCTTTCCGGTGAGCGCCGTAAGGAACTCTGCAAGTATGTCAAGAGCCTTGCAGAAGATACAAAAGTGCGCGTGCGTGCAGCCCGCAAGATTGGTATGGACGGCATCAAGAAGATGAAGGCCGACAATGTCCTCACGGAGGACGGCGTCCGCACCGTGGAAGAGAAGGTGCAGAAGCTGACAGATAAGTACACCAAGAAGATTGATGAGCTTTCTGAGACCAAGCAGAAGGAAATCATGACGGTGTAATTCCATTCTCATTCATTCTTAATACATAGATACAGTTATGAGCAACCCCACCACGAACGTTCTGGCTTCCGGTATCGAAATTATCGGTTCCATCCGCTTCCAGAGCGACATGCACATTGACGGCAAGATTGACGGTGAGATTCTTTCCGAATCCGGTAAGGTCATCATCGGTCAGATGGCAGACATCAAGGGCGACATCAACGCCGGAGAGGTACATGTATTCGGTCATGTGAACGGCAATGTTCGCAGCAACCGTTGCCACCTCAGCGGCAATGCTGCTGTCATGGGTGATATCACCACCGGTGAGCTCTCCATGGAGCAGGGCGCCCGTCTGAGCGGCCGTGTCGAAATCGGCTGAAGCCGGATAGACGCAATGTGAACCTTCTGAAAATTCCGGGCGGCGCAGCACCTCCTGCGTCGCCCGATTTTTCGGAAGCCGAAAGCTCCCTATATACTTGAGATTTTATCTGCCAGCGCTGTTATTGCCACTGTTATTCGCTGCCTGTGATGACCGGAGTACGTCTGAACTGGCAGCGGAGCAGGGTATTCTTATCGTCGGCAATAACCAGGAGCCGCTGAGCCTGGACCCGCACAAAGCCACGGCTGTGGCGGATGGTAAAATCATTACCGCGTTGCTGGAGGGGCTGGTGCGGCCGGATGCGCAGGATGAAACGCGCGTGCACCCGGGCATGGCAGAGCGTTGGGAGCACAATGAGTCCGCAGATGTGTGGACCTTCCACCTCCGGGATGCCGTCTGGAGTGATGGCCGCCCGGTGACTTCTCATGATTTTGCCTACGCGTTTCGGCGTCTGCTGCATCCGCAGTTTGCGGGTAAATATGCAGAGATGCTGTATCCGCTCCGCCATGCAGAGCAGTACAACCGCGGAGAATTACCGTGGGAATCCGTGGGTGTGGAAACCCCGGATGCCAAGACGCTGCAGCTGCATCTGACCGGGCCCACCCCGCATTTACCCTATCTGCTGCTGCATTTCACCTGGTGCCCCGTGCCGGCACATGTGGTGGAGGCTCACGGCGGCATGCTGGACCGCCGCAGTCTCTGGACCCGCCGGGAAAACTGGGTGGGCAACGGGGCGTATGTTCTCAGCGGGCACCGGCACAATGATTATCTGAGTGTTGCGGCCAATGCGCGTTATTGGCGAGCAGCAGAGGTGCAGAACAGGGGAATTCGCTTTTTACCTATTGTCAACGGCTATACGGAGACTCGCATGTTCCTGGACGGCAAGCTCCATATCAGCAACAATGTGCCGCCGGAGCTCCTTTCCGTTGCCCGCAGCAGTGCCCCGGACGCTTATTGCCAGGACCCGTACTATTGCACGATTTTTTACCGTCTGAATACCACCCGCCCGCCCTTGAACGATGCCCGCGTGCGCCGCGCGCTCTCTCTGGCCGTTGACCGCGATGCGCTGGTGCAGAAGGTGGTGCGCGGTGCCGGCAAGCCCGCTTTCAGTTTTACCCCGTCCGGTGCCGGTTATGAAGCGGTGGTGCGGTCGGAGTCCGCGCTTTCTCCCCGCGAGCGGGCGGATGAGGCCCGGCGGCTGATGGCAGAGGCCGGTTTTGCGGGCGGCAAAGGTTTTCCCACGCTGGAGCTCATGACCACCTCACGAGATGTGCAGCGGGTCATGGCAGAAACGGTGCAGGCCATGTGGGCGGAGACGCTGGGCATTCATGTGGATATCCGCTCCTGCGAGTGGACCGCCTACAAGGCGGCGCAGCAGAATATGGATTATGATATTTCCTCCTCCTCCTGGAGCGGTGATTATCTGGATGCCGCCACTTTTGTGGAGCTTTGGCGCAGCGGCGGCGGCAACAACTGCACGGGCTGGGGCAGCCCGGTGTGTGATGATGCTCTGGCTCAGGCCCGCGCCGCCACCACGGCGGAAGCCCGCCGCACCGGTCTCCGCAGGGCGGAGGAAGACATGCTGGAGGCGCAGCCGGTCATCCCGCTGTACTGGAGTGAGCGCACCTATCTCAAGTCTCCCGGCGTGAGCGGCTGGTATCCGCTCATTCTGGATAACCACCCGCTGGATGCCGTGCGGGTACAACCGCATCCCCGGAAACCATGATACGTCTCTTTCTCAAGCGTCTCCTGCAGGGTGTGCTGGTAGTCGTTGTTCTGCAGACGATTACCTTCTTCTTGGTGCGGATGCTGCCCGGCAATCCGTTCCTGGGTGAGCGCAAGCTGCCGCAGCATGTCATGGAGCAGCTCAATTCTCTGTACGGGCTGGATCAGAGTGCCTGGATGCAGTACCTGAACTACTGGAAGGGGATTCTTCTGCACGGAGATTTCGGCCCTTCTCTGGTGCGGGAGGGCGTGCAGGTGTCGGATATTATTGCTCAGGCCTTTCCGGTGTCTCTCTGGCTGGGCGTTCTCGGCATGGGGATAGCCGTCATTATCGGCATTCCCGCCGGTATGCTTGCCGCCTGGTGGCGGAACCGCTGGCCGGATGCCTGCATCATGCTGTTTGCCATGGCCGGTATCTGTATTCCTGCCTTTGTGGTGGCTCCCGTCTTCGGCATCACCCTGGGCATGCATGTGCCCGGGCTCAGTGTGGCCGGGTGGGATGACGCCCTGTGCGCCGTGCTGCCTGCACTCACGCTGGGACTCATCAATGCAGCCTACATTGCCCGTCTGACCCGTGGCGGCATGGCAGAAGTGCTTTCTGCGGACTTTATCCGCACGGCCCGCGCCAAGGGTGTGAGCGCAGGGCGGCTGTTGTTTGTGCATGCCCTGCGCAGCGGCTTATTACCCGCCGTTTCTTATCTGGGGCCGGCCTTTGCCGCGCTGATTACCGGTTCCTTTGTGGTAGAAACCTGTTTTCAGGTGCCGGGCATGGGCCTGCATTTCGTGAATGCCACCACAGACCGAGATTACTTCCTCATTCAGGGGCTTGTATTCTGCTATGGTGTGCTGATAGTGTTGTCCAACCTTGTGGTGGACCTTGTTTTGGTAGCTCTCAACCCCCAGTTGCGCTCTCAGGGCGCTGCATGATGCCGCATGAAATCCGTACCCGACAAAAATGCAGGAAATTCTCTCTGGAAAGACGCTCGGAGGCGGTTGCTGCGCAATCGAGCCGCCGTTGTGTCTCTGGTGTTCCTGGTGCTCATGGTGCTGGGCTGCTTTGTGCTGCCGCTTTTCCCCTGTATAGCTAATCCCAATACAACGGATCTCAACAACATTGCCGGAGCCTGCAGTTGGGAGCATCCTTTCGGTACGGATCAGCTGGGGCGTGACCTTTTGGCGCGTGTTCTGTACGGTGGGCGTATTTCTCTTTTGGTGGGGGTAGTGGCCACGGTGGTTGCGTTTGTCATCGGCCTCATTTACGGGTTGATATCCGGCTATATCGGCGGCCGCACAGATGCTTTCATGATGCGCACGGTGGATGTGCTTTTTGCCCTGCCTTTTATCGTGTTGGTCATCGTCTTTTCCCTCAGCATAGAGGAGCCCAGCCGCCAACTCACCCGGTGGGTGGTGGAAACCACCGGCTGGAGCCGTGAGAGCGTGGCGCCGGTGCTGGGCTTGGTGCCGCTGTTCATCGCTATCGGTGCGCTCGGTTGGCTGACCCTGGCCAGAATTGTGCGTACGCAGACTCTTGCCATCAAATCTCAGGAATACGTGCTGGCCGCCCGCTCTCTGGGGCTGAGCCATTGGCGGATTCTCTTCTGCCACATTGCGCCGAACTTGCTGGGCACCGTCGTGGTCTACACCACATTGGCCGTGCCCGGCATCATGCTCACAGAGTCCACGCTCTCCTTTATCGGGCTGGGGGTGCGTGCGCCCAATTCCTCGTGGGGTACCCTCATCAAGGAAGGTGCCGACCGCATGGAAGCCACCCCGGAGCTGCTGATTTTTCCCGCACTCTTTTTCTGCCTCACCCTGCTGGCTCTCAATTTCCTGGGTGACGGCCTGCGAGATGCCATAGACCCCAAATCCTCCAAGGATTGATGCCGCCTCTGTATGACTCATCCATTTTAACGGCGTTTTGTCGGTTTTATCATCTCAAAGCAATGAGGCTGTGCCGCTAGAGTAGCTGCACAGCCCCATTGTCTTAAAGTTGGCGTTTATCGTCCTTTGGTATCAGGCAGAGCCCTCCGGGGCTACTTTGTCCAGCCACTCAGCGGGTATGCGGATGGGTCGGCCCTGGGGCATCTGCACGAGAGCGAGCCGCTGCCGCACCGTGACGCAGAGTTTATCATTGGCCACGCGGCGGATTTCAAACTTGAAATAGAGGGAAGATTTTTCCGCGCGTTCCAGAATGCCGTTCACCACCACATCATCTGCCAGGAAGGCGGGGGAGTGGTAATCCACCTCATGGCGCACCAGCACAGTGTGCCGATTCTGCTCCAGCGCCAGAGTGGCGTAATCGATGCCCATCTCAGAGGCCATGAGGGTGCGGGCCTGTTCCACCCAGCGCAGATAGGCCAGATTGTGTACCACGCCGCCGGCATCGGTGTCGTAGTACATCACTTTATAGGGAAGCGTGTATTGCGGAATCATTGCCGTAAAAACAGGGGGAGACTATTGCCTCCCCCTCCCGTTGTCAGAGGTTAAAGAGTTTTGAGATAGTCCTCCACGGCAGAGGTGATTTCCTTCATGTCATCCAGGGTGAGCTCACCCATGTGGGCAATGCGGAATGTCTTGTCCTTGAGCCCGCCGTAGCCGTTGCCCAGCTGCAGGTTGCGCTCGGCAAGGAAGGCATTGAGCGCCGGGATGGAGATGAGCTCAGAGCGGCCCTTCGGGCAGGCATCAATCACCGTGAGCGTCTTGGAGAGGTACTTGCGGTTCGGGTATACGCGGAAGTACTCATCCGCCCAGGCGCGGGTGTAGGCAGCGGTCTGCTCATGGCGGGCAAAGCGGTTTTCAATGCCTTCTTCATTGACGATGCGCTGCAGCTGTTTGTCCAGCGCATACATGAGGGAAAGGCAGGGGGTGGAGGTGTACTGGTAGTTCTTCTTGTCAATGAAATCCCAGAGGGTGCGCAGGTCAAAGTACAGACCGCGGTTGGGCACCTCCGCCGTGCGGTCATAGGCCTTGCGGCTCATGGAGCAGATGGCAAGACCGGGCGGCAGGGCAAGGGCCTTCTGCGTAGAGGTAATCAGCACGTCAATCCCCAGCTTATCCGTCTCAATCTTAGAGCCGGCGGCAGAGGAAACGGCATCCACGCACCAGACCACATCCGGGTATTTTTTCATCACCTCGGCAATCTCTTCCACCGGGTTCTGGATACCGGAGGAGGTCTCATTGTGCGTGACGGTGATGACATCATACTTGCCGGTGGAAAGGGCGGCATCCACCATCTCGGGCGTGGTGGGCTCACCCATTTCACTGGAGAACTTATCGGCGGGGATTCCGTTGGCTACAGCCATTTTGTACCACTTGTCACCGAAGGCGCCCACGGAGAACACGGCGGCACGCTTGGCCGTGCAGGAGCGGATGGCGCCCTCCATGAGCCCGGAACCGGAGGAGGTGGAAAGCAGGATGCGGTTCTCCGTAAAGAGAATCTTCTGCATGTTGTCCGAAATACGCTTCTGAATTTCAGAGGCCTTCTTGGAGCGGTGGCCTATCATCGGCAGGCTGAGCTCCTGAAGAATGTCTTCCGACACAACGGTCGGACCCGGAATAAACAGTTTAATAGCCATGGTGCAAATATGGTTTTATCTAAGTAATGCTCATACTAGCACCAAAAGTGAACTAAAGCGAGCATAAAGTACAACGGTGACAAAGAAGAATGTTGCAAGAGTCTCCGTTTCGCGTTAGAATGGGCAACGTATGAAACCTGTATGTCGTTTAGTCATCCTTCTGCTTGCTTCTATCGGTGTGTTGGGAGCTGCTGCAGGGGTGGCGGATGCCAAGCCTGCCAAAGGGGGCGTGGTTAACCGCATTGCCGCCACGGTGAATGGGCGTCCGATTACCTCCAGTGAAGTGCGTGCCCGTCTCGGCCCCTATTTCCGCGAGCTCATGATGCTCTATCCCCGCCAGGGTCCCCGCTTCAATTCTGAGCTGGTGAAAGCCAAGAAAGCCGTGCTCAATGAGCTGATTGACCGTGAACTCGTGCTCAGTGAGTTTGAGACCCGCGGCTACATGCTCAGGGAAGACCAGATTGAGAGTGAAATCAACCGCCGAATCCTCACCATCTTCAACGGTAACCGCAAGGAGTTCCTCAAGAATCTGCGTGAGAGCGGCATGACCTACAGTGAGTATAAGGATTCCGTCCGCAAGGAGATCACCGTTGCCTCCATGCGTACCTCCCGTTATGACCGCGGCATCCCGCCCACCCCGGATGAAATGCGCGCAGAGTACAATGCCACCAAGCATGAGTACCGCAACATCATGAACGATTCCATCGTCTATGATAAAATTTTCATCCCCGCTGCAGACCCGGAGGACCCAATGGCCACGCCGGAAAGCCGCTATAAGTTTGCAGAAGAGCTGCGCGGCCGCCTGAACCGCGGTGAGATTTCCTTTGCCGATGCCGCCAGACAGTACTCCCGTGATTCCAAGGCAGAGCAGGGCGGTTCCTGGCCGCGTATGAAGCGCAGTGACCTCGCGGTAGATTTTGCCAACGTCGTCTTCAGTGCCTCCCCCGGCCAGATTATCGGGCCGTTGCTGGATCCCATGGGCTTCACCATCGTGAAGGTGCGCAGCCGCAGCCTTGCCCCCGCACCCCCTCTGAGCCGCCCGGAAATCAAACGCCAGGTGGATGATGCCGTGCGCCGCAAACAGAGCGAGAAACGCTACCGCGAGTGGGTGGAGCGCCTGCGCTCGCGCGCCGTTATCCGCAAGTTTATCTGATTCCTTTCCATTGCCGCCTTCGGGCGGCAATTTTTTTCCCCTTCCTCCGGTCTGGCATCAATCGTCCCAACGAGGGGAGCGCGAGAAAGGGGGCAGACAGAGACTGCCGGGCCGGACCATACCGCTGCCCGTTTCTGTCGGGCGCCGAATGGATTAAACTTTGATTTGTCAACCATTCCCCATGAATCGTCTCAGATACGCCCGGAACCTTTGCTAATTGTTCCCGCACATGGTATACACACTTATTCTGCGCTTGCCAACAGGTGGGGAAAGGTGTACACTACCCGTCATGAACATCAAGCTTTTCAAAGACCTCTGTGAGGCTACCGGCGCTCCCGGTTTTGAGTATGCCATCCGTGAACTCATCATCAGCGAGATGACCCCGCTGGCAGATGAAATCTCCGTGGACAACATCGGCAACGTGACCGCCCTCATCAAGGGTAAGAGCTCAGAGAAAACCATCATGTGCGCCGCGCACATGGATGAAATCGGCTTCATCGTCCGCCATATAGATGACAACGGCTTCATCCGAATTCTGCCTCTGGGCGGCTTTGACCCCAAGACCCTGACCGCCCAGCGCGTCACCGTCCACGGCAAGAAAGACCTCCCCGGCTGCATGGGCGTGAAGCCCATCCACGTCATGAGCCCGGAGGAGCGCACCAAGATGCCCGCCGTCACCGATTATGTGGTCGACCTCGGCATGCCGAAGGATGAAGTGGTCAAGTATGTTTCCGTGGGTGACTCCATCACCCGCGTGGGCGATCTCGTGGAAATGGGCGACTGCCTGAACGTGAAGAGCATCGACAACCGTGGCGGCTGCTTCATGCTGATTGAGGCCGTGCGCTCCATCATCGCCTCCGGCAACCGCCCGGACTACGACCTCTACGCCGTCTTCTCCGTGCAGGAGGAAGTCGGCCTGCGCGGCGCACAGGCTGCCACGCTGAGCATCCAGCCCACCTTCGCCTTTGCTCTGGACGTAACCATCGCCTTTGATACCCCCGGTTCCTCCGCACACGACAAGTGCACAGAGCTGGGCAAGGGCACCGCCATCAAGGTGTACGACGGCACCCTCATCACCGACCCCCGCATGGTCAAGTTCATGACCGCTCTGGCCGCAGAGGGAGAAATCCCCCACCAGCTGGAGCTCCTCTCCGCCGGCGGCACAGATGCCGGCGCCATGCAGAAGTTCACGAGTGGCGGCTCCATTTGCGGTGCCATCTCCATCCCCGTCCGCAACGTGCACCAGAGCATCGAAATGGCTCACAAGGTGGACGTGCAGGCCAGCGTGGACCTGCTGACCGCCTGCTTCACCTCCCTCTCCCGCTGGGACTGGAGCTGGAAGCCCGGCGACCGCACCCTCGCCCCCAAGGCCTGATAGCGCGGTACTAAAATCCCTTTCCAATCGGGTGGCGGTTCTTCCGTCACCCGATTTTTTGTACTCCGGCAGAGGCCGGGGAGACCGTTGCGTACAAATATACGCGAAAAAGAAAATAAACTTGACCCGGAGTCAGAAAACATATAAACTGCCCGCGTAACTAACCCTTATTAACCATGCAATACTGCCCAACCCAATTGTTGTATAAGCAAGTTCGGAATGCATTCTTATTTTCCGGTGCCTTGTTATTGTTTGCTTCATGTGAACAGCGTATCGATGCGTCCAGCCAGGAAGCAACAACAGAAAGTATCAAGAAAATTTGTGAAGACCTTTCACCAAGTGAAAAAGAAATATTTCAAGCCTCCTGTCTGATTATTGCCATAGATGCCGGGATTGCCGATGATGGCTATAAGAAGCTTGATGGCTTGACCGTAGAAGAAGTGAACGCCATGGCAGAGGCCATTTCTCAGCGTCGCAAAATTGAGCGGGAGCAGAGAGAAAAAGAAGAAGCCGCTCGCCGTAAGAAGCTGGAAGAGGAGCGTATCGCACGTGAAAAAGAAGAAGCGGAAAGACAGCGGCAGGCAGAAATCCGCCTTCTGACAGAGAAGCTCGCCACGCTGAAAGAGCAGGAGGCTACCAACATGCGTCATGCGGAATGCAGAAACAAAGTGATTATCTGTGCCACTTCCTTCAGAAAGGCAAAGAACGAATTCATGGAGCAGCCTGTCATTGCCTTCACTATTCAGAACAAGAGTGAGCAGACATTGTCCGCTATTATAGTGGATGCCGTTCTGACCAGCACCGGGCGCAAAGTGCCGTGGGTAACGGACGCTTTCCGCTACTCATTCCAGGGCGGTCTGAATCCGGGCGAGGAGCAGAAACTGGAGCTGTCTCCGAACATGTTCTCCGATTGGGGCCGCTTGGAAAATCGACCGGATTATCTCTTAGAGCTTACTCTTAAGCAAGCAGAGGATGAAACCGGGAAAACCATCTGGGAAACCTACGAAAACGTATCAGAAGAGCGAGCCGCTTGTGAAGCAAAATTGAACGAGCTTCAAAACGCCCGTTGATCCATTATCGATTCCCCGAAGTTTCGAAGGGGAATCGCCACGTCGTAGCCGGAAAGGGTTCGCCTTTCCGGCGAAGACGGGCCCCTCAACGCTGCGCCCAATACAGCCTGGCTTCCTCCACCTGCGGCAGATTCAGGTAGCGACTCCGCAGCAAATCCGCGCTGCGGTGCCCCATTTCCAGCTGCAGAGCGCCCAAATCACGGAACCGAGCCGCGTGATAACTCGCAAAGGTATGTCGGCACACATCCGGCACCCATTGCCCGGCGGCAAAGCCTGCCGCGCGACGCAAACGCCGCCAGCGTGCCTCCCAGTTGCGCGGAATCCGCAGCCGCGCCCCCTGCAGCGCAGCCCCTTTCCGCAGCGGCACCACACGCCCGCCGCCCGTCTTGCTGCACCGCCCCGGCACCACCACACAGCCACGCTCCGCCTGCACATCCCGCGCCTGCAAGCGCGCCACCTCCTGCGGGCGCAACCCACAGTACAGCAACAAGTGCAGAGATAAACGCATTGCTCGGTGCTCCGGCAGCTGCACCGCCGCCTCCAGCCGCTCTACCTCCTCCCGCCGCAGCGGCACAATCTCCCGCTCCTGCACCCGCGGCACCTCCACCCGCGCCACCGGGTTCTCCGCACACCACTCCTGCCGCAACCCATGCGCGAACACGCTGTGCAGCATCGCCCGACCCTTGCGGAACGAACTAGCACTCCCTCCGAACGCCGCCTGCAACAGCTCTCGACACTCGCGGCTACTCATCGCCCGCAGCGGACGCGCCGCAACACCCTCCACCCGCAACAAGCGCCGCGCATAATGCCGCAAATCCCGCCGCGTCGTCGGCCTCCGCTCCGCCCGAGCCTCCACACTCGCCCACACCGCTGTCTCAAAAGTCACCGTATGCTCCTGCCGCGCCAGCTCCTCCACTCCCAGCCGAATCACACGCCGCATCAGACAAATCAACTCCCGCTTATCCAATCCCTCCGCACGTGCGCCCAATTCCTCGCTCATCTCTAATGCTAACCGTGCCGCATCCTTGCAGTTCAACGGCAACTCCTCTATCATTCTCTCTGCTGTTTTCATAACTTTTATCGGTAGATGGGGTAAGTATTCCGAATACTGGGTCAAGTTATTTTTATATGTTTTTGCCAGAATCGGATGTTTATTCGGTACAATACAAGGGGGTAAGCAATCCGTCAAGTTTCGTGCGTTCGGTTGCGCCTTATGCCCGCATTGTTGCGAATGCCGAAAGGACAATAGATTGAGGTACTTCCCGTCTGGGAGTATTCGGAAAGATGTATACTTCCAAGGGGGAGTACCCTGATAATTTTAGAATTGGAAACTACTGAATGCAAGGGGATGTGAGAAGTGAAATTCATCGACAACACCAACAACCTGTTAAGAGATGAACTTATCTCACAAATAAAGCAAGGGAGTAAAGTTTCCATTGCTGCTGCCAGTATTTCCATCTATGCCTACAGGGAACTGAAAGCAGTGCTTGATGGAATTGACGAGTTGCGTTTCATCTTTACCTCTCCGACATTTGTTACCGATAAGGTAAGCAAGCAAAAACGTGAGTTCTATATTCCTCGATTGAATAGAGAACGCAGTCTGTACGGTTCTGAATTTGAAATCAAGCTTCGCAACGAACTGTCTTTAAAAGCTGTTGCAAAGGAATGCGCCAAATGGATACGAGAAAAGGTGTGTTTCAAGTCCAATCGTACCGGAGAAAATATGATGGGGTTTGCAACTGTGGACGATACGGCATATTACCCTCTTACAGGTTTTACAACCGTAGAGTTAGGGTGTGAGCGAGGAGACAGTGTCTACACAATGATTACCCAATTCTCCGCCCCCAATTCTCAACATTATCTAACCTTGTTCGACCAGATATGGAACGATAATGCCAAGATGCAGGTGGTAACAGATAGCGTTCTGGACAATATCACCAATGCTTACAAAGAAAACGCTCCTGACTTCCTGTACTTCGTAACGCTCTACAACATCTTCCGAGAATTTCTCGATGATTTGACGGAGGATGAATTACCCAACGAGGCCACGGGCTTCAAGGAAAGTATGGTGTGGAATAAGCTGTACAATTTCCAAAAAGACGCCTGTCTGGCTATCATCAATAAGCTGGAGAAGTATAACGGCTGTATCCTTGCTGACAGCGTAGGTCTGGGTAAGACTTTTACCGCTCTATCCGTCATTAAGTACTACGAGAATCGTAACAAGTCGGTTTTGGTATTATGCCCCAAGAAGCTCAATGACAACTGGCTTACATACAAAAGCAACTATCTGAATAACCCCGTTGCAAAAGACAGGCTCCGCTATGATGTGCTTTTCCATAGTGATTTATCGCGCAATGGAGGTACGACCAATGGATTGAGCCTTGACCATATCAACTGGAGCAACTATGACTTGGTAGTCATTGATGAGAGCCATAATTTCCGCAATGGCGGCAAGGTGACTTCCGGGGATGAGGATGATGACCCTCGTGAAAATCGCTACCTGCAATTATTGAATAAGGTTATCCGAGCCGGGGTTAAGACCAAGGTATTGATGCTTTCGGCTACGCCTGTAAACAACCGGTTCAATGACTTAAAGAATCAGATTCAGCTGGCGTACGAGGGCGAAAGCGACAAGATAGATGATTTGCTCAATACCTCTGCCAGTATTGATGATATTTTCCGACAAGCTCAGAAGGAGTACAATGTATGGTCAAAATTGCCCCCGGAAGAGCGCACGACTAAAGAGCTGCTCAATCGTTTGAGCTTTGATTTCTTTGAGGTGCTGGATAGTGTTACCATCGCCCGCAGCCGTAAACACATCGAGCAATACTACGACACCACCGATATCGGTAAGTTCCCCACCCGACTGGCACCTATTGCGCGACGCCCGGATTTAACTGACCTCAACAAGGCCATCAATTACAATGAGATTTACTCAGTGCTCAGCACATTGAATCTGGCCATCTATACGCCTTCTGATTTCCTGCTGCCCAGCCGAGCCTATAAGTACATGGATACCGAAAAGGCCGGTGAGTACTTTGCCGGGTTCGGTGCAGCCGGGCGTGAAAAGGGTATTCGCCGCTTGATGAGCATTAACCTGCTGAAGCGTCTGGAAAGCTCCGTTAACTCGTTCCGGTTGACGCTGAAACGCATAGAGACGCTCATCTCATCAACCTTGCAGAAGTTGGCCTCTATTCGGAAGGACGTCAATATTGAATGGGAGGTAGATGCCCTCTTGCTTAATTTCGATGCTGATGACCGGGAGGACATGTTTATAGGCAGCAAGAAAACAAAGATTTCCTTGCAGGATATCGATTATATATCATGGAGCAAGTTCTTGCAGGAGGACTTGGAAAACATACGCATCCTGCTCCTGATGCTGGATGATATTACGCCTGAGCATGATAGCAAGCTCCAACAACTGATTAGCGACCTGCGCCAAAAGTTTGCTAATCCCATCAACGAGGGGAATAAAAAGGTCATTATTTTTACTGCGTTTACCGATACCGCTGAATATCTGTATGATTGTCTGGCTCAACCCATTAAGGAAAAGCACGGGCTCAATACAGCCTTGGTGTCGGGCGATATTGAATCGCGCAGCACCCTGCATCTGCCAAAAAGGGAGAAACTGGACTTCAACAAGCTACTCACGCTGTTCTCTCCCATTTCCAAGGATAAAGCCACTATTTATCCGCACATCAACGAAGAAATCGATGTGTTGATTGCCACGGATTGCATCAGCGAAGGCCAGAACCTGCAGGATTGCGACTACCTCATCAACTACGATATCCATTGGAATCCGGTTAGAATTATCCAAAGGTTCGGGCGTATCGACCGAATCGGCAGCCGCAACAAGGTTATCCAGCTAGTGAATTACTGGCCTAACGTGACGCTGGATGAATACATCGACCTCAAAGGTCGCGTAGAAGCACGCATGAAGGTCTCGGTGCTGACCGGCACGGGAGATGACAACCCCATTTCACCCGAGGAGAAGGGAGATTTGGAATACCGCCGCGCTCAGTTGGAACGCCTACAGAACGAGGTCGTGGACATTGAGGAAATGAACACCGGGGTCAGCATCATGGATTTGGGCTTAAATGAGTTCAGACTCGATTTGCTTGCCTACATGAAGGAGCACCCCGATATCGAACACACACCGTTCGGCCTGCATGCCGTTGTTCTGGCGCGGGAGGATAGCCCTGCCGGGTGCGTATTTGTGCTCAAGAACCGCAACAACTCGGTCAACATCGACCACAAGAACCGCCTGCATCCGTTCTACATGGTCTATATCTCGGAGGATAACGAGGTCATCGTGAACCATCTCGCGCCCAAGGAGCTGCTCGACCGCATGCGTTACCTGTGCAAGGGCAAGGATGCGCCGGATGTGGGTATCTGCCGCGAGTTTAACCATCTGACCCGCGATGGCAAAAACATGAAGAAATACTCAGCCCTGCTGGGCGAGGCTATTTCCTCCATTATCCACGTCAAATCAGAGAGTGATATCGATTCCTTCCTGAGCGGTGTGCAGGGCTCGCTTTTCTCGCAGGAGATTCGCGGGCTGGATGATTTTGAACTCATTTCTTTCCTGGTCATTAAGTAAGTATGTACGGTTTGCCACCAGCCTGTGAAGTGAAAAAACAGCTTCCCAAAAAAGCCATCTACGCTAAGTTCAATCTGAACGCTGCGCAGCGTGATTGCTTTGATGCGGACATTGCCCGCCTCGATATCGTGGGCTGTGTTTCTTCTTCTACCATTCCGGCACTTGCTTCGGGAGAGCTGGTTCAAGAGTTCTATGTGCTGCATGTGCAATTAAAGCATAAGGAGTACGATAGCAGGAACATCGCTCTGCTCACCAAACTCATTCCGCAAAAGTTGGTGTTTGCCCTGCATTACGAGGAGGAAGCGCAGCTCGCCATCTTCCATACCAAGCTTATCTCCTCCGGCTGGCAGGCGGTGCAAGACGTTTCGCTTCCCATATCCGGCCTCAATCTCGATTCCGTGTGGGACAACATCGTCAAAAGCATCGGGCAGATTGAGGTAGACAATGATAAGACCCTCGTTGAGCAGATAGCTGCCAACGATAAGCGCAACAAAATCCTCTCGCAGATTGCCGCCCTGCAGAAAAAGATAGCTAACGAAAAACAGCCCCGACGTAAACGCGACCTATTTCAACAAATTTCAACCCTTAAATCTCAGATACCATGAAAAAACTGAACATGAAAAGCCTCGATGTGATTGCCTCCAATGTCGAGAAAATTGCTCACCTTTTCCCCAACTGTGTCACGGAACGCTTGAACAAGCATGGTAAGCCGGAGCTTGCCATCGACTTTGAGAAACTCCAAGCAGAACTGAGCAATGATATTATTGCCGAGGGCGAGGAGCGCTATCAATTTACTTGGCCGGATAAGCGGGCTGCGGTGCGACTTGCAAACACGCCCACTACGATGACCCTGCGCCCCTGCCGCGAGGAAAGCGTGGATTTTGATAATACCCAGAATCTGTATATTGAGGGGGATAACCTGGAGGTGCTGAAAGTACTGCGGGAGACTTATCTCGGTAAGGTGAAGATGATTTATATCGACCCTCCATACAATACTGGGCACGATTTTGTGTATAATGATGACTTTACGGAAAGCTATGAGGAATATGCCAAATCATGTAAGGTTTACGATGAAGATGGCAACCTGCAATTTAATCCAAAGGAAAACGGTTTTCCTAATGGGCGGTTCCATACTGACTGGCTCAATATGATGTATCCCCGATTAAAGGTGGCAAGAGATATGCTTTCAGATGATGGAGTGATTTTCATTTCGATTGACGAAAATGAGGTAGAAAATCTAAAAAAAATAGGTAATGAAATTTATGGCGAACAAAATTTCATAGCTGTTTTATCTATTGAAAATAATCCCAAAGGTCGCAAAAATTCATCATTCATATCCGTTAGTTCAGAGTATTGTGTTATATATGCGAAAAATAAAACATCTGCGTATTTTATAGAAAATGTTCCAAAACAAGCCTCTGACATGACTCTTGATGAAGACGGACGTTATGTGCATAATAGCGGCAAGAGAGTGCTTGTTGGAGAAAACTCGTTTAATCCTAGAGTGATAAGAATTGAATCAGAAAAGAATTATTCAGTATATTATCGTAAAAGAGACAACTCTTTAATAACCAAAAAAGAACTTTTTGCTGAAAGTGACACTTTATTGTTAACCGAGGGATATGATAAGTATTATTCTTATTTTAACAATAATTTAGTCGAAAATACATATACTGACGCAAAATTAAAAGAGCTTCATTCTCAGCGAGCTCTAGAATTCTTAAATGGAAAAATATATGAAAAAAATTTTAATGATACAATAAGAATTAAAAGCTTGTTAGTAAATAGGGAATACGATGCCATTGTTCATGGTGTACGTAAAAAATACAGCATGGAATTAACAACAACAGGAGCAGGAACCATTTTGAAACAGCTTTTTAACTCAAAAGACACCTTGTTTAAGGCCCCTAAAAATCCAGGTTATTTGAAGCTGTTGATATCATTGTTTGATTCTAAGGACTTCATAGTTT
This sequence comes from Akkermansia sp., assembly GCA_045635265.1. Classification (GTDB taxonomy): domain Bacteria; phylum Verrucomicrobiota; class Verrucomicrobiia; order Verrucomicrobiales; family Akkermansiaceae; genus Akkermansia. The sequence continues at coordinate 36,364 of JAZRBU010000038.1, forward strand.
TAGATTTCTTTTCTGGTTCGGCATCCTCTGCTCACGCAGTAATGAAACTTAATGCTGAAGACGGAGGCAATCGCAAGTACATCATGGTGCAATTGCCTGAATTGACTGGCGAGAAGAGCGAAGCCTACAAGGCCGGATACAAGAACATCTGTGAAATAGGTAAAGAACGCATCCGTCGTGCAGGAAAGAAAGTCAAGGAAGAATCCGTGCTGGCCGGACAAAATCTCGACATAGGCTTCCGTGTGCTGAAGCTGGATAGCTCCAACATGGCTGATGTCTATTACACCCCGCAGGATTCGGCGCAGAAAACCCTCTTTGACGAGAACGTGAAACCAGACCGCAGCAACGAAGACTTGCTGTTCCAAGTGATGCTTGATTTGGGTATCGAACTGTCTGCAAAGATTGAAGCCAAGCAGATAGCAGGAAAAACGGTACATTTTGTGGATGGCAATTATCTCGTGGCGTGTTTTGATAGCGCGGTTAACGAGAGTACCATCAATGAAATAGCCAAGCTGCAACCTGTCTATTTCGTTATGCGCGATTCTTCTGCAGCTAACGACAACGTGATTGACAATTTCGAACAGATTTTCAAGCACTATTCCCCGGACACCAATTGCCGCATCCTCTAAACTCTGCCTATTATGAAATTCAAGTTTAAGATTCAGCAATACCAGAGCGATGCCGTAGACAATACGGTAGCGGTATTTGCCGGACAACCCACGCACCGGATAACCGAATATCGGCGAGATCTCGGACAAGAAAAAAAAGGAGCACACGCTCAGGATTTACTGGACTTTGCTGGCTATCGCAACCACCGCATAGAATTGGACAAGGCAACGTTGCTCAAAAACATCAATGCTGTCCAGAACCTCTACGATATCACCCCCTCCACAGCTCTGAGCAAAGGAATGGGCGCGGTGAATCTCGACATTGAGATGGAAACTGGGACGGGTAAGACCTATGTCTACATCAAGACCATGTTCGAGCTGAACAAGCAGTATGGGTGGAGCAAATATATCATCGTGGTGCCCAGCATCGCCATCCGAGAGGGTGTAAAGAAGAGCTTCGAGATGCTGGAAGAGCATTTCATGGAGCACTACGGCAAAAAAGCCCGCTGGTTTATATATAACAGCAAGAATCTGCAACAGCTCGACAACTTTTCTGCAGACTCCGGGTTAAATGTAATGATTATCAATGAGCAAGCTTTTAACAAGAAAACGGACTTAAAGGAAGGGGCAGACAATAAAATTTACGAGAAGCGCGATGAGTTCGGAAGCCGCCGTCCGATCGACGTGATTGCCGCCAACCACCCCATCATTATCATCGATGAGCCTCAGAAATTGGAGGGTGCAGCTACACAAGCAGGTATCAGCCGCTTTAACCCCTTGTTTGTGCTGAACTACTCAGCCACGCACAAAACCAAGCATGATACCATCTACGCGCTCGATGCGCTGGATGCCTATCGCCAGAGACTGGTGAAGCGCATCCAGGTGAAAGGCTTTGAAGTCAAGAACCTGCGTGGTACAAGTAGCTATCTGTACCTGGATAAGATAGTACTCTCACCCAAAAAGCCACCCCTGGCTCGCATAGAGTTTGAAACAAAAAACGCATCCGGTACCATTATACGTAAGATAAAAATCTTCGGTGTGGGCGATAGTCTTCAAAATGAGTCTGAACTTGCACAATACGAAGGTTTTACCATTTCAGAAATACGAGCGAGTGGTACCGTTACCTTCCTCAATGGTATAACGGTTCGCTACGGTGAGGTGATAGGTGACACCAGTGAGTTGGACTTGCAGCGCGTGCAGATTCGTGAGACCATTATGGCTCATATTGCCAAGGAGCGAGAGCTGTATAAGCGCGGCATTAAATGCCTGTCTCTGTTCTTCATTGACGAAGTAGCCAAATACAAGAGTTACGATGAGAATGGGGAGGAAGTAAAGGGAGTATTCCAGCAGATTTTTGAGGAGGAATATATGAGCGTGCTCAGCAGCGAGCTGAACCTGTTTGATACGGAGTACAATGACTACGTGCGTCGTTACTCCGCTGAGGAGGTACACCGAGGCTATTTCTCCATCAATAAAGACAAACGAGCAATAGATGGTAAGGTAAACAGACAAACCGGGCTGTCGGAGGATATTTCCGCTTATGACCTCATTCTGCGAAACAAAGAGCGCTTGCTGAGCTTTGAGGAGCCTACGCGCTTCATTTTTTCACACTCCGCTTTGCGTGAGGGCTGGGATAACCCCAATGTGTTCCAGATATGCACCCTGCGCCATAGTGATTCCTCCACCGCCAAGCGTCAGGAAGTGGGGCGAGGCCTGCGTATCTGTGTAGACAAGCACGGCACCCGCATGGATGCCGAGCTGCTGGGGGAAGAGGTGCACGAGGTAAACAAGCTGACCGTGATAGCCAACGAGAGCTATGGTGACTTCACCAAGGCTCTTCAGCGCGAGACCCGAGAGGTGCTGCGAGAGCGTGCTGTTAAGGCTACTGTTTCCTATTTCTGCGGGAAACACATTAAGCTGGGTGAGGAGATACACACCGTTACGGAAAAAGAAGCCAGCCGCATTATTGTCTATTTGGAGGATAATGGCTACATAGATGACAATAACAACATCACTCCGGCCTATCGAGAAGCAGTAGCAGAGGGAACAGTAGAACCTCTACCGAAGCAGCTGCAGCCCATTGCAGAAGGTGTCAACAACCTGATAAATGCCATCTTTGACCCGAAAGCTCTGGATGACATGGTGGTGGGGGTGCCCCCCACTACTGCGGAAAATAAACTGAATGCAAACTTCGATAAGGCAGAGTTCCAGGCCTTGTGGAAGGAAATAAATCATCAGTATGTGTATACGGTGAGCTACGATAGCAATGAATTGATTGAAAAGGTCATTTCTCAAATCAACACAGGGCTGGAGGTAAAACAGCTCCGCTACGTGATGGTGGAGGGCATGCAGGATGAGGACAAGGTTGAGGAATTCGGCGATACTCGTTCGAGCAATGCAGAATTGACCACAGTCTGCACTTCATCTGTGAAATATGACCTAGTGGGAGATATCGCGAAAGGTGCGAAGCTCACCCGCCGCTCTGTGGTGAAGATTTTGCAGGGAATCAACGAGAGCAAGTTCTACCTGTTCAAGAATAATCCCGAGGACTTCATCCGCAATGTGATACGCATCATCAAAGAGCAGAAGTCAACCATGATTGTGGAGCACATCCACTACAATATGACGGAGGGCAAGTACGACAGCGCCATCTTTACCGTAAAGGGCAGGATGGACTTTGACCGCGCCTATGATGCCGAGAAGCACGTGACCGATTACGTGTTCTGGGATAGCAAGGGCGAACACAAATTTGCCCGAGACCTTGATGAAGCCAATGAGGTAATCGTATACGCTAAGCTTCCTCGTTCGTTCCAGATACCGACTCCCGTGGGTAACTATGCACCTGACTGGGCCTTAGCCTTGAAACGCGAAGGCGTAAAGCATATCTTCTTCATCGCTGAGACCAAAGGCTCCATGTCATCCATGGACTTGTCCACCATAGAAAAAGCCAAGATTGCGTGTGCCAAAAAGCTATTTAACTCCATTTCCACAGCCAATGTGAGATATCATGAGGTTGCCAGCTATCAGGATTTGCTTGACAGTATGCATTCGTTGAGTTAATTAAGTGGCATGATTGAAGAATCGGAATGTTATATGCCAGAGATTGAAAATAAAATGGTACATGAGAAGTACTCGAGACTGCTGTCAGAGTTGCTGAGCCACATCTTGTCTAAATCTGCACCATTTCCTTTGTATCACTATACAAGCGGAAACGCGCTTTGTTCAATTCTGCAAAATGGGCAACTATGGCTAACAAAATGGAACTGCTTGAACGACCCATCAGAGTTCCAGATTATTCATGATATCATAAAGGAAGAATTGAAAATATTCCGATTACGAGATAGAGATTTTTATGATTTAGTTAGTGAATACAATCAGGTTGAGCAAGCCATCAAGTGCTCTGAAGAAATGTATACATGCCCAGATGATATTTTCATCTTGTCGTTTACTCGCAACTATGATGCTCTCAATATGTGGACGTGTTATTCCAAAGGTGGGCAGCCTGATGGATATTCTATTACTTTTAATGATATTCCCAATTTAAGTGTCACTGATAAAGAGGATACAAAAAATATTATTGATCTAAAAAAAGCTTTATCATTCACTCCTGTTACATACGATAAGCAGGAACAATCTAAACTGGTAAAATCATTTATTGATTTGCTGTATAACGCTTTTAAAGATCCAGAAACTGCCAAAGAAGGAGAAATTGATAAAAAATTAATCATCTATGATTTACTTTTTTCTTTTACGCAGCTTGTTGGTTGCAGGTTTAAGCATGAAAAATATGCCGAAGAGGAAGAAGTGAGGGCTATTTTACATCTTTCGGATTCTGAAAAGAAACTTGTTCAACATAGAGCACTTAACGGAATTATTGTTCCTTACGTACCACTCAAATTTGACCGTCATGCAATTGCCGAAATTTGCATAGGTCCAACCTTGCGTAATAAAGGTGCATTCTCCGGCATACAGTCTCTGAAGAGGACTTTGGGATTGTCATATGAAATTTTTCGATCAGAGATTCCTTTCCGCCTTATGTAAAATCTGATAGGATAACAACGAACGAAACGATATTGACTACCTTATTATGACTATCACAGCCAAGGCAAGCGTGGCTCTGGAAAAAGCCCGTGTACTGGAACGTCAGAAAAAATGGAAAGATGCATGGTATTACTATACTATAGCATCTAGAGAAAAGTCATCAGAAGGAACCAGAGGTGTTGAGCGGATGTTGCGAAAATTGGAAGACCATGACATCATTGATTCGTCTGAAATCATACGAGATAGACGAGAAGCCAATACTCCCACAGAAAAGCCTAGAATAGTCCCATCTATCAGCATACCATCTGAAGAACAGCGCACTCTCATTGAAGATCGCAGCAAGTTACAACAGAAGCCCAAGGTACAGCAAAAGAAATCAAACAGATCAGAGAGAAAGACTAAGGAACAGACAGACAACAAGACCGGTAAAGAGATGCAAACGGATAGCGTGCTGACCGAATTACAGAAAAAAGCGAAAGCCGGTGATACGGATGCTCAGGTTACGTTAGCGAAAGAATTTGAAAAGCTCAAAAAGCGTTCAGAGGCCAATACTTGGTGGAAGCAAGCCGCAGATAATGGTCACCCGGAAGCTCGAGCAAAAGTCGGCCAATGGTATTTGGAAAGGGCTCTCAGGTATCTGGGGCAACAGTCTATTCTGGAAAAGCTGGAAGAAAAAAATCCACCTCAAAAGAAAGCCGACAAATCGGAATCATCTGTTGCGCCCAAGCCTCTTTTTCGGCATCAGCGAAACATGATTGCGGAGCTGAACGGATGCGGCGATATGGCAGAGACCGAAACTTCTGATCTGCATGCAGAAGAAACAAAGGAATTAACATGGATAGGAGACGAGAAGAAAAACAATCCTCCACCGCCGGAGGCCATCATTCAGGAGGTTGTGCGCCATGTTACTTATTGGTGGGGAAGCGATTGTTTGCCGCCCTTAATATGCATCGACAGGCAAGAGCCGGAAGTATGGGAGTGTACCTCGAAAAGCGGGCATGAATTCAGCGCAGAGGGTATCGTCTGGCAGGAAATTCCACCCGCTGTTGCAACAGAAGAAGCCTCCCGGCTGATGAAAGCAAAAGAGGAAGAACAACAGCCGAAACATGGCTGCATGGGCATACTCTTTCTAATCTTCAAGAAACTATTCTCTTTTTTTTGCAAATGACGGAAAAGGATAATAATAGCTCAGCCTGTACGGGTACGATACGTCACATTATATTGTATCACGACGGCGGTGTGGCGCGTGGTCGGAAGGAGGAATCGTGTAGTAATGTGCTGTATAATATCTCCGTACCGCAGAGCTATTATAACAAGACAAAGGCGAGATTGTTATTTTGTTACAATAATGGTCGCGTTGCCGTACTTAATCCATGGAAACTTCTTTCTCAGGGCGGAAAGCTACATAACACGGGTAAAGTATCCAATGGTTACAATAAAGAGGAAGGCGTTCTCCTGACAGATGTATTCCTGTGTAACAAGACGGACTATTTGGTCACCGTAGGGCGCAAGAAGAACGGAGATAAAACCATCAAAGCGCAATGTCTTGAAGGCCGTTCTGACCATGGAGCAAAAAGTATGGATTTGCTCGGCAATATTTTCCTGAAGCAGGAAGAAGCGAGCGTGATTTCCTATCACGTTGTTCCCGGTGAAGATGTTGATGAGATATCCGCTATCATCTTTAACCCGAAGAGCAGCGCCCCCGGGCATGTGATGCATGAGAAAGGCCTTTGGCACTTCCCGGAACTTGTTGAGGCGATGCAGAGCAATTCCCGAATCCTCCATTTTACGCCATTGGGATGAATGGAGATGTGGTTAATTCATGCAATTTTGCAACCGCGCTGCAAAATTGCATGAATTTGTGTTAATTGACTTGCATTTTCATGCAATTTTGCAATTGTACTGCAAAATTGCATGAATTTGCGCTTCCCGTGCTTATTGTCGGTAAGCTTTGCAAAAAGCAAGTCTGTTTTGAGAATTTGGCCGTCTGAGACGACCAAAAAATCAAATTTTGGCCGTCCGGGACGGCCAAATTGGTGATGTGAGATATTAATTGCAGCTTCAATTTGCCGGGGCGGGGGGTACAGAAAAACACCTTTTCCTGTGGAGGGGAAAAGGCGGTTGAAGTGTTGCGGTGAGGGGGGAAGGGTTACTTCTCCTCGATGACGACGTCGTACTCGCGGCCCATGATGTTGAGCTTCATGTTGCGGCCGGAGATGGCGGCGGAGACGCCCACGGTGGTGAGGGCGGCGGGAGCGCCGAAGTTGTCGTTGGTGGGGGGCTCGGGCTTCTTGCCGGCGTAGTAGTCTTCCAGCTGCTGGGGGAACATGGCGTAGATTACGCAGTTCTCATCCGTGACGGGAAGGCCCTTGGCGGCGAGCTTATCACGCAGGTCCTGCATGCCGGGCTTGATGCGGTCTGCGGGGCGGCAGGTGATGACTTCCTTGCCGGAGCGCTTGGCGCATTCTGCCTGGAGCTCGGGGTCGACGGGGGCGGGGGTGTGGCCGTAGTAGCCGAGAGCCACGTCCATGGTCTGGGGGGTAATCTGCTTCCAGCGGCCGAACTTGACGTTGAAGGCGGCCTGGGAACCCACGATCTGAGAGGTGGGGGTGACCAGCGGAATCCAGCCGAGGGCCTTGCGGACGACGGGAATCTCTGCCATCACTTCGTCGAACTTGTCCATGATGTTGAGCTCCTTGAGCTGGTTGCGGAAGTTGGAGAGCATGCCGCCGGGTACCTGGTAGAGCAGGGTGGCGCTGTCCACAATCTCGTTCTTGTGGCTGGTGAAGCGGCTCAGGCTGCCGTAGATGGGCTGGAGCATCTCGGAAATCTTGGTGAGCTTCTCCTTGAAGTCGTCTGCCACGACGGGGCAGCGGTCATAGCCCTGAAGCAGAGCAAGCATGCGCATGCAGTCGGGCTGGCCGGTACCGTTGGCGAAGGGGGCGATGGAGCAGTCTACGGCGTCTGCACCGGCGTTGATGCCGGCCACGTAGGCACCGGCGCCAAGGCCTGCGGTGTCGTGGGTGTGAATCCAGACGGGGAGGTTGGTGCTCTTCTTGAGGGCCTCTACGAGGGCTGCGGTCTCACTGGGGGGGATGAGGCCGGCCATGTCCTTGATGACGATGCCGTCTGCACCCATCTCAGCAATCTTGCGGCCGAGGTTGGCGAAGTACTCCAGGTTGTGCACCGGGGAGGTGGTGTAGCAGATGGTGCCGTGAGCGGTGGCGCCGGCTTCCTTGGCAGCGCGGATGGAGGTGCGCATGTTTTCCGGGTCGTTCAGGCAGTCGAAGATACGGAAGATGTTCATGCCGTGCTTGACACTCAGCTTGATGAAGGCTTCCACCACGTCATCTGCATAGTGCGTGTAACCCACGAGGTTCTGACCGCGCAGCAGCATCATGTGCGGGGTGTTGGGAGCCAGCTTCTTGAGGGTGTCCAGACGGTCAAACGGGTGCTCACCCAGGAAACGCAGACCGGAGTCAATGGATGCACCACCCCAGGTCTCCAGGGCGGAGAAGCCCATGGTGTCAAGGATGGGGGCGATTTCGAGCATCTGCTCGGTGGACATACGCGTGGCTGCCAGGGACTGGTGGCCGTCGCGCAGTACGGTGCAGTTCAATGTTGCGGGTTTCATAAATCTGTAAAAATGGTATGAGAGTTAAAATAATTCTCCGGAGACATCATAGCATGGAAGCCGCTGTTGCGTCAAGCTTCTATTGTGCTTTTGATGGCGGAAAATCCTGTTTGAGAGGGTAAAAGTGCGGTGGAGCGACACAGCGTTGATTACAGCTCACCGTCCGGCTGGGAGGGGATTTTGTCGAAGAAGCGTTCTGCGCGGCGGCAGACGTGGGTGACGACGGAGGGGACGTCCATGCAGGTGGAGTTGAGCTTGTAGTGGGCGGCCTCCCGATAGAAGGGGCGGCGCTCAAAGGAGAGGCGGGAGAGGATGGCGTATTTGTCCGGGGATTGGAGGAGTGGCCGGTTGGTGGAGGAGCGGGTGCGGTGGAGCAGGGCGCGGACGGTGACGTTGAGCCAGACGGTGAAGCCGAGTTGGCGGAGGATTTGGCGGTTCTCCGGTTTCACGACAATGCCGCCGCCGGTGGAGATGATGGGGGCGGGGGAGAGTCTCTGCTCCAGCAGGTAGCGGAGCAGTGCAGTTTCCAGTGCGCGGAAGTGGGCTTCCCCGTGGTCTCTGAAGATATCCGGGATGCTTTTGCCTACCTGTTCCTCTATGATGGCGTCCGTATCCAGCAGGGGCATGCCTGTGCGCTTGCTGAGCGCTTTGCCTACGGTGGTCTTGCCGCAGCCCATCAACCCAATGAGGATGATGGGGAGGCCTTTGGTATCAATGGGATGGGTGGGAGCCGGTGCCATGTGCAGATTTATTCACAGCTGCCGCAGCCGCATTCATCACCACAGAACAGAATCATCTGCCCGCGGAAGATGATGAGCGCGGGGGCGGTGAGGGATTGTTCATCACTTTCCGGGCGGAGGATGACGGAGACGGTGTCGTCTTCATTTACGGTGCCGACGGCGGTGCCGGTCATGGTCTCCAGCTGCACTTGCTGCATGCCGCTTTCCATAAGAAAATCCACGAAGGCGGTGAAGCAGGCGACGCCGTGGCCGCAGGGCTCTGCCTCTGTGCCGTCTGCCTTGTAGTAGCGCATGCGCACGTCTGCATCTTTTCCGGAGGGCTCCACAACGATGATGGCGGCAGCGCCCACGCCGTAGCCGCGGTCGCAGATGTCGGTGATATTGTCCGGGGTCAGCACGCTGCTGAGGGATAAATCACGGTTGTCCAGCAGCACGAAATCGTGCCCGGCACTCGTCATCTTGTAGAAATCCAGCATCATAACGGCTGTATTCTAGCAGAAATACCCCCGCTATGCAAGCGCATAGCCCGCGGCGTGGGGCAAAAAGTCAATGCGTGGGGCGGTTGCGCAAATCAGAGCACGTCTCCCCACTGGGGCTGGGGGCGGGGCTGCCCGAGGTCGCAGATGCGGTCAATCATGCGGTCCCAGTGCTCCTGTCCCTTTTCAATATCTATCTGAATGCGCAGGAAGTAGATGGGGACGTCCATTTCTCCCGGTTTGAGGAAGCGCACGGCATCTTTTTCCGTGGTGACGATGAGGTCCATGGCGCGGTCTGCGCAGCGCTCCACAAAGGCATCCAGCTCTTCCTGGTCAAACCAGTAGTGGTCCGGGTAGCGGCGGCGGATTTCAACGTGGGCGCCCAGGCCTTCCACGAGGCCCTCAAAGCTTTCCGGGCGTGCAATGCCGCTCATACAGGCCACGTATTTATCCTTGAGGAAGGAGAGCTCCTGCCGCTCACCGGTGAAGATGTTTTCCAGATAGGAGGGGGCGTGGTTGCAGACGATGATATCTGCCACCTTGTTGTATTTGCGGATGGTGGCAATGAGCTCATCCTGCGGTTTGCCGCCGCTCTTGGTGAGGATGATGTAGCTGGCGCGTTTGAGGCTGGTGCGCGGCTCACGCATGGTGCCGCGCGGCAGCAGTGCGCCCGTGCCGAAGGGGAAGCCGCAGTCCACGAGCACGATGTCAATCTCATGCTTGAGCTTGAGGTACTGCATGCCGTCATCCAGAATCAGGGTGTTGCTGCCCAGCTGCTCAATGGCAAAGATGCCGGATTTGACGCGGTCTTTGTCTACCAGCACGGCCACGCCGTCCAGATTGCGGGCCAGCATGAACGGCTCATCTCCGGCGTAGAGCGGGGAAAGGTAGCGTGTGGTGCCGTCACTGGCAATTTTGGGAAGCCGTTTGACGCGTCTGCCTGTTTTGTCCATCCAGACCTGGGGTTCTTCCAAATCCTCACTCTTGTAGCCGCGGGTGAGAATGGCGCATTTGCGTCCGCGGGCGGCCAGCGTGCGTGAAAGGAACTCTACCACGGGGGTTTTGCCGGTGCCGCCAGCGGTGATGTTGCCGACGCTCACCACGAAAGTGCCCAGATAGTGGACGGTTTTGATGCGGCGGCGGAAAAGCAGGAGACGCGTCTTGACCAGAATGTAGAAGAAGAATGAGGCGAAGCGCAGCACGCAGCGCATCATCCAGGCGCGGAAACCACGGGCGCGGCCGAAGATAACCTCGGTCCCCCATTCCTCGAACTCTTCCATTCTGGTCTTCATGATGGGCGCTCCTGTTGATTAGAACTCGCAGTTTCTGGGGGTGCGCGGATAGGGCAAGACGTCGCGGATGTTCTGGATGCCGGTCACGAACATGATGAGACGCTCAAAGCCGACGCCGAAGCCGGCGTGCGGCACGGTGCCGTAGCGGCGCAGGTCACAGTACCACTCGTAGCCATCCTTATCCATGCCCATGCTTTCAATGTTGGCTTCCAGCTGCTCCAGACGCTCCTCTCGCTGGCTGCCGCCGATGAGCTCACCGATGCCGGGCACCAGCACGTCCATGGCGGTCACGGTCTTGCCGTCATCGTTGAGACGCATATAGAAAGGCTTGATCTGGCGGGGGTAATTGTAGACGATAACCGGGCACTTGAAGTGCTTTTCTGTGAGGAAGCGCTCATGTTCACTCTGCATGTCCATGCCCCAGTGCGGCGGGAACTCGAATTTTTCTCCGCTCTTCTGCATGATTTCGATGGCTTCTGTGTAGGAGCAGCGCACAAAGGGCTGCTGAGCCACGGCTTCCAGACGGGCGCGCAGACCTTTATCCACAAACTTGTTGAAGAAGTCCAAATCACCGCCTTTGTCCTCCAGCATGGTGTTGACAATGTGTTTGACGAAGGCTTCCGCCACGTCCATATCACCCTCCAGGTCACAGAAGGCCATTTCCGGCTCAATCATCCAGAATTCCGCGGCGTGGCGTGAGGTGTTGCTGTTTTCTGCTCGGAAGGTGGGGCCGAAGGTGTAGATGTTGCTCAGGGCGCAGGCCATGGTCTCGCCTTCCAGCTGCCCGGAGACGGTGAGGCTGGCGGCCTTGCCGAAGAAATCCTTATCATAGCTTTTGTTGTCCGCCAGCGGGTCGAGCGTGGTGACGTGGAACATCTCCCCTGCGCCCTCACAGTCTGAGGCGGTGATGATGGGGGTGTGAATCCAGACGAAATCACGCTCCAGGAAGAACTGATGCACGGCGGCAGCCATGCGGGAACGGGTGCGGAAAACGGCTCCGAAAAGGTTGGTGCGGGCGCGCAGGTGGGCGATGCTGCGCAGGAACTCCGGGGAGTGGCCCTTTTTCTGCAGGGGGTAGGAATCCGGTGCGATGCCGACGAGCTTTACTGCCGTGGCCTGGATTTCCCAGCGCTGTTTACCGGGGCTTTCCACGAGCCGTCCCGTCACGGAAACGGAGGAGCCGGTGCCCATGCGTGAAATGTCCTCATAACCGGGGATTCCGGCGTCTGCTACCACCTGAATGGAGGCCAGGCTGGTGCCGTCATTGATTTCCAGGAAGGAAAAAGCCTTGGAGTCCCGTCGTGTGCGAACCCATCCTTCCACCAGAATCTCCTCCATCGTGGTTTCGCTGTTCAGCGCGTGCTTAACGAGTGTACGTTTCATGCTTTTACAGGTATATTAGAATTTACCGACGTTCACTATACCATCCCGCCGCCTGCAAGGCAAGCAAAAGTACCGTGCGGGGTGTGTTTGGAAGCGGCAGAATGTGGATTATTCCGCTTTTTTGCTTCTGCTGCGGCGTTTGGGGGCGGGGGAATCCGCCGCTGTTTTCTTTTTGCCGCGGGAAGAGGAGGATTTGCGTGTGCCGGAAGCAGATTTTTTTCTGCCGCGCTGCGGTGCTTCCTCCGGCTGACCGTTATTCTTGCCGGAGCTCTTTCTGCGGCGGAAAAGAGTGCCGCGCAGGGCAAAACCGGCCAGAGCCAGCAGTACACCTACGCCAAGCTCCAGCGTCTCTGTGCCCCAAAGATATTTCCATTGATTGATTCTGGCCCCGCTCGGGTCAAGAGCCGGGGTAATCACCTCCACGGACTGGCCGATGGTGTAATCCTCATTTCCTGCGTCTGTCATGAGCCGATTGATAACGATGCCGGAGGGCAGGGTGAAGCGAACAAAGGGTTGGTAGGATACATCTCCCGCACAGGAGCCGCTGCCGTGCACCAGTGCCGAGATGGTGTCCTCAAAGGGCTTTTGTCTCACATCCGTCACCTCTCCGGGCAGGACCACACTCTCATGCACAAACATGGCCATGAAAGCCAGATGATAGAGCGCGCGGACAGCCAGCAGCAGGCCGGAAAGTACAAAAATCCGGTAGTAGCGGCGGCCTGCCAGTCGTTGGAAGAGTTTTTTCATGCTGCAATCGGTCATTGTACGGCTACCCGCATCTCATACGGTTCTACGCGCCCTCTGGACAGACAGCCGTCCGTCCAGTCCAGGACCACGGCAATATCCGGCAGGGCGGAGGCGGCGCGGGAAGAAAAATCGCGGCGGCGGGGGTGGGCAACGGTGTGCTGGGGGATGTGGCTGAGCAGCTCCCGAGCCGGAAGCTCTGCCATGCGGAAGATTTCATCTGCCCGGGGCAGGGAGTCCAGGTCATCATCATCCAGCCCGATGCAGCGCAGCCCCACGCCGTGCAGTGCGGCCAGGTCTGCCAGTTCCTCCACGTTGTCACAACCGGGCATGAGGAGCAGCTCTGTCTGCTCTGCCCAGCTGCCACAGGCCAGAGCGCGATAAAAAGCTCTGCGGCAGCTTTCCGCAGATTCTCCGAATCCCACGCAGACAGCGCGGTAGGCCACGCGGAGCTCCTGCTCAGACGGGGCGGGAATGTACGCGCCGGAGTCATCTCTGCTGCCGGCGGGCCATTGAACGGCCACCAGGTCCGGGTGCTCCCAGCTTTCTTCTCCGTCTACGGGATAGACAAAAACGCCCATGCCGGCAGTGTCGTAGAGGCGCACGGCAAGAGCCATGGCTTTGTTGAGGATGTCATCACCCTCACGGGCATCGGCATCGTTTCCGAAAATGTGTTGCAGGGAAGGGGTGTCGTCTTCTGTGCTGCGCAGGTAATACCCCTGGCCATTGGGGACTCTTGCCAGACAGGACTCCGGGTCCAGAGCCATGAATGAGAACTGGGAGCGCAGCGAATGGTCGGAATACGCGTCTCCCAGAACGGCGCGTACGCGGGAGATGAGCTCCTTGCCTTTGATGGCATCTTCCTCTCTTGCCGGCAGCAGCCCGGGCAGTATCTCAGTCAGTCTGTCTCTCAGGCTCATGGTAATCAGGCGCGTGTTTGCATGCCGGCGAGTTTGAGATTGGGATCCACGGGGGTGTCCAGCGGAGAGAAGTCTCCGTGCTGAGCGCGGAGCATACCGGCATAGGCAATCATGGCGGCGTTGTCCGTGGTCAGGCTGTTGGGCGGCAGCACCGGCTCCACTCCTAAGCGTTCGCAACATTCTGCCAAGCGGCGGCGCAGCGCCCCGTTGCAGGAAACACCGCCGGATACGGCCAGTACCTTGTGACCGGTTTGTCGGAGCGCATTGGTGACCTTGCGCAGCAGCACATCGATGATGGCCTGCCGCACCCCGGCGCAGAGGTCGCAGAGGGTTTGCTCCGGCAAATCATGGGGATTGCCGCTCTCCGTCAGCTGCGGAAGCAGATAAAGAACCGCTGTTTTGAGCCCGGAGAAAGAGAAATTGAGATGATTTTCATGAATCATCGGGCGCGGCAGTTTGAAGCGGTCGGGGTCTCCCTGTTCGGCCAGTTTATCAATTTCCGGGCCTCCCGGGTAGGGAAGGTCAAGCATCTTGGCAACCTTGTCGAAAGCCTCTCCCGCAGCATCATCCACAGAGCGGCCCAGCAGCGTGTAGTTGCTCACCCCCTTGACATCTACCAGCAACGTGTGCCCGCCGGAAACGACCAGCGAGAGATGCGGCACCAGCCCCTGCGGGCGGGTGATGAAGGGAGAAAGCATGTGCCCCTCCAGATGATTGACTGCCACAAAGGGCTTCCCTGCGGCCAGTGCGAGAGCCTTGGCTGCCGTGTTGCCCACCAGAAGGGCTGCCACCAGCCCGGGACCCGCCGTGCTGGCAAAGACATCTACCTCTCGGATGCTGCGCCCGGCGGTTTCCAGAGCCTCTTTGAGGACAGCAGGCAGATTGGCGGAGTGATTGCGGGAGGCCAGCTCGGGAATCACGCCGCCGTACATGCGGTGCAGGGGAATCTGGGTGGAGATGACCGAGCTGAGCACGCGGGGCTGCACCTCTCCTACCGCAGACTCCAGAAGCGCCACGGCGGTTTCATCACAGCTCGATTCTATCCCCAGTACCAGCATAGTATCAGTTCTTCTTGGCTTTTTTGTGCTTGATTTTAGGCTCTGCCTTACCCAGCACGGCATCTTCCGTAAGCGTTACGGTATCAATGGTCTTGTCACTGGGAACCTTGTACATGATATCCAGCATGAGACGCTCAAAAATGCCGCGCAGGGCGCGTGCACCCGTGCCGCGCTCAATGGCCTGACGAGCCATGGCACGCAGGGCGTCTTCTTCTACCTTGAGTTTCACGCCGCTCATGCCCAGCAGTTTGTTATACTGTTTCACCAGAGCGTTTTTTGGCTCTGTGAGCAAGTTCATGAGCTGGTCTTCCGTGAGCGTGGTGAGCGGAGCAAAGATGGGCAGACGTCCCATCAGCTCAGGAATCATACCGAACATGAAGAAATCTTCCGGCATGGCTTTGGAGAGCACTTCTTCCTCCGTGTATTCCTTGGTGTTACGGTCTTCCTCAATGGAGGCAAAGCCCATGGCAGAGGAGCCGATGCGCTTGCGGATGATACCCTCCAGCCCCACAAAGGCACCGCCGCAGATGAAGAGGATGTTCTCCGTGTTGACGCGGATGTACTGCTCATTCGGGTGCTTGCGGCCACCCTTGGGCGGGATGTTGCATTCCGTGCCTTCCACAATCTTGAGCAGAGCCTGCTGCACGCCCTCGCCGGAAACATCGCGCGTGATGCTCACGTTCTGCGTCTTGCGGCCAATCTTGTCGATTTCGTCCACATAGATGATACCGCGTTCCGCCTTGGACACATTCATGTCTGCGGCCTGCAGGAGTCGCAGCACGATGTTTTCCACGTCTTCACCCACGTATCCGGCCTCCGTCAGCGTGGTGGCATCTACAATGCAGAACGGGACGTCGAGGATGCGGGCAAGAGTCTTGGCGAGCAGGGTCTTGCCGGAACCGGTGGAGCCGGCCAGCAGAATGTTGCTCTTCTCAATCTCCGTGCCGTCATCGCTCTTGGGCTGGCGGAGCCGCAGGTAGTGATTGTACACAGCCACGCAGAGCGTGCGCTTGGCAAAATCCTGGCCGATGACGTAGTTATCCAGCATGCGGTGCATCTCCTCCGGCGTGGGGAGCTCATCCTGCGCTTTGGTTTCCACCTCCAGCACGGGGGCTCCGTCGGCATCATCCTTCGGCATCATCTCCGGGTGAGTGCCCCGGATGATGGAGAGGACGCGATCTGCTGCAATATCACCCATGTTGGAGACGAACATGTGGTAGTTCAGCTGTTCAATGCAGGGGAAGCAGATGGAGAGCCCATCCAGAGAAAGCATGGGGCGGTTGGCCGAATGCTTCTGTCCGCAGATGCGGCAGGTCATGTCTTGTTTGGCCATGGGGCTTACTTTTTCTGCTGCTGGTTGTGCTCCAGGATGCGATCCACCAGACCATAGGCAACGGATTCCTCCGCGGTCATGTAGTTGTCGCGGTCCTGGTCCTGTTTCACGGTGTCAAAGTCTTTGCCGGTGTGCTGAGCCAGAATGCCGGTGAGGCGCTTGTCCAGGCTGAACATGAACTTGATGGTGCGCTCCACATCCGCCGCCGTGCCCTGAGCGCCGCCGCGTACCTGGTGAATCATCACATGAGAGTTCGGCAGGCAGAAACGCTTGCCCTTGGTACCGGCCGCCAGCAGGACGGAGGCCATGGATGCCGCAATGCCGATGCAGTAGGTGTTGATATCACAGGAGATGAACTGCATCGTGTCGTAAATGGCCAGACCGGCCGTTACCGAACCGCCGGGGGAATTGATGTAGATGTGAATGTCCTTCTTCGGATCCGTCATCTGCAGGAACAGCAGCTGAGCAATGACCGAGTTGGCCACCGTGTCGTCGATTTCGGTGCCGATGAAGATGACTCGGTCCAGCAACAGTCGGGAATAGATGTCGTAGGCGCGCTCGCCCTGACTGGTCTTCTCAATAACTGTCGGTATGTAGTAGTTTTTCGGAGTATCCATAGCGTGACTTTTCCCCTTATACCACACATCTTCACCTGCTCAAAGTGATAATCGGGGCATACTCCGCCGTATGCCACAGAAAATCGCGTCTGTTTCCCGCAGTTTCGGCGAAAAGGCCGCTTGACGCCATGGGGTGAAAGCCGTATAATGTGCCGCATGAGTACAAGCAAGGCGATTGCGGTGGATTTTGGCGGTACGAGCATCAAAATTGGTGTGACCTGCGGTGATAAATTGCTCGATAAGGCAGAACCGCTGCCCACGCAGCAATTTGACAGCCCGGAGCAAATTATAGCCGCCATGTGTGGCACAATCCGCGGCCTTTTGAAAAAGCACCCGGATGCCGTGGCGGTGGGGCTGGGTATGCCCGGCTGGGTGCATTTTTATGAGGGGATTCTGTACCAGCTCACGAATGTGCCGGTCTGGAACCATGAAGTGCCTGTGCGAGAGGTGATGCAGCGTGAACTGGGGCTGCCGGTGGTGCTGGATAATGATGCCAACTGCATGGCTTACGCGGAATGGAAGCTTGGTGCGGGCCGTGGATTGCAGAATATCGTGTGCCTGACTCTGGGGACGGGAATCGGCGGCGGCATTATCGTGAATGGCCGCATGCTGCGCGGCAGTAAGGTTTCTGCCGGTGAAGTGGGGCAGACGAGCGTTTGTTATAACGGCAAAGTAGGGCCGTTCGGCAACCGCGGTGCGGTGGAAGAATACATCGGCAACAACGAGATGGCGGCAGATGCCGCTGCCCGCTATGCCGCAGCCGGTACGCCACGCGCCGTAGAAGACTGCACGCCCTATAAGCTGGAGCTGGCCGCCCGTGCGGGAGATGCCATTGCCCGGCAGGTGTATCTGGATTTTGCGGAGAAGCTGGGTTGCCTTATTATGAATCTCATGTACACGCTTGCTCCGGATGCCTTCATCATCGGCGGCGGTGTGGCAAAGGCCGGAGATTTGCTTTTTGCGCCGTTGGATGCGCAGCTGAAAGCTCAGCTGTTTCCGGTGCACTATGCCAATCTGCGGGTGATGCCTGCACAGTTCGGCGCGGATGCGGGGATTATCGGCGCGGGACTCATGGCATCTGATTACGCGGCGGGAGAGCTGCTGTAAGGGGGGGCTCTCTACTTCAGCGCGGGCGGCTAGCCTTGAGGGTCTGGAGCAGTTTTGCCGGGTCTGTGAAGAACTGCTGCAGAAATTGTTTGGTTTCTGCTGCCTCTTCTTCCGTTTGCAGGAGGATGAGCTGCTCAAAAAGTCGGCGGGCGTGCAGAATATCCTGCTCCGTCTGGGCTGTGGCCAGGGCATGTTGGCATTGCTCCGTCAGCACGGATTTGCGGTTGGGGGGGAGGGCCTCCTGCATCTGGCTGGAAAGCAGAGCCGCCATTTCCGGTGCAGCGATATTGCCGATGGCCCGGCGCTGTTGAGCAAAGAGCTCCGCTTGCTGCAGGACGGCTGCTTCATCCTGAATGCCCGTGATGTTGCCTGTATCACATGCCAGCAGTTCTTCCCGCAATTTAAGCCGGGTCTTGGCAAAGCTTTTTTCGCGGGGCAGTGTTTTGTACACGGCGTAGAGTTCTTTTGCTTTTGCTGCTCCGGACAACTGTTTGGCTTTTTTCAGGTGTTCTGCATTCTCTCCGGCAGTTTTCAGCCTGCTTAACGCTTCATCCACACCTTTCAGCATGCCGCAGAATCCACCCACCACTTCACCCTGCGGGTTAAGGATGAGCACGGTCGGGAATCCTCCCACTCCGTATTGCTTCGCCAGTTGATTATTGTGGTTGCGAAGCTCTGTGTCGAAATCCGTACGTTTGGGTAAGTCTACCTCAAGAAAGACGAATTGCGGCTCCGCTATCTGCAGAAAATCAGGATTATCCAGAATTTCTTTCCTTAATTGAATGCAGAACGTACACCAGTCAGACCCGGTGAAGTCTGCCAGAATCAACTTGTTTTCCTGATCCGCTATTTTCCGGGCCCGGGGAAAGCCGGTAATCCAATCCGCGGCAGAAGCCGGAACGGTGAGCGCCGCCAGAGCCAGGAGAACTTTGCCCCACGGGAGAAATGAAAGGTGCTGCATTGCCGGTATCATAACATTGCCGATAGAGTGCTGCAAGAAAAAAGAAAAACGGCTGGGCCTAAAGGCTTGACAAGGCGTGGTAAGTGTAGTAGACTGCCCGCCCCATGAGAGGCTGCTTCACACTGTCGGCTGCTGCCGTGTTGCTTTCCCTGCCGGTTTTGGCGGAGGTTGCGCCGGCTTCTGCAGAACAGGAATGCTCAGTCTGCACTGAGCTGTTGGAGAATGCTCAGCATATTGACCGCATTCTCCGTTCCGTGCGGGACAGAGAGAGTGCCGATAAGGCGGCAGAGGAGCTCCGCACGCTTTTTGACCGCATGCAGAAACTGTGCAGGCAGCTGGAAAAGCTTCCCGTATCCACCCCGGAGGAAGCCCGTGAGCTTTCCGGGGTCATGCGCAGTCTGACCCACATTTTCCAAGGCTGTATACCGGTGGTGGAGCGGCTTATGGAGGTGAATGCCTACGGCTCTGATTCCCTAGTGGGTGTGTTTCATCTTTACAAGGTGAGAGAGGGGTATACGGCAGACTCCGGGGCGGAGGATTCCCCCGTGATTATTCTCTGGCAGGAATGGGCGGAGGCAATGGAGGAAGTTGTTTATCACGTTCGTAAGCTGAACTCTGCGGAGGATATCAACAGCCGGCTGCCTATGCTGGAACAACTGGTGCAGCGGGTGGAGCAGTGCCGGAGCGCCGCTCGCTCTGCAGATGTGCCGGATTCTCCGGAGGTATTGAATGACAGCCGCTCTCTGCTGGAAGGTCTGCACAGAGAATTGCGGGATGAATGCTCACGCCTGCAGTCTGCGGGGGTGTTTACGGAAGCTCTTTCGGAGCTGCTGGTGCGCTGTCATCTGTAATCCGCTCCTTTTCCCCGCCGGTGTTGCCTTTTCCGAGGGGAAGCACATCCATGACCGCTTTGAACGCCAAAGCCAGTAAGCCCAGGTCATCCAGCCACCCAACCACGGGCAGGATATCAGGAATGCCATCCAGCGGAGTGACGGTGTAGAGAATGACCGCGGTCAGAATGATGATGTTGCGGGGTGTGGCAAGTTTTTTGTCCTTGAGGGAGCGGCGGAGCAGTCCTACGGCTGCGCTCAGCCGCTGCGCCACCCGGTTTTTTTTGCCGAGCTTGTTGAGCCAGAGCTCTGCCGTGTTGCAGATGGAAGCCTGGACCTTCGGGTCTTTTGCTTTTTCCCACCACTCGCTGTTTCTGAGCTCCTCCAGGTTGCGGATGAGTCGTTTACGGACACTTTGAGGAAGGGGCTTGCCGTCTGCCAACAGCTGAGGCAGCATTTCTTTTGCGGCGGCACGTGCCGGCTTCCCGCTGCCGGTTCGGGGAATCTCCGTTTTCAGGATGTAGTGCGGCCTGTGGTGCTTCGGCAGCTCATTTTGGCACACTCCTGCCAGCTGCGGTTCCGCATCTGCAGGCCCTTCCCACAGCAGAGCCACACACTCTCCAAGCTCCGGGTGGGGGGCGGGCAGGGCCAGTACCGTGATGCCGGAGATGCAGGAATGAATCTTGTTTTCCAGCTCTTCTGCCTGAATTTTGATGCCGCCGGAGTTGATGACGGCATCCCTCCGTCCCAGAATGACAAAACGTCCGTCCTGCCGGAGCTCCACAATATCGTTCGTCTGTAAACGGCTGATGCCCAGATGGGGCACGGTCAGCTGCAGCGCGCCGTCTTCATCACAGCCTGTTTGTACGCCGGGAAGCGGGGCGTACTCCGGCGCGGCCTCTTCTCCGTTTACCCTGCGCAGGGCAATGTGGGAGAGCGTCTCTGTCATGCCGTAGGAGGCATAAACTTTGCAGGGGAGTGCTTGGAGAGCCTCTTCCAACCCCGGGTCAATGAAACCGCCGCCCAACAACAGGGTTCCGATACGGCTCAGAGCTTCTTTACCGCCGGGCTGAGCCAGCGTTCTGGCCGCCTGCATGGGCACCAGAGCGGCAAAGTCTACCGGGGTATAAATCCGCTCCAATGGGGTGGAGGAAGGCTCTCTCACCAGCAACTGCAGCCCGGCAACCAGTGCCCGTACCACCATCATTTTACCGGCTACATATTGCAGCGGCAGACAGAGCAGAGCCGTTTGTCCGGGATGAAGCCCGAAGACGCGGCAGCTCAGCTCCGCAGAGGCCAGCATGGCACTTTTCTCTGCTTTCAGCAGGGTTGGCGTGCCGGTGGACCCGGATGTGTGGAGCTGCATGGTGGGCTCTGCGCCGTACCATTCTGTCAGAAAGTCTCCCAGATCACGCAGAATGCCGCTTTTGTCGTTTTTCCATTCTGCCAGTGATTGTGGGGTGACAAGTTCTCCGTTGATGATGATGTCTGTGGGTAGTGAGGGCATTGCTTGTGATTAAAGCTCAAATCTGTGCTGAATCAGGACGTGGAAATGATCTCCTGCGCCCGGAACGGCAATCAGGTGCCGGTCTCCGGGATGCTCCGGCCGTGCCAAATCTTTCAGGAAATCATGCTGCGTCATGTATTGCACCACATCCCCGGGGCATTCTTTTGCCAGGCGGATGAGGTCGGAAAAGTTAACATCTGCGGTGATATCACAGCGACCGGTGAGCGGAGGAAGCGCATCCACATCAAGCTTTTGGTGCGCCTTATACCCGCGCAGACTGCCGTGAGGTCGCCGGTAGTAGAGCGTTTCTTCCAACTCTCCGTAATCAATCGTGACAAAACTGCCGCATTTCCAGAGTTTTTGCCACCCTGCGTACCAGATGTGGTAGCTTTCATGCACTTCTACAATCTGCCCCTCCTGAGCCCAGCGGTCAAAAACACCGGAGTTTGGCAGGGGACGACGGGTTGCCACGCGGGTAATGCTGCCGTCTACAACGGAGAGCCCCAGCTCCAGCCACTCTCCGCCTTGGAACACAAACTGGCGGGCCGGGAAAGCATCCGGCAGCTCATTGCTAAAGATGAACGCCCGCCCCTTGGCGTATTTGAGTGCCTCCTCCACGGTGGCGTACACGCGCACGAATGTGCCGCAGGCCATTTTCTGAAAATCACGCAGCGTGCGGGACTTGTCCACCATGAGGTAGCGCGCGCGCAATTTGTCGAAAAAGCCCAGAGAGCGGGCAATACTCATGGCCAGATCTCCGTTGCCGCCGCCGATTTCCAGAAAGGGCAGAAAACGGCCGCAGGCATCGCAAGCCTGTTTCCATTGCACGATGAGACGGCGGGCGAGCAAATCACTAATGGTGGCGGAGGTGGAGAAATCACCGCGCACGCCGATATCTGCGATGTTGCTGTTGTAGTATCCGCCCTGTTCATCAAACAGCGCCAGCTCCATGTATTTTTCCATGGAGAGCCAGTTGCCGTTGGCGACAATGTGGGGGGCTATATTCACGGCAGATGATACGTCTGTCAGAGAGAGAGCTCCAGCATCCGCTCCAGCGGCTTTGCTGCCTTACGGCGCAGCTCTTCGTCAATGCGGACTTCCGGAGCCATATTGAGCAGACAGTCGCGCAGTTTCTGCAGGGTGTTGAGCTTCATGTACTCACACTCATTGCAGGAGCATTTGTCAATGCCGGCACCAATGAACTCCTTGCCGGGAACGAGCTTGCGGAGTCGATGCAGGATACCGGTTTCCGTGACGATGATGAAACGGGCTGCCTTACTGTCACGGCAGTAGGGAATCATTTTTTCCGTGGAGCAGATGTGGTCTGCCAGCAGGCGGATGGGTTCCTGGCATTCCGGGTGGCACACTACCTCGGCATCCGGGTACTGTTCCTTCATGGCAAGAACTTTATCACGGGAAAAACGCTCGTGCACGTGGCAGGCTCCGTTCCACATGGTCATGGCTCGGCCGGTCTGCAGGCTGGTCCAGGCACCCAGATTGCGGTCCGGAACAAAAAGAATCGGTCTGTCGGTGGGCGCGGTTTCAATGATACGCCCCGCATTGCCGCTGGTCACGATGACATCCGCCAAGGCTTTGACCCCGATGGAGCAGTTGACGTAAGCCGCTACATAGTAGTTTTTATCACTGTTTTCTCGGAGGAAAGCTTCCAGCTCCTCAGCCGGGCAGGATTGTTCCAGAGAGCAGGCGGCATTCAAATCCGGCAGCAGGACGGTGCGGCCGGGATTCAGGATACATGCCGTTTCCGCCATGAAATGCACACCGCAGAATACAATGACATCACAGGTGGCTTCCTGCGCCTTGCGGGCAAGGGCAAGGGAGTCGCCTACAAAATCTGCAATGTCCTGGATTTCGGGGCGCTGGTAGCTGTGCGCCAGAATCACGGCGTTTCTTTCTTTCTTGAGACGAAGAATTTCCTCTGCTAAATCCATATCAGGCATGAGGGCAGAGTAGCACCGTTTGCCCTTTAAGTCAAGCTTGCTGCGTGTCGGAAGCTGTGATTATGGTGTTGCCGGGCGGCGGGAGAAGATGAAATAGAGAACATATCCCACCGCCAGTGAGGCTGAGGAGCAGGTAACAAGGCAGCCAAGAAGCAGTTCTGCCGTGGCGAGCGGAAGTTCTGCCCCCAGCAATGGGTAGATGGCTTCCGTTTGTCCGTCCATCGCCAGATGCGCGGCTTCTTTCACTGTCTCCGCAGATAATGCTGAGCCACAGTGCATGCTTGTCAGGATTTTATGCCCGACCCACCATTGCAGCGGCCACAGAATGAGTTGGTACCCCGGGAATGATATCCAGCAGCTGGCAAAGGCTATCGGGATATTGGCGCGGAAACGCAGGGCACTCAGCAAGGCAAAGAGACTCTGCATCGGAACCGGTGCCAGAGCCCAGAATACCCCCAATGCAGCACCGATGGAGATAGCTTTCGGGTTCCGCAGCCAGAGCTCCGGAGAAAAGATACCGGCCGGGAGCAGTGCCCGCCAGAGACGTGATTGCTCACGCTTCTGCTTCAGGTACTTATCCGTACGCTCTACAAAGGCTGAGTAGGAGAATTTCAAGAAAAATCGGCGTTGATGCTCAGTGATACAGGGTTTCTACCAGCTCAACGCTTCGGCGGGTTGCTCCGGAATGGACGCTGAGCGCTTCGTATGCTGCATTGGTTCGGGCTGTCGTAGCTTCCGTTTCCTCGAGCGTTTTTCGGATGGCGGAGGAAAGTTCCTCTGCCGGGCAGCGCAGAATGCCGCCAACATTTTCCAGAAGTTTCACCAAATCCTCAAAGTTGGACATATCGGGGCCGGTGATAACCGGTTTGTGAGCGGCAATGGCCTCCACGGGATTTTGTCCGCCCTTGGCAAGGAAGCTCTTGCCGATGATGACGGCATCTGCCAGGTTGGTCCAGTCCTTGAGCTCACCTGTCGTGTCGGCAATATAACAGGCGTTCTCCGGTGCAGTCTCCGGCAGGTTGTTTTCCGTTCGGAGCAGGGGAGTAAAGCCGGCCGCTTTCAAATCAGCCACGACGGCGGAGCGTCTCTCCGCATGGCGGGGCACAATCAGCGGGAAAGCTCCAGCCTCCCGAATAGCACGGGCAATGAGAGATTCCTCTCCTGCGTGGGTGGATGCCGCCAGCACGATTCTCTTGCCGCTGCTCAATCGATTGAGAATATCGCGGAACTCTTTGCGCTCACCCTGCGGTGTGTCACCCAGCACGTCGAACTTGATACTGCCGGTTACGCTGATGATATCCGGATTCACGCCGATTCCTGCGAAGCGACCGCGGTCATTCTCATTCTGGGCACCCATGGCGGAGAGCCGAGAGAAGAGAATAGAGGTAATACCGCGGACTTTGGCGTAGCGGCCTTCGCTGCGCGGGGAAAGTCTCGCATTGAGCATCAGCATCGGGATGCCGCGGCGGTGGCAGACTTCTGCAAAATTAGGCCAGAGTTCCGCTTCGATGAGGACAACGGCTTTGGGTGTGAATCTGCTCAGGCAGCGACCGGGTAATCCGGGTAAATCCAACGGTGAGTACAAGGGACGCACGTTCGGGAGCTTGGCGTCTCTCACAATCTGGTGCCCGGTAGCCGTGGAGGTAGCCAGCACCACCGGTTCTGAATGCGTTTTGCTCCACTCGCGAATGAATTTCAGCGCGATGAATACTTCTCCCACGCTGACGGCATGCACATACAGCCCGTTTTGCGGCTCCTCCTCACGTTTTTTACGGTAGATGCCGAATCGTTCGGACAGACCGGTGCCAAACCCACCGCGCCGCTTCATCTTGATGAGATAGCCCGGGATGGAAATGATGAGGAATAAGGGGATGAAGAGGTTATAGATGAACAGGAAGAGAAAGCGTTTCATACACGGTATTGTTAGTGTTAGTTTTGAGCGACCCGGTAAAAGAGAATGGTGTTGCCTCCGTAGGTGCGGGTATCCACAAGCTCCCATCCCGGAAACTCCCGTTGGTGGGCATCTCCCACACCGTAGCCCAACTGAGCTTCGGCAATGAAATAGCCGTCAGGAGCCAACAAATCCGCCAGCCTGTCCGTGAGCAGCTCTGCAATCATGTCTCTGTCGCCGATGGCCTTGCAGTAAGGCGGGTCCGCAAAAATCAAATCATATTTACCGGCATCCCGCTTAACGAACTGGAGACAGTCACTCAGCACTACGCTGCCGCCGCGGAGACCGGAACGCTCCAGATTCTTGCGGGCCATGTTGACGGAATGGCGGGAGGCATCCACCATGCGGGCACTTGCTGCGCCTCTGCTGAGAGCCTCGATGCCGACGGAGCCGGAACCGCAGAATAAATCCAGAACGCGCGCACCGTCAATGAGCGTTCCGAGGATGTTGAAAAGAGCTTCGCGTACGCGGTCTTGGGTGGGACGGACTTCTCCCTGCGGTACCTGAATGGGAAGCCCTTTTGCTGCTCCTGCGATAATCCTCATCTCCGATATAGGAAAAAGGGAGTCTGAGCGGGGGCTCAGACTCCCGGTTAATCAAAGGGTTCAGCGGCGCCCCGGCTTGGTGGCGTTGGCGTTTACCGTCTGTGTGGGGAAGTAGAGCATATAGCCGTGGTTGGCAATAGGTGTGCCGCTGATGGCGGAAAGCTCCGTCATGGCATAGCTCACGTAAACAACCTTGCCATCCGTGGATTTGGCGATGCGGAGCGTCTCTGCCAGCTTGGACAGAGAGTCTTCTTTCTGCAGACTCCACTGCGTGCCGGTCTTGGCCCCGAAGTCGTAATCCTCACCTTCGGTGAATGCGGTGGGGGTGAGCTCACCGTTGTTGGAAATCCAGACGTTCTTGTTGGCATTGTACTGCAGGGAGCCGATGGTGAGCGGCATGGTGCCGTTCTCTGCGACTCTGGTGGCAGAAAGAACGGAGTATGTGTTGTTGCCGTTGTCCTTGAGTCCGAGGGCTACTTCTGCACGCGGCACGATTCGGCTCTTTTTCCATGCTTCTGCATAACGATCATATTCTGCCTTGTCCGGCCAGACGTCTGCATTGTAGGCCATGAGACGATTGGGCTGGCTTGCTTTGATAATGGCTTCCTGCTTTTCGCGGGGCAGTTTGTTGAACCGTTCAATGGCAGCCTTATGAAGTTCAACAAAGGAGGCATCGCGGGCAATCTGCACAACCGCGCCCTGTTTAACGGTTCCATCACAGGGAAGGTAATCACGAATGTTCGTCTTAACATCCTGTGCCGATGCGGAAGCGCAGATGGCTACAGGTGCTGTCAACAGCGTACAAATCAGTGTAGAAGCTTTCATATGTGTGACTATCAGTCTAGCACTTTTTTTTTTCTTGGCAAGAAAGAATTTCGGTGGTATTGTCATGCAGAGAGGGGGCTTAGATGTATGAAGTATGTTAATTTCATTGTAAGCGTTTGTTTGACATTTATTCTTGTGGCATGCTCAGGTATGACACCGCAGGATCGCATACGGGAGAATCCTGCCATGTTCCGGGCTTTGTCTCCTGAACAACAGAAATTGGTGCAGACTGGCCGGATTAGCAGTGGAATGAGTAAAGATGCCGTGTTCTTGGCTTGGGGAAAACCCTCGGAACGGCCTCTGATTGGACAGAATAAAAAGATTTCCTTTGAAAAATGGATTTATACCCGCCTGCGTCCGGTCATGGTGGAACGCCCGTGTTGGGGGCCTCCGTATGCTCCGGGGTTTGGCCCATATCCCTACACTCCTTGGGAGACGGCCTATGTGCCGGAGGTTTTTGCTACCGTGACCTTTGAGCACGGTAAGGTAACCGAGTGGGAAGCCCGCCCGCCGCAGCGCTGATTTTTTTCGATTGATAACACAAAATATACAATACACACAACGATGGAGACATTCAATATCTATACGCTGAGTTCACCTGAGCTGACGGTGAAGCTCACCAATTACGGAGCCCGATTGCTGACGTTTGAGTACGCCGGAACGGATTGCCTGTATGGCCCGAAGACGGAGGAGGAAGTGAAGGCGGATACCTGTTATTGCGGTAGTATCTGTGGACGTGTGGCTAATCGCATTGCCGGCGGCTGCTTTGAGCTGGACGGTGTGTCCTATTCTCTTGCGGTGAACAATGGCCCCAATCATCTGCATGGCGGTACTCTGGGCTTCAGCGATAAGCTGTGGACCGTGGAGGAGGCGGATGCCGCCCATGTGGTGATGTCTCTTGTGTCACCGGATGGTGATGAAAACTACCCCGGGGAAGTGACTGTGCGTCTGGTATATGCTCTGGAGGGGCGCCGCCTGACCCTGACGATGGATGCGCGAACGGATGCGCCCACGCTGCTGAATCTGACAAATCACGCCTATTGGAATCTCTCCGGTTCCGGCACGGTGGATGCGCATCTGCTTCAGGTGTGCGCTACGGCCTACACGCCCATGGTGAGTAATATTCCCACCGGGGTGATACAGCCGGTGGAGGGGACTCTCTATGATTTGAGAACGCCTGCTGCGCTGGGTGTGCGTAATGCTCCGGAGACCATTCCCGGCGGATATGATGATAACTACGTGCTGCCGACTGTGCCGGGGGTTAAAGTTGCGGCTGTATTGACCAACGGCCGCCGGACGCTCCGTGTGCTGACGGATGCTCCCGGCATTCAGGTGTACACCGGTGATTATCTGCCGTTGCCCCGCGGCGGCGTGGCTCTTGAAGCGCAGAACTTCCCGGATTCCCCTCATCACGCGCATTTCCCGAGCATTGAACTGCGTCCGGGTGAGGTGTATTCCCGCACCATTGCTTGGGAAATGGACTAAAAACCGTTACTGCCGCCCGTTATTAAAGCACAAGCAGGGCGAGCAGAGCTGGAATGGCCATGGCAGGCCAGAGCAGTGCCTGCCTGGTCTCTTCCGGAAGTCTGTTGCGAATCCGCATAAACAGGAAGAAACACGCTGCCGCTATGGCGATGGAATGGCGCAGCGCTTCTTCTGATGGATTGATGTGGTTCGGCTGATAAAAAAGACATGCCCCGACTATCAGTATCGGCATCAGCTCCTGCAGAACAACTGTCTTCTGTCCTTCTTTTCGATTCGACTCACGGACACAGAGGAAAAAGAGAAGTCCCAGTTCATATATCCAACTTATCCGAGTCATCCGCACCGGGCTGTACAGATAACTCAGATACATGACGGGGGCCAGTGAGGCTTGGGCAAGTGCAATCCCGAAGAACATGTCCCGCACAAAGCTGACTCTGAACAGATGCATGCAGCCCCCCAGACCCAGAATAAGTAGGGGGAAACCCAGATACAGGAGGAATGTGTGGCCAATGCGGAAAAGCAGCAGGTAATGCACAACTGCCGCAAGTGCCGTAATCAGAAGACTCAATCCTATCAGATGCCGACGGTAGAAAGGGTTATCTTCCTTCAGCCCTCGGCGGAGTCTGCAAAGCAGAAAAAGACACCATACGGAAAGTATCACGCTCAGGTAGGGCTCCGGATCGGGAGCCGTTATGGCAAAACATTCGGTAAAGGCAATTCCCCAGCAGAGAGGGAGCGTAATGACGTCCAACCCCATCATTCGAAAGAATCGGAGAAGAGAAAAATGCGGTGTTGCTCGGTCACTCATGCCACTTCGTATCTTGGCATGCTGTTGTACTCTTGACAAGGTTCCGACGTGTCATATATTCGGGGGAATCGTTCGAGCTGAGTCTGACATGTCTGTTACTTTTTTTGTCCTAAAATCGCTTTCGGCTTGACTTTTTGGTCGTTTAGCTGTTTTATATTGCCCCGTCAAGTGCAGGTTACCGCTGCGGTAGCCGCTCGAACGTTGCCACAGAGTATCGATTTTGTGGTATCGACAATTCTCCCGACAGAGAAACAATAAACGAATCATAAACGATTATGGGATCGCTTAAGAAGAGACGTAAGGCCAAAATCAACAAGCACAAGCGCAGCAAGCGCATGCGCCAGAACCGCCACAAGAAGCGTTTGCGTTACAAGTCCTAAGCTGCGCGCTTAGGCCACGTCCGCAAGCGACGCTGTTCTTTTCTCACGGCACTGTCCGCCATTTTCGGCTGATAGTGCCGTTTTTCTTTTCCGGATTCTGCATGACTGCAAAAGGGATTGCAAAATGGGAGGGGCAGGGGTAGAATAACTGCGTTATGCGTGCCAGTTTTGTTAGTTTCTTCGTCGGTGGCTGCCTTGCTCTGTCTTTGTTTTCCTGCCAGCAGCAGCAGTCTCCTGAGGCTTTGCCGGAAATCACCATGCAGACTCCCAACGGCGAACGGGTGAAGATTGTAACGAAAACAAGGGCCGGAAAATCGGCAGTATCCCGAGCCTCCTCTTCCGCTTCTTCTGCTGCTCCCTCTGCCGCCTCCGTGGCTGCGGACAGCGCTGCCGCAAGCCGCATTGTCCCTGTTAAACCCGGTTTGAGGGTTTCCCGAGTCCAGGCTCCCGGCATGTATGTGGCTCTTACCTTTGATGATGGCCCCAGTTCCGCCTACACTCCGAAAGTATTGGATATTCTGCGCCGCCACGGTGCCCATGGCACGTTCTTTGTACTTGGCAACAGCGCTCGCCGCTGCCCTTCCATTGTGGCCCGCGCTGCGGCAGAGGGACACGAAATCGGCGTGCATACGTGGTCTCACATCAACATGGCTCGCAGCAGTACGGCCAAAATTGATAGCGAGGTGAGCCGGACGGTGGATGCCATCCGTTCCATCACCGGTAAGACACCCGCTGTGATGCGTCCCCCGTACGGCGCGACCAATGCTTTCATCGTGAATCACATGTACAATAATTACGGTATGCGTTCCATTATGTGGGATGTGGATACGCGAGACTGGCAGCGCCCCGGTGTATCAACCGTGGTGAGCAGGGCGGTGAATGGGGCTAAACCCGGTTCCATCATTCTTGTGCATGATATTCACGCATCTACGCTTGCCTCTATTGAAGGGATTGTGACCGGCTTGCAGGCCCGGGGCTTCAAGCTTGTGACGGTGTCTGAGCTGCTGGCTCGTGCCGGTGCGCATGCTGCGCCGCGGGTTCCTGTGGCACCCGCGGCTGCGGAACCTGCGGCTGCGCCCTGTTCTCAGGTATCTCCCGCACCGGAGGCCCCGCAGCAGCCGGTCAACCCGATTTTGCCGCCGGCTTCCGCTCAGCCCGCTACGGCTGAACCTGCTCCTGCACCCGCAGAAGTACCGGTTGCCGCCTAAATTCCCTTTGAACTATCGCATGTCTGCTCGCATGAAAAAAGGAAAAGTATATCTGGTGGGTGCCGGTCCGGGTGACCCGTCTCTCATGACGCTGAGAGGAAAAGAACTCTTGGAACAGGCTGATTGTCTGGTGTACGATGCGCTGGTTGCACCGGCTGTTCTGTCTTGGCTCAAGCCGGAGTGCCGCAGGATTTTTGTAGGCAAGCGTGCCGGTAACCATGCCATGCCGCAGGAGGATATTTGTAAGCTGCTTGTGAAGTGTGCCTCTGAATATGCCTGCACTGTGCGCTTGAAGGGGGGCGACCCCTTTGTCTTCGGGCGCGGCGGGGAGGAATGTCTCGCGCTCCGCTCTGCCCGTGTGCCTTTTGAAGTCGTGCCCGGTATCAGTTCTGCCATTGCCGGTCCCGCCGCCGCCGGAATCCCGGTGACTCACCGTGGTATTTGTACTCAGTTTACGGTGTTCACCGGCCACGAGGGTGCCGGAAAGGAGGAATCACAACTGGATATTGCAGGAATTGCCGCTGCCCGGGGGACGAAGGTAATGCTCATGGGGATGGCTCAGCTGCGTGAAACGCTGGATTCTCTGGTGGCGGCCGGGCAGTCTCCGGATACTCCTGCCGCGGTTGTACAATGGGCGGCAACGGCTCGCCAGAAGAGCGTGACGGCTACTGTTGCCACTCTTGCGGATGCTGTTGAGCAGTCCGGCCTGGGGGCTCCTGCCGTAGTGATTATCGGGGATGTCGTCTCTTTATCCTCCTCTCTGAATTGGCGGGATGCGCTTCCTCTGAACGGGAAGCGTATTGTGGTGACCCGTACTCGGGAGCAGGCCGGAGAATTTTCCCGCCAGCTGGCTTCTCTCGGTGCGGATGTCATGGAGCTTCCCACCATTCGTATAGCTGACCCGACGGATAAACGCGATTTTGCAGAAGCCGTTGTAGATAGCCCGCATTACGATTGGTTGGTGTTCTCCAGCCCGAACGGAGTCAAACGCTTCTTCCGTGCGTTCTTTGCCGTTTATGAAGATATCCGAGAATTGGGCGGTGCTCGTCTGGCTGCCATTGGTTCCGGTACGGCTGCCGAATTGAAGAAATTTGGGCTTATGGTGGACGTGATGCCGAGCAAGGCCGTGGCGGAGGAGCTGATTGCCGAGTTTGACCGTAAGGCGGATGAGTTTGGCGGAGTGGCGCACTCCACTATGTTGTGGGTTCACAGTGAGCAGAGCCGCCGCGTGATTTATGATGAGCTGATGAAGCGCCATGCTATCGTAGATGAGTGCGTGGCCTATAATTCTGTCCCGGAGACGGAAGACCCCTCCGGCAGCAGAGCCAGACTGCTCTCTGAAGGGGCGGATATCATCACTTTCACCAGCTCCGGCACGGTGCACCACTTTATGGCGCTGCAGATTCCTCTGCCGCCGGAATGTGCCATAGTCAGTATTGGCCCGGTGACGACTGCCACGCTGGCGGAGTATGGGCTGAAACCGACGGCGGAAGCGACAAATCACACGATACCCAGCCTTGTCGAAGCCATTGTAAAACTTTCTACTTCCGGGAAATGAAAGAACGACACGCGCTGCGCATGCACTGCCTGGGCCTGAATTATCGGACTGCTTCCGTGGCGGTGCGTGAGCGTTTTGCCGTGACCAAAGCCCGCATCTCCGAGTCGGTTAAGGCTCTCCGCTCTCTGCCCGGCGTGCAAGAGTGTGTGTTGCTTTCCACCTGTAACCGGACGGAAATATATTTCTGGACTTCGGAGTCGGAGCTGGCAGAAGCTTCCATAAAGGCTTACTTTCTCGGAAAGTCTGCGGGGGAGGTGGATACAAATGCCTGTTTCTATCTTTATACGGATGAGCAGGCTCTGAGTCACCTAGCTTGTGTGGCCGGTGGCTTGGATTCCATGGTAGTGGGAGAGACTGAGATTTTCGGCCAGCTGAAGGATGCCTATCATGCCGCTCTTGCTGCCGGGACAACGGCAGCCTGTTCCAATCGTGTATTTCAGCAGGTGTTTTCCATCGGGAAAAAACTGCGTAGCTCTACGAGGATTACCTCCGGCCCGACCTCCGTGGGTGCTGCGGCCGTGCAGCTTGCTCAGCAATGTCTGGGAGAGCTCCGCGGTGCCAATGTGCTGGTTGTCGGTGCCGGTGAAGTGGCTCGCACAACAGCTCAGAGTCTCAAATCCCGTGGCGCGCAAAGCATTTTTGTGGCTAACCGTTCGTATGACCGTGCGGTTGAGCTTGCCTCTGTCGTAGGGGGCAGGGTGATTCGGTTCTCTGAATGGCTCCCTTGGTTGGAACATATTGATATCGTCATTGTGTCTACCTCCTCTCCTGTCTATGTCGTTTCTGCGGAGGGATTAAGGGGGGTGCAGGAAAAACGTGAAAACCGCCCCCTGTTCCTGGTGGATTTGTCTGTGCCGCGAAATGTTGACCCTGCCTGTGCCCATCTGCCGGAGGTGCATCTGTTTGATATGGACGGCATGGAAAGAATCACTGCTGAAACCCGTGAGCTGCGTTGCAGTGAGTTGGAACGCTGCAAACTCATGATTGCCGATTGGGTGGAGGAATATAAGAAAACGTTGCTTCATCCCCGTGTTTGTCTCCCCTCTGAAACTTGTCAGGAGCTCTAATGCGTTTAATTTGAATTGTTGAAAAAATCTTTCAACTTTTTTTGAACATTTTTGAAGAAGATAGAGTCAATACTGAAGCACTTATTGGTACACGTATGGATTCGCATGAAAATACTCGCCTCGATGAGGCTCATCTTGTGGCTTTGCTGGCATCCCTGAAAGTCACACCTACACCGGAGGCCTGTTTTGAGGAGCGTTTCCTGTATGATTTCCATGAGAATGTGGCTCGAGAGACGGTTTGCTGCCCCGCCCACCGTCGCGTCTGGGAGCATTTGATGCAGATGTTCACTAATTTTGGGCGCAAGCGCATAGTTTATGGTGCTTCCACTTTCGGCGTAGGTGCTCTTGCTATGGGCTTCATGACTATTTCCTCTCTCGAGGATGAGTCCGAGACTCGTGTTCAGGTGGCCAAACGGTTTGATAACGTCGTTTCCTCTCTTGTGCCCGGACTTTCACCCGATTGTGAATCCTGCACGAGCATACGCATCCGTTCACGGCAGAATTCTCAGAAGAATGCTTCAGTGTTCCTGAGTTCTGCCGTTCCTTCTTATACGGATTACGCTGTGGATGCCTGTTTGCATGAGGAAGGTGTCTTTTCTCAGGAAAGGACCATGGATTTATTCTCTGCCGGCGCTCCGATGGATTATCCGCCCCTTTTCCGAATGTCTCGCTGAACATTTTCCGCTTATTCCGGCCTTTTAGGCCGGATTTTTTTTTTGCCTGATGGCAAAAAGTAGCGTTGGTATATTCTTAGCCTTGCAAGTTGCGGGGTCTTTTGCTATCATAAATGCATGAGTAATGTGTGTTCTAAATGCGGACGTTCTTTTACTTCGACCAGAGCTCAGCAGTGTGTTTGCCCTGACTGTTTGGGGAGTGAGTTTACCGTGGCTGCTCAGTCTGAGCCCGACGAGCAGGATACGATGCGCGCCCGCCGTGAGGCTGCCGCCCGTCGTCAGCATGCCCGTATGGCAAAATTGCTGAACTCGTACAAAAACGGGTCCATGTTTAATGCTTCCGGGAAAGTGATGTTTTGCGTGGCCGTCTTTATCCTGTTGTTCTGCCACTTGGTATTTTTTCTCGACAGTTCATCCCGCATCTACTGGGGGGTAGATGGAATGGGTATGCAGGTGAAGTGTTTCATCTGCCTTGCCGTGAGTATTATAGGTGCTGTTCTTCTGGTGCTTTCCACACGTCGTCACAAGGTGGTGGTGTCTGCGGCGGCTGTTATTATCTGCGTGCTGGGGTGGTTCACTCCGGTGCTGTGGACTGCCGGTAAGGCTATTTCCCCCGCCTCGGTTCAGGCCGGAACTGCAGCCGCCGATGAACAGAAAAAGGCTGAGGAAGAAATTGTCACCCAAGAAGAGCTTACCGTATATTTCGATGTGCGTCGAAAGAATCCCCGCGGCGCACATTATGCCGTCTTCCTGGATAATCAGAACCCGGCCGTGCGTTCTTTGGTACGTGACTCGTTGACCCGTCTGCTTGAGGCAGAGTTTACGAGTGCCTACACCCGTACCAATGGCGTGCTGTATGTGGTGGCCAATGCTACCGGTCCTCAACGCAATATCGCTAATGTGGTGGAGCGTTTCGGTAAAATTGTGAAGCCGGATGTGACTCAGGGTATTTACCTTGTCAAGTTTGATGAGGAAAAGGTGAATATGGTCAGCAAGTATCCGTCGGATATTCTCAGCTCTCCGTTGAACGCTTCTTTTGTTCCCGCCAATATCAGCGAATTGCAGAGTCTGGATGCCATGCGCGTGCGTATGGCTGCTCGTTCGTTGAAAAATGCCAATGTTCAGGTGCTGCGCCGTGAGATTCGCGACACTCTGGTGAAGGTGCTCTCTGACCCGTGGGGGCAGGCACCGGATACCTATGTAGAGCTGATTGATGCTCTGGTGACTTATGCGGAACCGAAGGATGCCGAAACCACGGGACTCTGCCTTCGCTATTTTGATTCCCGCCGCGCTGCCATGCGTGATGTACTGCCTTCCGTCGCGAATTTTCTCATCCGTGAAATCCCGGATAAAATGGTGGAGCCCATGGTGACATACTGGCTTTCCAATCCGGTGACTTGGACTCCCCAGATTGAGAATCTTTCCTGGCGGGTTGAACCCGTGTTGCTCAAGATGATGGCCAATGAATTGGGTATCAAAGAACTGAATATCATTCTGCGCTATCTGCAGAGCAATGGTACAAAAGCTGCCATTCCCGCCGTGCAAGAACTTCTGAAGCATTCTGATAACATGATTCGCTTTTCGGCAAAAACTACTCTCCAGAAATTGGAAAGCAGAGATTGATTTTACTCCTTTTTATCCATTTATTCATTCTCCGTTCCTCCCATGTCCTCGAACACTGTCAGATTGCTCGTAGCAACTGTATTCCTTTTTATTTTGGGATTCATTGCATATCCGCTCCTCTACGATATCAAAAAGGTGGATAAGGTTGTTGTTGAGAAGAAGCCGGTGCAGGTGGAGGAGGTGA
Source organism: Akkermansia sp. (assembly GCA_045635265.1). GTDB lineage: Bacteria > Verrucomicrobiota > Verrucomicrobiia > Verrucomicrobiales > Akkermansiaceae > Akkermansia. The sequence goes on from JAZRBU010000038.1 coordinate 71,881, forward strand.
CCGGTGAGGATGAGTGGAAAGATGAACAGCCGGAGCAAACGGACGTTCCGACCGTGACCACTATTGAGAAGACGGACGAAGCCAAGCGCCGCGTTCTCAATGCGCAGGATGATGAGCTCTTTCCGGAGGAAGATGTGCCGGAGGACCCTCGCCAGAAGAAGGTGCCGGAGACTCGTATTCATGCCCAGTTCACTACTTCTCTGGCGCATGTGAAGCGTATAGCCAAAATTCTGGAGAAGGAAGAAAAGAATCCGTACAAAAGCACGGATTTGAAGCCTGAGGTATGGGATGATCCGGAGGCCCTGTACCAGGTGCTGGCCAAGCGTGTGCTGGGCAAGCTGGATAAGCTGGATGAGAAGACGATTCTCAGATTCATGGAGCACCCGGCGAACCGTCTTGATTTGGCCCGTATCAACCTCATCCGCCGTACCGGATCTGAAGAGTTGCGACGCGTTGCCGCGCTTCCCAGCGGGCGTACCATGCTCACGGCCATGGCGAATGATTTGAGATGGATAAGCGGAGTCCTTTACTCCGGCCCGATTGTGGCGATGGAGGAATCGCTCACTAACATGGAACTCATCTACCGCAAGCATGCGGAGGATTTCCAGCATCCCGTCCTGAATAAAGTGGGAACCATCGCCGCGCTTGAGTTTGCCCGCGAGCGCTGGAATCAGGATGATATGATGGCTCGCTACAAGTACTACTCAACGAGCTATAAGCAGGACCTGTTGAACTCTCTCTTTGACACATGGCGCTACTGGGAGATGCGCTGGATTCTGGGCTGTGCTCAGCCCCAGCAAAAGGTCGGTAACTGGGGTGAGCCCCGTAACCTGGCGTGGATGCGTGACAATGTGCGCCTGCCTGCAGACAGATATCTGGGGGCAGAAGGACATCTCTGCTACCGCCTGAGAAACGTGGCCGGTGACTCAGTGTTCTCTTCTGCTTATCTTGCTCCGGTGCTGCCGTATGTGAAGGGTACGACCGCCTGGGCATACCGTGAAATCGGCGGTGTGTGCGGTGCGCTTTCTCATTATGCCACCTTTGCGGCCCTTTCTAACGGCCTGCCTGCCACTACGATGGGTGAACCCGGCCACTGCGCTTACGCCATGAGAGTGAACGGAGAATGGAAACGCGGTAACTCCATTTACTGGCAGCATTCCGTCGGTAAGACTTTCTTCCGTGAACATGAATGGGATTTCCTCATTCTGACGGAGAATTTGTACAAGGATTATTTCAATACCTACATTGCAGACCAGCTTGTTGCTCTGGCGGATTTCCTGGGGGCACGTCGCAAGATGACGGCTTCATTCAACTGCTATGAACTGTCGGTGAAGGTGCAGCCCCTTAACTGGCCCGCTTTGAACAGATATGCCGGCTATCTCAAGGTGAAGGCCCCGGAGGATTATGATAAGTGGAAGCGTTTGCATGATAACATTGTGGATGGCTTGGGCAAGACTCATTACAATGCGGCTTCCAAGCTCCTGGTGAAGCGCGTTTATCCCAATCTGGCACCCATGGTCAAGGACAGGGCTACTCTCAACAAGATGTATTCCGGCCTGTTCAAGAACTTTGACGGCTGGGGTACGAACCGCTGGGATATCAACCCGACTCTGGATGCTCAGATTGCTTTCTACCAGAATCCGGATGATAAGAAGATTTACATCCGCGAGGTGGTGAAAGTGCTGATGGGTAAGCCGGAGTATGCCGGTGCGGTGCTCACATGGGGACTTACCTATATTTCACAGTCTCTGGATGCGGATGATAAGACTCAGGATGAGTTTACGGATATGCTTATCCGTATGATGAGCAGCCATACCGGACGAACCAAAAAGGATTTGGATGAAACCTGGGCAACGCTGGGTGAAGCAATCAATGCCGCTACGGAGAATAAAGACCGCCGCGTTTTCCAGGCAGTCGGACGTCTTGCCTACCGTAAATGTAAATCCAAGTTTCCGGCCAAGATGAAGCAGAAGTTCCGCCCGTTCCCCGGTCGTCTCGTTTCTGCCTCCGGCTTGCTTGATACGGCGACAACGCTCGGCTCCGGTCAGGTTGCAAGCAGCTGTCTGCACTGGGGTGTGCTTCAGAAGACCGGCGGTGCCATCCCCGGCAAGTTTGAAGGAACATCCGGTCTGACGCTGATGTTGGAGAAGAAGAGCGAGCTGTCCGGCGTGGTGTGTGTGACATCTGAGGCGTCTGTGAAGAATGACCGCCCCTTCTATCTGGAAGTTTCCTCTGACGGTCAGAACTGGTCTCGTGTACCCGGTAACGGTGAAGTGCAGGGAAGTGTGATTCGCTTTGATATGCGTAAGAACAAGCAGGTATGCAATCATGTCCGCATGTTGCGGGAAGGTGATAAGTATGAACCCGGAATCGTAGGCTTCTACGCATACGGCAAATTTCAACGCTAAACGCTGATTTTCTTGATTATGTTCCGTTTTATCTTAACCGCTTTGATTGGCTTATGCGCGCTGACGCCTGCTTGGGGTATCATTGTGCGTACCTATCCGGATGCCTTGTCTAAGGCCGGGGATAAACCCATTGTCATGTTTGTCTACGGGGCGAACTATGACAAGTTCAGCATGAAGGTTCATGAGGAATTCATCAAAAAACACAAGATTATGCCGGCTGTGCGTAAGTGTGTTTTCCTGGAGGTCCCCATGTACCAGTATCCTAAACCGGATGAGCAGAAGGAGATGGACAAGGTGCTCGGCAAGAAATCCCTTCCGGGCGGTATCTGGTGCTACCCCTGTCTGGCAGTCGTGGATAAGAACGGAACGCTGCGGGGAATTGTGCAGGGGGCGGATAAGATGAAGGATGTGGAACTTGCCTCCGCAGAGTTGACCAAACTGGTGGAAGCATACATTGCTCAGGAAAAACTTCTGGAAAAAGCAGCCTCTGCATCCGGTGCCCGCAAGGCAGAACTTCTTCTACAGGCTTCCAACATCAACCTCACCATGCCGAATATCGGAGGAAAGGACTCCAAGGCAACTCAGGACATGAAAGATGACATCGGTCTTGGTGCGCGTCTGGCCTTTGACCCCATCGCCATCGTTGAGAAGCTGCAGATTATGTCCTTTGCTGAGGCTGATGCCTACATTCGTGGGATGATTGCAAGCGGTTGTTATTCTCGGCGTCAGCGTCAGGAAATGATGGCCGCATACGCCGGGCATCTTCGCAGAAATAATGCATCTCCGGAGCGGCTTCGCGCATTGTATACGGAGATGCGTAATCTTGACCCGACCTCCATGTACGGTGCATACGCAGAGGGAGCCATTGCTCTGTGGGTAAATAAGGAGACATTTGACCCGTCCACCGTGCCGGTAGAGCTCAGACGCTCTGATGATGATGTGTCCGCCGTGGCTTCCGTGCCCGGCTCTGCGGATTCTGATACATCCTCCGGGAAAACGGCTCTGGGCAGCACCAGTCTTGAGGATGAGGCTTTGGAGGAGGAGGGCGAGGATGACTCTCCGTCAGAAGGTGACTTCGAGGCGGATGAAGACGCCGAAGGCGAAGAATAATTCCGCTATCCTTTTCAGAAAGAGAACATGACGGCAGAAAATCTTGTAATTTTCTGCCGTTCGGTGTATTTATCTCTGCAATACGTTATGTTAGGTGCATCTGTTTTCATCTTGTGTGCGTTGGCTCTTGTTGCCGGTTATTTTCTGTATGGGCGTCTGGTGGAAAAAGTGTATGGCCCGGATAAAAACTTCGTGATGCCCTGCATCAGTTCTCCGGATGGGGTGGACTATGTGCCTCTGCCTACCTGGAAAATTTTCCTCATTCAGTTGCTCAACATAGCGGGTTTGGGCCCGGTGGTGGGGGCCGTCAGCGGGTGTTTATTCGGGCCCTCCGTGTTGTTCTGGATTGTGCTGGGCTGTATCTTTGCCGGAGCTGTGCATGATTTTACGGCGGCCTTCATGTCAGCAGACCTGCGCGGACGCAATCTGCCGGATGTGATGGGCATGGTCATGGGGCGCAGTGCCCGTGTGTTCATGAGCATCATGTGCGTTTTCCTGCTGCTGATGGTAGGTGTGGTGTTTACCCTTCTTCCGGCCGGTATGCTGCATGGGCTTATGCCGGATGCTGCTTCCCTCACTTTATGGGGGGCTGCCATTTTGGTGTATTACTTTTTGGCGACCATGCTGCCTATTCAGTCTATCATTGGACGCATCTATCCCGTCTTTGGCGCCTTATTCCTGTTTATGGCGGTTGGATTGGTGGTTGGTATGTGCTTCAGTAATCATGATTTTTTGCCGAACCTGGAAATTTGGCGCAATCATCACCCTCAGAATCTGGGAATATGGCCCATGGTGTTTGTGACGATTGCCTGCGGTGCCATATCCGGATTTCACGCTACGCAAAGCCCGATGATGGTGCGCTGCCTCCGGGATGTGCAGCACATGCGCCGCGTCTTTTACGGAGCAATGGTGGTTGAGGGGCTTGTGGCTCTGGTATGGGCCGTGGTAGGCCTGAGCCTGAGAGAATGTCTTTTCAATGTAAATGGAGAGGAACTCAGCTTTGCCGCTCTCACGCTCAAGACCCCGTCTCTGGCCATCAATGAGGCATGCCGTTTGCTGATGGGGGATGTCTGTGCGTTTGTTGCCGTTCTGGGGGTGGTGGTGTTGGCTATTACCAGCGGAGATACGGCCATGCGCAGCTGCCGCCTGATGCTGGCAGACTTGCTGAACATTCCGCAAAAGTCCGTCGTGTCCCGTCTGGCTCTTGCCATCCCGCTTTTCGCCGTTGTGTTTGGTATTTCTCAGGTAGACTTTTCCGTCATTTGGCGATATTTCGGCTGGGCTAATCAGACTCTGGCCTGTCTGACTTTGTGGTGTGTCAGTCTGTATCTGCGGAATCGCCGCCGCTGCTACTGGATATCTCTTCTCCCGGCATTGCTGATGACGGTGGTTTGCACCTGCTATTTCCTGTATTCTCCGGATTGCGGAATGTGTATTGATATCATGTACGCCACACTTGCCGGAATCGCGTTAGCCGTGATTTTTCTGCTGCTTTTCCTGCATCGCGGGGCTGCGAAACCCTCCGTCCGCGGTGAATTGACAGAGTGATGCGGTGCACCCCGTATTTGTCTCTTGCTTTCAGGATTATTTTTTGCTAAAGTAGACGCATACTGGAATGGACGAATTAGATGAATATCAGGCTCGCCAATCTGCGGCGGAACAACGCCGCAGACGGGCTGCGCGACGGGAGCAGCCGCGCCGCAGGGAAGGAAGCGTTCTGAAGCGCATTCTCCTGCGGGTATTTATTGTTCTGGGAGTGTTTTTCCTTGTTTCCGTCGGCTTGGGGTATCTGATATTCATGACCGTTACGGCCAAATATCAGAAGTGGGCAGATGAGTTCAATCTTGAGGATATCAATAATCTGGATCATCCCTGTATCATTTACGACAGAAATAAAGAGGAAATAGGGCGTATCTTTGATGAGAACCGCAGTTATGTGACGTATGATAAAATTTCCCGCTCCATGATTGATGCTCTTGTCGCTCAGGAAGACAAGACGTTCTGGACTCACAAGGGCTTTGACCCGATAGGTATCATTCGCGCTGCTCGTGAAGCCATGGCTGCCGGTAAGGCCAATCAGGGCGCTTCTACCATTACGCAGCAGCTGGCTCGCGGTGCCTATGACCTGGAGCAACGTACTCAGGCTATCGGCGGCAGCCGCTATGAGCGAAAGATTGTGGAAATCTTCCTGGCGATGCGTATTGAGAAGAAATACGATAAGCAGCAGATTATGGAGTTCTACCTGAACCGTATTTATTTCGGTCGCGGTTATTATGGTATTCGCTCTGCCTCTCTTGGATATTACGGTAAGGAACCCGCAGACCTGACGGTGCGTGAGGCTGCCAGTATTGCGGCTCTCATCAAGAACCCGGAAAATTACAATCCTCTCAAGAATCCGGAGCTGAATCTCCGCTGGCGCAATGACGTGATTGACCGCATGCAGCGCATCGGCATGCTGACCATGGAGGAGGCCGAGCGCGTGAAACAGCAGCCGCTCGGGCTCAATCCCAAGCCCTTGCGCCGTAACACTTCGTTCCTTCATGCACTTGTGCAGCAGAAAGCAACGGATATCTTCCGTGACCCAAAACGCGGTGAGGAAATCATCAAGAGCAGAGGCATTAAGATTTACACTACCATTGATCGCCGCTTGCAGGAAACGGCAGAGAAAGCTCTGCGTTCCCAGCTGGAAGAAATTGAGAAGCGTCCGGATTACAAACACACCCGCTTTACGGATAAGCCTGTGGAGGGTGAGCCTGCGCACCGTTATCTGGATGGCACGGTGCTGACCGTAGACAATGCCACCGGTGCAGTTCTGGCCTATGTGGGCGGTCGCAGCTTTGAACGGGATAACTTTGATATTCTTCAGTTCGGCCGTCGCCCCATCGGCACGGCTCTTCTGCCGTTCCTCTATATGTCTGCCTTTGAGAACGGATACACGCCCTGTTCCCGTTTGGTGGATGACGCGTTGGATAACCGACTCTCCGGTATTGGCGGTTCCGAAGGTGTGCTCGGAGAGTGGGGCATGGAAGTGGAGAAGGGGAGATACCTCGATTCCGTGACGGCGCGCCAGGCTCTGGAATGGTCCAAGATTGCCGCATCTGCCCGCTTGGGTATTGCCTTGGGCTCTCACCCGCAGAAAGGTGCCAGACCTTTCATGGATACCCTGAGCAAAGTGGGTATAACGCCGCCTGCCCGCAACCCGAACAGTACGGAGGTTAAACCCCAGTATTATCCCCGCGTGTATTTGGGTACGGAGCCGACTTCTCTCATGGAAGCCACGATGGCGTATACTGTTTTCCCCAATACCGGGCGCCGTCCCATTGCTCCCTATGTTGTGACGAAAATCACGGACAGCACCGGTAAGACCCTGTGGGAAGAGCCGCTGGCCGCGTCCCCCCGTCTGGTCAATGCCATCGGCTCCTGCACGGCGTATCGCCTGCACAGCATCATGCGTGAGTCCATCAATCGCGGTGCTGCTCAGCGGCTTCGTCCCTTCCTGCCGCAGGGCTTCAACGGCGCGGTCAAGAGCGGCACCAACTATGATTTTTCCGACAACGTGCTCATGGCCTATACGTCCAGCTTTACCTGCGGAGTCTGGGTAGGCTTCCTGAATGATCACCATGCCATCTACCCGGAGGCTTTCGGCTCAGATACCTGCGGACCGATTGTGGCAGAGATTCTTAAGTCTGCTGAAGGCCGTTACAAGGATTTGCCCATTCCGCTTCCGTCGGATACAGAGGAGGTGGAAATCTGTCTGACTTCCGGGCAGATAGCGACCAATTTCTGCTTTGAATCCGTCATGAAAAACGGAAAACCCGGCTATGTGCGCCGAACCTATCGCGAGTATTTCCCCAAGGGGGATGTGTCTCTGGGGGTATGCTCTGTACACGGTGACGGTAGCCCGTCTCTTGTTGATTTCCTGGAATCCGGGGCAAACCAGATGGCTTCCTCTCGCATTTTGCCGATTTTGCCGATTTTGCCCAAGACTCCGGCACTCATCGGCCAGGACCCGTATGAGAGTGAGATTGCGTTAAATCCCCGTTATAAGGATGCAGCGGAGCTTACGACTTCAACCTCTGAAGCAGAAGAAGTCGGTGGTCCGGATGATGATACCCCGGAAGAAATTGATGCGCCTACCGTAGATTCTTCCATTGAAATAGATATGCCCCGCCCCATGCGGCATTTCCCGGTCGTCCCCATAGAGTTATAATTTTAGTCCATTGCAGCCATGTCCACAACCGCTCAATCGCTCGCAGCAACGCAGGAAAAGGCGTTTTTCATCAACATGGATAAATCTCTGTACGGCTCATTTGCAGAAATCGGAGCCGGACAGGAGACCGCCAACTGGTTTTTCCGTTCTTCCGGTGCAGCCGGTACGGTAGCCAAAACAATTTCCGCGTATGATATGACGGTGAGTGATACCCTGTACGGAAGTGCTCGTCGCTATGTATCGGAAGAACGCCTCAAGCAGATGATGGATTATGAGTATAACCAGCTCATAGACCGTCTGGGAACGAAAAGAGGAAAGGATACGTGTTTCTTTGCATTCTGCAATACCGTAAAATGCAAGGGCTACAGAGATAATGGCCCATGGTCTGCCTGGGTGGGGGTGCGCTTCCAGCTTAAACCGGAGGCTCCTCCCAGCGACTTGGTGATGCATGTGCGCTTGCTTGTGCCTGACCATGATTTGCAGATGCGCCTGCTGGGCATACTGGGCGTGAATTTGTTGTACGCGCTTTTCTATAAGCGCGACCGCATGGAGGAATTTGTACAATGTATCGGAGAGAATACGGATGCGGATTCCTATGAGATTGACTTCATGCGTTTTTCCGGGAACGGCTTCAGCATGTTCGATAACCGCATCCTCGCGCTGCAACTTGTGCGCAGCGGCTTGTCTGAGCTGACCATTTTCCGTCCGGACGGCTCGGTGGCTCAGCCGGCGGATTTGCTGTACAAAAAGCCTATCGTGCTCATGCGCGGCAGCTTTATGCCCCTGTGCAACATTCATCTGGAAATGATGGAGAGTGTCCGCAACACCTTTGCTGCCCGTCTGCCGGAGGATCGTCGCGACAAAATTATAGATATATGCGAAATCTCTCTGAGCAATCTCTTGAGAGGCAAAGATGTGGACTTGCTCGGATTCCTTGACCGAGTGGATGCATTGGCGGCGCTTGGTAAGACGGTGATGGTGACGGATATCACACACTTCCACCGCATCTCCACCATGCTCAACCAGTTCACGAAGGAACCCATTGCCATTGCGTTGTCCATTGGCCTGCTTAATGAGCTCTTTAAAGACAAGTGGGCGGATACACCCGGCGGCATTCTTGCCAGTATGGGGCACATCTTCATCAATGAGACCAAGTTTTATGTGACTCCCTGGATAAACCGCAGCACGGGTGAGTTTGTGACAGCCGGTACTTACAGAGCTCCGGAAAAATACCGCTATCTGTACCAGCATCTTCGTGAGAATGATGACGTGGTGGAGGTGCCTTATTTTAATCAGAAATTACTTTTCCGCACTCCGCGGGATATCATACGCATGATTGAGGCAGGGGATGAGCAGTGGAAGGAATATGTACCGCAGGCTGCATACCGGATGGCGGAACATCTGAAAGGAGGAGAAAGCTGATGTTAGAAAACGTGAGGAATCAATTCCCCATTCTTTCCACGACTGTCGGCAAGAAGCCGTTGGTCTATCTGGATAACGCAGCCACTACTCAAAAACCGCTCTGTGTCCTGAATGCCATTCGGGAATATTATGAGAAGGTCAATTCCAATATTCACCGCGGTGCTCATTATCTAAGCCGTCTGGCCACGGAGGAGCATGAACAGGCGCGGCAGATTGTGGCGGATTTTCTGCATGCCGATTCTGCCTCAGAGGTGATTTTCACCAGAGGTTGCACGGAGGCTATCAATCTGGCAGCTCAGGCGCTGGCTCTGTCCGGTATGGTGGGAGAAGGGGATGAAATTTTACTGGCTACGGATGCGCACCACTCGAACATTGTCCCCTGGCAAATGCTTGCCGGCCGCTGCGGTGCCGTTGTGCGGCCCATACCGCTTACACCTGAACTCACCTTTGACTTGGAGAAGTACAGGAATATGCTCTCTTCCCGTACGAGAATTGTAGCCGTGCCGTATGTCTCCAACGCTCTGGGTATGATTAATCCGGTTAAGGAAATTCTTGACCTCGCGCGTCAGAATAATCCGGATACGCTTACCTTGGTAGACGGAGCACAGAGCGTTGCTCACATGCCGGTCAATGTGCAGGAACTCGGGTGTGATTTCTATGCTTTTTCCGGGCATAAAATCTATGCCCCCACCGGCACCGGTGTTTTGTGGGGCAGGGCGGAGCTGCTTAATCAGCTGCCACCCTGGCAGGGCGGCGGAGAAATGATTAGTGAGGTGACATTTGAGCGTACCACATATAACACACTGCCGTTCAAATATGAGGCCGGCACGCCGAATATCTGCGGCAATATCGTGCTCTCAAAGGCTCTGCAATATGTGTCGGCGTTGGGGCTCGCCCGCATCGGTGCGTATGAGCAGAAGCTGACGGACCGCCTGTATGACGGCTTGTGTGCCATGGATGGGGTGCGCCTGCTGGGGCCGAAACAGAATCGTGGTGCGCTTATTTCCATGATTGTGGAGGGCGTGCATCACTATGATTTGGGCATGCTGCTGGATCAGATGGGCGTTGCCGTCAGAACCGGTCACCATTGCTGTCAGCCCTTCATGCAGTATCTCGGTATCACCGGTACCACGCGTTATTCCTTTGCCTTATACAATACGGAAGAAGAAGTAGACCTTGCATTGGAGTCCACTCGGAGGGCTCTCCTAATGCTGCGATAAATCGCACCCCACCCTTTCTCTCTCATCATGGACGTCAGAATTGCACAGTGGATAGGAGCCAGAAGCACTCAGGAAGATTCTTACAGAGTTAAGTTTCTGCCGGAGGGATTGCTCGCGGTGGTGTGTGATGGTATGGGGGGGCATCATCATGGGGCTCAGGCATCTGATGCTGCGGCTGCGGCTTTTCTGGAAACATTTGAAGATTCCTCAAATACTGCTCCGGATGCCCGCCTGCGGGCTGCCCTGCAGGCTGCCAATGCGGCAGTGGGTAAACAGGGCGATTCAAGCGGAGCGTATGGCGGCACTACGCTGCTGGCCACCTACATCTGCCGTGGGGTGCTGCGTTGGATTAGCGTGGGCGATTCTCCTTTGTTCCTCTGGAGACGGGGGTATCTCATCCGTCTGAATGAAGACCATTCCCTGCGTCCTCTGCTGGAGCGTTTCATGACTCCGGAGCGTTTGAATGACTCCGGGGAGGCGCACATGCTGCGCAGTGCCGTGACCGGTGGAGAAATCACGATGATTGATTCTCCGAGCATGCCGTATCCTCTGCTTCCGGGCGACCGCATTTTGCTGTGCACTGACGGCGTGGAGGGGGTGTTGTGCCCGCGGGAACTTTCCGCTGAGGCGATAGCCGCTTTGGATGATACGTCCGGTAATACTGCGGCTATTTTGATTGAGCTTTGTAAGGAGCTTAGGAATCCTTTTGCAGACAATACCACGGTGGTGGCGGTAAATGTCTGATGGCCTCATTTCTAAATGATTGTGAATGAGTCAATGCAGGTGATACTCTCACCTGTATGGAAATAAGTTCTTTCACAGATGGGGGCTATGAGGATGGCCTGTACGTCCTGCCGCCTTTGCCGTATAACGCCGCTGCTCTTGAAGCGGTGCTGGATGCGGAAACGGTGCGACTGCACCACGGAAAACACCACGCTGCGTATGTAGCCGGAGCCAACAGCGCTGCGGCTCAACTCAGACTGATTTCTCTGGCTGAGCGAGATGAAAGTGAAGTGGCGGAGGCTACGCAGAAACTGACTTTCAATCTGAGCGGGCATATTTTGCACTGTTTGTATTGGCACAGCCTCAGCCCGGTATCGCAGGTGATTACCATGACGGATGCCGCAGCGGCGATCTGCCGTCAATTCGGCAGTTATGATGGTTTCTGCCGTGTATTCAAGTCTGCCGCTCTCTCCGTACAGGGAAACGGCTGGGCTGTTCTGGGGGTGGATTTGATGAGCGGACGTTTGGTAGTGAATGCCGTTCAGAATCATCAGAATGCACTATTGCCGGGGCTGTATCCCATTCTGGCCTGTGATGTCTGGGAACATGCGTATTACCTGCGCTATCGTAACAATCGCTCTGCGTATGTGGAGGCTTTTATGCGCCATATCGATTGGGTAGGTGTGGCCCGCCGTTACAACAATATAACACTCAAGTGCCATGAATGCCGATAATGTAAGAGCCCACGGCTCACGATTGCTGCTTTCTCCCTGGTTTACCGGTTTCCTTGCCATTCTGGAGCTCGTATTCGGATTTATTTTGCTGAGTTTTCCGTTTTTGCTCGGTACATCCGCAGTATGGGTGGCAGGTTTTGTCTTTGCCGTAGCAGGCGGAATGCGCTTGGTGCAGGGCTTTTGTTATGCCTTGAACCGTTGGTGGAACATGCTGGCCGGTCTGTTGTTCCTGGCACTCGGTGTGCTGATGGTGTTGCTGCCGGTGTTATCTCTGGAGGTAGTCACGCTGGCTCTTGCCTGCGGCCTGCTGTCCTCCGGCATCCTTCGTATCCTCTTCGTTTTTACGCTTCGCCAAGAACCGGCCCGGGGATGGAGATTTCTCAACGGCCTGGTTTCTCTGGTGCTCGGCGGTCTTGTGCTGTGGCAATGGCCAGCTTCCTCTCTCTGGTTGTTGGGGACATTTCTGGCGATTGAAATGATATTTTCCGGCTGGACGCTGCTGTTTCTTTCATTGGGAAGTAAACGCTCCGCCTGAACAAAAGTCAAGGATTCATTCCCGGAAGGGAATGAATCCTTGGTGGTATCTGCTTTTCCGGTAGCAGAGCTTAATCGTTCAGTCTGTGTGAAACCGGGAACTGCAGTTGCTCATCCGGAGCTGTAAATCGGAGAATGATAGGCAGCTGAGTGCGTTTGAGCGCAGAAGCGGTCGTTTTTCGCTGGACGAGTCGCACCTCGTTTTCTTCAAAGATGCCCCGTTCCACGCGCAGAATATCTCCGGCGCTGACATTGCGCTCCATCAGGTCATGAATGAGGCGGTCCTGCTCCGGCTTTGTCGGCTCCGGAATAGAATGGACCATATCCGGGTCCTGCTCGGAAATATATTTGCTGAGCATGAAAATATCTGACCTGTACAGATTACCGAACGGTGCCAGATAGCCGCAGGACTCACCATATAGAGTGAACTCTCCCATCATCAGGCTGTGTTGGTCCAGCGGGCAGAGCAGCATGAGCCCCTTTTCTTCGCAGAAGGAGGAGAGCAGTGCTCCGCGAATACGCTGCGTCAGAGCAGTTCTGTCCTCCAAGCTGAGCAGTTCTGCCGCCTGCTGTACCAGAGTGTCTGCATCTGCCTTGTGGCAGGTGATGCCTTTATACTCGTTGCCGCAGAAGGAGTAGCCGCTCACATTGGAGGCTCCGAGAGCCTTAATGCACAGCCATGTCAGGAGGGCGGAATTACGGAAATCCAAGGGAACACAGATGCCGTAGTAACCGTTTTGTCTAACGGTGTCTCTGATTCCCTGAATGAGTGCTTTTTCTACCATGCGGAGCATATCCGGGGACGTCAGCGGAGAGCTGGGTCTGGTGAGCCGCATCGTAATAGTGGCCGGTTCAAAGTACGGAAGGCGTCCGGCCAGTCCGCTGCTGAGATAAATGGCAGAGCCGCCCCCATACAGATTCCCGTTCACTGTGCCTACCGAGTGTACACAAACCACCGGTACTTCCGTATTCATTGCCTCCCAGCAGAAAACCTCTTTCTCTTTTTCATGGGCGAGGTTGTGCCAAGGTTGCGTGGGCATGTGGATAATTAAATCCGGCATGACTTCCGGCAATTCCTCTTCACAGGAAAGAGTGATGTGGCAGAGCAGGTTCCCAATGGTGGAATTGCTGCCGGCGATGAGGGGATGCACGTTGCCTCGGTGAATGAGGCAGGGGGCCATCATGACGTGTTCCACCCGTGAATAGGCTTCCTCTTTTTCATCGTACAGCAGCCCGTCGTCCGCCTGCCAGTAATCATCATCTTCCGGATTATCTGATAAATCCGTTTCCAGACAGAAGCCGGTAATCAGGGGAACGTCCGTGCTGTGCAGTTCTGCCGCCAGAGTCATAGCGGCTTCTTCCTGCTGCTCAAGAAATGATTTGCGGCGTTTCAAATCCATAGGCTCCGGACCGGTGAGCGCATAGATAGAGGTAATAACGAGTTCCGCACCATGGTCCAGACAATCACGGTAGCCCTGTACGATGGCTCTCAGGTTGTTGGAAAAATCTCCCGGTTGCGGTGAGGTCTGAATGATGCCTATTTTCCTGATGGGTATGTTCATATATGGGATGTGGGATTTTATAAAAACGGGGTGCACCATTCACCTGAAGGTGCACCCCGTAAGAGAAGTGTTGTTAATGTCCGGTATTATAAATCGACCGGGAGGGCGGTACCTGTTTCCGAGAGAGTGAACGAAATGCCGAAGCCTTCTTCCTTCTTGCCGCCGTTGTCGCGTACGAAAATCGTCGCACCGATATACCAGGGGCCGACATTGCGGAAGAGACTGTACTGCTGCACGGGCATGCGCTCGTGGGTGAAGTCCCAAGTCAGGCGTACGGCTGCGGTATAGCGTTCATTGAATCGGACGTTGAACTTGGTTTCCAGCTGTTCGGAATCCTGGAAGAGCGGGTGACCCTTGAAGTATCTCCATCCAAGGTGAGTTTCCAACCAGGCAAACGGCATGGTCGCAACGTTGATGTTGTAACGGTTGTAGCCGTCTCCGTTCTTGAAGGTGGGGGTCTGCGTCTCCATGTAGAAACGCGTCTGTTTGGTCAGATTCAGCGTTGCGCGAGTGTACAGGTTGGAGTATTCACTCTCCGTCAACGGATTATCCAAGTTGTAATCGATGAATGTGTTGACATCCAGCAGGCGTACGTTTTCTCCATCCACCGTGGTGGTGAATGAGTTGCGCATGCCCAGTCGCCATACGGACCAGGAGTCCCACGAATCCACTCCGTTGAAAGCGATTAAATCCAACGGCATGGGAGAGTTGGTGCTGCTGCCCAGAGCACTGGACCAAGAGTCCACCTGCGGCAGGAGCCCGCGGGAAGAGGACAGATTGGTGTGGCTCAGGGAGGCGTAGGGATGAATCACATGCAGCAGCTTGTCATATCCCAGCGGTGTAAAGCGGAAGTTGTTGTACTTCTTATTGAACTTGATGTCAAAGTCAACGCCCAGATATCCGATACAGCGGGATTCTGAAGATACTTCATCTACCCCGTAGTAACCGGAATAGCCAAAGCCCGCTTTCGGCGTGATGTTCAGGAAGTTGAATGCCTTTTTGCTGGTGGTAAACTCATGCACCGAGTTTACGCGCATATAGCTGGAGGTGTTGAGCATTCGCTCATAATAGGCACGCAATGACGGATCTCGGAGCTGCGCCAGTGTGTTCTGGTAGGAGATTCTCTCATCTATGGGCAGATACTGGTGCATCACACCCGCACTGTTGCGCGTTTCATACGTTATGCCCGTATTGAACAGAGGCTGCCGCACACGGTAGAAAGTACCTTCCAGACGCTCATCTGTGGCATAGAAATTATTGGGGGCAAAACGTGTGTACACCATACTGTGTGTATCTTTTGTTCTGCGCTCAATTCTCACGGTGTTATCCGGGGAACTGTCTACACGGCTCAACTCCTCAAAGAAGTCTCGCAGCATATAGCGGTCACTCAGTATGTTGACGTTGGTGTTAGCCTGCCACTTGCCCTCGCGGTCAAAATTCTGCGGCAATTCCCACTCTGTCTTCAATGCCACTCTGTAGCGGTTATGGCGCGTGTGTTGGCGCTCACCTCTACGCGGGTTAATCATCGGATTGCGGTCAAAGACGAGGTAGGTCTGCAAACCGGTCATCTCGGAATGTTTCTTTGACATCCGCAAATCCTCAAAATCAAAACCGGTAGCAACACCGCGGCGGGTACGTATATCTGCGTGTAGGGTTGCCAGGTAGTCAGCCGTGGGCATGAAGCCGTTCGTTCTGCGGTTTCCGATCAGAAAGCCGTAGCGATTCAGCATGTACCCACCCCAGATAGAGCGGGTACCTGCTTCCGGCATCCATCCTTCGCGGGGATTCAGTGAGTGAGAGAATGGCGGGAAGGGGAATGTCACTTCAACGTCATTCGTCACGAGACTCAGCTTGGAAATCCGTCCTTCGTCCCCCGGGTAGATACGCAAGATGCCGCAGCCAATCCAAGTGGAGGGAGATTCCGTATCCTCGGTGGTAATATAGGCATCATGAATTTCGATGTAGCGTCTCCCGTTCTTATTTTCGGCATCCTTTTTGGTCGGGTCAATACCATAAATGACCTTGGAGCCCTTGACCAACATGCCGTTGATTTTTGCACGCACTCCTTGGGCTTGGATAGTGTCATCCTTCCAGCTGAATTGAGCGTTCGGAGTTGTCGAATTCCCGTCACCGGAAATTTTGGCCAACATGGCATCGTTGTAAATGACAATCTGCCCGCGCAGCTCAACAATTTCTTTTTCAAGGCTGGCAGACACATGGGGGGCAGACAGCTCTGTCCCTTCGTTGGTGCGAACTTTGATGTTTTTGCCGCCGCCGTCGTATGTGAGGGCGTTTTGTTCGCTGTCATAGCTGATACTGCCTCCCTCGTTCTGAATATCCACTTCCGAGGGAATGGTCGGGGTGGGGGCAGTGGATTTCATGACAGCGTCCGGAATGTCGGTAATCACGCTGCCGTCTGTGCGTTTAATCTCGTCTCCGGGAGAGGTGGGAAGACCGTTCTCCGGCAAGGGAAGAAGCGGCTCTGCGTTAACACATGCAATACCACCGATTATCAGAGCTGCCGCCAGCCCCTTTTGCACGTTTCCGGTATAACTCTTTTTCATCCCCATGACTGTTATCATTCTGCCTTAACGTATCGAATTTGTCAAGAATGGAAAACTCTATTTATTCAGAAATACCCAGGTATCTTTGGCGAATTCTGGCATCCGTGGCTCCGGGCTCCACGACAACGAGGCAATCAAGCGTATCTCCGAAGTCATGATCAACGCTGAACGCCACCATGCGCCCTCCCAAACGGAGATACTGCCGCAGTAACACCGGAATGCCCTTGCCGTCCTGTTCAAGTTTGTTGACGAGCCCGGTCAGCAGACGTCCGTCTTCCAGCGCCGTGGGCAGTAAGCGGGCGTCCTCGCTCAGCAGTTCCATCTTTTCCGGCGGGCATTTGGATTTCACTTCCGCGGGAAGCGTTTCGTGCATGCAATTGCTCTTCAGATAAGAAAGAATCAGCGAGCGTGACGCTGCGGAGTACTCATTGGAAATGCTTACCGTGCCGTATAGATAGCGGTATTCCGGGTGTTTGACCAGATACCGCCCAAGCCCCATCCAAAGGGTATCCAGAGATGCCGGGTGTCGCTGGTAGGGCTTGGTAATGAAGGCGCGTCCCAATTCAAGGCCGTTTTTGGCGAATTCCAGGAACTTATCACTGAAATCGAAGAACATGGAGTTATAAATGCCTTTGCCTCCCATCTCTTTCAGGATGACATCCGTGCGACCGAAGCGGTAGGCACCGGCAAGTGCTTTATTCTTGCTGTCCCACATGATGAGATGAACGTAGTGGCGGTCGAAATCATCCAAATCGCAGGCTGTGCCGGAGCCTTCACCAACAGCGCGGAAGGTAATTTCTCTCTGCACGCCGATTTCATGCAGAAGATGCGGAATTTGAGCCGCTTCTGCTGCAAAAACTCGGAGTCCGCTTTTCTCGTTGGCGTAGCAGAGCGCGTCCTCGGGAAGTTTGTTGATTTCTTCCTGCAGGGTATCAGGATTTTCCGCCTGTTCTATGGGCTGCATTTCCCGCGGTTCTGCGGTGGTTGCCGTGCTGCAGTTGCTGTAGCGAAGCAGCATTGTGCTGAGTCGCAGATAATCGGATAAGGCTTCATCATCCTTCAGCATGGAGAAAGTGGACGGTGGGATGGGCTTGCCGAGCCGTATGGCATGCCGCATGCGCCCGTCTCTCTTGATTTCCCGAGCCAGCAGGGAAGAACGGTGTTCTTTTGCCAGTAATGTCACCAGTTGGAACAATAACCCCGTTCGCCCGGATATGTGCATGGGTACAACGGTCGCATTGGTCTTGCGAATCATGGAGGAGATGTTTTTCTGCCAGGGGTCATCTATCACCCGTCCGTCCTGTCGGGAGTATGAAGCGGCTGAGCCGCTGGGGAATACCAAAATGCAGTGACCTTCCCGAAGCCATTGCAAAATTTGCTTCATGCTGAGCATGTTGGCCCGTTTGGCTGCTTCTCCGCCGTATACGTCTACCTTGATTTCATACGGCCTCATGCCACGCACGCAATCCAAAAACTCATTCACGATGATTCGGACGTCTGAACGAACTTTCATGGCAATGTCGCCGAACATGAGCCCGTCGGACATACCGTGAGGATGGTTGGCCACGATGACGCAGGCCCCCTCCTTGGGGATGTTTTCCAATCCCTCCAAATCATATTGTAAATTCAAGTATTTACAGGCAAGTTTGAAGAAGTTTTCCTGGCTCCCCTCATCCCAATCGTCTTCGATGTGGGCGTGAGCCACGTTGAGTGCATGAAAGCCCAGATAGCGTTCTCCGAGGTTGATTAACCACTCCGGCCATGCTTTCCCTGCCGGGATGTAATCCCTCAGATCTACCATTTTCTGTCGTTTCTTCATGTTTGTGCAAAGTTGTTCGCGCCTGCGATACTTTCATACTAACACAGATGCTCCTTCAGGTCAATGAAATCTCATTCTCTTTTCCATATTTTTAAAATTCAAGCTTAGTTAAGGTTTTTTGCCGTTCTGTTGCTAAGTCGGCGTGCAGCGGATAATTCTTGCAAAACGTGGTGAAATGTGCTAGAATCCGTGTTCAGATGCTGGTTATCAACCATGGGGAAAGAAACAGTCGTTTTTTTGAGCTGCCCGAGTCTTTGCTCGGTCTGTTGGTGCTGGTTGTTGTTCTGGTGCAGGCCTGTTTCGGGGTGCAGGCCGCTTCCTGTATTCCTGCGTTGGGGGGTGAATCCGCTCAGGGGGTGTTATTGAGCTCTTTGGCAGCTCTGTATGCGTTTGTTGTTCTGCTGCATCTGGTATTTACTGCCTGCAGGCACCGCAAAATCGGGCGTTTTCTGTGGTTGCAGCTTCTGGCATGCGCCGTTACCTCTGCTGCTTTTTACTACACCTCCGTACATGCCGTTCCCGTGGAGCCCGTGGTGGTGAATTTTCCTCTGGGACTCATGAGCGGAGTGTTTTCCTTCATCAATCTGAGAGCCATGCGGAAGGAGTATTACCCGGATGCCCGGACGGGCAGGGTAAAACGCTCGCGTCCTAATCCGGCGTTCTCATTCTTTGTTTATATGGCCGTTCTGGTTGCCGTCAGCACAGTGTTGCTGGTGTCACCGGGGGCTACTCAGCATCCCATATCCTGGGCAGATGCCTTTTTCCTGTCTGCTTCTGCCACTTCCATTACGGGGTTGACTCCGGTAGATGTAGCCGGTACTTTCACCACTTTCGGTAAGATGGTGCTGCTGCTGGATATTCAGGTGGGCGCATTGGGGGTGATGACTTTTACCTACTTCGTGCTCATGTTGGTGGGCAAGCGCCTGACCATGCGGGACAGTATGAAGGTGTCCGGATACCTGGATCAGGACGGCGGTAGCAGAGTGGCACCGCTTCTCCGTGTGGTAGGCGGTGTTACGCTGGGGGCGGAACTTATTGGTGCCGTTATTCTGTTTTTCCTGCTGAGAAATCATTTGAAGGTGTCGGATGTTGAGCTGGTCGGGTACTCCGTGTTTCACGCCGTTTCTGCTTTTTGCAATGCCGGTATCACCCTGTTCCCGGATGATATGTCAACGGAATGCGTGGCACGGGCATACCCCGTTCAGATAGTCATGATGTTTCTCATGTTTATCGGAACCGTGGGATTCGGTGTCTGGCAGGAGTGTATCCACCGCCTGAGACACAAGAAAAGCCGGAAGCGTTGGAGTACGCATACCTGGCTTGTGTTCCGCGTGACTCTCATCACGATGCTTATCGGCATCATGGGAATGTGTATCCTCAGTGTGATAGAACCGTGGCTGCATCCGAATGGACCACTGAGTGCAGGCGCTGAAGAGGAGGGGGTACTGTTTGGCTTCTGGGAATCTATTTGGAATTCCATCGGCCGTTCTGCCGGATTCTCCCTTTCCGATATCAGCGAGCATGGCGTGGTGTATAAGTTGTTCCTCTGCGTTCTGATGTTTGTGGGGGGTAACCCGGCAGGGACGGGTGGCGGTGTGTATGCCCCGGTGGTGGCCATTTGCGTGCTGGAGGTTATCCGAATCCTGCGCGGCGCGCATGATGTGGAAATTCATAATAGACGTATTGCCCGCGGCACGGTGGACCGTGCCATTGCCACCGTGTTGCTTTCCTTTGTGTGGATTGGTGGGACAACCATGCTGGTTCTTCTGGCAGAGCCCGGGCTTGCCGCGCAGGAGGGCGGGTTGCTGAAAGTCTTTTTCATGGAGGTGAGTGCCTTCACGACCACCGGCTTTGACTTAGGGGCAGTGGAGCAGCTTTCTGTCTTTTCTAAGCTCGTTGTATCACTTAACATGCTTTTTGGCCGAGTCGGCATGTTTACCTGCATGCTGATGTTCATTTCTCCCAAGGAGCCGTCTCCCGCACGCTTCCCGGAAACCAGACTCCCTCTCACCTAATACTCGAAGTTTTTGTATGAAACTGAAATTCGTCATCATCGGTATCGGCCAGTTCGGCAGAGCGTTGGCACTGCAGCTTTCGAAACTGGATTTTGAGGTTACCATTCTGGATGAAAAGGAATCCGTCATCAGTGAGCTCAAGGATGAAGTATCCTACGCCATCATTGGTGATGCAACGGATATCCGCGTGCTTCGCCAGGCTGAGCCGGTGGGGGATGATACCTACGTTATCGTGTCCGTCGGTACTCAGTTTGAGCGCAATCTGTTGATTGCCGCACAACTTCGGGAAATGGGAGTGAAAAATCTTTTTTCCCGCAGCGTCAGTGAATTACATAAGAAGGTTCTCAAATCGCTCGGTGTGCAGGAGGTATTTTGTGTAGAAGATGTGGCTGCCTACCAGCTGGCATCCCGCTTCAAGAATGAAGGCCTCATGCGTACCCGCCGAATTGATGCGACTCATTCACTGGCAGATGTTCAACTGCCGCCGGAATGGGTCGGGCTCCGCCTGTGTGATGTGGGGCTCAGGTCGGAGTATAAACTCAATCTGCTGACGGTGCGCCGTGGTATGGCCAAAGACCGGTCGGAAGAAGACGTGTTTGCCCAGCCTGAACAGCCGGTGATGGATACCCCGGAGGCAACCATGGAATTCCAGCGGGGGGATGTGCTGGTATTGTTTGGGCGGGATGATGCCCTTAAAAACTTTGTGGAAAACTTTAACCTTGGAGAACACGAACTTGTATGAACGCACGCGTAACATTGCCTGAAACAACGTACAAGGGCTATATTTTTGATTTGGACGGCACTCTGGTGGAGAGCATGCCCACGCATTTCCGCGCATGGCGTTGGGCTCTGCGCAAACACGGCGCGCCTGCTCACATTTTTGAGTGGGAGGAGTTTTGCAGCCACGGCGGTATGTTTGCCGTGGATATTGTGGACAAGCTGAATAAGGATTACGGCCTGGATATGGACCCGGCGACCGTGGCGGAGGATAAGCGTCTCCGTTACTGTGAGTTGTTGAAAACAGAACCGCTGTCTGTCATTCCGGAAACCGTGGCTTTGGTACACCGTCTTCGGGAGCAGGGGATTCCTTATGCCATTGGTACGGGCAGCATGATTATCGGCGCTCTGGAAACGCTGCGTTCTGCCGGTTTGGAGGAGTTGTTCCCAGTGATGGTAACACCCGGAGACGTGGCTCCCGGTCGGGGAAAACCAAATCCGGATATATTCCTGCTCTGTGCGGAGCGTATGGGCGTAGATCCTGCTTCCTGTATTGTGTTTGAGGATGCCGCTCCCGGTGTGAGAGCGGCGGCTGCTGCCGGCATGGCTTGCTGCGTGGTCGGCCCGTGTCCTCCGCAGCCGTCATGCTGATTAACATGAACATTGCCCAACTACCCTGATGAACCCGGCTTTAAGAAAAATAGCGGCGGCGGTTTTCCTGTTGATTTCCGTCTATTTCCTGATGTTTGCAGATATGCAGGCATGGCTGACTGCCGCCGACCCGGAGAAAGTTGCCCGTCACCGTATGCTGTTCTATATTGGGACTGCCGTTTCTCTTTCTGCCTACATTCTGTTTGCCGTGATGTTGCGGCCGCGCCGCGTGTGGCTTTTTGTCGTCAATACGCTGGCCTGTCTCGGCTTCCTTTTCTGTTTGTATGCCTGTGCCGCTCACCCCGATGCCCCGGTCGGCTGCTGGTGCGGTCTCATGGTATGCTCTCTGTGGTTTTTGTTCAGGGCATATTGCAGACTGAACATTCCCGTAAGGTAAAGGCGGCGAAACTTTTCCGGGCCGCTTTTGAGCGGCTTTCTGCTTGACTTAGCCGACACGGATTGGTAGAATCCTGAGGATTTTACCGATACTGTACTTTTTACGATTATGAAAGCAGTGAAAACAATAACAACCGGGGTGGTGCTGCTTGCTGCAGCTGCAGGTGTTGTCCACCTCTGTGACAATGAAATCATCCCATCGCTGGTGCAAAAGTCCTCGGTCGCTCTCGGTATTACGAAGGCTCCCTTGGGCTCTTACATCGGCCACAATCTGGATGGTTATGAATGGAAAGATACAGATGCCCTCAAGGCTTCTCTTTCCCGCGAAATTCAGGAACGTTTGACGGCTGTCACTCCGAGCGCTGTGAAGACATTTCTTGCCTCGCCCCGCAATCGCCTGCTGCTTGCTCAGTGGCAGCTTGCGGACAATGACCGCCTCTCTGCGGAGGATTCCAAAAAACGACTGGAAACTCTGAAGAAGGAAATTGATAAATTGCGTGAGCAGGTGAAAAAGACCGAAGCTATCGTGGCTGAAGGCGGCTCTTTCACTCAGCGTGTGACCAAGCAGCACAATGATACGAAGAAGCGTCTGGCTGCGTTGGAAAAAGAATACAATATGCCGCATGCCATAACGGATTTTGTAGATTCTCAGCAGAAGATGGATTTCATGCAGATGCTGGGCAACAACCTCGACTGGGTTGAGCAGATTGTTTATTCCGGCGAAAATCAGTACCCTGCAGAGATGCTTAACATGCTGTATGGCATGATTAAGAAGAATCCGGAGCTGGTGTACAACCAAATGGAACGCGATATTGCCACCGCTACAGCACTTGAGTTTGCCCGCTATGGCTGGCAGTATGACCGCGCTCTCGTTCGCGCGGATTACTACACGCGTCACTGGAAAGCCGGAGAGCTCAACGCCGTATTTGATAAGCTGCCGTTCTGGGAGCGCCGCATTGTTTGCGGTAATAAGGGAGATAATGACTTCGGTAGCCTGGATAGTCTGGAATGGCTGCTGGAGGAAGTTTGCCTCCCCGCAGAATCCTACACCGGAGCCTGCTGGTTCTGTGCCTATCGTCTGTTCAATCCTTATGGTGAGAGTATTCACGGTTCCGGTTACGTTGAGCCGTATGCAGACATCTACGGTGAGAACCGCGCCCGCTTCACTCACGAAATTGGTGGTGTTTGCGGCAGTCTTTCTCACTTCGGTGCTTTTGCCGCCGTTGCCAACGGTGTGCCGGCTTTGACTGCCGGTGAGCCCGGGCACTGCGCATACATTGTCCGTGTGGGTAAAAAGTGGGTTCCTGCATACTCCCTGAGCTGGGAGCGAGGCCTGCACTGGCAGCCTTGGAAGAATGTGCATGTGTACTCCACTCTGCACATGATGGAGGAGTACTCCTCTCCGGAAAAGCAGAAGGAAACGGCCCTTTCCAATGCCTATCGCACGCTTGCAGCCATTTTTGCCGCAGATAAGAAAACGGATAAAGCAATGGAATGCTATGAGAAGGCTGTGGAAACGCAGCCGCTCAACTATGCCGCATGGAGAGAATATGCGGATTTGCTGGCAGCAACAAAGGAGACTTCCGCTCCTGCTTGGCAGCAGCTCAACAGCAAGGTTTGCTCCCTTCTGGTAAGTCGCTATCCGGAAGTGGCCGCCGTGCTGATGATGAAGCATGTGTACCCCGGCCTTGGTAAGGCTATGGCCGGCACTCCCGATGCCCGTCTTGAGGCCTGCAAGCTCTTCTGGAAGAGCGTAAAGGAGATGGGGGTTGACCGCTGGCGCATTGAAGAGCTCCTCAACACTCAGCAGAAGATGGTCTGTGAAGGTGAGGGGAATGAGATGAAGTTCCGCTTTTTTGAGATGGCACTTGCCGGCATGATGCCCAACAAGGAATATGCTCCCGTGGCTCTCAGTTGGGGCAACACTCTTTGCTCCAAGATGAATGAGCAGGAACGCGGTCGCTTGATGCAGAGCATGATTGCCGCTGTGGGCGGTACAAGTGCCGCAGCTGATGAACGCGCCAAGTTGCTCATTCCCATCATCAAAACCGTTGAGACATCTCGTGACCTCACCACGTTCCAGTCTTTGGCCAAGATGCTGCCGGAGGAATACACCAAGCCCAAGGATAAGATTCCCGCTCATCAGCCGTTCCCCGGCAAGCTCATGTCCCGCGGCGGTTTGGTCTGGATGAGCTCTACCTCCCAGTGGGACCGCGTCTGTGCACACTGGGGACTGCTGGAGCCTGAAGTAGGCGGTCAGTTCCACACGGCCAAGGACAACCCCGCCTGGGTGGTGGTGCAGCTGCCTCGTCAGGCCAAGCTTACCGGTGTCAGTGTCATTGGTACGACCGGTAATCTTCATCGTCTTAATGGCATGAAGGTGCAGGTTTCCGAGACGGGTAAGGACAACGACTGGAAGGATGTTGCGACCTTTACCAAGGCCAACGGTCGTGAGTTCCGGGCAGAAATACCCGGATTGCCCACTGCCAAATACGTGCGTATTCTGCGCCCGGGCGGACCGGAATTCTTCCACCTTTCCGGTATCTTCGTGTATGGCGAACAGGCCGCTTAAACAATCTAATCATTAACAGAAAGTTATGAAAAATTCTCTTATTTCCGCACTCGCCGCGCTGTGCATGATTCCCTGTGTACAGGCAGCCAAGGTGGTAAAGAACTATGACGAAGCTCAGGCATCTCTGACGGATGATGGCTACATTCTCGTGGTCTATCCGGAGGACTGGAGCAAGAAAGGAAAGGAAGCCGGTCTCAAATACCTCAAGTCTGAAGCCGTGCTGAAGGCTGCCGGTAATGCCGTGATTATTCCCGTGCCCCGTCATCAGGTGTCTGATGAAAAGGTACAGGCAGAACGCAAGGCTTTGCTGGGTAAGCTCAATCTTCCGGGCTGCCAGTCTTTCCCTGCCTTTATTCTTCTGGATAAGAAGGGGCAACACTATGCAACCGTGGATGACAAGTTCATGCGCAAGGGAGATGATAAAAAAGCCGCTGCCGAGCTGCAGAAGTGTATGACTTCCAAGCGTGAGCAGAATAAGCTGCTGGCAGAAGCCGCACAGACGAAAGATCCTCTCCTCAAGGCTCGCAAGCTGGGCCGTGCCGCTGAGCTGCCGGGTATCAATCGCCCCAACAATATCCAGAAGATGCTCAAGGATGCAGACCCGGAGGATAAATCCGGCTATTCCCGCCGTTTGGCATACAATCCGTCTGCCCATGCGGAAGGTATGGTCAATAATAAGGAAAAGACCATGGAGCAGAAGCTTACCGAGCTGGAAGCCATGCTTGAGGATTCTGCTTACACGGATGAGCAGAAGCAGGGCATCTGCGCTACCTATATCGGCATGATTCGCCGTTCCGGTGATCCGAACCGTATTAAGCGTATCCCCCTCATTGCTGAGCGTATGCGCAGCTATGCCCCCACAACGGTGCAGGCTAAGTCTGCCGCCATTGCGGTTCGCCAGTGGGTGCGCCAGCTCAGCCTGAGCGATGGGTGGAGTCCTTTGGTGCTTCCCCGTGACAATAAGCCTGTTGCTCTTGAGGGCGCGATTCCCATCAAGGCTGCCGGTACTTATGAGGTGACATTCACTTATACCTCCGGTACACAGGCTCTCGGTATTGCAGCAGTAGAGTTATATGACGGTGATAAGAAAGTGGCAGAAGACCGCCACAATGGCAGCACCGGTCATAAGAGCTCCGGCAATGTCTATGTGCTCAAGGTCCCGGCTGCTGTTACCATGCCCCGTGTAATCGTTACATTCAATCAGAAGAATTTCGATACGCACGGTAACATTTCCATCCGTAAAAAGTAAATCGGATATTCATTTCTGTCAGAATACCCGTCGGGAGTCGCATCCCGGCGGGTATTCTTTTTGCCCGGCGGCAGTATGCCACTGTGTGCGGGAATTTGCGCTTGATTTGCCCAGTGCGGCGTGCTAACATTGCCGCGCTATGTTCTACATTACAACAGCAATTGACTACACGAACGGCTCCCCGCATATCGGGCATGCCTATGAGAAGGTACTGGCAGATGTTCTGGCTCGCTGGCACCGAATGTGTGGCGAAGAGGTGTTCCTGCTGACGGGTGTGGACCAGCACGGACAAAAAGTGCAGCAGAAGGCTGAGGCTGCCGGAATGCAGCCGCAGGAGTATGCCGATATGGTTACGGCCCGCTTTATTGCACTGTGGAAGAGACTCGGCATTCAGTATGACGGCTGGGCCGCCACGACGGAGTCCTGCCACAAGGCCTGCGTGCAGAAGATTCTGAACAATCTGCTGGAGAAGGGCTGCCTGTACAAGAAGGCCTATAAAGGTTTTTATTCCGTTCGCCAAGAGCAGTTCCTTACTGACAAGGAACGCGGTGAGGACGGCAATTTCGGTCCTGAATGGGGTGAGGTGATTGAGCTTGAGGAGGAAAATTGGTATTTCAACCTCAGCCAGCATGTCTCCTGGCTGCGTAACTATGTGGAAACTCATCCGGAGGTGGTGACCCCCGAGTTCCGCCGTCAGAACCTGCTCAAGGCCATTGAGCGTGCAGAAGGGGTAGACCTTTGTATCTCCCGTCCTAAGGATCGCCTTTCCTGGGGCATACCGCTGCCTTTTGATCCGGAGTTTGTGACCTATGTGTGGTTTGACGCGCTTGTGAACTATATTTCCTTTGCCGGCTATCTGGCAGAGGAGGGAAGCAATCTGCCGGAGTTCGGTAAGCTGTGGCCTGCTGCCTGTGAGGTTATCGGTAAGGATATTCTGGTGCCCGCTCACGGTATTTACTGGTTGTGCATGCTGCATGCCATGGGATTTGCGGATGAGGAAATGCCCCGTCTGCTGGTGCATGGCTGGCTCAACATCAAGGGTGAGAAAATGTCCAAATCTCTTGGCAACATTGTAGACCCCAATGATTTGTGTGATGTGTTCGGCCCGGAGGCTGTGCGTTACTATTTGGTGCGTGATACAAAGACCGGTTACGACAGTGATTACGATGCCGAGCGCATGAAGATGATTTACAACACGGAGCTTGCCAATGATATCGGTAATCTCGTGAATCGATCTCTCAACATGTGTGTTCGTTACTGCGGTGGTGTAGTGTCCCCCGGTGAAGGTGATGATGAGCTTTCTGCCAATCTTCGCAAGAGCCTGGAAGATACCGTTCGCCGCTTTGCAGAGCTGATGGATTCATACAACACGGCAGATGCTCTCGGTGTTCTCAATGCTCACGTCGGCCTCTGCAACAGCTACATTGAGCAGATGCAGCCTTGGGCTCTTTCCAAGGATGAAGCCCGTCTTCCGGAGCTTCAGCGCGTTCTTAACCACCTGCTGGAAAGCTGTGTACACGTTGGCTTCCTGTTGGGGTGCGTCCTGCCGGATGCTTCCGCCCGTATTCTGGCTCAGTTGCAGGTGGATGCTTCTGAACTCTTGCCGCAAAATCTGGCTTGGGGTATTCTCAAGCCCGGCCATGTCGTGCAGGCTCCCAGTCCCGTTTTCCCGCGCATTCTTTCTCCGGAAGAAAAGGAGAAAATGGCAGCGAAGGCAGCCAAGGCTGCGGAAAAAGCAGCCCGTAAGGCAGCACAGCAGAAGTAATCTTCTTATTCAGAATATAAAAAGCACCCACGGAAACGCGGGTGCTTTTTTAGTATCTTGCCGGATAAGCCGGAATCAGAGCTGTTCTAATGCCTTGCTGAAAGCAAAAATGGCTTCTGCCAGTTTTTGGCTGTTATAAAACTTATTATCGGAAGTCTTATTGATGGCGGCCAAAAAGTCACGTCCAATGGCGTGAGTGCGCGCTTTTTTCTTGGCCTCTGCCTGCGCTTTTGTCAACTCTTCTGCAGGAAGCTGTGCTTTGTTGGCCGTCAGGGCTTCCAGGTAAGCAGTAAGTTGGCAGATGCCTTCTGCCACCTCATCCGGCCCTTCTGCGATTGTTTTGACGTTCAGCATGTTGGTAACGCCCTGAATGATGACCATCTGGGTTTCAACATACTGGGCAGCTGTCATATTTTCAGGTGCTGTCTGAGCAAACGCGGAGGCAGCCAGCGAGACGCCGGTGAACATGAGTGATTTTCGGAACATAGATGTGTATGGTTACTGATTGTTATCTGTGGGGGTACGCAGACTGTCCTTCCATTGGCGGAGGCTTTGCAGTTGCGCATCGGTTATTTCTTCATCGCTGAATAAGGAAATGCCGTGAACTCCCGTGGCATGGAGGGCGTTAAGCTGCTTTGCCAGTTCGTTCTGCGGGGCATCCGGCAGGTGAATCCCGGGGGCAAGAGGTATGCGGTGTCCGGATTCTTCTGCAGCCCGGCGCGTGATAGCCGCATCCCACTCCGGAGATTCTTCATAGAATGAGTGGTATGCCATGGGAAGCACCAAATCGGCATGAAAACGCTTCCAGTCCTGTCTAACCATTTCTGCGGCAAGCCCGGGGGCAGGGAATACTGCGCAGGCGGCATGCAGATGCCGTTTTCGTATTTCTCCGGCCAGTTCATTATAGAGTGCAGCAACGCTGTTGAGTCGGAAGTCCTCCCATTCCCTGTCTTTTGCCGGGGCTGCCAGAGGTTCTCTGCCGTACTGTTCACGGAAGAGGTCTCGGCATTTTCCGCAGTAGCAGTAATCGAATTTCGGAGCCGGTCGGTTCATATCCAGCCCATATTTGTCCCAGAGACCGCGGGGAAGTCGGACATCCGGCATTCTCATGTAATCCGCTTGGATTCCGGACAATCCGGGGATGTCTGCCAAATTACGAATTTCCTGTATCAGGTGGCGGCGAACACCGTCATTGTTGGGACATAGAAATTGATAATAGGGAACAAAGGGGCGGTCCTTTTCTTTAAAACAGGATTTGCCTTCAGCATTGACGGCAAACCATTCCGGATGCCTCAGCGTTTCTTTGTCCATGGGGCGGTTGAGTGCCCAGAACCAGGCAAAGACCTTCAGACCTGCTTTTTGTGCGAGCGGCAGTAATGTTCTCACTTGCTCCGCTCCGTCTCCGATGATGACGGTATCTATTCCGGCTGCCGCGAAGCGGCGGAACTTGGCTTCCCATTCCTGCTCGGAACATTGTCGATTGCCATGAACCCAGAGAAAAATTTCAGGGCAATGGTAACGGGCTGCTGATTGATGGAAGCGGCCTTCGCTGTCGAGACTCATGCGGATACCGGTGGTCTTACACTCGGCCGTGAGCACAAAGAAACCATCATTCAGAAATTGGAGGTCTACTCCCTCCGGTAACGCGGCGGTACGGTCAAAAACTCCCTTTCTGCCGCGGATTTCCAGTTGTTGGTTAAGGGCCAGAAAGAGGGATTGGCGCGTTTTTTCCTGCGGGTCCGGCATTGCGGATTCCCATTCTGCCGAGGAGCGCTCAGAGAAAAGCACTTTTCCCCAGTGCTCGGGAAGATGAATGTTGATTTTTCCGGTAGGCGCCCACACGTGGTTGCTTTCAGGCAGATGGTGTCCGTTTGCATCCGTCAGCGGAGAATAACCTCCGGCTGCTTTTGAATTCGGTTTTACCGGATGGTTGACTCGTGAAAAGTTGAAGCGCATGACGGTGCCAGCCTGCGGAGCGGAAGCTTTGCGGGGGTGATTGGCATGCCCCGTGATGCTGCACCAGGGGATGGCCAGCTCTACACTCCAGCCGTCGTCCGTATCGTCTGACTGATTGAGGGTTCCGCGAAGACTGACGGCGTGTTTCAGCCCGGGAATTTCCCAATCATGCAGAATATAGGGTGAGTTGAAACGGTACGGGCGGGTAATGAATAAATCCCATGTGGTGTTCAGTGCATTGATTTCCAACTCAATATAATTTAATCCATCCCCATCCGGGTCTATGAAAACCTCAAAATCAGGGTCGTGATAAATGATGGAATCGTGCTTGGTGAGGAGCGCTCGGAGGTGGGGCTCATCCATGTCTGCCAGGATGTAGAGATAATCCTCGTCATAGACCATGCGGATACGGCATTCGTGCGGAAGCGGTGCTCCCTCAATGTCTCTCAGCGGAGAAAATTCGCGTGCGCTCTGCCACACGGCATCATCTCCTCGTCCGTCAATAATCGGAGCCGTATCTGCCTTCCCGCAAACATAGGTCGGAGGTAATTCCGTGGCATGAATGCCGGCCGCGAGGCAGCACAGGGAAATGAGTGTCGTCCGCATACGCACAGAGTAACGGAGAGCAGGTGGCTGGTCAAGCGTAAATCCTGTTACATACTCATTTCTGCTTGTTTCAAATGCTTAGTTGTGTTATAAGCAGTTCATGAATATCCCGGCTATAGCTATCCCGAAGAAATTGGATTCTCCGCCTTCTCTGGTGGAGTGCAAGAATGATTTATATGAGTACCCTCATGAATGGCCCGACTTCGTTTTTTATGGCCCGGAAGGCTGTTTTGAGGCAGAAATAAGTCCTGTCGGAAAAGCTCCCGGTATTCTGGCAAGATTGTTTGGAGGATTGCGTCAACGGTATATGCTGCGTTTCTCTCCGCCGAGCCCCTTTGAGATAGCGGAGCTGCGTGCCAAATTGGAAACGCTTATAGATGAAGATGATGACTGCATGACGCAGTACCATGAGCCGGAGGTGCTGAAATATCTGCTGAATCAGTGTGAAAATTTTGCGGAAGTTCTGGCATGGGGCTGTCTGACCGGAGCCCTGTATGGAAACGGCGTAAATCCGACACTGCCGGAACTTTGTGAAGAAGCATCGGAAGGGGTGGACCCGGATGCGGATGAACTGCCAATTATTTCTGCTACCGGTTACAGCGGCCCCCTTTCCATTGAGCATATACGGGAATGTGCCCGCGGCATTACTTCTGAGTCACTTCCGGACACTCTGGAGTGCTGAAAAGAAAACGGGGATATCCCTGATGGATATCCCCGTTGACTTGTAAAACAGATTAGCGAAATCAGGCTTCTGCTGCCGGAGCCGGTGCCTCAGGTGCGGGGGCCGGTGCAGGAGCTTCCTCACCCTCTGCCGGAGCATCGCCCTGAAGACCTTGCTGCTGGAGCTGCTGGAGCATTTCCGGAGTAAGCTGGAACGGCATGCCACCCTGGGGGGCTTCGTTCTTCTTGATATCCTTCAGAGAGATGGTGAAGATGAGGGTAGAGTTGCTGCCGATAGGACCGGGGGCCTGCTCACCATAGGCCAAGGCTGCGGGGATGCACACCTCGTAAGTGGAACCGATGGGCATGAGCTTGAGCGCCTCGGAGAAGCCGGGAACAACGCGGTCGATGGGCATTTCAATGGGAGTAGTGGCGGCGTCAAACACCTTGCCGTCAATCTTCTTGCCTTCGTACGTCACCATGCAGATGGCATCCTTGCCGTCCTTGGCTTCATCGTACTTACGGCCGGTTGCGGGAGTTACCTCGCGGTAGAGCAGACCGGATTCCGTCTTGGTGACACCTTCCTTCTTGGCAAACTCAGCCTCGAAAGCCTTACCCTGTTCAAGATTCAGCTTAGCCTGGGCAGCTTCGCGGGCACGCAGGGTTTCAACAAAAGCGTTCATGCCGGCTTCAATCTGCTCCTGGCTCATGCCGGGCTTTTCACCATTGAGAGCATCCTCGAGCCCCTTGAAGAACGTATCACGGTCAAAGTCTG
This sequence comes from Akkermansia sp., assembly GCA_045635265.1. GTDB lineage: Bacteria > Verrucomicrobiota > Verrucomicrobiia > Verrucomicrobiales > Akkermansiaceae > Akkermansia. The sequence goes on from JAZRBU010000038.1 coordinate 103,549, forward strand.
CAGCTTTGAGCGTAGCGGCACCGGAAGAAACTTCCTGGCCGAAACGGTAGCCCATGAAGTAAGAGAAGGCCTTAGTTGCCTCTTCCGTGGTAGCAGAAGGGGCAGCAGCCGGAGTTTCTGCGGGGGCAGCTGTGTTCTGGGAGAAGCAGAGCGGCGTCACGGCAGCCGTCACGACGGCGAGTCCGGCCAGAATCATGATGTATGTTTTCTTCATAACAGAATATTGGGTTTTCGCCCCGATGCCGGCATCTGCAAGCTCTCAGGTGCGGTTTATGCGCTCATGCTACCCGCTCTGCGCTGTATAGTCAAGTTCTATCATTGTGTGCATTGTGACATGCACGCGCAAATGCTTCCGTTTCCGGCGTCATCCAGCCTTCCGGCAATGCTGCGTTATTCCGTATGGCTTCTCGGATGCGGGTGGATGATGCCGGGTGGTATCCGGTGGAGATGAACTCTGCCTGCACGCCTTCTCTTGGGCAGGGGTCTTCATCTCTGTGGTACACGATGAACCTCAGATGCTCGGTCAGGTAATCATAGCGTGCCCAGCGGTGCAATTGCTGCCACTGGTCGGTGCCCATGAGCCAGTGCAGTCTTGCATCAGGGTATTGCTTGCGGAAGTGTTCCACCAGTCGCCAGCTCCAGCTGGGGGACGGCAGCACTAAATCCAGATCCGAAACCTCTGCCCACTCCAGCTTCTGTGTTGCCAGACGCAGCATTTGCAGACGCTGCTCGTCGGAGAACATGGTTCTGCTGCCTTGTTTGAAGGGAGAGCAGGCCGCCGGTAGAAAAATAATCTTTTTCAGGGCACACAGCTGCTGAGCCGTGCCCGCTATGTGCAGATGCCCGCCGTGTATCGGATCAAAGGAGCCTCCGAAAAGGCAGATGGATGCTCCCTGTTGCATTTTTACAGACCCTCCGTTCCCTTGTAGGGCAGGAAACCGCCGATGGGAAGCTTCACTTTCTTATTTTCCGGGGTAAGGCGGCGGTAGTGATTGATGAAATTGGTCAGGTGGCCGTAGTTTGCGGCGTTTTTGGGGATACCCTGTTGGCCGCAGTTTACCAGCACATTGAAGTGCAGCTCTGCATGCAGGTGCGCCGGGAACATGCCGCGGTTTGTGCCGATGGTGCCTACCTGATCTCCGCGCTTTACAAGCTGACCGAGTTGAACATCAATGCGGTCCAGATGGCTGTACAGCGTTTGGCAGCAGAGAACGCGCTTGGTTTTCGGCTCACGGAAGGCATGGCGTACAATCACTACCTTACCCCAGCGCCCGCGGGCATCAGAGGCATACGTCACCAGCCCGTGGGCTACGGTGTACACGGGGTCGCCCAAGTCGGAATTACCACCGCCGATGCCGTTCCAGTCTTCACCCAGATGACGGGGCGTAGCCAGACGCAGTCCGCGTGCCTTGTAATATCCCTTGCCATCCGGTTTGCCTACGGGAAAGTCAAATCCATCTGCAAGCGGCACAAGTGCCCATTTGCCGTCAGGTGTCTTTTGGGCAAACTCCGCCGCTGTGGCCGGCATGGCCACAATTCCCAGCATAACACTTGCCATAATCATGAGATGGCGGTAAACACAAACCATGCCTATATCCTATCACATAGTGCCGTAAACTGACAAGCTTCAATAGTGCCATGCCGGCTGGGAGATGCCGTGCACGGCTGCTGAATCGTTTGTCTGTCTGTTTCCTAAGACTTCGCTCTATCCGGCACGGATTCATGATGCTGTGGATTCCGGTATTTCGCATTTACGGAATGTTTTAACAATTGAACAAAGTCAGAAAGTACACTTGACAAGGGCGGTAGCATCCTGTATGCTGCCATCGACATGAAATTGATGCGACTGATATTCGCAGCCGGACTGCTGGCACTCAGCCCTGTAACTCAGGGCTTGGAGGTGATTATGGCAGGAGGGGTGGCGCTGCGTTCCTGGGAGGTTTACCGCGGACCGTCGGCACATGACAACTGGTGGGCGAATTTCATACGGGCATCCACCGTTCAGATGAGTATCACCAAGGCCAAGAAGCCCGGTGAGCGCATTGTCTGGATTGTGTTCCGCCCCGCCTATATTACCCGTGGTCGGGAGAATAAGACGGCATATATTTCCCGGATTCGGGAGACCGCCGCCAAATACCGTGCGAAACTGGTGTTTGTGGATACGGCGGATGCCGCCTTTGCCGCCATCAATAAGGCTCCCCGCAAGGGTGAGAAAATCAATTCTTTCTATTATTTCGGGCATTCCAATCCGCATGCTTTCATGCTGGATTACAGCAATGTCATCATCGGGGCATCCACACAATGGATGCATGAGAATGATTTGGCTACTAAAATCCGTCGCGACATATTTGCGCCGGATGCCGAGTGCTGGAGTTATGGCTGTTATACCGGCCGCAGCATGAGTGCCAAGTGGAAAGCCGCTTTCGGCGTGCCCTTGTGGGGTAATCTGGGCGCCACCAGATATCAGCCTGTGGGTGAGGGGCGTCTCCCGGCCGGAGCAAGTCGTTGGGTTCGTTGATAAAAGTTTCCTTTCTGCAAAAAGTGCCGTTTATTTCAAATAAACGGCACTTTTTACAATTGTCTTTTGGAGAAGAATTAGTTATCGCTCTTCTTCTTCCGGGGCTTGGCGGGGGCTTTTGTGCCCGTTTCTTTCTTCTTGGCTACGCTTTTTCGCGGAGCGGCAGTATTTTTCTCTGCCTTGGGAGCGGCGTCCTGAGCAAACTCGATGCGGTCTGTCCCTTCCGGTCTGGTAGCGCGGGAAGAGTGTCCGGCAGAGAGATCGCCGCGGAGAATGGCCTCTGCAATGGGGTCTTCCAGTAGCCGCTCAATGGCTCGGCGCATGGGGCGAGCCCCGTATTGCGGGTCGTAGCCCTTTTCCACCAGCATGCTGATGACCTCCGGCGAGAGGGAAAGGTTAATCTGCTTCTGTGCCAGTCTCTTGATGAGTTTCTGAGCCTCCAGTTCCACGATTTTTTCCAAATCCGGGCGTTCCAGCATGCGGAAGACGATGAGCTCATCAAATCTGTTGATGAATTCCGGTCTGAAATGCTGCTTGGCGGCTTCCGTTATCTTCTCCTTCATGGTGTCATAGTCCGCTTCCTGAGAAGCCATGGCACCGAATCCCATGGTTCCCTGTCGGCTGGCAAGGCTGGCACCCACATTGGAAGTCAGGATGATGATGGTGTTGGAGAAGTTGATTTTGCGGCCGAGCGAGTCCGTGACGGTGCCTTCCTCCAGAATCTGGAGGAGAAGATTCATCACGTCAGGGTGGGCTTTTTCCACTTCATCAAAGAGAATGACTGCGTAGGGGCGGCGGCGAACCTGCTCGGTAAGCTGACCGCCGTCATCGTGTCCCACATAGCCGGGAGGCGAACCAATCATGCGGCTGGTGCTGAATTTTTCCATGTACTCACTCATATCCACCTGAATGAGTGCATCTGCCGTACCGAACATGATTTCCGCAAGATTTCGGGCCAGGTAGGTCTTGCCTACGCCGGTGGGCCCCATGAAAAGGAAGGAGCCGATGGGGCGGCGCGGGTCTTTGATGTCTGCGCGGCTGCGGCGTAATGCTCGGGAAATGGCAGAACAGGCGATATCCTGACCAATGACCTTGCTCTTCAGCTCATCCTCCATGTGCAGGAGTTTTTCGGTTTCCTTTTCCTCCATACGGGCCAGCGGAATACCGGTCCATTTGGAAAGTACCGCCATGATATCGTCCACCGTAATGTCCGGAGTGGCGATATTCATGTCCTTTTTCCACTTGGCGAGAGTATCGGAAAGCTCTTGGCGGAGAAGCTGAGATTTGTCACGCAAGGAGGCAGCCAGCTCGAAATCCTGCTTGTCGACAGCATTCTTTTTTTCTGTCTCCAGCTGCTCACACTGCTGTTCTATCTCTTTGATGGAAGCCGGGCGGGTCATGCGTGCCACGCGCAGGCGGGAACCTGCTTCGTCCATGATATCAATGGCCTTGTCCGGCAGGAATCTGCCGGTAAGGTAACGCTTGGAAAGCCCCGCGGCGGCTTCGAGTGCCTCATCCGTGTAGTGGACATGGTGGTGTTCCTCGTAGCGGGGAGCAATGCCTTTGAGAATGAGAATGGTGTCTTCCACTGAGGGTTCTCCCACCTGTACCTGCTGGAAACGGCGTTCAAAGGCGGCGTCTTTTTCAATGTGCTTGCGGAACTCATTCAGCGTTGTGGCGCCGATAGCCTGCATCTCTCCTCGGGAAAGTGCCGGCTTGATGATGTTGGAGGCATCCATTGTGCCCTCGGCAGAGCCTGCACCCATGAGTGTGTGCATCTCATCGATGAAGAGAATGATGTTCTTCTCCCGCAGAATTTCATCCATGACCGCCTTGAGTCTCTCCTCAAACTGACCGCGGTATTTGGTGCCGGCCACCATGAGCGCAAGGTCAAGGGTGATGATTTTTTTGCCCAGCAGGAACTCCGGTACATCCCCGGCCACAATCATCTGTGCCAGCCCTTCTACAATAGCCGTCTTGCCGACACCGGCCTCACCCAGAAGAACCGGGTTGTTCTTGGTGCGGCGGCAGAGAATCTGGATAACACGCTCAATTTCCGGGAGCCGCCCGATGACCGGGTCAAGCTCTCCGGAGGCGGCTCGTGCCGTGAGATCTCTGCCGAAAGCTTTGAGAGCAGGTGTTTTGCCTCGTTCTCCGCCGCGACCTCCGACAGACTGACGGTGCAGGAACATGTCATCATCTTCATCATCTTCCTCCTGCGGTCCGTTGGGGGAGAAATCCTCCCGTTGACGTGGGGGCGTCTCATCATCCTCTGCGCTGAATCTGGGGCTGATTTCCTGCTGCACCCCCTTGAGCGCGCTGTCGTAGGTCATGCCCGCAGTTGTGAGCGCATGCCACGCAAGCCCGTCGGAATCCCGAAGAATGGCCAACAGGATATGCTCCGTGCCGATATAGGTGTGGCGCAGTGCCTTTGCCTCATCTCCTGCCATGGAGAGAAGTTTGCGGACTCGCGGCGTGTAGGGCAGAGACCCTTCAGAGCCGGAGGCTGTGCCGGGCATAAGAGAGTTTTCTATTTGTTGAGCCAGAGTGGCAATATTGATGCCGTTGTTTTCCAGGACGCTGACAGCGACCCCCTGACCAAGCTTGAGCAGTCCGAGCAGCACATGCTCTGCGCCGATATAATTGTGCCGGAAGCGGTCTGCTTCACGTCGTGCCAGGTTCATGACCTGTTGTGCGCGTGGTGTAAAATTGTTCATATTGAGGGTGGTTTGGTGTTATTGAGGAAGATAGTCGATAAGCTCCGCCGGATAGCGCTTCATGAAATCGCGGGTAATGTCTGCGCGGAGCATGGGCAGTGCCGGCTCTTCATTTTCGGTGGTCTGCGCTGTGGTGAAAGCAATGAGGTAATCCAGTTCCCGGAGGACGGAAACCATTTCATTCGGTACATGGTGCTTCCAGGTGATAAGCCCCTGTTGAGTTCCGAGACGGAGCAGGGAAATAGCATTTCTGCTTTCCCTCAGGGAGATGCGGCGTGCATGGCAGAGCGTTGCATACGCTCTGGCAACTCCGTCCTGCAGGTGCAGTTCCCGGTCCCTTGTAAGCTTGGCGCGCAGCTGGCGTTCTCTCTGAATCAGCTGTCGGAGAACACCGGCATAGTGTTGGCATATTTCATCCGTGCTGCCTGCCGGACCGGGGATGGTATACAGAATGTACATGTTTCCCGTGCCTTCCTCTCCGTCGGAATAGCAGGGAGAGAGATTGAGGTGCAGCTTTTCCATGGCCTTAACGACCTGCGGAATCGTGTTGCTGATGGAGAGCCCGGGCAAGTGCAGCATGGAGTATATCTGAATGCCGTCACCGGCTTCTCCCGGCATACTTGTCAGATAGCCAATCCCCGGAGTCTCGGCAAACTTGAGCTTTTCCTCAAGCTGTTCATTCAGTTGCCTGAGCCCGGAGACGGAATCCGTGATTTTGTTGCCCTTGAGGAAGGCATGAATCACCAGATGCTCTTCCTCATTGACCATACAGGTTAAATTCTGGCGTTGAGGGATGACCAGATAGCATCCTTTCTGGCGGGCGGCCATGGCGGGAGTGAGCAGCTTGCGCACCAGCAGGGCGCGGCGGTTCTCATAGCTCAGACTGCTCATTTCTGCGCAGAAAGCATTTTCGAAGCCCTTGAGCTTTTGCAGAACAGGCAGAAGTTTTTTGCTGACAGCCCGTCGCTCTTCTTCTGTGCTCCATCCCGGAAAGCTGAATCCGCGGAGATTGCGGACCATCCTTCCAACTGTGCCGATAACGATGTCATCCGTGCGGATGCCGGAGAACCAACGTGGCGTCGGCTGGTTAAGCAGATCGTCGATTGTCATGCCTGGGGGGAAGTGGTGAGATTTTTAAGCCTATCGCGCAGAATGGCAGCTTGCTCATAATCCTCGCGCTCGATTGCTTCCCGCAGCTCTCGTTCCAGCTGCAGACGCTCATCCGGTGTTTCGTTGCCGGGTGCTTCCTCACAGCCGCTTTCCTGCGCCAGCTCACTGGCAAACACCGTGTAGCAGTCCGGGCAACCCACACGACCGGTCTTCCGGAAGGTGGAAAGATTGAATCCGCAAGCCGGGCATCGCACCAGAATATCATTTGCCTCCGGACGCTTTTCTGCCGCTTCTTCCATGCGCTCGCTCAAGTCTCTTACCAGCTTATCCATTTTAGCTTTAAGTTCTTCCGGGAAGAACTTCTCCGCAAAAGTGAGCGTTTGCGGGTCAAAAAGTCCGTTCTTTCTGGCGCACTCTTCGCAGAGCGCCAGTTCAGAAATCTGTCCGTTGATAATCTGCGTGAGAGAGATGGAAGCACGCTTTCCGCATATTTGACACTTTTTCACCGGACCATCAGCATACACGCAGATGCGCGAATTTTCCAGCAAACTGCGTGTCTTTTTGTGTCAGCAGGCCGCAGGGCGGGGGATGGTGGCAGAAATGCGGAGTTGACGCCGTGGGCGGCGCATGATAAAGTTCCGCAGTAGACCGACATGGAATCCTCCTCCGAACAGAATATACGCCTGATGAGCGACACTCTGGCCAGCCAGGTGGCGGCCGGTGAAGTGGTGGAGCGTCCGGCTTCCGTGGTGAAGGAGCTGGTGGAAAACAGTATTGATGCCGGGGCTGCTTCCATTCGTGTGGAAATCCGCCGAGGCGGTGTGTCTCTCATCAAGGTGACGGATGATGGTTGCGGCATGAGCAAGGCAGATGCGGAGATGTGTCTGCTGCGGCATGCTACCAGTAAACTGCACAAGGTGGAGGACCTTTTTGATATCCGGCAGCTTGGGTTCCGCGGTGAGGCTTTGCCCAGTATAGCCTCCGTGTCTCAGCTCACGCTGACTACTCGCCGAGCACAGGATGTGGAGGGATGGCGGCTTTCCTGTGAGGGCGGTGAAATAGCCCCGCTCATGAATGCCGGGTGTGCTCCCGGTACGGAGATAGCCATTGCCAACCTCTTTTTCAACACCCCGGTCCGGCGCAAGTTCCTCAAGAGTGATGAAACGGAGGCCGGCCATGTGGAGCACCAGGTGCGCCTGCATGCTCTGGCGTTTCCGGGAATACGTTTCACTTTTGTGCGGGATGGGGCTGTGGTGTTTGATGTGGCGGCTACGCATGACCTCCGCTTGAGAATAGCTGATTTTGTGGGGCGTGACACAGCGGATTCTCTCATGGAAATCCGCCCGTCGGAGGCACCGGGTGTAAAAATCTCCGGGTATCTGATGCCGCTGTCGGCGGCACGTCGCAACCGCCGTATGCAGTTTGTCTTTCTGAATGGTCGCCCGATTGAGGATACCATCATCAATCGCGCCGTTCGGGATGGTTACGGCGGCTTTCCCACCGGGTTGCACCCCGGGCTATTCCTTTATCTGGAAGTGGAACCCGCTTTGGTGGATGTGAATGTGCACCCCGCCAAGCGAGAGGTGCGTTTCCGCCGCCCGTCGGAGCTGACAATGGCCATCATTGAGGCTGTGGCCTCTACGCTGGCACACCATGCCCGCGGCGGTGCGCCTGTCCCTGAGCCGCCTGAGCGGAAGCCCGTCAAGGAACCGGCTTCCGCACTTGCCGCAGCCCCCACGCCCCGGCCTACCGTGTCTGCTCCGCAGCCGGTGAATCAGGCCGTGCAGCAATCGGAGCCTCCTCCTCCTTTGGTGCTGGAGCCCATTGTGCAGCCGGAGCAGAAAGTGCTGGAGCTGAGTATCCCGTCGCCCGTTCAGGAGCGTCCTGCTCAGCGGCAGGTTGCTGCGGTCCCCACGGCTCCGCATGAGGATGAGACAGATGACGAGCTGCTGCCGAATTTTCGGCACATCGGCACGCTGCATGGGCAGTACTCTCTTTTTGAAAACTCTGAGGGTCTGGTACTCATGTCCCCCCGTGCGGCGAGGGAGCGTATTATCTTTGAGCGCCTTCAGGAAACGGAGAGACACCCGCTGATATCACAGCGCCTTCTGGTTCCGGAGTTGCTGGAGCTGGACGCCCGTGATATGGGCCTTGCCCTTGAGGCTGCCCGGCAGTTGGAGCAGGCCGGTTTCTCTATCTCCGGATTCGGTCGCAATACTTTGCGGATTGAGGCCATTCCGGCATTGCTGCCCATGCACCGTGTGGCACCTTTTATCATGGAGCTGCTGCAGGTGTTTACCCGTGGGGAAGTGAGACTCAACCGCGCCCGTAATCCCTTTGAACCCTTTGCCCGCCAGCTGGCGAGCCGTTATGCCGCCGGAGAAGACATATCCCGGCTTCTGGAGCGACCTCTTCCGCTGTTGGCAGAGCTGCTGCGCTGTGAGATACCCTATTGTACCCCCGGCGGCAAACCGACGCTGCTGCCTTTTGCTCTTTCGGAAATCAACAGGCGATTTTCCGCGCGCTGACCGAGAGGAATTTGTGCTAGGGGAGGGGAATGCCGTTCGGGTTCTGTAAGCCGGATTCTGTCCACCCTTTCGGGCTGTGTGACCATTTTTCTCACGGCGTTGAACCATGCCCTGCGTTTATAGCAGGGTGCAACTAATACCCGGGGATTCTGAGCGGGCAGGCGACCCTTCCCCTGTTTGTCTTGCATCGCGTGGGGTTTTCCATGCCTCCTTCGTTACCTCCGGAGCGGTGGGCTCTTACCCCACCTTTTCACCCTTACCCTTGCGGGCGGTTTGTTTTCTGTGGCACTTTCCGGCCACCCGGCATTGGCTCCGGGTGTCTCCTGCTTTCACAGGACGCGCTGCCTTGTGATGTCCGGACTTTCCTCTATGCGGCAGATTACTCCCCGCACAGCGGTCACCCGAACCCGAACGGCGGCGAAAGGATACACTACTCTGCGCCTGCTGGCAAGCCCAAAGCGGTGCCCCTGGTTTTTTTTCTTGAGATATCTTAATGATTTTGCTACTTTAGCGGTATGTTCTACAGAGCAATTTTACCGTTGTTGGCCTGCGGTTTTGTCTGCGGTGCAGTAAGTTTTGAATCACAACCGGTTGGGAACGTGAAAACGTTGCAGACCGAGAGCGGAACGCTGACGGCGGAGTCCGGACATGCGGCAGTCATTGCCCGGCATGCCCGTACCGGCAAACAGGCGTTGCATATTCTGGGCGGTGAAAAGAAAACCGTGCGCCTGAATCTGTCCGCTCCTCTCTCTCAGGATACGCTCATGGCTTTTTGGATGCAGCGCTGGACCAAGCGCGCCCCCTTTGAGTTCCGTGTCATTGCGGTGTCTCCCGCCGGAGAAAAGGAGCTGAAGAAGCTGGAGAAAACCGGTACGGGTGGCTACCGTGAGCATGTGCAGGTGCTGCTGCCTGCCGGTACTACGGCCCTGGTGCTGAGCTGCACCAGTGATGCCCGGGGCGGTGCCCTGGTGGATGATATGGAGCTTTTCTCCGGCCCCATGAAGCTGGAATCTGCAGACGTGGTAAATCCCGGTGCATTCCCCCTGCTGCATCGCGCGCCCATCAACCCCGTGGTCGGTTATAAATTGCAGACTTCCGGGGCGGTTTCACCCCAAAAGGTGCAGTCTCTCCGCCTGAAAGTGACTCCTGCAGCCGCTGTGGAGACGGTGACGCTGCGCAGCGGCAGTCCGGACGGTACGGGCTTTGCCGGCAGCGTGGTGTTTGGTAAGGGAAAACCGGCAGCGGACGGCTCTGTTACTATTGAATGTTCCGGTGAGCTCAAACCGGGCACCAATTGGCTCTGGGTGGATGCCACCCCCTCTGCCACTGCCTCTGTCGGCAGCATGGTGACCTTTGAAAGCATGGATCTGCAAGTGTCGGATAAGCGGCATGCCGTAACTTCCGCTCCTGTGGAGCAGCGAGTCGGCTACCTCGTCTCCGTGCCGGATGAAAAGGTAGGCAATCAGCCGGATGGTGCAGCTGCTCGCAAGTGTGTTTCCTTCCGTATTCCCGGCCTCATCCGCACCGCTTCCGGTGCTCTTGTGGGCTGTTTCGATGCCCGCTATCTGAATTCCGTTGACCTCTGCGGGGATATTGACGTGGCTGTAGTGCGCTCTGAAGACGGTGGTCAGACCTGGACCGCTCCCGTGGTGGGTATGGATGCCGGTCCCGGGGTAGCCAATGGTTGCGGTGACCCCTGCATCGTTCAGGATAATAAGACCGGCCGTATCTGGATGCAGGCTCTGGCCTGCCACTTTGCCGGCGGTGCTTCCCTCTGGACTTCCAAGACCGGGTTTGATCCCGCTTCTACCGGACAGTGGGAAATGGTGTACAGTGATGACGACGGAAAGACCTGGAGCAAGGAGCATGTGAATCCCACCCGCAGCATCAAGAAAGAGGAGTGGACCACCATTCTTGCCGGCCCGGGAAATGGTATCTGCACGAGCAAGGGCGTACTCGTTTTCCCCGCTCAGATTTGGGACCGTGCGGCAAATCCCCGCTGCATGTCCACCATCTGTTATTCTGAGGATAACGGTCGCACCTGGCACTACGGTAACGGCGTTCCCCACTCCACTTCTGAATGTCAGGTGGTGGAATTGCAGGACGGTTCTATCATGATTAACTGCCGCAATGAGGCCCGCCAGGGTAAGCGTATCGTGTACGTCACCCGTGACCTCGGCAAGACATGGGAGCCGCATCCCACCAATAACCGAGACCTGCGTGAGCCCACTTGCCAGGCCTCCATCATTGCAGTGGATTCTCCGAAGTACGGCAAGCTGCTTCTGTTCTCAAATCCCAAGTCCGGCGGTCGTAACCACATGACCATCCGCGTTTCCACCGATGACGGTATGACTTGGAGTGAGGGTTATGAGTACGATATCCGCGGCTGCTGGGGCTATTCCAGCCTGGCGATGACGGATGATGACCATGTGGGTGTATTCTACGAGACCGCTCATGTCACGGAATCTTCCGACCTGCATGGTATCGGTTTCCTCCGTATCCCGCTGGATACCATCATGAACTCCTGCAAGAAATCTGCGAAATAAGCGCTGAGCTTTCCGTTTCTTTTCTCTCAAGCTATCCGGCACCCCGCGCCGGATAGCTTTTTTTCTGACATGAGAGAGCAGATGTCCGACTGTGAGCTTGCGCCGGAAAGCCGCATGGGAGTAGAATGTCCGCAGATGATACGCTTCTCTCTATTTGGGGTGACGGTGTGTATACACCCCACTCTTTGGCTTACTCTGGCTGTGCTGGGGGGGCTTTTTTCCTGTTCCGGTGTGCAGGATTTACTGGGAGTCTCTCTCTTTGTGGTAGCCGGTTTCATCTGCCTGTTGGCGCATGAGATGGGGCACGCCGTGGTGGGACGTTTTTTTGCCCACAACACGCCGGAGGTGCATTTGGCCTGGCTGGGTGGGGATTGTTCTCACGACGGTGCTCACTTTACGCGCTGGCAGGGAGTACTGATGACCCTTGCCGGTCCGCTTTCCTCTCTGCTGATTGGTTTGTTGACGGTGGTGGTGCTGTGCCTGTTTGTCCGGGACTGGGGAGATGGGCTTTATCTGGCCGGTTTTTTCCTGTTCAATGTACTACCCGGTGAGGCTCTGCTGTCTCTGCCGTATATGCCGATGCTCTTTTTCTGTAACATGATAGCGGTGAGCTTCTGGTGGTCTGTGCTGAATCTTCTGCCTGTTTTCCCGCTGGATGGGGGGCAGATTATGCATGGGTTGATGCGTTCTCCGAAACTCATGCACAGTATCAGCCTGTATGTGGCGATTACGCTGCTCTGTGTCTTCTGTGTGCTGGGAATATGGATTGCCGGATTGCTCATGCTGGCCCTCGCTGTCCTGAATTACCGTTTCCGCAGGCAAGCCCCCTATTGAAGCACTCTTTATCATTGACTTTTTCCGAATAACAACTAATATCTCCGACATGGCTCAACAGAATGCAATTTCCCCCACTCGCGCAGAGAACTTTCCCGAGTGGTATCAGCAGGTGATTAAGGCCGCCGATATGGCGGAAAACTCCGAAGTGCGCGGCTGCATGGTCATCAAACCGTGGGGCTATGCCATCTGGGAGCTGATTCAGCAGCAGATGGATGCAGAGTTCAAACGAACCGGCCATACCAATGCTTATTTCCCCATGCTTATCCCTGTCTCCTATCTGGAGAAAGAGGCTGAGCATGCTGAAGGCTTTGCTACGGAATGCGCCGTGGTGACTCACCACCGCCTGGAGGCTGTCAAGGACCCGGAAACGGGTAAGACTCGCATGATTCCCGCCGGTGAGCTGACGGATAAATATGTGATTCGTCCCACCTCCGAAACCGTTATCGGCGCAGCTTTCTCCCGCTGGCTGGAGTCTTATCGTGAGCTTCCCATCAAGGTAAACCAGTGGTGCAACGTCATGCGCTGGGAGATGCGTCCTCGTATTTTCCTCCGCACGGCAGAGTTCCTGTGGCAGGAAGGTCACACCGCTCATGAAACCCGTGAGGAGGCAGAGGAGGAAACTGCAGTCATGCACAAGGTTTATGAGGATTTCCAGCGTGATGTCCTGGCGGTGCCTTCCATCCCCGGTGAAAAGACGGAGCATGAACGTTTCCCCGGTGCTGTCCGTACCTTCACCGTGGAAGCCATGGTGCAGGATCGCAAGGCTATTCAGGCCGGTACCTCTCACTTCCTCGGTCAGAACTTCGCCAAGGCGCAGAACATCTGCTTTGCCGGCCGTAACAATGAGCGCCAGTTTGCCTGGACTACGTCCTGGGGTGTTTCTACCCGTATGATTGGTACGCTCATCATGGCTCATTCCGATGACGACGGTCTGGTTTGCCCGCCCCGTGTGGCTCCCCGTCAGGTGGTCATTATCCCCGTCACGCCCAAGGCCGATACGCGGGATGCCATCATTGCCCATTGTGAGGAGCTTGCCGCCCGCCTTTCCGCTCAGACATTCCACGGTCTGCCCATCCGCGTGCAGGTTGATTCCCGAGATATCAACGGCGGCATGAAGAAGTGGGAGTGGATTAAGAAGGGTGTGCCCGTGCGCGTGGAAATCGGCCCCCGTGACTTGGAGAAGGGCTCTGTCTGCGTCTGCCGTCGTGATAAGGCAGTCAATGAAAAATCCTTTATTGCTGAATCTGAGTTTGCAGAGGGTATCGTTTCTCTCTTGCAGGAGATTCAGGACTCTCTGCTGCAGCGCCAGCTTGAGTTCCGCAACAGCCACATCCGCCCCTGTGATAATCTGGAGGCGTTCAAGGCCAACTTTGCCGGAGAAGGTGATGCCGATTGGCTGCTTTGCCCCTGGGACGGTACCCCGGAAGAGGAAGAAGAGCTGGCTAAGAGCCTGCGCATCTCCATCCGCTGCATCCCGCACGGTGAGATGGGTGTCGGCCCGGAAGCTCCCTGCATCCTCACCGGCCGCCCCACCACCCGCCGAGTGCTCTGGGCCCGCAGCTATTGATTGCTCAGATTGTTTCTTTTCGCCTCCACCTCCTCTCTTTGGCGGTGGAGGCTTTTTTTATCGGTGCAGAATTGACTTTCATTTGTGGCTTCGTTAGAATGCATGGTATGCGCATGCTGCTGAAAATATTGGTGGTGTTTTTTCTGCTGTTTCTGGCCGGTCGGCTGATTATTGCCGTGAATAATCCATGTGTAACCATCACCTTTGCAAATCCGACTCCAAGCTGGTGCGTATGCGTATCTATTTCTCATGATGATTCGCCGGCACTTCGTTTTACTGAGGATGGAAAGTATGATGGACGCTTGTTTCGAAACGGTGTGTTGGAGTCCCTGTCTATCCCTTGTGATAATACCTATTACATTTCTGCCTCGGATTTCAAGTGCTCTAATCTGAAAATAGAATTTATTCTCCGGGTGGATGAGAAAGGGCGGTGCAGTGTCAAGCTCCCGGAGAAAAAATTAAGGGAAGAGGGTATCAGCTCGCTGAGTGTGGTGAAGAATCGCCGAACGATTGAAAATTTTCGCTCTGTGTTGATGGCACGGGAGGGTGCAATTCTGCAACTCTCTGGTATAATGGAACTTTTGAATGGTCTTTCCGGGGATGAGAGTGCGGAGCCGGATGCTTCATTCCCCCTGGAGAATGAGTTGCTGCTGCTGCTTCATCCCGTGCCGGAGGATGCCGGGATTCCGGTTCGCCCGCCGTTCCTGTACGTCAGCAGAGGGTAGACGGAGAAATCTCCCGTATTTAGTCGAAAAGCTGACTTAATAGTTCCTTTACAAGAGGAGCCAAAGGTGTTATGTTTAAATTCTCTTGTTACAAGTCATGAACAACCTGCTTTCCATTGAAGAGTTGACCGGCGACCAAATTCGTGAGCTGCTTGCTTTGGGCCACAAGCTCAAGGCTGAGCGTGGTTGCCATTCCCATTGCCCGCTGAGCGGGCAGACCTGGGCTCTCATTTTCTCCAAGTCTTCCACCCGTACGCGTGTTTCCTTTGAGGTGGGTATTGCCGAGCTTGGCGGCCGCCCGATGTTCCTTTCTACCCGCGATATCCAACTGGGCCGCGGCGAGCCGATTAAGGACACTGCCCGTGTGCTGGGGCGCATGATTCACGGCGCGGTCATCCGCACCTATGCGCAACAGGATGTGGTGGATTTTGCCGCCTATTCCAAGATTCCCACCATCAATGCGCTTACGGACCAGGAGCACCCCTGCCAGATTCTGGCAGACCTGCTTACCATTGAGGAGCAATATGGTGTGGATTCCTGGAAGGATATGAAGATTTCTTTCCTCGGAGACGTAGATAACAACATGGGCCGCTCCTGGATGTGGGCTGCCAAGCATTTGGGCTTTACTCTGGCTCTGGCCGGCCCTGAGCAGGCTTTGCCCAAGCCGGAGACGCTGGCTGCGCTCAATTGCAGCAATATCATCTGCACCACGGATGCCGCCGAAGCTGTGCGTGACTGCACGGTGGTGAATACGGATACCTGGATTTCCATGGGGCAGGAGGCGGAGAAGGGCACCAAGGAGAAGGCATTCTTCCCCTATCAGGTGAATAAGGAGCTGCTCAGCCTCGCAACTCCCAATCATGTGGTGCTGCATTGTCTGCCCGCTTACCGCGGCTATGAAATCACGGAAGATGTGCTGGAGGGTAATGCCCCCGTCATTTTCCGCGAGGCTGAAAACCGCCTGCATGCCCAGAAAGCAGTTCTCTACACGCTGGCTACCACCCGTCAGGCCTGATTATGAGTACGTATAACGAACGTATCGAGGCGCTGCTGGATGATATGTCCGTCTTTGAAGACTGGACGGAGCGCTATGAGTTCATCATCTCCCTGGGGCGCAAATTGCCGCCCATGCCGGAGCCGTATCGCCGCAATTCCAACCTTATCAAGGGGTGTCAGAGCCGGGTATGGGTCGGGACAGAGATGTTCATGGGGCAGATGAAGATTCATGCCGACAGCGATTCTCTTATCACCAAGGGCCTGATTGCTCTCTTTATCCGTCTGCTTTCTGATTTGACCCCCGCTGAAATTCTGGCGGCGGATTTGAGTCGTCTGGATGAATGCGGAATTCGTGAGCACCTGGCGTCCACGCGGGCAAACGCGCTGACGGCCATGGCCGGTACTATTCTCAAGGCTGCTGAAAAAGCTCAGTAAACATTTTGTCTCTGTGAATCTTGCCGCTGCCATTGCCGGGCGTCTGGAGAAGCTGCCGCCCGCCACAGATGCCTACCGTGTGTTGGACGGCACGGTTTGGCCGGGGGTGTTTGTGGATGCTCTTGCAGACCGTTTGCTGGTGTCTTTGCGTGATACGGAGTTGCCGCGTGCTCTTGCGGAGCAGTTGCGGGGCTCCGGGCGCACTGTCTATGTGAAGCGTCTGGATAAGGACGTGAAGGAGGCTCCGCTTCATTTCTGCGGCCCGGTGGCGGATTTGCAGTTTGAAATCACGGAGAACGGGGTACGCTATCTCATGGATATGGGGGCAGGGTACTCTCAGGGAATTTTCCTGGATCAGCGGGACAATCGTGCGGAGGTTCGCCGGCGCTGCCGCCCCGGCTCCACGCTCCTGAATACCTTTGCTTATACCGGTGCCTTTTCTCTCTGTGCGGCTCTGGCCGGAGCCACGACCACGACCCTTGATTTGGCACAGCCCTGCCTTACTTGGGGTAAGCGGAACATGGAGCTCAATGGCGTGAACCCGGATGAGCACTTCTTCTGTAAGGGAGACGTGTTGCACTGGTTGGAGCGTTTTGCCCGGCAGGGGCGTCGCTTTGATGCCATTGTGCTGGACCCGCCCACCTTTTCCCGTGATGAAAAGGGACGTATCTGGCGTGTGGAGCGTGACTACGGGCGTCTGGTGGAAAAAGCGGCGGCCTGTCTGGCCCCCGGGGGCTGGATGCTTTGCTCAACCAATTGTCGCAAACTCTCGCATGCTGCCTTCCGTCAGCTTGTCGGCTCCGGCTGCCCCTCGGCGCGGCTTAAATCGGCTCCCATGCCCTTCGATTTTGACGGCGAAGACTACCTCAAGTGCATCTGGCTGCAAAATTGACGTTTTTTTCCTCTTTTTTGCCCGGTTTGGCCTGCCGCAAGATTTTGTGGACTGCGCCTTTCAGGCTTCCTTTCAGATACCTGTTCACGCCGGTGAAAAAAGACTCCTAAATCCCCCATTTTCATGCTGTCGGAGCTTTTTTTTATTAGAAAGATTCTTAACAAAACTAAAATATCACAATATACAATATGTGGTATGCCGCCAGAAAAACAGCAACTATATTTTGTGTGTGAAAAGTTGAGACAGTTTCAACTTTTTGCTTGCAATCAGGTGGCGGGCGTGATAAATTCGCCCCAGTTCGCGTGACGGCGGGCGTGAGGGGGAGAAAAGTACCCGCCGCGCAGTCTCCGGCGACAAAAAATCTCTCCGAAAGATTTACACAAACAACATCAGCTCTAGAAAACATGTCAGAAATCATCAAACGCAACGGAAAGCGCGAACGCTTCGAGGCCTACAAGGTGCAGCAGGCCATCGAGAAGGCATACCACGCTTCCCAGGAAGAATATAATCCTCTTGTTTACGCCAACGTGCTGGATGCTCTCAAGAAAGAGGAGTATCTGCCGGTGGAAAAGGTACAGGATATTATTGAAAAGGAGCTGATGAAGGCCGGTTCTTATGATACGGCCCGCAATTTCATCAAGTACCGCTTCCTGCACAAACTGCAGCGTGAGCAGATTGCCGGCATGTACAAGGGCAACACCTGGGTGGATTGTAAGCAGACCATTGAGGAGTATGTAGGCAACACGGACTGGCGTATCAAGGCCAACTCCAACACGACCTACTCCAATGCCGGTCTTGTGAACAACACTGCCGGTAAGGTGATTGCCAACTATTGGCTTGATCAGGTATACACCCCGGAGGAGGGTGCAGCTCACCGTAACGGTGACTATCACATCCATGACTTGGACTGCCTGACGGGCTACTGCGCCGGTTGGAGTCTGCGCAACCTGCTCAATGAAGGTTTCAACGGTGTGCGCAGCCGTGTGAACAGCTGCCCGCCCAAGCATTTCCGTGAGGCTCTGGGGCAGATGGCTAACTTCCTGGGCATTCTGCAGTCCGAATGGGCCGGTGCTCAGGCATTCAGCTCCTTTGATACTTATCTCTCCCCCTATCTCTTCAAGGACCAGCTGCCGTATACCGCTGTTAAGAAGGCCCTGCGTAATTTTGTGTACAATCTGAATGTGCCGTCCCGCTGGGGTCAGAGCCCGTTCACCAACGTGACGATTGACTGGACGGTTCCCCGCGACCTCCGCGAGCAGGCACCGTTCTCCGGCGGTCAGCACATTTTTGAAGGACTCAATGATGAGAATCTTCTCGCTAAGGCCCGCGAACGTGGTGTTGATTCTCTCACCGGGCTGACTTACAAGCACTTCCAGCCGGAAATGAAGATTATTCAGCGTGCCTTCTATGAGGTGCTGACAGAAGGTGACAGCACCGGCCAGCCCTTCACGTTCCCCATTCCCACCGTGAACATCACGGAGGACTTTGACTGGGATGACGAGAACGTGCCGCTGCTCTTTGAGAACGCCGCCAAGATTGGTTCCTCCTACTTCCAGAACTTCATTGGTTCCCAGTATAAGTTTGATGAGAACGGGAACAAGGTTATTGACGAGGAGGCCTACAAGCCGGATGCCGTGCGCTCCATGTGCTGCCGTCTGCAGCTGGACCTTCGAGAGCTGCTCAAGCGCGGCGGCGGTCTCTTCGGCTCTGCGGAGATGACCGGTTCCATCGGCGTGGTGACCATCAATATGGCCCGTCTCGGCTACCTGTACAAGGGTAACAAGAATCTGCTGTACACGAAACTGGGTGAGCTGATGGATCTGGCCAAGGAGACGCTGGAGAAGAAGCGTGTCTTCATCAACACGCTCTATGAGCGCGGGCTCTACCCCTACACCAAGCGTTATCTGCCGCACCTGCGCAACCACTTCTCCACTATCGGTCTGAACGGTATCAACGAAATGCTTCGCAACTTCTCCAATGATACCCTCAACACCGCCGTGCCGGAAGGTATTGCCTTTGCGGAGGAAGTGTTGCACTTCATGCGTGAGCGCATTCGCGGCTACCAGGCAGAGACCGGTAACCTGTACAATCTGGAAGCCACGCCGGCAGAAGGTACGACGCACCGTTTTGCCCGCGAAGACCAGAAGCGCTACCCGGACATCATCCAGTCCGGTACTCCCGGTCACCGTTACTACACCAACAGCTCCCAGCTGCCGGCCGGTTACACGCACGACCTCTTCAAGGCTCTCAAGATGCAGGACAAGCTGCAGTGCTGCTACACGGGTGGTACCGTCTTCCACATGTACATGAACGAGGCCATCTCTTCTCCGGAAGCTTGCCGCGACATCGTACGCAAGGTGCTGACCAACTTTAAGATGCCTTACATCACCGTGACTCCGCTGTTCTCCGTCTGTGAGAAGCACGGCTACCTGAAGGGCCGCCACGACTTCTGCCCCATCTGCGACGAGGAGCTGATTGCCCGCGCCCGCAAGGAAGAGCAGCCGGAACTCCCCCTCTTCTGATAAATCAGACAGAACCATCTCTTATTACCAACCAATAGAATCATTACCATGAGCGACATCAAACCCGTACTCAAGACAGATGCGCAGATTCTGGCCGAACATGCCGAGGAGCGCACCCGCTGCACCGTGTTCACCCGCGTGATGGGCTACCACCGTCCGGTGGAAACCTTCAACGCCGGTAAGCAGGGCGAATTCGAGGAACGCGCTCACTTTGCTGAGCCCGGTTGCGGTTGCTGCGAGGACGCTATTCTCAAGTAATGCGCCATCCCGCAGACATTACCCCGCTGACCTTCCTGGATTATCCCAAGAAAGCGGCTTGCATCTTCTGGTTTACCGGGTGCAATCTGCGTTGCCCGTACTGCTATAACCCCGAGCTGGTTTTCGGTAAGGGGGGCGGTATGGATGAAATGGCCTTCCTGCAGGAGCGCGCCGGCTTTTTGGATGCCGTCGTCCTCTCCGGTGGGGAGGCCACTCTCAATCCGGATATTGCAGAGCTTTGCCGCAATATCAAATCCTTGGGTTACTTGGTCAAGGTGGATACCAACGGCTCCAATCCGCAGGTGATGCGTGAGCTGTTGGAGGAGCATCTTGTTGACTATGTGGCCATGGATAATAAAATGCCTTCCTCCCGCTCCTGGCGCGTGTCGGGCGGTGACCGTCTCTTTGACCGTTACAGGGAAACTCTCCGTCTTTTGCAGGTATACGGAGTGGAGCATGAAATCCGCACCACCGTTCATCCCGGCTTGCTGGACGAGGCGGATATCCTTCAGATGATACGCGAAACCCACCAGTTGGGTTACCAAGGTACCTATTACCTCCAATTCTTCTTCTCTGAGGGCAAAGTCAAGACCCTTGGCAATCTGCTGCCGCCCACCCGCCGCTATGACCGCAAACTTCTGGATGATATGGCTCCGTTGAAAATCGGATACCGTAACTTTCCGGAGGACAGATTCCGCTGATTTGTCTGCCGTTTGGCTCCAATAGTTAGTAATGCTTCCGAACGTCGGAGCAGGGGATGTGTCTCTCCCGTGATAGGGAATCGACACATTATGGACAGATTGTTATCTTATTCATCCGCCTCCTGTGATTGTCAACAATCCGTGGGAAAATGCCTATTTTGGCTGGAGATTGCTCTTAGGCTTAGAATAAATGCATTAGAGGAGGATGTGCAGTTGAATCCGCTGCAGAAAAAGGAGCAAAAAGCAGAGCTGAAGCGCCAAGTCCGGGAGTTGGAGAAAAGAATATCACATGTCTTGCGAGTTCTCTGACGGAATCTTTGCATGCTGCTCCAGTAGCCGTGCAGCCCGTGTTGCACAGAAGGAGACACAGCGCTCACAGGGGCGGGCCGCATAGTAGGCCTCCGTGCGGTCTGAGGGGCGGGCTGCTTCCTGCGTACCTTCATCCAGATGCAACAGCTCGCGGCAGAGCAGGCTGCCGAACTCTGCCCGAAACTCATCCGCCAACTCTCGGGTGAGCGCAAATATCCTCTCTTTATCCTCCGGATTCCCGGTGAGATTTCCCCGGCAGAACCCGGCTACCATGGACAGCCCGGCAAAGGCACCGCAGGTGCCGCGCATGCGTCCCAGCCCCGCTCCGAAAGCTGATGAAAATTTCAGAGCTGCTTCCTCGCTCAGACCGAGCCGGAGGGCAAACGGGGTGAAAACGGATTGTGCGCAGTTGAATCCGCGGTGAAAATACTCCAGAGCCTGATGCTGTGCCATGTGCGGATGATACACTTCTTGCAACGTCACGTCAACCGTAAATGCCGTCGGAAAGTGTGACTGCATGGCATTCTGATGTTAAAAGAGTCTTGACTTTTAGCGTGTAAGGCGTAGAATGAGCCGCCTTTACCGTGCGCGCGTATATTGGCGCACGGATGGCCTCTCTTCTATAAGTTTTTTACCATGAATAGTTACCGTACCCATACGTGCGATGAACTCCGTCCTGCCGATGTTGATAAGGTGGTGAGCCTTGTCGGTTGGGTGGATACCGTGCGTGACCACGGCGGTGTGATTTTCATCGACCTCCGTGACCGCGCTGGCAAGACTCAGGTGGTGTTCCATCCTGAGATTGATGCCGAACTGGCCAAGCTGGCAGAAGGCCTGCGAGTTGAATCCGTGATTCAGGTGAATGGCAAGGTTGTGCGCCGCCTGAAGACGGATGAGGTGGATGCCACCAATCCTGATCTTCCCACGGGTGAGATTGAGGTGGAAGCCACTTCTCTGAATGTGCTCAACCGCGCCGCTGTGCTTCCGTTCCAGCTGGACCGCAACATCGCCAATGAGGATATCCGCCTGAAGTATCGTTTCCTGGATCTCCGCCGCCCCTCCATGCAGCGCAACATGATTCTGCGTCACCGCATTACCAAGACCATGCGTGACTATTTGGATGAGCAGGGATTCCTGGAGATTGAGACCCCCATCCTTTCCAAGAGCACGCCTGAAGGTGCCCGCGACTTCCTGGTGCCCAGCCGTCTTGCTCCCGGTTCTTTCTATGCCTTGCCCCAGGCTCCCCAGCAGTACAAGCAGCTGCTTATGGTGGCCGGTATGGAAAAATACTTCCAGGTGGCCCGCTGCTTCCGTGATGAAGACCTCCGCGCTGACCGTCAGCCTGAGTTCACTCAGATTGATATTGAAGCTTCCTTCATTACCCCGGAGGATGTTTACACCTGGATTGAGGACATGCTCAAGCGTGTGTTCAAGGAATCCGTGGGGCGTGATATCGTGACACCGTTCCCCCGCATGACGTGGCGTGATGCCATGGATCAGTACGGTTCCGATAAGCCGGAGCGCCGCTTCGAGATGAAGCTGACGGATTGCTCGGATATCTTTGCCAAGAGTGATTTCCGCGTGTTCTCCTCCGCCGTGGCTAACGGCGGCGTGGTCAAGGCTATCAATGCCAAGAACTTCTCCCCCTCCGTCGGTCAGATTGATTCTCTGACTCAGACGGCACTGGAAGCCGGTGCCAAGGGTCTGGCCTATATCAAGGTGCGCGACGTGAATAAGCGTGAGGAGTGGAAGAGCCCCATCACCAAGCGTCTTACGGATGCTGAGATTGAGGCACTGAAGGAACGTCTCAACATCGAGGACGGTGACTGCATCTTCTTCGCCGCCGGTGATTGGGAGCAGAGCTGCACGATTCTCGGTCGCGTGCGACTGGCCTGCGGTGACTTCATGGAGCTGCTCAAGGGCAATACAGAGGTAGACCTCTTCTGGGTAACCCGTTTCCCGCTCTTTGGCTGGGATGCAGAGGAGCAGCGTTTCTGCGCCATTCACCATCCTTTCACCCGTCCGGTTGCTGAGGACGTGGAGAAGGTGCTCAAGGGTGAGATTTCCACCGACCTCTGCGCAGAGGCTTACGATGTTATCTTCAACGGCAATGAGCTGGGCGGTGGCTCCATCCGTATCCACGAGAAGGACCTCCAGGATGCCACCTTCCGAGCTCTCGGCCTGGATGATGCCACCATCGAGGAGCAGTTCGGCCATCTGCTGAGTGCTTTCTCCTTCGGTGCGCCTCCTCACGGCGGTCTGGCGCTCGGCCTGGACCGCGTGGTGATGCTCATCAGTGAGAGTGAATCCATCCGTGAGGTGATTGCTTTCCCGAAGAATAACCGCGGTGCAGACCTCATGAGCGAATCTCCTGCTCCGGCTGAGCCGAACCAGCTGCGCGACGTGCATATTCAGGTGAAGCTGCCTGAGAAGCTGCGTCTCAAGCTGGAGGCAGAGAAGGCTGCTGCAGAGGCTGCAGAATAAAGTAAAGTCTTGTCAAGGATGAGGGGTATCTGCATGAGCCCCTCATCTTTCTCTTTTCTCTCAACTTTTTCAGATATGAAAAACCGGAGTTACGCTAGCATGCCTCTGCCCGGCGAAGGCGCGGACTATGAGGAGAATCCGAGTTGGTCTGAATGGCTGGATGAAGCCGGCCCGACCCTGATGCTGTATGCCCGCCAGCAGACGCGTTCTGAGGCTGACGCTGAGGATGTGCTGCAGGATGCGCTCGTGCAGCTGGTGCAGGCCGTTGAGGGCGGCACGTTCCAGGGCGGCCCCCGTCAGTGGCGTTCCTTTGTCTTCACTGCTATCCGGCATAAGGCCATTGATTACGGTCGCCGTGCAGAAACCCGTAAGAATTACGAGGAGAACAATGCGGAGGATATGACCGTGTTGGAAGAGCCTTGGCTTTCTGCTGAATCCGATAAGGAGGATATGCGCGAGGACGTAGAGAGCGCTTTGCGGAAATTGCCGCAGGAGCAGGCGGAGGTGGTTGTCCTTAAAATTTGGGGCGAGCTTACTTTCCAGGAGATTGCTGAGAGAACAGGCCAGAATCTCTCCACCATCACTTCCCGTTATCGCTATGCCATGACGGCATTGCGCGGTGTACTTGCGGAATATAAGGACCTATTGTCATGAGTACGGACAATCCGGATAAAAAGGCTTCCGTAGCACCTGCGCCGCTTTCTTCTGCGCTCAAGGCTAGGTTGCTTGCGGCCATGGAAACCGCTTCTGCCGTCACGACAGATTTCCGGCAGGAGGAAGCCTTGCTGGCAATGCTCAAGCCCGCTCCGCTGACAGCGAGATTCCGCCGCTCAATCAAGGCGCGAATGGAGGTGGAGGCAGCCGTTGTGATGCGCCGCGGAAATCTTGCTGTATCGTATTGGAAAGCGGCATCCATTGCAGCCATGCTGGGTGTGGCCTTCTGTACTTCCGTCGGTTTTTACCTGTACAGCGACCGTACGTATGCAGAGGATTCTCATATTCCGCATGAAGATGTTTCTGATATGGATTCTGAGCAGGAATCTGATGAACGCTCTGAGGATTAGTGTTCATTCTGTTGCTTCTTTTTTCTTTTTCGGTGGGCATGTTGCCCACCGTTTTTTTCTGTTTTTATAAAAAGTAAAATAAATTTTGTTTGTCGTGCGCTCAGGTATTGTAACGGCGTGGACTCCTGACCATGCCGTTCAACTGCACTCAATGATTACCTGATTTCGATATATGGCACTAACAAACAAAGAGTCTGAAGAAGGTACACCTGAAGGTACCCATTGTCTGTCTCCATACGAATGTTTTGATTGGGATTCATTCCTGGAGGAAAACTATGAAGCGTTTAAGTCGTACGCGGAGAATCAGCTGCGAGTAAAAAGTGATGCTCCGGATGTGGTCCAGGAATGTCTGCAGAAACTCATGGAAGCCATGAAGAAGAACGCTGTGGAATACTCTGTTGCCGCATGGCGTTCCTATATGTTCAGGATTATCCGCAATAAAGCCATAGACATGGGAAGGGCTTATACCGTAGCAGACAAGGCGAAGACAAAAATGGGCGCTATGCAGGAATATCAGGCCAATACGGAGCATGTTGTTCACAGTGATCATGCTGTTTTGCAAAAGTGCATCAAGCAGGCTCTTGACGCTTTGCCGCCCGCTCAGCAGGAAGTTGTGAAACTCAAATTCTGGGATAATATGACCTTTAAGGAGATTTCTGCAAAGACGGGGGAGAATATGTCCACCGTTGCCTCCCGCTATCGCTACGCAACCGTTGCTTTGGGCTCTTTTCTGTCCTCTTTCCGAAATTTTTTATCCTGAGCGCGATTTTTTAAATAAAAGTGCAAGCTGAAACGCTCTCAATAGTGAGAAAAATGCAATTTAACGGTCTTCCCTACGGAACATCTGCCATGAACAAAACAAAAGACAAATTTAACAACGTCCGATGCACGGATTCTGTTGGGCTTGAGAGCCGGGAGTATACGGACTACTACGACTGGGAACAGTTTGTGGATGTAAACAGTCGGGAACTGCTCCTGTATGCCCGTCTTATGGCAGACACCGCTGAGCATGCCCGGCAGGTGGTTATTGATGCTCTGTCCTCTCTCATGGTCTGTGTGCTGGATGGCGATGTGACCGGCGGGGAACGCCGCTATCTTCAGTATGCGTACACCTTGATTCGCATGCTGGTGAGTGAGCACGCCTGGCTGCGCCCCGATTCAGAAATTGCTGCAGAACCGGATGAAGTGTTTTTCTGTAATGAGCCTGAGGATGAGGAGACGTTCTTGTCTCTGACCCGCAAACAGAGAGAGATAATTCTTCTCCGTGTCCGCGCCGGATTCGATTTTTCCGAGATTGCAGAGATTACCGGTAAATCTCTTATGGCGGTCAACCTGATTTACCGTGAGGGCATGAAAGCCATTCAAAACAAACTTAATTGTGTTGCCTGAAATGAATACAAATATGGGAAATTCTGCTTCTGTGACAAAGCCCGGCATGGACCCGGAGCTGAAAGCCCGTCTGCTTGCTTCCATGAAGCTTGCCTCAGAAGTCCTGAGTGACTACGAGAGAGAAGAAAACTGGGTGCGGAGTCTTACACCTCAGCCGGAGTCTGCGGACTTCCGACGCGCGCTCAGTGCAAGAATGCGTGTGACCTTTGCCTCCCACTGTCAGAGATACAATGCCTCACAACTTTATTGGAAAAAGTATGCAGCCATTGCTGCCACGCTGACGCTTTGCTTCTCCTTTGCCGCTTATTTTTACCTGCAGAACGGGAACTCTTATGCCAATGAGCATCTGCAGGACTCCGCGGAGACAGAGTTACAGCTCCGGAAAGATACGGAGCAGAAGTCCGGGCTTTCTGAGTGAATATTGGCATCCACTTTCTGCGGGAGTACTCACCCAATGATTTTTTAAATTTTTTTGAAAAAAATAAACAAAAGGAGCAGCGTGGTACGCTTGTAGAAGTGAAGGGGCAAGTTAGTCAGCCCCGTGGAAGGTAACAAAACATATAAACTCTTAATAAATATAAGGTTATGAGCAAGTTCGATTTTCAGACACAGAATGCAAAGGCAACCGCTCTGAAGAATCCGACAACAGGTACTTCTGCGGGTGAGGCTGTTACGCGTGAATTTTTCCAAGAGGAAATGATGTTGCGCACACTTTCTCCTGTTCCTCTGAAGGAGGAAATGCGTATGCGTTTAACCGCATCCATGCAGGATGGCGTTTCTTCTGTCTGCGATTTTACGGATGAGGAGAACTTGCTGCACATGCTGGCTCCCTCTCCGCTTAGAAGCTCTCTGCAGCGGAGCGTTGATGCGAAGATGAATGTGGCTGCTGCCAACATCATCAGAACTGCTGCCATATCAGTCAGGTACTGGCGCAGATATGCGGCTGCGGCTGCTTTGGTTCTCGTAGGGACTGCTGCTTTCTTCTTCCACCATGGTGCGGAAACATCCTATGCCTCCGGGCCTGAGCTGCCTATCCGGCAGACTGATGAGGAGAAAGTTCAGGAGGAGCGGAGCGAAGAGAACGCAGACTGAAAGAAAAGCACGGCTGCCGTATGGCAGCCGCTTTGTTTATTGCTTAAAGTTGCCGGAGCAGGTTGCGGATAAGAATGTGGGTAATTTGCCCACTTTCCGCCAGAGATTCCGGGGCAATTCTGCTCATGTTGTCGCGGGTGGTGTGCCACCAATCTGAACCGGAAAATAGAGCAATGAGGTTCAGACTGTCGACTCCCGCCTCCAGATAGGGCAGGTGATCGTCCAAGTAGGCCCCCGGCCACATGGTCCAGCGGTTGGGCGCAAATCCGGCTTCCCGAACGGCCTGACTATATTGGGCGTACATGAAATCAGAGGTCTCCAGGGAAGGGGGGGCGATAATTTTGTTGCGTCCGCCGACCATATCCAAGTTAATCTGGTAGCGGGGCAGTATGTCACCGCGGCGGTTCACATCGTACTTTGAGCCGTAGAGCCCGTCTTCCTCGCTCATGCGCGGAGCGAAAGATTCCTCTCCGTCCAGGAAGATGAGCTCAACCTGCTGAGCGGATTCCTGCGGGAGGGTGCGGGCAAGCTCCAGCAGAACGGCTGCGCCGCTCGCGCCGTCATCCGCACTTTCAAAATCCGGTGCAATGTTGGTTTTGGTATCTATATGACAGCTCAGCAACAGGGGGCGGTTCACATTCCCCTCTCCCTTGACTGCACGGAGATTGGTCATGCAGATGCCGTTCACGGTGAATGAGTCTCGGTGCACCGTCCACCCGCTTTCTTTCAGATGCTTTTCCAGATACTCCAGCTGGGCGGTGTAGGCGGCGGAGCCGGAGAGTCTGGGCCCCAGCTTGCAGATATTGCTGCAATGCAGATAAGCATTGGCTCCGCTGAAATCCGGCGTGTTGACAAAATCCTGCGGCAGCGTGACCGCCGGTGCCGTTACGGACGGTGCTTCCTTTTTTTCATCTGTGCAGGCAGTGCAAAAAAGAGCTGCCGCCAGAACAGTAGAAAAAAGTGCCTGATTCATGAACAATATCAGAACTGCTCGCTCACACCGAAAATCTGGAGAATGCGCACCAGTTCATCACGTCCGGTGTAGGGAATTTCAATCACACCGTTGCTCTTGCCCTTCAGGGCGATGTTGACCTTGGTGCCGAAATCATCCGAGAGCTGGCGGCAGATGCGGGCATAGGCATCCGGGAGCTCGGGGAGGAGTTTGGGCAGCGGAGACACCGCCGGGGGATTCAGCAGGTCTTTTACCAGTTGCTCCGTCTGGCGCACCGTCATGCCAAGTTTGACAATGCGGTTGGCGGCCATGGTCTGCTGCTGTTCGTCTTTGAGCTGCAGCAAAACTTTTGCGTGACCCACGGTGATGGCAGAATTCTCCAGCATGTTGCGTACATCGGGAGCAAGCTCCAGAAGACGAACCATATTGGCTACCACGGCGCGGGATTTGCCGACGTGCTGAGCGATTGTTTCCTGCTTCATCCCGAATCTGGTCTGGAGCAGGCGGTACTGTTCAGCTTCTTCCAGCGGCGTAAGGTCTGCACGCTGCAGGTTTTCAATCAGCGTCAGCTCGGCTACCTCCTGGTCCGTGGCCTCGTGTACTACCACCTTGACCGTGGTGTGCCCCAGACTCTGCACGGCACGCAGACGTCGCTCACCGGCAATCAGCTCGAACTTGCCGTCTACCTTGCGCACCACCAGCGGTTGAACAAGTCCGCTCTCGCGGATAGAGGCGGCAAGCTCTTCAATTTGCTGTTCGTCAAAGCGGCGTCGGGGCTGGAAGGGAGATTTCTGAATCTCTGCAACATTGGCAAGAATCACGCGATCCGTCTCATCTGCTGCAATCTGCACGGGAGTGCTGACAACTTTGCTTTTGCTGATGAGTGCGCCGAGTCCTTTACCTAATGCTTGCTTAGCCATACGTAGAAAATCTGTTTGTCGGTTGAGTTCCGAAAAAGGTGCGGGGCATTCTATCTGATTTGCGGACAAATAGCAACCCCTTTTTTCTGATTTTTTACTCCATCTGTGTCACCTCATAGCCTTAAAAATAAGCAAAATCAAAGAGAGTTGAGCATTTCTTCATCTGTCGTCCCTGCGCTTGGCTCCGCGAACTGCGAAAAAATGACGCAGTGCCATTTTTTCTGCTTCACATCGGGAAAAATCGAGTTATAATGTCCCCGTTCACAATTTTTTTCTTTTTTATGAAAATCTGGCTTGATGGTAAACTGGTAGATCGTGAGGAAGCCAAAGTTTCCGTGTTCGATCATGGTGTGTTGTATGGTGATGGTTGCTTCGAGGGTATTCGTTTCTACTCCGGCAAGGTATTCCGTCTGCAGGAGCACATTACCCGCCTGTTCGACTGCATGCGTTATCTCATGCTCAATCTTCCCTGGACTTATGAGGAAGTCTGCGCCGCAACGGAGGAAACGGTGGCTGCCAGCGGTCTTGAGGATGGCTATATCCGCCTGGTTGTGACCCGCGGTGTGGGTGATTTGGGGCTCAATCCCAAGAACTGCCCGAAAGCCAGCATGTTCATTATTGCCTCTTCCATTGCTCTGTATCCGCCGGAGATGTATGAGAACGGTCTGAGCCTCATCACCAGCTCCTATCGCCGTGCTAATCCGGATGTGAATTGTCAGCAGGTCAAGAGCCTCAATTACCTCAACAGCATTTCCGCTAAGATTGAGTGCGCCCAGCAGGGTGCAGGAGAGGCTATCATGCTTAATTCCAACGGCAATGTGGCAGAATGCACCGGCGACAACATTTTCCTGGTCAAGGACGGCGTGGTCATGACTCCGCCGCTGACGGAAGGTGCGCTGGGCGGCATTACCCGTCACGCTGTGATGGATATCTGCGCAGAGCTGGGTATCCCGTGCGAGGAGCGTGTCATTAACCGCTTTGATGTCATTCGTGCGGATGAGTGCTTCCTGACCGGTACCGCTGCAGAGGTGATTGCTGCCACCAGCCTGGATGGCCGTACCATCGGCACCGGTGTGGCCGGCCCTGTCACTAAGCGCATCCTTGCCCGCTTCCAGGAAGTGGTGAGAATGTAAGATTGCTGATTTCTGAATACAACGGGCGACAGTTTCCGTGACTGTCGCCCGCTTTACTTGCCTGAGATATGGAGATGTTGTATGAGGGGCGGTTCCTCAATATGGTGCGCGAGGACCGCTGGGAGTACTGCGAGCGCAAAAACAGCGTGCCCGCCGTCATGATTTTTGCCCGCACTCCTGAGGATAAAATCCTTTTGGTGGAAGAGTTTCGCCCGCCTATCGGGCAGCGTTGTCTCTGTTTCCCGGCCGGACTTTGCGGGGATGGTGACCCGGAGTCTCATGCCGATGCTGCTCTGCGTGAGCTGGAAGAGGAAACCGGATACACCGCTGCTTCCATGAAATACCTTTTCACCGGTCCTTCATCCCCCGGGCTCACCTCAGAGACACTGCACTTCTTTCTGGCTTCCGGCTTGCAGAGAATACATGCCGGCGGCGGGGTAGAGGGAGAGAATATAACTGTCTGTGAGGTGCCCGCCGCAGAAATTGATTCATGGCTGGCAGAAAAAATGTCTTCCGGTGTGGCGGTTGACCCCCGCGTGTACACCGGACTTTATTTTCTTTCTGCGGACTGAATTGCGCATTGACAGACCCCGGGCTTTCGGGTATGTTCAATGGCGTTATGGCAGGTCTTATCATTGCGCCGAAGGCGCGCATTTTTCATGGACACGACTGGGTGTACGGCACAGAGGTTCGCGCGGTATTCGGTAATCCGCAGGCTGGGGATGTGGTGCTGCTGAAGGATCAGCGTGACCGCTATCTGGGCTCTGCTATGTATAATCCTCAGTCTCAGATTATTGCACGGCGTTTTTCTCGCCGTAAGCAGGATTTGGATCGCGAATTTTTTGCCCGTCGCATTTCTCAGGCCATGCTGTTGCGTGACCGCTATCTCCCCGGTGAGGAAATGATGCGCGTGGTGTGGAGTGAGAGTGACGGACTGCCCGGTCTCATTGTTGACCGCTATCAGGACGTGCTGGTGGTGCAGACGCTCACCATCGCCATGCATCAGCGTCTGGGCCTCATCAAGGATATCCTCGGTGATTTGTTCTCTCCCCGCTGCATTCTGGTGCGTAACGATTCTCCGCTCCTGATTGCGGAAGGCATTGAACCGGAAACGTATGTGGCAGCCGGTGAGATGCCGGCTCCCTTTGTCGGAACCGGTCGCGGAATCAAGTTCCTGGTAGACCTTTCCACGGGACAGAAGACCGGTCTGTATCTGGACCAGTTGCAGAACTACGAGGAAGTGGCCAAGTTTGCCCGCGGACGCCGCGTGTTGGATTGCTTCTGCAATCAGGGCGGCTTTGCGCTCGCCTGCGCCAAAGCCGGTGCGGCAAGCGTGACGGCTGTGGATATTTCCGAGGATGCCATTGCTTCCGTGAAACGCAATGCGGAGCTCAACGGGGTGAAGGTTGAAGCCATTGCGGAGAATGCCTTTGATTTCCTCAAGAGAGAGAGCGATGCCGTGCGCAACGGTGCGGATCCCAAGTGGGACATGATTATCCTGGATCCGCCCAGTTTCACCCGCAACAAGAAGAGCCTCAACGGCGCTCTCCGCGGTTACAAGGAGATTCACCTGCGCGCCATGCAGATGCTGCCCGTGGGCGGTATCCTTTCTTCTTTCAGTTGCTCTCACCACATCAGCTCCACGCTTTTCCGCCAGACAATTTGTGAGGCTGCCGTGGATGGCCACAGCACGCTGCGGCTGGTGTCCACTCACGGGCAGAGCCCGGATCACCCCGTTCTGCTCAATATCCCGGAAACGGAATACCTCAAGGGCTTCACGTTTGAGATGGTTCCCGGCAGATAATTCGGAGCAGGGGAGGTGTGGTATCATTTCCGCGCGTAAACAGACACCGGTATGTTGAAGAGAAGCTACAGAACCCAGGAGAGTCTGGTGCGCTATTGGGCGCAGCAGGCGGTGGATTTGTGCGCGGATATAGATGACAGCTCATTGTATGAGCCCATACAGCCTGTTCTGCAGTCTTTTGAACTGCTCCGGAAGCCCCGTCGCATCATCTTTATCGGTGCTGCCGCTTCCGGCAAATCCTCCCTTCTGTCGCATATTCTCGGCAGCAGCGTGCCTGCAGCCGTTCCCATGGAAGGAAACTACATCCGCTGGCGTTACCGCTGTGAAGATGGAGACTCCTCCCATTCCCGCTTCCTTCCCATAGAATCGTTGGAGGGCTTGGAACTGGTGGATACCGCAGACTGCGCCCGGCCTGAGGTGCGGGATGCCCTCTGTGAGCAGGTGAAAGGCTCGGATGTGGTGGTGGCCGTTGTGTCTGCCGGGCAGGCGGAGAGTTCTCCCGTTTGGGAGCTGCTGGAAGCCGTGCCGGATTCTGAGTATGGCAACTGCATGGTTGCGCTCACTCACACGGATACCATACCCGCCGCTTCTGCGTTGGAGCTTAATGAGTCATTGCGCAGCTATCTGCGTACCCGTCTGGGGAGCAATCTGCCCATTTTCCAGGTGTGCCCCACTTCTGCACAGGGCGTAGAGGTGTTTACTGCACGTGTTCAGGATTCTCTCAGCGCGCCCAAGGGAGTGCGCTCCGCCATTCGCTCCGTGGTGAATGCCGCCGTGGATCTCATGTATAAGCAGGGCAGTATTCTCAAAATCCGTGGAGATATTGCCCGTACGGACAGTGGCTTCCTGGCCGGCATAGAGCAGGAAATAGATAACTTTCTGGCCCACCAAGTGCTGGGGGTGCCTGCCTGTGCAGCCAATTATGCGGATTCTGTCCGCCGCGCCAGAATCCCGCTGCTCAAGCGCATTTACCGTCGCTACGGCTTTTTCCTTTCGCCCGTGGCACTGCTGCGGCTGGAGCTCATGGGGGCTTACGCAGAGGAATCGTTTATCCGGGCCATTCGGGATGATGTTCTGGCTCAGCAGGAGGACGCAGACGCGCAGTTCATGCATTCCTGCTCATTGCATTGGAAGCATGTGCGCCCGCGCATGAAACAGACTCTTGACTGCGAAATCGGTGATTACCCGGAGGCGGACATCGCTGCTGATTTGGAGCAGGTGCGGTCCGGGTTGATTCGTGATTTGCGGGAGCCGTTCAATCGTCAGCAGGTGCGCGGCACACTCGGTAAGTATTTCAAGTCTCAGGCCGCGTGGATGCGTCCTTTTGTCACGCTCATCTGTTTCTTGCTGATGGTGGGCGGTATTCTTGGCTTCTTCGGTCAGGATTTCTTTGCCGTGTGCGCGCTGATTCTGGCCGGAATCGTGTGGGTGTTCGGCACGCTGGCCCACCTTATCAGCATCCGCGGCATACGTCCTTTGGTCAATCGTGTGGAGGGTATCATTTATGACAACCTCAACAACCGCATCCAGAATATCGTGCAGAATGTGGTTGTGTCCCGCGTTTCCTCTTACCGCCGTCTGTATACCGCTCCTCGGCGTAAGGTAGCTGAGCATGAGGCCACTCTTCAGCCGCTCATGGAGCGGCACAGTGATATCTACCGTCAGCTGCGTGCCGCTGCACCGCATGTGTAACCGCTTCTCTGCATCCCGTCCTTATGCAAGCAGACCTCTTTACCCCCCACGGCTCATTCCGGGAGCCGCAGAGTGAGACTCAGCAGCAGAACATGCCGCTGGCCGCCCGTATGCGTCCGGAATCCCTGCAGGAGGTGGTTGGCCAGCAGCATTTGCTGGCACCCGGCAAACTGCTGCGCCGTGCCATAGAGACGGACCGCTTCTCCTCGCTCATCTTTTACGGACCTCCCGGCGTGGGTAAAACCACTCTGGCATACGTGATAGCGCGTTCCACCAGCTCATTCTTCGTCATGCTCAACGGCGTGGAATCCAACGTGAGCGATATCCGTGACAAGATTGCGGAAGCCCGTACTCGCATGGCACTGCATGGGCAGAAGACCATCCTGTTTGTGGATGAGCTGCACCGTTTCAACAAAGCTCAGCAGGACGTACTGCTGCCGCACCTGGAACGCGGTACGGTACGATTCATCGGTGCAACGACGGAAAATCCCTATTTCGCCATTAACTCCGCCATGTTGTCCCGCTCCCAGATTTTTCCGCTGGAGCAGGTGGCGGATGCGGATATTACCGACCTTCTGCGGAGGGCTCTGCGTGATTCTGAAAAAGGGCTGGGCACCATTCCGGCAGAGGTGACTGAGGATGCTCTCTCTCACCTTGCGCTGAAAGCGGATGGTGATGTCCGCAAAGCACTCACGGCGCTGGAAGTGGCGGTGCTTTCCACCCCGCCCGCTGCTGATGGTGTGGTGCGTGTGGATTTGTCCGTTGCAGAGGAATCCATCCAGAAAAAAGCCGTTAAGTACGATCGCGCCGGGGACGGCCATTACGACACCGTTTCCGCATTCATCAAATCCATGCGCGGCAGTGACCCGGATGCCGCTCTCTACTGGCTGGCTTACATGTTGAACGCCGGGGAGGACATCCGATTCATTGCCCGCCGTCTCGTTATCTGTGCCAGTGAGGATGTAGGGTTGGCGGATTCCAACGCCCTCCGCGTGGCTTTGGCGGCAGCGCGTGCCGCAGAGATGGTCGGCATGCCGGAGGCTCGCATACCTCTGGCTCATGCCACGGTTTACATTGCCACCGCCCCCAAGAGCAATTCTGCCTACAAGGCTTTGGATGCCGCGTTGAAAGACGTGAGAGAGGGCAAGACTCTTGCTGTGCCGGATCATCTGGCCACCCCCACCCGCAAGAAGCTTGCGCGGCTTCGCGGTGTTTCAGAAGAGGATACGCAGTACAAGTACGCCCACGATTACGGTGATGACCACTTTGTGCCGCAGGCCTATCTGCCGGAGGGCAGGGTGTACTACCACCCCACCGTCAACGGTATGGAGCTGCGTATTTCCGAGCGTTTGGAATACCTTCGCCGCCTGCGGGAAGAGTCAAACTGACCGCCGTTTGCGTGAGGTTGCGGCTTATGGCTGCATTAGTATATCCGCCTTGATGTAGCGGAGTAGTTTGCCGTCTCGGAAATCGACCGCATAGGGAGTGGCGTGCCGAAACCAGGCCCCGGTGTTGGCAATGGTACGCTTCCCGAACCGCCGGAAGAAGGAGCGGTGAAAATGCCCCAGCACCAGGTAGCGGGCCTGGGGAAAGTACCGGTCGGCAAATTGATTGGCTTTTCCCGCACCGGTGAGCCAGCAGCGGATGATGCCGATGGGGCGTGCGGGCGGCCAGAAACAATGCAGAAACCCTCTCAGATACTTGTTGCGGATGCCTTCCCGCCGCATGATGGGCGGTGTGAGACGGCACATGGCGCGGGCAAGCTCAAACCTCTGCTCCAAATCCCGGTCCTCTGTCGGAAAACTGCGGATGAGCTCATGGCATTTCTCCTTGTTGCGCAGATATTCCCAGCTCCAGGGCGCGACTTCTCGGAATATGGCATGCCCGTGCATGATGACGGTACTGCCGCCCCAGAGAGAGGCTGCCATGGGCACAATATCCGGGTCATGATTGCCGGAAAGCTCCAGCAGCTGCACGCCGTTTTCACGGCACAGCCTGCGGAAATGCTCTCTCTGCTCCGTGGCGCGCTCCTTCCAGACACAGTCACGCGTTTCTGCCAAATCTCCCGCCACAATGAGGAGGCTCACCCCCTTCAGCAGGGGCTTTAACTGCTCCAAATCCGGCACCTCGCAGCGCTCGTGCCCCAGATGCAGGTCAGAAATCACCCTTACCAGGGCTCCCGGAGCAATTTCCGGCTCAATGACCAGAGGAGATGTCATGGCGTGCCGCAAAATCAGGACTGACGCTGGCGGAGTGCCTCATACAGGCACACCCCGGTGGCAACGGACACATTCAGGCAGGGAACGCTGCCCATCATCGGTATCCGGACCAGAAAATCGCAGTTTTCCTCCGTGAGTCGGCGCATGCCGTCACCTTCCGCACCCATTACCAGTGCAATGCCTCCCTTGAAATCAATATCATATACCGAGCGGTCTCCGTGGTCGGAGGTGCCCACAAACCAGATGCCCGCATCCTTCATGTCCTTCATCGTACGGGCCAGATTGGTCACCTGAATAAAGGGCACTTTCTCTGCTGCGCCCACAGAAACGCGCAGTACCGTCTCCGTGATGCCCACGGATTTATCCTTGGGGGCAATGACAGCTGCCACGCCGGCACCGTCTGCCGTGCGGAGGATGGCGCCGAGGTTGTGAGGGTCCTGAATACAGTCCAGCACCAGATAGAGCCCCTGCGGCTGTTGCGCCAGAATATCGGTGAGCGTACCTTCATTCTGCGCTTTGATGACGATGCCGGCGGCCTTTTTTTCAAAGCGGTTTTCCGTGCGGGCGGTATGTTTGTTGGGGCGTGCAGTGCGATCGTGTCCGTGTGGTTTCATAAAATCAATTGGCGGTGATGAAGTTGAGAGCCGCTCCGGCCATCATGAAGCCGAAGGTGCCGGTGACATGGGTGGCGGAGCCGAAGCCGCTCGCGCAGCCGATTCCGCCTTTCTGTCCTGCTTCCCGCTCACAGCTTACGCTGCCGTCACATTTCGGGAAACGCGGACGCTCCGGCGAATAGACACAGGGAATGCCGATTTCCGGGCAGCGGTCATACAGGGGAAAATCGTGGTCTTTGCGGAGATTTTTCCGCAGCTGGGACAGCATGTTATCGCCGCAGGTCCTGGCCAAATCCGCCATCCGGATTTCCGCTGCATCAATGCGGCCTCCTGCGCCGCCGCAGGTAATGACCGGAATGCGGCGGCGGTAGCATTCGGCAATGAGATGCGTTTTGGGGCGCATGGAATCAATGGCGTCTATCACCACATCCGGCTGTGTGTCAAAGAGTCTCTCCGGGTGCGCCACGGTATAGAAAGCCATGACTTCCTCCACCTGCACACCGGGATTGATGAGCCGCAGTCTCTCACCCATGACCTCCACTTTGCTGCGCCCGTAGTTGTCTCCGAGCGCATGAATCTGGCGGTTGGTGTTGGTGATGCACAAATCATCCATATCCACCAGAATAATGGTGCCCACACCGCTTCGCGCCAGGGCTTCCGCAGCCCAGGAGCCCACACCGCCTATGCCGACCACGGCCACGCGTGCCGCATGTATCCTCTTGGCCGGCTCTACACCGTACAGACGGACAATGCCGCCAAATCGTTCTGTATCCATCATGGCTCGTTCACATCCAGGTTAATCCGTTGAATACTCCGTGCCCGTCCGCTTGCCGTGTCAATTTCCACCACTACGCCACTCACCACTGCCGGGAACTTGGCGATGGACAGCTTGACGGGCAGGGTGCTTATTTGCGCTTTCAGCACGGCCTCCGTATCCCGACCGATGACGCCGATATTGCTGCCGCACATGCCTGCATCCGTCAGACATGCCGTGCCGCCGGGCAGAATGCGCTCATCTGCCGTCTGTACATGCGTGTGGGTGCCGATGACCGCAGAGGCAATTCCGTCCAGCCTGTATCCCATGGCAATTTTTTCGCTCGTGGCCTCTGCGTGTATGTCTGCCAGCAGGGCATCCGCCCCGGCCGCGCGCAGACGCTGGGCCTCCTCATAGCCGTGCGTAAAGGGATTGTCCGCCTTGGTGGGCATGAAGGTGCGACCGATGAGGCTCATGACGCCCAGTCGCCCTGCCGGGGTGTCGATGATGACGCTGCCGTGCC
This sequence comes from Akkermansia sp., assembly GCA_045635265.1. Taxonomy (GTDB): domain Bacteria; phylum Verrucomicrobiota; class Verrucomicrobiia; order Verrucomicrobiales; family Akkermansiaceae; genus Akkermansia. The sequence goes on from JAZRBU010000038.1 coordinate 140,850, forward strand.
CGGGGATATCTGACGGATAATTGAACGGGCGCAGAACGCGGGGTAGATTGTCCAGCTCCGCTATCAGTTCATTCTGATCCCACGCATGGTCTCCCAGGGTGATGACATCCACCCCGTGACTGAAAAACTCCCGTGCCAGACGCGGCGTGATACCTCTGCCGGATGCAGCGTTCTCCCCGTTTACCACGATGGCGTCCGGTTCAAACTCACGGCGCAGCTGCGGCAATGCTGCATAGAGCGCAGCCCGCCCGGTGTCTCCGACAACGTCCCCCAGAAAAATGACAACCATGACCTTACGCGGCTTACTTGGAAGTGGCGCAGGGTACCACGGTCACGGGAATGGTGGCAGAGCGGATAATTTTCTCTGCGGTATTGCCCAGCAGGATAGAGGTCAGCAGACTGTGGTGGCGATTGCCGATCACCAGAATATCAATGTTATGACGCTTGCAGAAGGCATTCATGCAGCTCACGATGTCGTCCGCCTCCTCAGCCTTGCCGTAAATCGGGATATCCCACTTGCGGCTGATCTCTGCGGCAAGCTCCTTGGCTCGGTTGTCTGCCATCTCCAGCACCTCGCAGCCAATGCCGACGCGAGGCAGCTCTATCCCGGGGATTCCGTCCGGAATATCGCAGGCAGAAATAGAACCGGCTGCATCAATCACGCAGGGCTCTACGGCATGCAGTAGGTACATCTTTCCGCCGCACTGGCGCACCATGTTGGCGGCAAATTCCAGAACAGGGCGGGATTCTTCGGAAAAGTCAGTTGCAGCAAGGATTCTAACCATGGCAACATAGTATCATGAAGCTGCCGTTTAGCCAAGAATAAATTCTGTTTTCTCACGCGCAGTGAGCAAATTTTCACGTCGGCGGACGTGTTAGCCACACCCCTCGTTTTTTGGATAAACCTGCGAGCAAAAATTCACTTTTTTACAAAAAAAAGTTGCGGATTTGCCTTTGGAAAGTATTATCTTTGGGTAGAGAGGGCATTACATGCCCTTTACAGACTTTTTTTTGACTTCGGCAGATGCTCCGCAATCAAAACAAACAAAGATAATGAATCAACAATCACAGCCTGAGCAGGGAAAGCGAGTGGTCGGTACGCTGCTCATGTCGTTCCTGTGTTTACTGATTATTCTGTTGCTGCTGCCGGCGGGCTGCTGCTGCGCGCTGGCTCCGGTGCAGTGTTGTCAGGAGCGTATCTATGCTGCAGATGTGAACACCCTAAACCCGGAGCTGGAGGGAAAACTGGTGAAGTTGAAAATCACGGAGATTCATTCGGCTGCGGAAGTGGAGGATCCCTTGTTCGGCATACGGGGCAGGTTCCTCGTGCTGAGCCGGGATGTCGTTGATGTCGACCGTGAGTGTGAAGGTGAGCAATTTATTTGTAATGAGGATGTAGATACCCTTCTGTTATCGGGTATGATGGACGGTATCCGCTCCTGCCGCTTTTCACCTGCGAAAATGCGCTCGGGTGTATTTACGCTTTTGCATGCGGGACGATTTCTTGAACCGGACAGGGAATCTCCCTTGCTGCCGTTGCCTCCCCGCGAGCAGTGGCCGGAGGTGTTACGCAATAAGGGGGAAACACCGGACCCTGGTATCATTCTCTGGAGGAATGCTGAACACCCAGATGAGCTCTTTGCTCATTTGCGCTTCAGGGCTCTGCATCCCGGCGTTCTGTCCTACCCGCTGTATGTGGTTGCCAGACAGCGAGGGAACACTTTGGATATGAACGATACTCACGCCGGCCGCTTGTTGTGGGAGGATTTTGAGGAAACGCGTGATGTTGGGGATATGGATGGTTATGACGGTTTGGGGCTCAGTCTTTCTTTCCTGGCTGCTGTGGTCTGTACCCCTGCAGCGTGGGCGCTGTTGGCCTTGTTCCTGCGTCTTTACCGCAAGCTCTCAGCGCAGGGTGCCTGGTCATGGCTCTCGTTGGCTGTGGCAGTGATTGTTTTTCTTCTCTTGGGTATCCGGATGGTAACGCTCCCGGTATCGCCTATGGTGTTATTGTTGCTTTTGTTCCCACTGCTTGTATGGAGTCTGCGCCGCTGTCTACCTCGTTTTTCCTGCCGCATGACGGCTTTGCTGTATTTGCCGACCATCATTTTCGGGCTTGGGGCTGTGCTGCCCTACGCCTTCCGGTGGGAGTTCCGGCTTCCTCTGGCCTTGTTATCCCTTGTTGCTGTACATGCGGTAGCTTGGCTTACCCGCAGGAATGCTGAGTAAAAGAATGAAGAAAAGTGATTAAGAAATGAACATCCTCAGAATACTTGCCACCGCAGCCCTGTTTTCTGCGGCAGTATCGTGCATGAGCTGCACACAGTTTTGTGCCCGCTTCATCGATATGGGGCAGGTATATACCGGCGTTGAAATTTCAAACCCGAAAGAAGTGCACCGCGTTGGGAGTCGTCTCTATATTCGGGGGATAAAAGCCGAGTTTGAGTATAGACATAACTGGCTTTGGAAGGAGCTTAAAACAAATGGCGGAGAATACACGAGAGTTCCCGGTTCGGAAATCGGCAGCATGTATCACGAAATATCGCCGGATTCTGACAGCGGGGCTCAGCATTATTACCTGAAGCGTGATGCGGAATGGCTGAATGAATTACCGGGTAAATCATCCGGAAAGATGATAACGTTCAGCAAGTCGATGCCTCAGGGCGTTTACAGGGAGGCAAAGAGAACCACGGCGCACGCGCTGTATGCTTACCCACTTGCCGCCGCTGCCCTGGTTACGGTGGATGTTCCGTCTGCCCTCATTTATTCTGCGTTCGGGCTTCTCATTTTTCCTTATGAAATGATGAAATAGGCATGAGCTGCGCAAATGTAAGAAAAAAGACGTTTATGAAAGTAATGAGTAAGAATTTTATCAAAGGGCTACTTGCTTTGACCTTGTTCTCGCCGCTCGTTTCCGCTGCCGTGCCACAGTTGTGGGCATCTGAGCCGGCGACCGCACCCGTATCGGAATTTGATGCCGCCTTTCATCAGGCGGTGCTCAAGTGTTTTCATGCTTACCGCCATGATGATTCGGCCATACGGGAATTGTTGAGCCAAGGGGCGAATGTGAATGCTGTAGATGCCGATGGGAATAATGCTCTGATGCGGCTTATTCTGGCCGCAGACGGGCATAATGAATACTGCATTCGTAAGGAACTTTTTGAGTTGTTGCGAGATGCCGGGATTGACCTGCATGCCCGCAATAAAGACGGTCTGAATGCCGCAGAGCTGAACTGCTGCCTGTATTGCCCCTATGATTTCCTGACAAAAGAATTTGAAAAAGCGGGTGTCCCCGTAAGCCCGGGGGCTCAGCTCTCTGCGGCTGCGGCCAAGAGTGAAGTGGCGGAGGTGGAACGATTGCTGCAGTCCGGGGCAGACCCGAATTTCAACCGCGCCAGTGCTCTGTCTAAATGCATGGGGATTATAACAGACGGACCCAAAAAGAACGAGGTCATCATTGCGGCTTTGCTGCTGCAAGCCGGGGCAGACCCGAACATGGGGGGAGATTCCCTGATGACTCGTGCGGTGCTCAGTGACTATTCTGAAGAATTGGTGCCGCTGCTCTTGCAGCACGGGTTCCGTGTGCGGGATTTCGATGTGGAAACTACCGGCCGATGGATGGAGCATCTACTGGTGCATCGTTCCCCTGCTAAGGTAAAAATCGTCAATCTACTCATCTGCCACGGCGCAGAGCTGAACGATGAAAACTGGTACACCCCTTATTTCTGCCATCTGGTGACAGAGGGCAACGGCTCCTATCGGGATATGCAGCATATCCGCCATTTTGTGGAGCTGGGGCTGGATGCCACCCGAAAGAACGAGGACGGCAAAACGGCCTATATGCTGGCGAGGGAAAAGAAGCTCGGACTTGGTATTCAGCAGATTTTGGCGAATCCGCAAGCGGTGCAGGCAGAGCGGCAGCAAAAAGCTCAAGTAGTGGATGCGGAAGGACGCACGCAGCTGATGGCGACCGTGGCAGATCCGCACAGCCCTGCCATAGAGGTGTATAAATGGCTTTGTTACGGTGCGGATGTGAATGCCCGAGACGCACAGGGGCGCACCGCTCTATTCTACCTCAACTCTTTCTGCCCGCAGAAAGCCCTGAAAGCAAAGCTGCTCATTGAAGCCGGCGCGGATGTGAATGCCCAAGACTCTCAGGGGCTCACGCCGCTGCTGGCGTTGCCGTATGTGCATGATCTCCCCATCCCGCAGCAGCATTCCTGTGCTCCCATCATTCGCCGGCTTGCAGAAGCCGGTGCAGATGTGAACGCCTGCACCCCCGAGGGATTCACCCGTTTGGAATTGTTACTGCGCCGCGATACCCTGAGCCGCGCTGATTCCGAATGTGTGAGCCTGCTCCGCCAACTCGGCTGCATGGCTCGTCCTGAACGTCTAAACAAATAAGAGCTTTTGTGAATGCCCCTCGACCTTCAGATACACAAAATAACCGTACTGTATACGATATGAAAAAAATCCTGATTATTGCCGCCGTTTGTCTGCTTCCGCTTTTTGCAGCCAAAGCAGAAGAAGTCGTTTATCCCGGCAATCCTGCCCACCCGGAGTTCGGCAACAGACGCTATTTCGACTATGACAGCGTGCTGATTCGCCTTATTCAGAAAATGAATGGCAGCGCTGCTTCCCGTCAAGCTGTGGTAACTCGCATCAAGGAACACTCGGAGGAAGTGAACGACCGCTGGAGTCACGATGGCTGGAGCGGTACTCCCCTGACAGAAGCCATACGTAAGAAGGATAAGGAAATCGTATCTCTTCTTCTGGCTCACGGGGCTATTCCGTTTCCTCCTCCCGGTACCTCGTTCTGGACGGACTATGCAGAAGGCAAACCGCAGTATGCGGAGATTTTCTCCCTCATTAAGGCGGCGCAGAAAAAATACCCCGTGTACTCGAGTATACTGTCCTCTGATGTGTATCGTAAGCAACACAGTAAAAAATAATTCTCGCTCGGTACGGGGGCTATATGGCTGTGGGGTGAGATTTGGAATAATCTGCCGGGCTTTCATGAAAACAGGACTCCGGAAGAATTCCGTTTGTCGAGGGAAAATGTTTGTTAGAAAGATTCTAATCTGTAATTCTCCCGTCTGTTAGAATTTTATTGATTTCAGCACTTTAACAGGCTGAAATAATACTCATTTTGTTTTTGCCGGAGTACCCGCTATTTCCGCGTTGGTTTCGGTAGGCTTTCTTTGCCTCTTAAACGGCAGAGAACGAGTCAGAAAAGGGCGTTTCCAAAAAATGATGTAAGTGAGAAAAAAAAGCGAGTTATGCCGCGAAAGCAGCTTGCCTGAATCCCCTCCGTTGTGATATCATCTCGCGTAACTGCGATTCGTGGCCGGTCTTTCCTTTTTTTTATTGGTCTGCCGACTGTGTATCATATCAATAATCAAAACGCGAAACGTATGAAATTCCATCTTCCTCTCAGATTCTTTAAAGCGCTGATGGCTGTGGTGTGTGTACCCGGTACGACCATAGCCGGCAATGCCGTTCAGAATGAGTATGCCCAGCCGCCTCTGTATATCAGCTCCGGCGTGCTGCTTGCGGGGAATACTGCTCTTGCCGCTGCGGAGACTCCGTCTGCGCTTTATTGGGATTCCGTTTCCGGAGAGTCTGCCGTGTGGGATACGGACAAAACGGCGGCATGGGTAGACGGGAGTGCGGTGGAAACGACCTTTGCCACCGGTTCGCAGGTCGTGTTCGGAGAGGGCGCAGAGCTGAACAAGTCTGTGCAGATTGCCCCGGAGGGCGTATCTGTTTCTTCTGTTGTGATTACCGGCAGCGGTTATCAGTTCAGCGATGGTGAATTGATTGTGGAGAACAGTCTGGTTGCTGAGGAGTCCGCCACTATTCACAGCGCTCTGGTGATGGGCAGCTCTACTTCGCCGCTGACGATTGATGTTGCTGACGGCAAAGTGCTGGAGACGAATAAACTGGGTGCTCCTTTTACGGAACATAATGGTGTTCACAGCCACACGTCGGGGGCATTCCTTAAAACAGGTGCCGGTACCTTGAGCGTCACAGGAGCTGTTCCCGGGCTTATTACGGAGGCTGTTGTGCAGAAAGGTAAACTGCAGCTCGGTTCCGGCGTGGCCATGGACGTGGGTGCCAATGAAATCACCGGAGGTACGCTTGAGAATGTGAAAATGCAGATTACGGGTGAAATTGACCGCGCTGTTTCCGGCAACGTCGCTACGGCGCACAATGTCATTAAATCTGCGGATGGTAATAGTGACGCCGTTCTGACGAATGTGACGCTTCATGCCGGTACTTCCACGGAATATGCCACCCTGCAGAATGTTTCCTTTGCCGGGGTGAGTACCCTGCGGGGCTATATCACCTTTGAGGAGACGCAGCGGCAGAATGACATGCGTGTGGCAGTCGGGGGAAGCCTGACGGTGGACAATGTGTGCTTTGACCTGCACGGCCTTGCAAGCGGAGATAAGGTGCTCATTGACAACGCTGCAGTGAGCGGAGTCGGCGGCACGTTGACCGGTTGGGAAACGGCTAGCTTTGTCTACAGCGGCATCACGGTGAACAGCGCTGCGGTGAATTCCTCCGTGGCCGGTATGGTTACCCTCAAAGACTTGCACGATGGTAATCTGTATTGGACCGGTGCAGAGGATGATAAGTGGAATCCCGGCTCGGCGAACTGGATCACGAAGAATGACGGAACAGACGGTGTTGTTTTTACTTCTCTTTCCAATGTTTACTTCGGTGCAGATGCTGCCAACCGTGACATCTCCGTCACGCAGGACTTGGTGGTGATGAAGTTCGGTATCACGGACGGCGGCTACAGCTTCATCGGCGGTCGTATTGCTGCTCTGGGTGATGCCGCCATCGACACCGGCGCGGACAAGGTGACTTTCCGTAACCAGCTCGTTGTTCAGGGGGAGATGATGACTTCCGGCAAGGGGGCTCTGGAGCTGCATGGCGCGACCACCGTGGGGAAGAATATGACCTTGGGGACCGACCACATCGTTATTGATGGTGATGTGACGGTAGGCGATATATTTACTGTGAATGCCGGCTCTGCCACGGATGCCGGCAGCTTGACCCTCTCAGGCAACGTGACGGCGAAGCAGATGAATATCTCCGTGAGTGCCGGTGAAGATGTCGGTAATGCCTATAACGATGCCCTGGTGAATGTGACCGGTGACCTCTCCGTCGGCGAATCCGGCCAAATCACCATCGGCGGCACGGCAGAGCAGCACTATCTCGGCGTGGTGAAAGCCGGAACACTGACCGTGAACACGCAGGAGCATGATGTGTACTTTGACCACCTGCATGTGAATAGCCTGACGGTGGGCAAGGGAGCGCATGTGCATGTGCAGACTTCATCGGCAGCCGTCTCTCTTTCTTCTTCCTCCCTACCTGTTATCAATCTGTCCGGCACGCTGGCGCTGGATGCTTACGGCACAACCTATGACCAAGGGTATAAAGTGTACGTGCAGGATGATGCCGCAGCGCTCTCTTTCGGTACAGGTTGCACGATTGACAATATGGAGATATACGGCAAGGAGGATGGCTCCGGCTACACGGATTTGTCCATTGCCGCACGCTCCCGCTCGGCTACGGTAGAGCACATGGAGAATCTGGGTAACCTTTCCGTACGCATCGGCTCCGTGACGGTGAAGGACTCCACCGGTGCGGTACACGGTACGCTGTCGCTCGACAACGGCAAGCTGAACTTGGCTGAGGACTCAGACAACCTCATGGCCGCCGGTTCGGGGGCAATCAATCTGGAGAACGCTTCCCGCCTGAACATTGGCTCGACCACACAGACACTGTCTGCCGATAACACTATTTCGCTTTCCGCTGCATCCTCCATCACGGGTGATGCGGAAGGCCCCGGTTTGCAGTTTGCCGATGGTGCTTCCATTTCCTATGCGGGTGAGAAGGATGCCGTCAACTCCATCTCTGCCAACATGGTGGTAGACCATACGCTGACTGTGCAATCCAAACAGGACGGTAGCTCTCTGGATATCTCCGGCAAGCTCTCCGGCAGCGGGCAAGTGCAGCTTTCCGGTGCGGGTACGGTAGCGATTTCCGGTGCTAACTCTTTCTCCGGTATGGTGACGGTGGGTGAGGACTCCACGCTGTCTCTGCAGCATGCGGAGGCGCTGACCTATGCCGGACTCACCCTCAGCAGAGGCGGAACTCTGTCGTTGGATACGGATACAGCCGTGTATCTCAACTCGCTCACTTTTAACAGTGGCTCGACTCTCTCTTTCTCCACCATCTACGATACGGATGAGTTTTCCGTTGACCATGCTGCCCTGCATGTTGCCGGCGGGGCCGTCGGTTCCGGTACGCTGAACATTTCCTTCGCCGGTGAGCTGAATACGATGCGTACCTATAACCTCATGACCGGTTTGACGTCTTCAGCCTTCGACAACCTTACCCTGAATGTGACGCACAATGGCGGCGTTGCCCTGGATGCCTCTCAGTATAAGCTTGGTTTCGATGCCGAAAGCGGTTTGCTCTACATGCAGACTCTCATGGGCAATGTGTGGGAGTCTCCCTATGGTGGTGGTTGGTCTACCGATCAGAATGATTCATACTATAAATGTTGGAGCGGCGGTAGCTATTATGATGAAAATGCTGATTACCCGGATGCCATTTTCGGAGATTTATCAAACAAGGGTCAGATTAGAATTGACGTGGACGGAGTCGTGAACCCCGAAAATGTTCATTTCGTCGCAGATACTACCGAATATGTTTTTGATGACCAGGAAGGTTGGCCCATTGGGCAATTTGCTGCCGAGACCAATATTCATAAGGATGGAAATGGGAAAGTTACTCTGGGTCTGCGAGGCAATCAGGATGCCTCTGCAGCCTTGGGTGATATAGACATTCAGCTCGGGGAGCTGGAGTTGTCCAGATCTTTGGCTGTTGGTGGAAAGGTAACGGTTGCTCAGGATGCCGAATTCTCTGTGCCGAATCGAAATGCCTCCGGTGATGTTCAGCTGAAGATGGGACCCAACGATAATGGGAGTTTTAACTATACGGTATCAGCCATTAAGTATACAGACCTCCAAATGTCTGATGATATTGCAACAGCTACGCTCAGTGGCGTGACGATGGATGCAGATGGTATCAGAGGTGAGGAAAATGCTCGCGGCAGTGCAAGCAAGTTGCTGGTACGGGGGGATGCCAATCTGTCATACCTCACACTTACGGATTTTGAGACGGAGGGTAATAAGAATGGTAATGTGACGTTATCTCATGTCACCCTGACTTCTTCAGATAGAGGTAATTCTCAGATAACCGGCTATTATCGTTTGGAGGGTGTGACGATTGGCAAGGATGTTGTGGTAGACGAGGACGGTTTTTACTCTCTTACCGGAAATATCGCCTTTGAGGATACGCTTCTCAATAAAGGTAAGGTCATGATGACCAACGTTACTGCTGAGATTGGTAAGGTGAACTACTCCTTTACCGTTGATGAGTCCGGTAAGTCTGAATACATTTATCAATTTATTCGTTCGGAAAGAGCGGATGGTTATGACCTCATGGGTTATAAAAAGTTTGAATCCAGACAGGTTTCCATCAACGGGGTCAACCTTGCTACCGGTTTGGCAGATGGTGTCGTTGCGGATTTCACGGATAATGAGGACGGTTCCTTTACGCTGAGCATCGGTAATGAAACGGCAGACGGAACCTCCGATGGCACGGTCGGTATGCCGCAGTGGGATGAGCGCTGGGGTAAGGAGGGGGCTTCCCCCGCTATTTCCCGCCGCTATGCCGGGACGAAGCCGACTGCCAATCTGGAGATGGCCGCCGGTAAAGATGATGATGCCTCTTATTACCTGTACAACTCCATCGTGAATGAGGAGAATGCCGCCAAGGTTAATAATGGCAAGGCTATTGCGGTGACACTGTCCTCTGTTGCTACCGGCAATGTTGCTACTGCCGGTAGCATTGAGGCGGGTGGTGTGGCAGTTGCCGACCATGAGGTGTGGATTTATGACCGTTCCGGGTTCAAGACTGTTATCGGTGGCTTGGCAAATTGGTCTGCTACTCCGCAGGCTGCAGCGACACACCTTCTGATTAACACGGCTGAGCAGTGGATGTCGCAGCAAAAAGAGCTGGTTATTGGCGGTTCCCGCTGGGGATGGCAGTATGGTGAGAGTTATGTGACGGTACAGAATGGTAATATTCACAAACTTATCGGTGGTTCATACGAGTGGGTGGAGCAGACCGGTACCGTGCATGTTTTTGTGGACGGAGGCACAATCGGTGAGGTTTTTGCTGCCGGTTATTTGTCTGTTCTTCACGGAACGCAGTCTGTGAATGGCCGCCCCCGAGCCGTGCAAATGGTTCTTACCGGTGGTACTCTTGGTGGCGAGAATCAACGTGTTTTCGGTGGCGGTGATAAGGGGACGGTAAACGGCGATATTTACATACGAATGGAGGAAGGGGAGAACGAGCTCGAGGTGCGTTCTCAGCTGGTGGGTGGCGCGAATGCCGGCACGGTTAATGGTAATATCGTGCTCGACCTTGTCAGCGGTAAGGCTAACAGAGTGGATGCGGCAGGTCTGGGGTGGGATGAATGGACTCTCAAAGCCTATACAAACGGGGACGTCCTGGTGAATCTGTACCGCGGTTTCAAACCGGGTAAAGAATCTGCCGGCGGCGGTCTCTACGGTGGTAAGGAGTTGTCAAGTTATGTCACTTTTGGAGAGGGATACACCAGTACGCTTCATTTTGCGGAGGCGGGCGAGTACAAGCTGGGAACCATTGGAACTGATGGTTACACGGCTACGGATGATTCTGTCATCGTGACCGGTTTCGACCGCATCTCTCTGGCGGAAGGCGCACATGCCGTGGTGGCTCTCGGAAAGTTTGATTGTGACATGGATACCTCCACGACGCTCAATATCAGCGGTAAGGGTGTGGTAGAGGTGAAGGGGCATGGCGAGAACTTTGGGCGTGATATCCTGCTCTCGGAAGGGGCCACGCTGAAGGTGGCCACCAGCGTCATCGGTCTGCCGGATGATGTCAGTGATGACCGTACCATCATGGTGACGGAGGGCACGACTCTGGACATTACCGGTTATCCGGTGGAGTCTGACTATGCGCAGGATAAGCCGTATGCCGGTCTGGGCTTCAAGACAGAAATCTGCGGCGACGGTGTGGACAACATGGGCGCTATTTACAAGGGGGCTGTTCGTGAAGCTGTTGAGGGTAACGAGCTTTCCGTCAACAAGGTTTCGCTTCCCTCTGTCACGCTCACGGGGAATGCCTCTGCTGCGGTGATGGATAATGCTGTTCTTCATATGAACAGCTATGACCTGAAGGAAACTCATCTTGATTTGAATGAGTATACTTTCACCAAGAAGGGGTTGGGTACATTCGTTGCCCGAAATGTGCAGATGACGGAGGGTACGGTATTGGTGCATCAGGGTGATATCTACTTCGATAAGGAAAGCCGCGGTGTCAATACCGACATGGTGATGGCTTCCGGAACTGCTCTGTATCTGAATTCCACGAATGTGAAGGGGGAACACTCTCTTTCCCTTCGTACCCTGAGCGGTGCAGGCCGTGTCATCCTGAACGATGCAGAGCTTACGCTGCATACGACCGGAACTTCTACCTATGAGGCTGAGTACATGGATGATACCCAATCCTATGACCAGTTCATGGATACGACCGGTTTTGCCCACGCGGTATTCAGCGGTACGATAGGTGATGGGGACAATTCCGGTCGACTCGGCAAGACCGGTGAGGGTGTACACTACATCTCCGGCAGTAATAACACATACTCCGGCGGCACCCGCATCTATGACGGCAGACTCTATCTGCTGGGGACCTCTGCATCGAGTGAATTTGTCAAGGGGGCATCCTCCGTGGCTTCCGGTGTGGCGGGTAAGGGCAGCATTATCTGGTCCGGAGAGGATGCTGAGCTTTATCTGGGGCATGATGCCCGCATTTATAACGATGGTACGGTCAACGTGCAGGGCGGTGTGATGACCATCGGTGTGGAAGGTGCGCCCAACGGTGTGCTGGCAGACTTCATCGGCAGTCACAGCAAGGAGAACTCTACTGTGAAGATGGGGGATGTGGAGTATGTGGAGATTGAGACGCATAACCTGAAGTCCATTGCCGTGAATGCGTTATATGCAGATCGCACGGCGTATGTGGCAGGGGAGGATATCGACCGCAACAAGATGCTGCTGGTGAAGAAGAGCGACTGGGAGACCGCGAAGAATACGGCGGTGACCGGCTTCTCCGATAACGGTTATAATGAGGCTATCTACTCCGGTGTTCTCCGCGATTCTAACAACGTGGCAGCCACGCTGCACAAGGTGGGCGTGGGTACGCTGACGCTTGACCAGAGCAACACTTACACCGGTGGCACGGAAATTGAAGCCGGTACGCTTCGCGTGCGCGGCTGGGGTACGCTGGGGGCGAATGATAAGGCTAACAAGGCTACCGTGCAGGACGGAGCTACCCTCATGTTCACTCATAACAGCGGTTACGGAAATGAAACCAAGAATAGTGAACCCACGGAGGCTGCCAATGATATTGTCATCATAGGCAGCGGTGATGCCCGCTGGCTGGGGCAAGCGGCAACGGATGGTGACACCGCTGCCCTCATCTCGGCCGTGGGACCGGCTGTGAAGTTCACGCTCAGTGGCGATATCTCCGGCAGCGGTAATGTGCGCCACTCCGGCGAAGGTGTGCTGGTGCTCAGCGGTGATTCCTCCTACGAGGGCGGTACGTATGTCTCCCGCGGCACCTTGGAGGTGCAGAGCGCTACCGGTTTGGGTGACACGGCAAGAGGGAAGGGGTCTGTGACCATTGAGCGCGATGCCGACCTGAGGGTCACTGTGGAGGAAGGCTATACGGTTGCGCGTATGGAGACAACCCTTGCTGCGGATGTGAATGACATTCAGGGTGATGTTACCGTCAGCGGAACGGCGGCGGTTGAGCGTGTCCTGCACATGGACGGCAACGGCTACAATGCTCTTTCCACTACGCTGAATGAGAATGGTACCCTCCTGCTCAACGGTGCGGCTATTGATGGGAAAGCGGTAACGGCTGGATCTGAACTGCTGACCGGCAGCGGCAAGGTGGTGGTGTCCGATGCCACGGCGTCCGGTGCCTCCATGGAGTTTGATTCCCTGATTGATTACACCGGCGACTTCCGTGTGGAGGGCGATAAGGCCTCCATCAAGGCCAACGCCGGTACCTTCATTGACGGCAGCATTCATGTGGCAGGCAAGCAGGCTTCCGTCAGCATCGGTAGTGATGTTTTTATTGCCGACGGCGAATCCCTGCAGCTGCGCTCCACGGGGGATGCTTCCAAGGGAACAAGTGCGGCGATTATCTCCGGCGGCACAGTGAGTGTGGAAGCCGGTGCTCGTCTCTCTGTGCAGAATAAGGAGAAGACTTATGACTATGACTTCAGTAATCTGCAGAATAGCCTCAGCTATGACCTGAGTGAAGCAGCTCTGACAAAGATTCAGAGTGATGCTCTGCCTGAAATCAGTGAATATCATCAGGTTGGCTCAGGTGTTGGTACATATACCGGACAGTTTGATGCTTCTACCGCAGCAAACCTCCGTGCAGCCGGTGCCGTGCAGGCAAAGGGCGGTCTGACTCTTGCAGGCGGTTCCACCTATGATACGTTCAAAGCTCATACCAGCCTGATGGGTGGCTCACTGACGCTTGACACCATGGAAAACAGCCTGCTGACCTTCAGCACAAAGCCGGATATTAACTTCGATGCATCGACCGGGACTGCACAGCTGGTTCTGTTCAGCGGTGTACGCAACGTCTATTTTGGCTATGATGGCGTGACGGCGAAGGATGATACCGGTGTGTACTTCACCCGCGCAGACCGCTATCTTACCGGCACGGATTTCATTGATGACCGCACCCTGCTGGTGTACGACTCCCACGCAGATGTGGTCTACCTGCAACTGGTGATTCCCGAGCCCACCACGGCCACTCTTTCCCTGTTGGCTCTGGCCGGGCTGGCTGCCCGCCGCCGCCGCAGGTAATACCCGCTGTAAGATTCGCAGAAAAGCACCCCGTGGACAACTCAACCACGGGGTGCTCCTGAGTCCGCAGGACGGCAGAAGGTAGACGGGGGTGGAGCTGCGGCAGCAGCGCAACCCCCGGTTCCCAACCAAGCACGTCATAGAGCCCGGAGCTGCATCGTGACCACGATGTGGCGGAGGCCGACAGACCCGGCGCAGGGTGTTAACCCGGAGCTTCTGCCATGCAACCGGGGTGAGGCGCACCCATGCGGTGGTGATGAATCAAAGTTCGGCGTTTCCTCTATTCATGCAAATGGAATCCTCTGAGCTTTTGCTGTTCTTTTTGCCGGGGTAAATGACTATTCCGCGCTCTCTGTCGGCCCTGCGGGACTCCTTTTTATTATCATACGATTTCCGGAGGTTACGCTGCCGGTGCAGCTCCACCCC
>JAZRBU010000039.1:0-27081 GCA_045635265.1 Akkermansia sp.
CTGTTTTCCGGGGTGTGGCATTCCGGACACGGGGAGAGTCAGCGCGGTTTGGCCAGCCGTCGTCTTGAAGGGCGGGACTTAAGTCCCGCGCTACGAGATGGTGACTACTGGCGTTCCCGCGACCCGTCTACGCAGCTGCGCTGCTACGCCGAGGCCTACGGTTCGTACCGAACCTCCGGGAGTAGATAGCCGCCACCCGTCTACGCCCCTGCGGGGCTACGCCGAGGCAGGGGGCTCAAACGAAGCTCCTGAACCGAAAGGTCCAGGAGCTTCTTCTGTTTTCGGGGTTTGAAGGGCGGGACTTAAGTCCCGCGCCGCGATTGGGGATGGTGGCAGGAATGTTCCCGGCGGCGCTAACTGTCGGCTCTGCCGGGGCCGGGAGGGGTTAGGATTAGCGTGGGTTCTGAAGTTTGGTGATTTGGCTGAGGGCCGGCAGGGTTGCTATGAGGGTGAATCCTGCGGTTAACAGGGAGGTGGAGAGGTACATTTCGTACGTTGTGACGGCGGGCAGGGGCATATCCATGATTTCTACGGGGAAGGCATCGATGCCGAAGAGGAGAAGGATTTGACGGACTTCTTCGCGCCACGTCAAAATGGCTTGTGCCAGCGGTATGCCGATGGATATGCCGCAGAGAACCGTGATTCCTGCCATGTACAGGATGATGAGACGAAGCTGTGACGGGGGCATGCCGTACGCTGCCATGATACAGAATTGCTGCCGATGCTGTAGGCAGATGACTCGGAGCAGGGCGCCTGCGGCAAAGGCTGCGATGATGATGCAGAGGTAGATGATGAAGCTCATCACTTGTTTGGCGCGTTGAATGATGCTCAGCCAGCCTTGTGTTTCCGTGTTGGTGGGGTGAAGTTTTGCCTGAGGAGCTTCACGACGTAGGTTTTGCATGATACTGACGAGGTTTGCTCCGGAGTTGATGCGCACGGCGATGGCGTTGCTGCCGCCGGCCAACGGATGCGCTGCCAGGATGTCCGGTCCGGGCATGCGGCCCGGTATCCGAAAAATTCCCACTATGTTGAGGACATGGCTGTGCTCCGGTAGTTGCAGAGTCAGTGTGTCACCTGTCTGTAAGTTGGCTTTTTCCGCAAAGCTGTTAGAGAGGATGGCTTCTCCCTGTTGCCGTGCCGAACGTCCGGAGATAAGCAGGCTCAGCAGGTGCGCCGTGGGGGGGCTGGTGCTGTATCGGCACACTCCATGGCGGGTGATACCTACTCCTATTTGGCAGGGATATGCATGGCTGATGCCTTCTTGCGCTGAAATCTGTGCAACGGAATGGGGCCACTCTTCTATGACCAGCTCCGGCAGGCATGCCTTTACCCCGGTATCAATTTCCTGCACCATGCCGTCCATGACGCCTCTCACTACGATTTGGAGCATGAATCCTAGGGCTATGCCGCCCACGCACACCAACGTAATCAGCCGCTGTGCCCCGCTTCTCGGCCAGAGAAGGTGCAGCGCAAGATATAAAGGATATGCCCGTTTGCCCACGGAGGCAATATGCCATAGTTTGCCGTGTGAAGTCAACTTTTTACTTCAAATGAGAAGATGTTTGTGGTATAGTCACGGGTCATGAAGGCATCTACCTTATTGAAGTTTTCTCTTTTTGGATTGAGTACTGTGTTGTTTCGCCGGCGGAAGCCGATATTGGGAACAATTATTGTGACCGACCGCTGCAATTTGCACTGCAAACACTGCTCCGTAAACAATCTGACGGCTATCATTCACCCATATTCTCAGGTGAAGGCGGAGATGGAGCAGCTGTATGCCATGGGGGTGCGGATTCTGTTTTTTTGTGGCGGTGAAACGTTTTTGTGGAAAGATAATGGCCGGACGCTGCGGGATTTGGTGCGTGAGGCCAAGGAGATGGGGTTTGATATTGTCAATATCGTGACGAATGGTACACAGGGCTTGGATTTGCCGGAGGCGGATTTGATTCTGCTGAGTTTGGATGGGGACCGAGAGCACCACAATATTATCCGCGGCAATACGTATGATGTCATTCTGCGCAATATAGAGCAGGCCACGTCTGATAACATTTGCCTGTATATGGCCGTGAATCAGATTAACAAGGGGTGCATCCGCAGTGTGTGTGAAGTGGCGCGCAGTCAGTCGAATGTGAGGGCAGTGTCTTTCAACTTCCATACGCCGTATCCCGATACTCGGGAACTGGTGCTTACCCGCGATGATAAGGCTGCCTGTTGCGCGGAGATTGAGCAGCTGATGGATGAGGGATACCCGATTTTCAATCTTCGCAGTGCGTTCCCGTATATCATCGATAACAGCTTCCCGACACCCTGTTACCAGTGCGTGGTGATGGAGAATGGTCAACTGTCCACCTGCGGTCGCTGCATTCATGTGCCCGGATTGTGTGAGGAGTGCGGTTATTTCTTCGCTGCGGAATATGCGTTGGTGTTCCGTGGCAATATACGCGTCATTCTGGAGATGCTTAGTACCTATACCCGCTACGTGTAATACACCATGAATCTGCTTACCACGGCTGCCCGTACCTGGTTGACCGGTACATCTGCCCCTTATCGTTTTACGGCGGATAATGACGAGCGGTTGGATTACTCCGACTGCCCGGGTCTCGGTTTGTATGTGCATATACCATTCTGCCGCTCCTTATGCAATTTCTGTCCCTATTGCAAGGAGCGGTATTCGGCAGAGGCTGCAGGGGCGTATACTGCTGCGTTGATTCGTGAAATTGACATGGTGGGGCAGATGCAGTCCGGGCGGACTCCGGTAGGAAGTTTATATTTCGGCGGCGGCACACCTGCGCTGTTAGCGGCAGAGATGGGGAGTATCGTATCTGCTTTGCGGAGATATTTCGATATTACTGACGGAATAGGCGCTGAACTGCATCCGGCGGATGTGACAGTGCCTACTCTCCAACGCCTTCGGGAAGCCGGGGTGACCCGCATCAGTATCGGTATTCAAAGCTTTCTGCCTGAGTTTGCCCGTTGTTTGGGGCGGCCTGCTCCCCGGCCGGAAAATCTGGCGGCTGCTCTGGCAGAGGTGCCTTTTGAAACGGTGAGTATGGATTTCATTTTTGCCCTGCCCGGGCAGAAAATAGAGCATATACGGCACGATTTGGATACCGCGTTTTCTCATGGTGCCAATCACGTGGCGGTTTATCCGTTCATTGATTTCACCTTTACCGGGAGCCCTGTGCAGGCTATGCCGGGCCGACGGAAGCACCGTTTGCTGGATGAGTTGACGGAGTATTGCGCTTCTCGGGGGCTGGTGCGGGATTCTATTTGGACCTTTGCCCAACCGGGCGGGCACCGTTATTCGAGCATGACGCGAGATACTTTTCTTGGCTTCGGCTGTTCTGCCACAACACTGCTTCGAGATAGTTTCAAGATTAACACCTTTTCCGTGGAGGCATACATCAACCGTATACAGCGGGGAATGTTGCCCACGTCTCTAACTACCCGCTTTACCCGGAAACAGCGTATGGTGTATTACCTGTTCTGGAGGGCTTACACGACGCAGGTGAATCGGGGGGATTTCAAGGAATTCTTCGGGGTGGAACTGGAACGGGAGTTCGGGGCGGAACTTTATCTGGCACGCGCCCTCGGCTTTATCAAAAAAGAACCGACGGGCTACAGACTCACTCCGAGGGGAGCCTATTATTTCCATTATTTTGAGAATTTTTATACTTTGGCCTACATTGATAAAATGTGGGGAATCCTGCGGCGAGATGCTTTTCCCGAGAGTATAGAACTATAAGGAAAAAGATCCGCGCAGCACCTGTAAAGCAACGGAGAACATGGTTATTTTGCTTGCCTGTTTTACTGTTATTCAGTATAACGGGCGTATGAAAAGAATCTTGTTTAGCCTGTTGCCGGTTGTTTTGTTTCTAGTACAGCCGGTCGCTCCTGCGGTGACTCTGTGGTCTGATGGGGTGAATGAGCAGGGGGGGTGGTATGATTTTAATAAATCACGGGATGGCTCTGATTCTGAGTTGTGTTGGGCTTTGACTGCTTCCAACCTCATTGCTTGGTGGCAGGACAGACGGAAAGAACAGGTTCCGCAGGGTGTGCCCACCGGGGCTGCGGTGTGGCGTACGTTTCGAGAAGCTTTTAATAATGACGGAAGCGATCCTGATGAGGCGGTGAGCTGGTGGTTTACCGGAAAGTATGCGCCGCATCAGTCTCCTACCGGGGAAACCAATGCCAGAATTTTACGTCCGGATGCCGGTGCATATTATGAGCGTGATTTTTCTGCAGAGCTGATGTACCGGAACCGTGCGCCAAGAGTGACTGCGGCAGACATTGCCCGAGCGTTTGCGGAAGGGTTTAGCCGTGGTGATGCGTTCTGGATTGGGGTAAGCTTTCTGAAGCCGAACGGGCAGCGTTACACGCATGCCCTGACGGTGTGGGGTGTGGATTGCTCACAGTCGGCAACGGGGGAAATCCGGTTGGATGCTCTGTATATGGCGGATTCCGACGACAGGATGCACATGTTGCACCGCATCCCGCTGCGTGTGGTGGACGGCTTGTTGCTGTTTGATTGCGGGAAACATCCCATTTACGGCAGAATTGGTGATATAACGGTGAATAATTATACCGGATTCCGCGTTCATCCGTAAAGGATGAACGCCACTATCGGATTGACAAAGACGTGCAGATGGGGTAGATTGTGCCTGTTATGAGTCTTAGACTTGCAGTACTCGGTTCGGGGTCCGGCAGCAATTGCCAGTCCATTTTCAACGCTATTGATGACGGCCGTCTTGATGCGGAGGTGGTCATCGTTCTTTCTGATCATGCAGATGCCTATATTCTGGAGCGTGCCCGCCTGAGAGGGGTGCGCGCGGAAGTGATGGATTGCGGTGGTTTCAAGAATAAGTTTCCGCTGGAGTGTCAGGAAGCAGTCGCATCTCTGTTGCAGGAGCTGAATGTGGACATGGTGTGTCTGGCCGGATTTATGCGTCTGGTGAAGGCTCCTCTGCTGAACGCGTTCCCCAACCGTATTCTCAATATCCACCCCGCACTGCTGCCTGCATTCCCCGGTGTGGAAGCGTGGAAGCAGGCCTTGGAGGCCGGGGCAAAGACGACCGGCTGCACGGTGCATTATGTGGATGCCGGGATGGATACCGGGGAAATTATCATGCAGGCACATGTGCCTGTGCTGCCGGATGATACGGCACAAACGCTCCATGCCCGCATTCAGGTGCAGGAGCATATTCTGTACCCCGCCGCCATTCTTTCCGCCGTGGCGCGTCTGGAGAAGTAAGACGCTGCGTGCGTATAATTGAATTTAACGGAAACCGGCACTCGCCTTTACAGCGGGTGCCGGTTTCTGCATTCAGTGTTGGGAGGGTTTTCTGCGTCCTCTGGATTCATCATTCCACTCCGCCGTTTCGTATTTTGTGCGGCAGAGTTCTTCCAGCTGCTGCTCGAAACCGGGATAGGGTTCTGTTCCTTCCACCAGGATGACCTCCGGGGCAAGTGCCTGTGCCAGCAGCTGCTGCCAACCATCTGAGGGTTCGCACTCCTGAACAAGCCCCTGGTGCAGGACGGCTCCCTTGTACCGCCTTTGCCCGGCGCCGGCAAGTTTGTGCCCTGCTGCATCCACAATGTCGCTTTTGACCGGGCTGGCCCAGCAGGCTCTGCCGCCGTCCGGGGCGTCTTCCGTGAGCAGGGTGCATTGCACGCCGCTGTCTGCAAGTGCTTTTGCCAACGCGCTGTGAATCCAGATGTAAAGATGTTCTGCCGTGGGATACATGACTCCCTCCTGCGCCGGAAGGGTGACAGTGTAGGTGTAGCCCTTGCGATGGTCTACAATACCGCCGCCGGTCCAGCGGCGGATATATTCCTGCGCTCCGGGGAAGATGGAGGCGGCTTCCGTAGCGGTATCAAAGTAGCCGAAGCTGACAGCCGGTGTGGACCAGCCGTAAATACGCAGCCAGCACTCTGGGCGTTGCACCAGCAGTTCATCTGCGGCCATGTTGGCATAGCCTCTGCGGGGCAGGGGGTCTATCCACAAATGAACCTTTTTGGGAAGGTGCTGTGTATAATCCTGTTGAGCTTGCCGGAACATGGCGTGTGTCTGGGGAATCAGATAGGCTGCGGCAGAGCCACCATGCGGGAGAATGAACGCGTATACTTGGCAAAGAAATCCGTTGCCTTGGGCGCCTTGCGGCGGCCCAGTCGCACCTGATTCACCAGAGCCATGCCTTCCTCTGTCAGCACTGTGATGCTGAGGTTGGCGGAGACGATACGGGCGTTGTTGTAGGATGTGCCGTCGATTTCGATGCGGTCGCCGTACACGGCGATGGAGCTGCCTTTGCTGTACGAGGCCACCACGGGAACGGAGACGCTCTTGTACGAGGCGCGCCCCTTACGGGCATCTGCATCATTGTCCGTGTACTGGATGTTGAAGATGATATTCATCTCCACGATATTCTCGCAAAGGAAGTTTTCCTTCTCATTGTTCTCGTAACCGGCATAGGCGGATTCCAGATTGTCCTTGCCCAAAAGCTTTTCAAAGGTTTCGCGGGGGGCGAGCACCTGGCGATAAAGAGAGAAGAGCGGATAGCTGCCGGTATCTCCCCGGTCATTGGAAGCGGGCAGGTTCAGAATTTGGTCGCGATACATCAGACGGTAGGCGACGGTGTTCACATCACCCTGCGTCTCCTGATTGTGAGAACGGGCTTCACGGTAATTGCCGCGCAGGGAGGAGGATGAACTCACTGCCGGGTTGCGGTCCGGGGCGCAGGTGAAGAAAACACACTGGACGGAGCGGGGAATCTTGAGGCTCTTGGGTGCGTTGTCGGGGCTCTTGTCTGCCTTGGCAAACAACCACTGGTACTTGTTGTTGCTGCGCATCTGGAATGCCTCAAAGTCATGAGCAATCACCTGCAGGGCGGAGCGGGAATGGGAACTGGTGGTTACATCCTGGCTGACGGCTTTCCAAAGTTCCACACCCTGACGGGTAAGCTGACCGATAATCAACACCAGAATGGCCGTGATGGCCATGGCTACGATGAGCTCAATAAGCGTGAAACCGCCGCGGAAAAACTTTTTGCTGGTTTTCATGGTTAATTCAGAAGAAAATGGTGGATAAATCAGCGGCGGAAGGAAAGATTGACGGAGAACATGGGACGCCCGAGACGTTTCCAGGATTTACCCTTGTAACGAGCCGGGTTGGGCGGAGACATGAGGTAGAAATCTGCACGGTACATGATGACGGCACCCCAAGGGTTTTTATCTTCCACGGAAGACACATACTTATCCGGAGAATTGGCACCGTTGATGGAGCCGGGGTTGCCGGATAACTCATACTTGCCGCCGCCGGCTTCTACAATCTGGGTCATCTTTACCAGGAACACCGGGCCGACGGCATCCTTGATGTTGTCCTTGTGGAGCGGGTCATTCATCGGGCAGGCAATGGATACCAGCTGGTTGCCTTGGCCGGGGACATTACGGGAGGCCGGTACGGGAGGATAGGTGCCGTCTGCCCGGGCCGGCTTGGTGGTGTCTGCACGGTAGGAGTACACTACAATGGCGTTTGTGGGCGTGCGGGACTTGAGCAGCCAGAAGAAACCTTTGTCGAAGGGACTCAGGAACTGGCCGTCTGAGGAAGTGGTGGCTTCTGCACCGGCTTGCTCATCCGGGCGGATGATGGACATCTCCGACCGCAGAATGCTGGCGATACGCTCTGCCTCCTGGCGGTTGAGTGCCTGACGAACCATGCCGCGGGCAGGGACAAAAATGGTGAGGAAAATGGAGAGAAGAACGCCGACCACGCCGATGGCCAGCAGTGTTTCCATGAGAGTGAAGCCGCGGCGGCTCTTAGCTGTGAGCTGTTTCATATAATGCAATATCAGAGTAAGGTGTTATCAGCGTTCCACGTGGTCAATAGTACGCAGCAGGCTGGTGTTGCCGCCCGGCCATACCACGATTCCCTTGGCGCCGGCAGGGCGTTTCTGTGAATCCAAATCCGTGGGGACAATGCCGTCGTGAGCATTGCGCCCCTTGCCGATGCGCCCGTTGATGAGAACAAGACGCTGAGGGCGGGTGGGAGTCAGCGGGTCTGCCGAGGGAGACACAAAACGCCCCTTTTCGTCAAACTCAATGTAGTACATGCGGGTGGTGCCCTTGTTGGAAATCTTGGCTGCACCCTGACCCAGCATCGTGCCGGAAGCACCGTCCGCCCACTCAAGCGGCTTGCTGTAGAAGGGGCTGAAGTACACACCGGGCGGCAACATCATGCCGGATGAGGTGGAGACCCATCGGCCTTCCTTGCGGACATCGGAGCCATCGTACTGATTGTCCTCTTTCTTGAGCATCTGCACGGTCATGAAACGCAGATGCCGAGAATCCGGTGACGTGTTGCGCGGGTCGTTTACGATAATCAGACGGGTGTATGTGTCGTTGCCCTGAGCTGTGGCCCGTGCTTCCCGCACCAGCGTTTCCAGCATTTCTACGCCGGATTCCATGCCCCGGCCTTTGCCTGCATCACGCAGCACGCTTGCGGCCATGGTCATCAGAATGCCGATAATGGCGATTACCACCAGGAGCTCCACCATGGTGAACCCCTTTCGAGAGTGAGAAGAACTTTTTTTCATAACCACAGAAGTGATGTGTGCAGAATACCGACACTATACATAGCATTTTTCGCGGCTCTCTTCAATCTTTTTTTCAGGCTTTCAGCGCGCTGGCATATATTTTTGCCGTTTATGGTTGACCTTTGCGCTGAAATAGGGTACTTCTTTTCGCAATGACGATTCTGGAATCTTTAATACTCGGTCTGGTGGAAGGGCTCACGGAGTATCTGCCTGTGAGCTCAACGGGGCATCTCATCATCACCCAGTACCTGCTTGGTCTGCCGGAATCTGATGCCATGCATGCGTTTGAGATATGTGTGCAGGGCGGTGCCATTTTGGCCGTGTTGGGGCTTTATTTCCAGCGTGTGCGTGAGATGATGCAGGGGGTGATGGGGAAGAACCCCGCCGGAGTCCGCATGATGGTGAATATGCTGATGGGGTTCATTCCTGCGGCTGTTATCGGCGTGCTGTGTTCTTCTTTCATTAAGGGCTATCTGTTTAATGCCACCACCGTGATGGTGATGTGGGTGGTGGGCGGTCTAGCCATTCTCCTTTATGTGCGGCATCAGAAAAAACAGGGTAAGGGCTTTGCCGGTAAGGATCTTTCTGAGTTAACCTGGAAAGGTGCGCTCGCGGTCGGCTTCATGCAGTGTATAGCCATGATTCCGGGAACAAGCCGCAGCCTAATGACCATGCTGGGCGGTCTTGCAGTCGGGCTGAGTGTGGCGGCCGCGGTGGAGTTCAGCTTTCTGCTGGGGCTTATCACTCTGGGTGCGGCTACGGTGCATGATGCATGGAAATTCGGCGGTGATATGGTGCAAACCATAGGTTGGGGGCCCATTATTGCCGGTTCCGTGATGGCGTGGGCCAGTTCTATCGTTGCGGTGCGCTGGATGGTCGGTTATCTCAACCGCCACAGCTTGTCTCTTTTTGGTTGGTATCGCATTGGTGCCGGCATTGTAATGCTCGGGTTTATTCTCTGTGGGCTGGAGGTGTCTGAGCAGACAGAGAAGCCGGAGACTGCACCTGCTGCCGTCGTGGCAGATGAAAAATGAGCTGATTTTGTGCTGCCTGGTCACACTTTGAGCTTTTCTTCACGAGTTAAACGTGTAGAATAGGCGGAGCGTATGATGATTTTTCTGAAAAAATTTGTCTATGGAATAATAGATAGTTGTTTTGCCTGGTTCACTCCGTCCTGGCGTAAAAAAGGCTGTGCGGCGGCGCAGTCAATTCGCCGTTATGTGAACATGAATCGGCATTCTCTTTCAGAAGAAAATTTGAAGAAGTGCTGTGATTTGCTTGCCCGCCTGGATGCCGCGCTGTTGGCGTGGAATGGCGAGAAAGTGAGGGATTTGGAAAAAGAGGTGGACCGGGAATGTGTGCCCATGCAAGGTTTTGCGCGCGGTTCTCTGGTGGAGATTGTGGAGTCCTTTTTCATCATCATGGTTGTGTTTTTGGGGATTCGTACCTACTATGCGCAGCCATTCCGTATCCCCACCGGTTCCATGCAGCCCTCTCTCAACGGTATTACCGTAGTGGATAGTCCGGAGATTCCCGCCACCGGGGTTCGCATTTGGAATATGTTGCAGTACGGGTCATCGTTTATAGATGTTTCTCTGCCTAAAGAAGATGCTCAGTGGGTGGATTTGGTGTCTGCGGAGCAGCGGACCAAGTATGTCCTCTTCACGGAAACGGTGCTGACATTTGTTGTAGGAACAGAACGCAAGACTGTGACTGTGTCCGTGCCTTCCGCCAAGGGCGCTGTGATGGAATACCTGACAAAGTATCGCGGGCTCATAAGCAATGGGCGAGGGAGCGGCACATTGACCCGCTTACCGCAAGCCGTTGGTGACAAGGTGTCGTTAATGCGGGCGTGGGTGAATGCCGGTGATATGGTGATTGTGAATCGTTTGGCCTATCATTTCCGTAAACCCGTGCGTGGTGAGACATTTGTGTTTGATACCCGCGGTATCGATACCAATTCCACTGGTTACGGATATTCCAATTTGATGGATCAGAGCCAGGCCCAGCACTACATCAAGCGCCTTTGCGGGCTCCCCGGTGACAGTTTGAGAATTGAACGCCCCTTCCTGTATGTGAATGGTAAGGTTGCAGAGGAGCCGACCATTGCTCGGGTGGCGGCCCGTAAGAAACCGTATAATGCCGTGGGTTATCTTCCTGTCAGCGCTCCGGGCTATCTCTTCCCCTGGCTTGGCGAGGAGGTGGAACAGAAGCTCTGGAATCCCGAGGATGAGCCTATTCTCCGCTGTTATGCCGCGCTGGGTGACAATACCGTCAATTCTCTTGACTCCCGTTATTGGGGGCCGGTGCGCCAGTTTAATCTGGTAGGCCCTGCCGGTTTTGCGCTCTGGCCTTTCACAGAGCACTGGGGATGGATTGATTAAACGCCCGGTTAGTTTATTTTTACCTTTTTGTTCGTATGGCCGAATCCGATACAATCACTCGCAACGCCAAGTCCAACCTGGCATTTACTCTCATGGATCTGCCGGAGCAGACCCGTATTCACATGGCGCAGTTTTATGCGTTTTGCCGTATTGTGGATGATATTGTAGATGAGCCGGGGATGAGTCCGGAGGAGCGACATGCCGCTTTGGATCGCTGGGAGCAGATTGTGACCAATCGGGCACAACCGCAGCCGGGCATCGAGCAGGAGGTCTTCTCCATGGTGCAGGAGCTGCAGCTGGATACGGAACCCATGCTGGAACTTATTGCCGGTTGCCGTGGAGATATTGCTCCCGTGCAGCCGCAAACCAGAGAGGAATTGCTCTCCTATGCCTACAAGGTAGCGGCCTGTGTGGGTATCACCAGCGCAACGGTGATGGGAGCATCTGCCGCCGCAAGGGATTACGCCGTTGCTCTGGGCTATGCGTTGCAGCTGGTCAATATCCTGCGGGATATTGCAGAAGACTGCCACAAGTACAACCGTGTCTATCTTCCGGCGGATGATATGGCCCTTTTTGGGGTGACCCGTGAGGATATTGCCCAGCAGCGTTACAACTACCGCATGCGCCAGCTGCTGGCGTACGAAGCTGCTTTGGCGGAAAAATTTTTCTGCGAATCAGAGGAACTGTACATGGCGCTTTCCGTGGAAGACCGCAATGCGCTTATTCCTGCGCAGGCCATGAAGCTGATATATCACACCATTCTGGAGAAAATGCAGGATGATGAGTATCGCGTCTTTGAACGCCGATACAGCGTGAACAATTTCCGCAAGCTCTGGTTCATGCTGCGCGCCAAAATGGGTACGGTAGAGCTGCCCTCTTTCCCCAGTGTGGCAGATTGGGGCTTTTTCAAGAGGAATAATGATTCCGATAGTTAAAAATCGGTTGCCCGATTCCTTTTTTCTTGATTTGGTGTAACAAAAGGGATAGACTATCGACAGTCGATATGTCTGATATGTCCCTCACCCATCACCAGTTTAGTGATTGTCTCTGGATCCGCTGTGAAAGCCGCGGATGCTTTGTCAACAGCCCTGTACTCAAGTCTGTTGCGGATAAGTACATAGCGGGCGGTGGGGATACAATCGTGGTAGACTTGGAAATATGTCCCGGGGTGGATTCCACATTCATGGGTACATTGGCAGGGCTTGCTCGTAAATGCATGGCCATGGGCGGCGGGATGCAGGTGGCATCTCCCACGCCCCGCACGCGTGCCGCCATGGAGAGCCTTGGGTTGGATCTAT
This sequence comes from Akkermansia sp., assembly GCA_045635265.1. Lineage (GTDB taxonomy): Bacteria > Verrucomicrobiota > Verrucomicrobiia > Verrucomicrobiales > Akkermansiaceae > Akkermansia. The sequence goes on from JAZRBU010000039.1 coordinate 12,271, forward strand.
TGATGGATATTGACCCGCCCGGTTCATTCTGGGCTCCGGATGTTGAGGAACGCCGCGCAGCTCTGCGGAAGGCTCCTGCCGGGAAGGTGCCGGATATGAGCAATCTTTCAGAGTTGGAGAGAACCCGCCACGTGTTGGAGGCTCATAACACGCTGCGCTCCATGAGCCACAAGAACAGCGAGACATTCGGCTATGTCTGCGAAACGCTGGAGGAAGACCTCATGCGCCAGACAGAGCAGGCGGATTGAGTAGTCAACGCAGATTTATCCTCTATGCGACCGATGAATCGCCGGTTCATGGCGGAGGCGTATGCTTCCTTGCTTTCGGTCGTGTATCCTATGGCGGCAGAGGAGTCTGCTACCCCGCCTCTGCCTCCGGAAATGGAGATTCAGGCATGCTGGGCTGCCGGGTTGCTGGGCAACACGGGGGAGACTCTGCGGCATGGACCCGTGCAGATTCTGGATGTAGGCATGTGGAACCGTTCCGTCGGTCCCGATTTTCTGCGTGCTGAGATAGAAATTAACGGAGAACGCCGCCGTGGCGACATAGAAATCGACCCCACACCGCAGGATTGGGAACGGCATGGCCACGGTGCCAATCCGGACTTTAACCGTGTGATTCTGCACGTGGTTCTTACGCCGCCGGAGCAGGGATGGTACACCCGCAATGCGGAACACAGAGATGTACCGATTCTTTATCTTTCTCCATCGGTATGGTTGGCGGCCATGGGGAAGGCAAAACATCCGCGCCACGCAGAGGTAGCACTCTGCCGCCGACCTCTTGAGCAGTTGCCCGCTTCCGCCATAGATGGGCTTCTGCGTACTGCAGCGGCATACAGGATGGAGAAAAAACGCAGCTTTTTCCGACGTAAGGCGGCTGCTTTGGGTACGCGCCAGGCATGGTTTGAAGCCTGGGCAGAGACGCTGGGGTACTCTGCCAACAAGCATGCCATGCAGATGCTGGTGCGCCGCGCACCTCTTAAAATGTTGGGGGCGAATGCAGAGGCTATTCTGCTGGGAACCGCCGGTTTTCTGATGCCGGTGCTGCCGGAGCGCTGTTCTCCGGAGGCACGCGCCTATCACCGCACGGTCTGGGATGGCTGGTGGGAATTGCGTGAGTCCTTTGAACTGAGCCACAGTCACGTCATTCCTTGGAATATGGCTGCCATTCGTCCCATGAATCACCCGCACCGTCGCGTGGCTGCCTTGGCACTTTCTGCCGGAAAATGGCGTGCCATTGAGCCATGTCTGAATGCCGCCGGAGCTGACAGATTGCGTGAAATTCTGACATCGGTTTCCCATCCGTTTTGGGATAATCATTGCACCCTGGCATCTGCGGCGCTGCGGCACTCCTCCGCGCTGGTGGGGCAGCAGCGTGTAGATGATTTCCTGGTGAATCATGTCTATGTGCAGGATGAAAGTGATGCCGCCTGGCAAACCTATCTGTCGATGGGGGCCGGGGCACAACCCTCTACTGTTCGCAGGGTGGCACAGGCTTTGTTCGGAGAGCGTGCCGATTTGAAAAAAGTGCTGACTAGGCATTATGCGCATCAGGCTCTGCTGCAGATTGAGTCGGATTTCTGTTCCGTCAATATCTGCAAGGAGTGCATGTTCCCCTCCCGCCTGTCTGAGTGGACCGGGGATGCTGCTCGTTGAGCCGCAGAGAAACTTGGTATACGGACGTAGCGTCCGCATGGTGAAAGTGCGTTTCCGTGGTCTGCTGCGCAGAGATGAGGCTTGAGCCGGTGCTGCCGCAACGCTATACTATCCGTTGTGGACAGCAGGTCTAATTTATGTAGCAACCGGAACAGGGAGATGATATCATGCCCCAACATATGAACCCTATCAAGAACATTACCCGCTTTACCTATGAGTTTACTTCTTTTCAGGGGTGGAGACTGAGTATCTGCCGCCATAACGAGCATTATACCCGTTACTTTTCAGACCGGGAATACGGCGGAGAACAGGAAGCGTTGGAAGCAGCGCTGGAAGAACGCGACAGAGTGTACGGTTATCTGGAGGATTTTCCGTTTGAACCCAAGAAAGCGCTGGAGATGTGCCGTGGCAAGAAATCCGCGAGCCGATATCCGCTGGGGTTGAAGCCGAGAAAAGGACGAAAGTACAATGACTGAAACGGACAACCCGCAACTGCAGCCGGGGGAAGACCACATTCCCCGGTGCAGCGCGGGTTGTTCCGGCGCAAGGCTCTCGGGCCGCGTAGCATCAGGTATGCTTGAAGCTCATGGCTTCATGTTCCTCGAGGTGCTGTGCCGGTGAGTGATGCGCCAGAAAATCCATGCTCCGCTGCATATCCTTGAGCAGCAGGGTGGCCATATCCATGGTGAAGCCTCGGCGTACCATGATACGCATCACCACGATATGTTCCACCGGACGGGGCAGGCTGAAGGCCGGTACCAGCCAGCCGCGGGTGCGGAGCCTGTCTGAAAGCTCGTAGAGATTGAAGCCGGGGTGGAAATCCGGCTTCATACGGAAACACACCGCCGGGATACCGCTCTTGGAAGAACCGGTGCAAATGAACTCGAACCCGCCCATCCCGTCAATCTCTTTTGCCAGATAGCCTGCAACGTTGTAAGCCGCTTCGTGGATGCTGCGATAGCCCTGCATACCCAGGCGCACCAGATTGTAGTATTGTGCAATGACCTGCCCGGCGGGGCGGGAGAAATTCAGCGCAATGGTAGGGATGCTGCCGCCCAGGTAGTTCACGGCAAAGCAGAGCTCGCTCGGCATATCATTTTTCCGGCGCCAGATGACCCAGCCGCAGCCCAGCGGTGCCAGACCGTACTTGTGACCGCTGGAACTGATGGATTTAACGCGTTCCAGTCGGAAATCGAACTTGATATTCGGGGCGCAGAACGGGGCAAGAAAGCCGCCGCTGGCACCATCCACGTGCACATCTATATCCGGCCCGCCGGAAGCCGCCAGCTTATCCAGCGCACGGCAGATGTCCTCCGGAAACTCGTAGAGACCGGTATAGGTCACGCCAAAGGTGGGTACCACGCAGATGGTGTTTTCATCCACTCTCTTGAGCATTTCCTCGGCATTCATGCAATAGCGCCCCTCTGCCATGGGCACTTCCCGCAGCTCTACATCCCAGTAACGGCAGAACTTGTGCCAGCATATCTGCACCGGCCCGCATACCAGATTCGGGCGCTCTGCGGGTTTACCTGCCGCTTTGCGGCGTGCGCGCCAGCGGTGCAGGGCGGCCAGACCGCCCAGCATACAGGCCTCACTGGAGCCAATGGTTGAGCAGCCGATGGATTCTGCCGGCTTCGGGGCATGCCAGAGCGCGGCAATCATTTGCACGCAGCGTTGTTCAATTTCGGCGCACTGGGGGTACTCATCCTTATCAATCATATTTTTGCTGATGCATAGGTCCATGAGTCGGTGAACCTGCGGGTCCGCCCAAGTCTGGCAGAATGTTGCCAGATTCTGCCGGGCATTGCCGTCCAGCATCAGCTCTTCCTTAATCAGCTCCATTGCATCTGCCGGGCGCATCGACTGCTCCGGGATGGCTTCTGAGGGCATTGGCTTTGCCATGTCGAGCGCGCCGAACATGGCCGTTGCTTCTGTGTCTGCAAACATTTTCATATCCACAGGCTGAGATGCTAACTTATTCAGCACCTTTGCAAAAACAGCCATCGATTCTTCCGCGTGTGAAGACGGTACTTGATTTCCTTATTGTTTATGTTATAATGAGGCCGCAAAAGATATGCTTTTACAATCGTTTACAGAGCCGAGCATTGCCATGTCGCCTTTCATTTTGGTGGCTCTTTTGGTCATTATGTCGCCGTTTGGTATCTGTATGCTTTCGGCTCTGGTGTATTTCCTGATTGCCTGGCGCCGCTCCATGCTCAGCATCTGGCGCAAAATATCGGCTTTAGTTTGGTTTTTTGCTTCACTCCTTCTGCTGGGTGTGCCGACTGCGGCTTGTGTCCTCCATGAGGAAACCCTTGTGCAGGGATGCCTGCTTTTTCTGCTGATGTTGGTGCAGCCCTGCCTTATTTGTCATTTGCTCCTGCGTTTCAATTTCAAACGCAGTCTGATGTCGATTTTGTATATCTACGGTTCTTCCGCCGTGATCCTTGCCGGCTTGCCATGGGTGCTTGCCCGGATAAAGGAAACTTGCGCGCTTTGATTACTTGCGTTGGTGAATCGTGCCGTTTTTTTCACGGAATTGGCGGGGATTGACGGCGTTGGGATTGCTCCAGAGTCCTTTGGCTGCCTTTCTTGCGCTTTGCTGAGCCTTTTGCAAATCGGAATCCCTGTCGTTATCTGCATGGTGAGTGTAGTACCATGCGAGCCCGGCGCGGAGTACTTCCCGGTTCACATAGGTGCTGCCCACATAGACCTTGCCGATGTAGCGCCCGTAGCGGTCGATGTCCTGCACCTCTACCCGGATGTTCTTTTTCTGTGTGAGCTTGCTGAGAAACTCCCGGGATTGGCGGGAAAATTCCTGTCCCTTTTCCGGGGCATCGATTCCGTAGAGCCGCAACCGCACTTCCTCCGTTGCGCCTTCCGGTATGAACTTCAGAGAATCACCGTCCTGCACATAGGTGCATTTACCGGTCAGCTCTGAACCAATGGAGGCGGCGGGAGCTTCTTCCGTGGCTGTCGCCTCTTCTGCCGTTCTGTTATCGTATACCGTACCGTGGTTTTTGCGGTGTTCGCGGGGATTGATGGCAGAGGCATCGCTCCAGAGTCCCTTGTGCGCTTTGCGAGCGGTGGCTTCCGCCTCTTCGATGTCGGCATCCGGCGTGCCGTCATAGTGCCAGGCAAGTCCGGCCTTCACCAACTCCAGATTCACATAGGTTTTTCCCACATAGACCTTGCCGATGTAACGCCCGTAGCGGTCTGTGTCCTGAACGTCCACACGGACGTTTTTGCCCTGGGTAAGCTTGCGGAGCAGGGCGCGGGATTCTTCTGAGAAAGCCTGGTCTTTCTCCGGAGCATCTATGCCATGCAGGCGAATGCGCACCTCTTCTTCTTTGCCGGGAACTTGCAGCTTCAGAGAATCACCGTCCTGCACATAGGCACACTTTCCTTCCAACAGCTCAGCGTGAGCGGTGGAAAGCCCGAGCCATAACAGTAACCAGGAGAAAAAACGCTTCATGGACCGTATTATAAATGGAATAGCCTTAGTTGTCAAGCTCCGGTGTATCGGTGGTTGACGGCATGAACGCCTCCCAGATTGTGGGATGAAGCAATGGCTTTTGCAATGTAGTCCAGCCCGCGTTCCACTGCTTTTTCTAAGTTGCAGCCATGTGCCAGCCCTGCGGTAACGGCACTGGAGAGCGTGCAGCCGGTGCCATGGGTGGAAATGCCGGTGATGCGGGGGTGGCACCACTGCTTGGGAGCGGCACCGGGTGCTTCTACCAGAATATCCGTGCAGGTGTTGCCCTCCACATGCCCACCCTTGGCAAGGATGGCGCAGTTGTAACGGCGGCAGAGTTCTGCGGCAGCCTCTGTCAGCTCCTCCACAGTGCTGACGGTAGCTCCGAGCAGGGTTTCCAGTTCGTCCTTGTTGGGGGTGAGGAGCGTCGTGCGCGGCAGCAGCACCTCTTCGTATACCTGAATGGCCGCCTGCTGCATGAGAGCTTCACCTGCAGTGGCTATCATGACCGGGTCCACCACGATGGGACCGCTGAAGTTCTCCAGCGCTGTGCAGCATGCACGCACAATCTCCGGAGAGTACAGCATACCCGTTTTGATGGCTTTCACCGGGAAGGTGTTGAGACAGAGTCTCACCTGGTCGGCCACAAAGTCCGGCTCCATGGCCACAATCCCTTCTACCAGCCCGGGAACTTCATTCACCACGCAGGTGACGGCGGTCAGCGGGTAGCAGCCGAGGGCAAAACCGGTTTTGAGGTCGGCCTGCAGCCCGGCTCCGGCGGAACAGTCGGAGCCGGCAATACTCAGGAAAACGGGTGCTGTGCTCATGCGAGTGCGGATTCCAGAGCTGAGGCAACGCGCAGCAAATCTGTCTCTGCAAAGTGCTTGCCGAGAAGCTGAATGCCGATGGGACGGGTTCCCTCCGGCTGCGGGCAGGGAACGGAGATGCCGGGAAGCCCCGCCAGGTTGGCGGGAATGGTGTAGATGTCTGACAGGTAGACCTGAAGCGGGCTCAGCGAGGTATCGTTGAGCGCAGGGGCAGGGGTGGGAGACACCGGACCGATGATGAAATCCACCTGCTCAAAGGCGGCGGTGAAATCCTGCGCCACCAGAGCCCGTACTTTCTGTGCCTTAGCGTAGTAGGCATCGTAGAAGCCGCTGGAGAGCACATAGGTGCCCAGAATGATGCGGCGCTTCACTTCCGGCCCGAACCCCTCGGCTCGGGAGCGGCTGTAGAGGTCATCCAGTCCGTTGGTGTTGGCGGCACGGTGGCCGTAGCGGATACCGTCAAAGCGAGACAGGTTGGAGGAAGCCTCTGCGCAGGCGATGATGTAGTAGGCTGCTACCACGGCTTCTGCGTGCGGCAGGGAAATTTCCACCACCTCGGCCCCCAGCTCCGTGAGGGTTTTTACGGCCTTGTCCAGCGCGGCGGCCACGGCGGGGTCGTTACCGGTGGAGAGGTATTCCTTCGGTAGACCGATGCGCTTGCCCTTGATGTCCTGCCCCAGTCCTGCGGTGAAGTCTTCTGAGGGGTGAGCGGAGCTGGTGGAGTCCTTGGCATCGTGTCCGCAGAGAACATTCAGCAGCAGGGCGGCGTCTTCCACGTTCTGCGTGAGCGGTCCAATCTGGTCCAGAGATGAGGCGAAAGCCACCAGACCATAGCGGGAAATGCGTCCGTAGGTGGGTTTCAGGCCCACAATGCCGCAGTGGGAAGCCGGCTGGCGGATGGAGCCGCCCGTGTCGGAACCGAGTGCTGCAATGGCCATGCCGCCGGCAACGGCTGCTGCGGAGCCGCTGGAGGAACCGCCCGGCGCGTGACCGGGAGCGGCGGGGTTATCCGTGGCGCCGAACGCGGAGTTCTTGCCGTAAGAACCCATGGCAAACTCATCCATGTTGGCGCGGCCGAAGGGGATGGCGCCGGCGGCACGCAGCTTGCAGACGGCGGTAGCATCATAGGGAGAAACAAAGTTTTCCAGGATACGGGACGCGCAGCGCGTAGGTTCTCCCTTGATACAGATGTTGTCCTTCACTGCAAGCGGAATACCGCCCAAGGGCAGGGAGATATCTGCCTTGGCGGCCTCCGCGAGCGCTGCCTCTTTGTTGGCGGAGATATAGGCATTGATGCCCGGGTTGCGGGTGTCGATGTTGCGGGAGATTTCCTCCACCAGTTCTGTGGGGGAGATGCTGCCGGCCAGCAGCTGCTTGCGCCAGTGGGAAATGGTACCGATTAGCATGGTCTTGTTCGCTGGTAAAGGATTCATTATCAGTGGGCGGATTCAACAACCTTGGGCACGCGTACCTGGCCGTCCTCCTGCTGCGGGGCATTGGCCATGGCTGCTTCATTGCTCAGGCTTTCGCCGGGGATATCCGGGCGCAGCGCATCAAACACGGGCAGAGGGTGGTACATGGGCTCCACGGCAGAGGTGTCCCATTTTTCCAGTTGCTGCACATAGGCCAGCACCTGATTCAAATCCCCGGAGAAAAGCTCGGTTTCCTCCGCCGTCAGTTCCACTTTGGCCAGTTTGGCAATGTAGGCCACATCAATGAGTGCTTGAGTATCCATGGTGTCTGTGCTGCTGTATTCCGGCGCTTCTGCGCCCGCCTGCGCGCAGAGTATAACACAATCCCCGCGATAATCAAGAATATCAGTGCAGAATGACGAAGGGAAAGACGTGCGCAGCCCCCGATCATTGTGCCGGACAAAATCAATTGACCGTGTGTCTGGTTTATTGTATGATGCGGGGCATGAGCTTTGCCCGAATACCCCTGTTTGTTCTGCTCCGCAGTGCCGGGGCTGCCTGTTTGCTTGTCTGGGTGCTGCTGTGCACATGGGCTTGGTGGTGGACGGGAAGTTATGCCGAGTGCGGGGTGGGACTGCGGTTGTTGGGATTTGGCTCTTGGGGATTGGGCTTGAGTTTATTGCCGATAATGCTGCTGATGCCGCCGGTAGACAGGAATGGCAGGATACGTTGGGCAGAGCCCGTTCGGATGTCCCGCATCCTCCCGGCGTTGGCGCAGTGCCTGCTGACTGCTTGGTTGGGTTATAACGTGCCAACGGCTGATGGTGCCGGTGATATTATGGCTGTGTTTGGCCTTGTCTGGGCAATTTATGTCAATATCGGAACTGCTGTGCTGGTTTGGCTGCTTTCCGGTATTGATAGATTGTTCCTGCGGGGTGATGATGTATAATTTGAATACGGTTCACCCGGAGTACAGTAAGAGAATGTGAAAATAATGCTTCTGCCCGGAGCTTACTGTGTGAGCTGCTGCATGCAGAACCAGTAGACTGCTGCAACGGAGGCAATCAGCGCGAGCAGGACTAAGAAGCTCTCTCCCAGGCCGCTGCGGCGGCTGTGTCCTGCACTGACGGTGCCGACCACCCGCTGGCGGCGTACCCGTCTCTCCTCCATAACGTCCTCCTGCGGCCCCAGGGTGTTGCGGCCGCGGCGCGGTTGCTCCAGCATGTAATCAGAGGCCTGCCAGGCGGTGTCTCGCCAAGCCTGCGGGTCCGCTTCTCGGCGGCTGCGCATGGAGCTGCGCTCCAGATCCTGCATCTTGAGACGGCGTAAGGATTCGTTTCGGGACATGGGGGTGATACGTGGGGGAGAGAGGTGATGTGATGACGGCTCAGGCGAGCAGATATTGATAGACCAGCCAGCTGATGAGAATCAGAAGGAAGAGAGGAAAGTGGAAAGACAGACCACGCAGCAGCTCCTCGCCGATGATGCTCCAGTTCAGTCCCTTTCTGTTCTCTTCTCCCGGCTTGCGGGTGAAGATGTCTGTGTGTCGGTAGCGACCGGCGGATGCGTAAATCTCATTGAAATCGCTCTCGGCTCGCTCCAGTTTCGGCAGCGCTTCATGAAGTCGGGAGGCAAAACCTTCCGTGCTCCATTGCTCCGGCTGCAAAGAGGAAAGAATCTTCAGGTGGCGTTTCAGGTGGTCGCACACGCGTGATACTTCTTCGTATTCGCGCTTCATGGAATCCAGCTCATGATCCATGCGCTGCACCGCATAGTGCAACTTCATGCCTATGTCGTTCAGGCCTTCGTTGAACAGCGCTTTCTGTTCATTGCTTTGTTCCAGAGCCTGTCTTTGAGCCTCCCACTGCGCGCGCTGAGCCTCAAAGAATTCCGCTTGCTGGCGTGCCTGCTCAACCTGCAGGCGTACCTGCTCGGGGCTGTGCTGCTCTCCATCCGCTGTGCGCGGATTCAGTTCCATCTGGCGGTATTTTGGTTCCGGAATCATTCCTGTTTCTTTTCTTTCCCTCGTTTTGCTGAAAATTAACCATCTTTTATACATTTTGTCAAGAAAATATCTAAGAAAACTTGACAAATATAGTTCAGGAATAATAAGTAACACTTGGAAATCAGGAAATGTTTATTATTTAGAAACTAAAATGTGCAAAAAACACTTGTTGGTATGTGGAAGGAGGGGCAAGGGAAGGGGGCGGGATGAAACGGGGCCGGAATGCCGTCTACGGGTATCGGAGAGGAACTCCGTACAATACGGCAGCACACTCTCCGTATTGGTCGGCGGGGTGTGACCCCATGTGACCCTATTGTGTGACCCCTCGCTATCACACATGCAGGAGTTACTACAAGAAAAAACGCTCTGTAAAGGGACTATATCCTCTACAGAGCGTTATTCATAGATGTTTTTTTGTACTGGCTGTGGGAATAAGAAGCTTTTATTGTTAGGCAGTTGCGAGCTTGTCGCGCTGTTTTCGCGCTGCGGTGTATGACGCGGTATTTAGTGCCTGTGATTAGACCTTGGATCTGTTGTCTAGGGAGTTGTGGTGATAATTTTCGATTTTTATTGGCGGGCATGAAGAAAATTTGTAGAAAATTCGCTTGATTATGGGTGTGCGTGGTGGTATTATCCTTTCGTAAGGCGGGTGTTATGTGATATGTGCCTTTTTTATTCATTTAAACATGATTTTATACTTATGATGATGGTAGATGACAGCAGTGGGGTGATGCATGGGGACTGCTGTGAGCAGTTCAGTTGCCCGTACAGTAAGCCTGAGCTTGATGCGTATGCCGAGGTTGTTCGGCGAAGTATTAGTGAAGAAGATGATGAGCTGTTTCGCAACAAAAGCGTGTGGCATGCTGCCATCATTTTGCGTGAGTTTGTGCTTTCAGCGGAGCAGAGTGTTCGCATTTTCTGTGGGCATCTTAACAAAGCCGCATATGGAAAGCTACTGTCTGTGTTTAAGGAGGCGCAAAGTAAAGGGGTTGATGTAAAGGTGTTGACTGCTTCTAGAGACATTAGTGCCAAGGATGTAGCCAATGGCCTGATGGAAATAAATGCTTTTCGTGTAATGAATGAGGAAACTGATTTTCCTCATTTTGCTGTTGTTGATTGCAAGCGCTATCGTATAGAGACGGATGAGGAGGATAAGTCTGCTATTGTTTGTGCTTGTGCTAAATCGGAGGAGAAACTAAGGACGGCACAGTCGTTGGAAGTTGTTTTTGAGACGTTCTGGGAGGATGCTTATTCTCATGTCCCGGATATGCTTTGCATGCGGTAATGTTTTATAGCTTTTTTCTCACCATGTGGAAAGATGTGTTGGATTGGGTTGTTTGGAATTCCTCATATTGCGGGGGATGGTTCTTTACACAAACATCGTTAATGGTTTTGGCGTCTGTTTGTTTTTCTTCTCGTATCCGCGAGTTTATTGTTGTCCCTAGAAATGACAGTATTGAGGCATTAAAGAGCGATGTGGAGAATGAACTGTCTAAGCTGGAAAAGAATGCGAATGCTAGTCCGGAGTACCGTGAATACATGGCTTCTGAGTATAAGAAAGTGCAGAATAATGTTGATTGCATTAAAGCAGCGTTAGCCTTGTGGGAACGCTGGATAAGGAGGGGGTGTTTGTTTTTTAGCTGGCTTTTCCTTGTTTTCTTGTTCCTGCTCGTCATTCATGGAAAGGAGGGAGGCTTGGGCTTTTGGCCAATTTTATTCATGTTGCATCTTTTATTGACGCGCTGGGTATCTGCTTGCGTTTATTGGTGGGAAAACAGGAAATTCGAGAATGAAAAGCGCTATTTCGTGTTCTTTAAGACGAAAGATAATATTGAAAATAAAAAATCTGAACGGAAAGTGAAAAGAACTATTGAGCAGCGTTTTCAGGAGATAACAGGAATGGTCTTGGAAGATGTTGTTAAAAATGGGTTGAAGCAATGTGGGGTCGATGTTTCCGCTTTGCCCAAAACAACCGCTCAAAGGAAGCCGGCTAACGGTTCGGCGGGTTCTAAGAAGAAGACGTCCGCGCCTCCGCCCTCTGATGGGGCGCCGGATAATAAGTAGTTGCTTTTATGCCCCGGGTTGCCGGGGCTTTTCTTTTGCTCCTCGGTGGGCGGAGCGGGCTCTGTGGTTTGGGAGGAGGGGGATTATCTAGAATGAATTTTGTTACTCTGTTTTTAGCTCGTTCTCCATGAATATGGTGCTGTAATTTTATTGATATAATTTTATGGTAATATTTTAATGTTTTTTTGCCTGGTAATTCATCTGGGAAATCAGAAGGTTGAAATAGTTTCTTTGTTCCTGGCTTGTCTGGGCTGAGAAAGACTATAAGGGCTTTTCCATGTGATGAAAGTCTTGATAGTATGATTTCTTTATGTGATTCAATATCTTTTACATCGTCTAATAGGGCTAACACATTTTGTTTCCATACAAGTAGTGTTTCGTTGTGTGTCCTTTCATCTGCGGCAATATGTGATAGTGTGCTACAGTTTTTTTTTATAGCGTCAAGTATTTTAGCATTGTTCTTGTAAAAATGAGCTATTGCTTCAATGCCATATTCTGTTACATTTCTTGTTGGATTGCGTTTTTTGTATGTATATGCTATAGACTCTTCTAGTTGCTGGAGAATTGATATGCGCCTGTAGAAATCGTCTCTGATTTGTGCTTGCCGGGCGAGCTCGATTTGTTCTTTGAATTGCTGGGTCTGTTCTTCGAATTGTTTGGTTTGGGCTTCCGCTTCGTCGTTTGCTCTTTTGAGTTCTTGGCGCTGCAGCTCTAAATCATCTCGTTGTTGGCGAATTGTGACAATCAACCCAGCGAATGCCAATCCAGAAAAGAGACAAGACAAAAAGCCGAACATATCACCGAATTCGTTCGGTTCTAGCCATGGGGTAAAGTAATTTACTTTATAAATGAAACGTACGATTCCCCAATATGCGCCGATTATGGTGACCACACCAATGCCCCACCACAGAAAAGGCTTCACAAAGGATATGTTTTTCTTTGTCTCCATAGTTTACTGTTTTTTTTAGTTGGGCGAGTTATTTATGGGGGTAAAGCCAGCGGAGAATAATAACAAACATACCTATTACGCTTGCTGTCGTAGATGAAACTAAAGCGATAAGAACGGAGTTATCTAATCCAAGTTTATCGAAACGTAAATAGTGTATGATTAGGGTGATGATTACAAATACTAACCAGATGCACGTTCCCCATTTGACTTGTTTTGCTGTTTGTTCTCTATCTTTTCTGTAATTTTCATTCTGCTGATGTTGTGCATACATTTCGTATGCTTCAATTTGTTCTTTTAATACTAGCTTTTGTTCTTGAATATTTTTGTAATTATCATCATCTTGCAATGCTTCTTCTTCTCTTTCATATTGCTCATTTGTCGATAATTTCATGACTTCTCAACCTTCGTGCTTGTAATTTCATTCCAATTTTTTATAAGAGTTTTGACCGCAAACGGAGTAATGTGTCCGCAGTTGCTACATATCATGTAAATCGTAGGAAGTGTCGTCATTGGAGGAACTTCTGGTTCAGAACCGAATGCATAAATCATATCGCGTGCTTCTCCTATAGATATAGAAAAAACTTCTTCTCTACAGAAAGGACATTTGTATTCTGCGTTGATTTCTAGGATTTTATCTCCTATAAGTTTTCGTACCCTTTGGATTTCTTCTTTTAATTCTTTACCTTTCATATACTATGTATAGTTATTCGGTTGCGAGTTTGGTGAGTTTAGAGTTGAGTTCGGTAAATTTTCCGTTTATTTCAGCGTAGAGGGGGAGTATTCCTCGCAGGTCGGATAGTTTTTGTTCGGCAGCAAGTGCTCGGAGTTTCCAAGAGGAATCAGCGTCTTTCCGCCCGGTTAAAAGAAATTCCATGGAGACATCCAGAGTTTGAGCCATGCGGTAGAGTTCTTCTGTTCCCGGTGTTCGGGTTCCGCTCATATATCGGGAAATCGTTACGTATGAGATATTTGCGAGTTCTGCTAATTGATTTTGGTTTAGCCCTCTGGTTGAAAGAGCCGCCCGAATGTTTTCAGAAATTTTACCGAAAGGCTGATTTTTTTCTTGCATAAACTTTAGCGTAACGGTTAAATAGAGCCGTAACCCGCACCCAAACACGAAACAGGACGGGTTACAACGGAAACAAATTAACACGAAAGGCGATGAAAATCAAGAAGCAATTAGGTGCTGTTAACCGCACGGGGAAGATTACGCCGCAATGGCTCTATAGCTGGGGTTGGTCTTGCATGGCCGCAGCGGAGGCCTGCGGGGTGAGCCGCACGCATATGGCGCTTTGCCTGAAGGGTAAGCGGCGAATGAGCCCGGAGCTGAAGCAGAGGGTGCTCTCTCTGCCGAAGCGCGAGCCGGTGACGGGAAAGTATATGGCGGAGTTTAAATGAAGTACGAGTTATGATTTACGAAGGACGAATTTGGCGGGACTGAAGTCCCGCGCTGCGAGTAAGAAAGGTTAGTTTTATGGATCTGGTGAGAGAGAAAGGTGAACATAACGCTGTAGCATATAGCTTTTGGGTCGATACTGACTTGGAATTTGTGAGGTCGTGCCTGCAGGAATGTTCGCAATACTTCGCGCAACTTTGCGCGCAGCAAGGTTCGCGCGATCTGTTAGACAAAGTCAATCGATGTGCCGTTTGCGCTCGAAACTTACAGGATTTTTTTTAACTTCTTGTCCGGGACAGGTGAGGATGAGTGGATTAGGGTTAAGAAAGGAGAGTAGTTTTATGGATAAGAAGATTATTTCTGAGCAGGAGGCTGTGGCGCTGATGCGCTATGGTAGGGTTTATCTGCCGGATGGGTCGTTTCAATACGCCCTTGGTCCGTACCCGGTGGAGGGGACGGATTTGTGGGTGGTGGGGGAACACGAGCAGCGGCTGCTGTGTGTTACTTCTGCTGTTGCTTTACGGCTTTTACGAGGGCTCCGAGTTTGTCCGCTGTTTCGCAGAGTGATGGGTTGGTTACGCGGATGCCTGCGTGGAGTTGGTTCTTTATCTCGTTGAGGACGGAGCAGATGTTGTTCAATGCGCTGATGAGTTCTGTGTGTTGTTGTTTGTCCATAGGGTAGAAAGGTAGCAGGGGCAGGAGTAGGGTTCAAGTTTCTATTATGTCACCGGTGCCGATGCGGGCGGTTGTTTGTCCATGTTCCCGCCCGTGAGGCTCAAAGCGCAATGCAGGTGACGCCAAGTTTTTACAGGAAAGGTTAATTTTATGGAGAAGTCTGATTATAAGAAGTTGGGGCTGCCTGCGGTGCGGGTGGTGGATGTGAAGGACTATGAGTTCGCTAAGGTGGGGACGATTGCCAAGTGGCTGGATGTTTCTGCTGATGTGGTGCGCGATTTGTTGCTCCGGTTGGGGCAGGGGCATGAAATCCGGGTGCTGCAGGTGAGTGACAGGCTTAATCTGGTGAATGT